>JAAEQD010000001.1 GCA_024231855.1 Candidatus Zixiibacteriota bacterium
GAGATTTTATGCTCAGGCTGTTATTCAGCGATAGAGCTATCGAGTTTACGGTTGACGTGCCTGATATTGCCTGGCTGTATGCCAATGGGGTAATTGACGAAGTGGATGGTTACGTGGCGGTGCCGGTTCCCTTGTACGCCAAACGGCTGATTAAAGCCTTCCACCCCTTGTTCAATGGCGAAATAGATTATTACATCACCTCGGCCCACGATACCTTAAGCCAATATCAAAGCGCGGACGGGGGCTTGAATATCAACGCCCTGCTGAAAGAGTACCGCCGCTATGTCCACCGGCGGGGCTTCCGGGCTTTTGACACCGATAACTTAAAAGAGGCGGCCTGGCATTATTCACTCGATGGCTTTATCTACTTTTTCGTCGAGCGCCTCGGCGGGCTGACCTTTATCGAAATCCCCTCCGGCAGGGGCAGAATCGATATCCTGATTCGCTATCGGGATAAATCATACATCATCGAAACTAAACTTTTTTCTGATAACACCTACTTCAAACGAGGCAAAGGCCAACTGGCAGAATATCTAAAGTCAGAAGGTCTAGCTGAGGGTTACTATGTTGTGTTCAGCCGCTTCCACACCACTAAAGACGAGCTTTATTCAACCGAAATGATTGAAGGCAAACAAATCTATAC
>JAAEQD010000002.1 GCA_024231855.1 Candidatus Zixiibacteriota bacterium
ACCATGTAACGCGGTAAGCCGTCATCGGGTTCAATATAGGCTGCTTGTTCATATTCAGTGTCAGCCAGATTGTGCACTCTTAAGATCGCTTTTAGAGAGGTAAAACCGACCAGCCTGCCGAAATCGTATGAGATATCAGCATTAAGAATATGATAAGCATCAAGCTCGAACTCCTCCCCATTGTCGATATACTGCTTGCCCACATAACGGCCGCCGACTCCGAAACCAAAATCATTGATCGCGTATCCCAGACGGTAGTTAGTTAACATTTCCGGGAAACCGCCGATTCGCTGATCGGAACGATCTAATGGATTTCCATCCCAACTATATTCGATGTAATCTACAAAATGATCATCGTTTAGGCTGAAATTACCGTTTAAAGTAATTTGATTTCTAATTGACGCGTTCCAGGAAAGCTCTATTCCCTGGTGCAAAGTTTTTTCAGCGTTACCTGAAACAGCGTAACCATCATCGTCTATCTGACCGGCATAAGGAATCAACTCATCTTTCATTTGCATCCGGTATAGGTTGATCTCACTATTGAAAGTAAATTGGTCTGAAGCATGTTTGAAATCAGCCCCTAATTCTATGTCAAGTAATTTTTCCGGGTTAAGTTCTTTGCCGTTAAACTCCCAACCATCAATAGCAGGATTAAAGTTAGCACTTCTGTAAACAGGATTTTGCCAGAAGTCAGTGGGATCATAGATATCTTTAAATGCTGGCTGCCGTGATGCTGTGGAAGCGTTAATAAACACATTGAGGTTTTCACTATAATGATAAGTAAATCCCGCCCTTGGAGAAATGTAGTCGTAATTTCGATTAAAAATGACATTGTAGCGTTTGTCGTCTTCCAGTTTGTAATTATGTCTTTGATATTGAGCGTTGACCATGACTCTCAGTTTGTTAAACAGCCTGTAAGCTTCGTGGACATAGATAGTGAGAGTATTACTTTTACCTTTATATTCGTAATAGCGATGATTTGGATCGAAATCTTGAGGATAGATGCTTGCCCAGCGAACTTCACCGAAGTGATGACCTGAATGGATTCGCATTTCGCTGCCTAATGTTAGTTCACCATTATTGTGTTTCAGTTTTAAAGTAGGGTTCCAACCCCAATCGTATTCCTTAACAGTTTTTCTCCGGACGAGATCGGTTTGGGTTTCCGCCAGCGGATAGTACCCGGTAGCGTCGGTTTGGGGATTACCCAGCGAGTCGACATTGTCGTAAAATTCAGTTGGAAAACGGTCATCAGCATCAGTGTACATAGTCCATGTATTGAAATCATAGAATGCGCCCAAATTATATTCAGCCATATCTTTTCCGGATCGGAATTGATTATAATATCCTTCACCGTGGAAGTAATAAACAGTATTGGCCAGGTTGAGATTGTCGTTGATTTTCCAATCATGAATCAATTCATAATGAGGTTGGTTGAAATGATCGATCTCGTCGTCGAATTCCAATTCGTTGTATTTGCGGTTAGTGGTCAATTGAGACCCGGAAATTCCCTTGTAGGCCAGATGTGCTTCCTCCGGTCCGCCATAGGTGTTTAGTTTCCAGGTCATGTTTTCATCATAGCGGGCTATTCCGATAAAATACGAGTACATCTTTGACCACGAGTTGTCCCGGTATCCGTCAGTCTCGATACGCGAATAACGTCCATAGAAAACATATGAGTCATTTATCAAACCGGAATTGCCCGATATAGACAGCTTCTTTGAATTATAACTGCCATAGCCGGTTTCAACCTTCAACTCGGGGATTGCCGAGAAGTCGTTTGTAATAAGGTTAATCGTACCGCCTATTGAGGAGGCGCCATACAGCGATGATCCGACTCCTCTCTGCACCTGGATATCCTGCAAGCTGTTGGCGAAATCGGGCAAGTCAATCCAGTAGACCTCGTGCGATTCGGCGTCATTTAAAGGTATACCGTTTAACATCACCGAAATCCGCCGCTGGTCGAATCCCCTGATTTTCAGATATGAATAGCCGATACCATTACCGGCATCCGAATAAGCGAAAACATTGGGCATTGAAGTTAGAAGCATCGGCGTGTCCTGGGCCCAGAAAGCCTGCTCGATTTCCTTCCCGGTCATGTTCGTGAAAGCGGCCGGTGTTTCGCCCTTTTTAGCCCGGGCAGCGGTGACAATGATATCCTGGCCTTGCAGAATAATTGGAGTAAGAACGATCTCAAACTTCGATTGAGAGTTACTGACTATCCCGGTTTTTTGTGTCTTATAACCGATATGAGTGATCACCAATTCGACCCAATCTCCATCTTCAAATGCTCTTCCGGAGAGTTCGAATCCACCCTGCTCATCGCTTACGTCAACATAATCGAAATCAATCACTTTGATCCGGGCGCCGGGTACGTATTCCCCGGTTTCGATGTCGGTGATCACACCGCTTAAAGTCGCGCCCAATAACGGCGTTGTTAAAAACAGCCCTATTATTATGGCATGTTTTAGTTTAAGGGTTAGCATTGAAAAGCTCCTTTTTTTGGAGCCGGCGGGGAAACTAAAAACCTCCGGCGTAGCGGAGGTCGAAAACGGTTCCCTACGCTGGCATTAACCAGATCAGGTTCTAAGGGTATTATCTCAGGCCGCCGACCTGGACCGGCAACCACCCCGTTTACTTATTTATTGACAACATTATAAACATGGCGATGGTTTCAAGGCAAGTGTTTTTTGCGTATTTCCCACTTATAATAAAAATGACTAGACAGGTCATAGAATAATACTTAATTTATCGTAAAAGAGCACCGATTGTCTGTATTTTGAAATCAAATGCCATTTGGTATGGTAGGCTTTGACGGGATACAAAGTATACTTGAGTGTTTACAACATGATGGGGCAAGAGGTTGAAGTTTTGACAAATGCTAATCTCCGGGCTGGAAGTCATAACATCAACTGGGACGCATCAAACTATTCATCCGGGATATATTTCTACAAACTAACTGCCGGAGATAAAGTATTAACTGAAGATATGGCGCTTATAAAGTATCTGAAATTTCATTGAAATTTCGATTTGGATGAATAATCTGATATGCAGTAGAGGCGAGTCATCCTACAAATATAAAACCTCGGTATCAATGGGGATTTTAACCAATGACGGGCGAGAACGTACGCGGCCGTTATTAGTAAGTCATTATTATTTATCGCTAAATTAATTCAAATCAGATAAAAAATTAATGTAAAGCCCCGCCCATCGGGGCTTTACGCCTTTCGTGTAAAACATTGAACTTTATAGTTTGAGACAATTTTATTTTCATCAGGTAGCGTTATGAGCATTGACAATTAGTAAAGATTCCTGCATATTAAGAATAGCGAAAGGGACCTGTCGTTTTTGTGGAACCTTTTGTGGTAAATCTCGATCTACAAGGATTGACAAAATGCTAAAAACAACCGCCATCATTGTTTATACTGTCATGCTGTTTGCCCAGGCCTGTTTCGCCGGGAGTATCACTCCCGACAGCTCGAAAATGTCGCCCGGGCAAGATAATTCGGCAGCTCCTTTTGCCGCTGGCTATACTGAATGGGATCAGTGCCCGGGACGGACAATATCCGATGATGTTCGAAAGCATTATGAACAATTGAATAGCCGGCCCTCACCGGTACTTCTAAATACCGAAGAATATTTCGATTGGCGGTTTATGGGAGGTGTAACGGCGGTTAAAGATCAGGGCGATTGCGGATCTTGCTGGGATTTTGCGGCGGTGGCGGCCTGTGAATCGGCGGTTAAAATCGCTGATAGTGTGGAATGGGATCTTTCCGAACAGCAAGTCATCGATTGCAATGCTTCAGGTTATGGTTGTAGCGGCGGCTGGGAGGAAGCCGCCTACGAACTGTTTATCAATTACGGCGCCATTGAGGAAGACTGCTATCCCTATAGCGCCTCCGATGGCCATCCTTGCGATCAGGATACCTGTGTGGCAATGATAAAGATGGAAGATTACGTGTATGTACAAAATGACGAAAACGCGATTAAAAATGAGATTCTTAATAGCCCGGTTGTTTCGGGTATGACAATTCACAATGATTTCAACTGGTATTGTTATTATGGCGGCGGCAATGGACTTGATCACGCGATTGTCCTGGTGGGCTGGGATGATAATGAATGTAACGGAAATGGAGCCTGGATCGTAAAAAACAGTCTTGGTATGTATTGGGGCGATCTGGGATATTTCTACCTTCCTTATGGTTCCTGTGGAGTCGGTAATTATACCAATCGGCCGGTTTATGAAAGCCGTCTCCCCGAATTGGTGTTCGCGCCCGGCGAGTTGTCTTTTGTTTTGGAACCCGGTGGGATAGTGAGCGAAAATTTAAGCATAAGCAATACGGGTACCGGCGATTTATATTACCGGTTCAGACTTTTCGATATCGAACAACCACCACAACCGCTTGTCTGGCTCGATATTGATAATGATTGCGGTCGCGTGATTCCGTCCGAATCGGGCGGCGTTATATTTACATGCTCAGCCGGCGATTATCCTGAAGGCAGCTATCAGGGTGTTGTTGAACTTTATTGCAATGACCCCGAAAGCGTACATGTTGATATCCCGGTTACCATGAATATCACAACCGGATCAGGGATAAGCAATGATGAGATACCGCTTCAGATAGCAATGTCACCTAATTACCCCAATCCTTTTAACCAATCCACGATAATCCAATATAGTCTTCCCCGGGAAGAGCATGTTAGGATAGTGATCTACGACATGCTTGGCCGGAAAATCGATCTATTGACCGAGAGCCGGCAATCAGCCGGATACCACGAAGTTACCTGGAACGCCTCCGACAATGCTGTCGGGATTTATTTCTACCAAATTCGGGCCGGCGATTTTTCCGATACGAAAAAGATGCTACTTCTGAAATAAGCAAACATAGATATAGATAACATAGAGAGATTCTGACGACTTTCGAGCCGCTTATATTTTTTTTTGGTTTGGTAGTATAATTAAAATCTTGTAAACCAGCTCATCGTCAGAAAGTATATATATTATCTGGCTTGAAAGCCATATGCGTAACGACTTGTACGCAATAATAGGTAGATAGTTGTCGTATTGTCAAACCTCCGAGTATATCCAATATTAGATGCAAAATCCGGCCGGCATTGAGGCGGATAGTCTTATCTGAAGTATTTAAATCAGGGGGGATCAAAGCGCTATATCTAAATTTCAATTGTAGACGAAGGTATGCGCGGGGAATTTGGGCAAAAACTATTGCAATTGAAAAAAGGTTGATGCTTTTCTTTAGATCCGATAGTTGCAGCTATACGGTAACCGGCATTAAACTTGTTTAAGAGATTTTTAGTTTTTGCCCATCTTTATTTTTACAGAAAGGAGGTGAGGCAATATCGAGAAGATTGTATTCCGTAATTGTTCATTGCGCGAGAATTAAATTCCAAGGAGGGATTTTTATATGAAGACAAAGACAGGTTTACAAAATTCATCAAAAGCTACTCATTACTCTTTAACGCTTTTATTGGTAGTCGTATTTCTGCTTCTGCTTTCGACTCTCTCATTGGGTACCACAAGATATGTGCCCAGCCAGTATGCTGAAATTCAGTGGGCTATATTGGCCTCGTCAAACGGCGACACTGTGATGGTAGCTCCAGGTACTTATGAAGAAGAGATTGGTATTTATCAATTAAATGTTGTCATTATAAGCTCGGATGGGCCGGAGGTTACGATAATTGAAGCCCAGAATGCCGGTATGCCAACGGTGTATTTCTGGTCTTTGCCGGGTGCTGAGTTGAATGGATTTACGGTAAGAGGAGGAACCTACACAGGAATACTGGCGAACTATTGCGGTCCCCGGATTTTAAACAATATTATTGAGAATAATTCAAGTACCGGCATGAACAATGGGGGAGGGATCGACTTAAACAATACTTCCGGCTGCCTGATAAAGGGCAATGTGATACGTGATAATTCGGCGGCCGTATATGGAGCGGCTATCCATACTGAAAACTCTACCAACGATACTATCTGCTATAACCTGTTTTATGACAATTATGGGTATACGGAAATTCGATGCTTAAACACCACGGCCGCTATTTATAATAATACTATTGATGGCTATGGATCCAGATGGAGCGGAATCTCTAATCAGCTTTCCGGAACTCTGGATTGCCGCAATAATATAATCGTGAATACGGTCGCAAATGGTATCTACGCTGACGGTAGCGCTTCCGCTTTGTGCGAATACAACGATAATTATAATTGTACTCAAGGGGCATACGGCGGAGCCGGGATAATTCAAGGTTTGGGCAATTTCTCTTTAAGCCCCGGATTCTGGGGTATGCCGCCCGGCGAACCCGAAGAATATGATCTTTTACCGCCGCCATTTTCACCTTGTCCGGACGCCGGTGATCCTAATCCGTTTTTCAATGATTTCGATGGTTCTCGCAACGATCTGGGGTGGCGTCCCTGGAATTACGATATGGAGATGCCGGATACGCTTTATGTCCCAGCCGAGTACGCTTCGATACAAGCGGCGATCAACGCTTCATCCGATGGTGATATAGTCCTGGTCGCGCCCGGAACCTACACCGAAAACATCGATTTCCTCGGTAAGAGAATTCAGGTTACCAGTTCCGGCGGCGCTGATGTTACCACTATACAAGCTAACAACGGCAGTATGGCGGTGGTATACATGGATTCAGGCGAACCGAAGGGCGCTGAGATATCAGGATTCACTATTACCGGGGGCGGCTATTCAGGGATATTCTGCAATAACTCATCGCCTACAATCAGGGATAACATAATAGAAGATAATTATAGTCCCTTGAGTGATGATGGCGGTGGTCTGGATCTGAATAATACTTCAAGCTCTCTGATTAGAGATAACATCTTCAGAGACAACAGCACTTATCTGTATGGCGCCGCTATTCATGCTGATATCTGCGAAAACGATACGATCTGTTATAACCTATTCTACGATAATTACGGTTATGTGGAAATACGGTGCTTGAGAGCCAAGATCGCGATCTATAATAATACCATAGATGCCGCCGGTTCGCGCTGTCATGGCATCTCCAATCAGTTGTCCGACACACTGGACTGTCGTAATAATATCATTGTCAATGCTCCTTACAATTACAAAGGATTATACGCGGCCAATAGCGCCTATATCCTGGCCGAGTACAATGATGTTTATAATTGCGGCGGCGGACCATATGGTGGATCAGGCATTATCTGGGGAACCGGAAACATCACTTCCAATCCGTTGTTCTGGGCTACGCCCATCGGAGAACCCGAATACTATGATATCAGACCATTCTCGCCCTGCGTCGATGCCGGCGATCCCGATGAATTTTTCAACGATTCGGATGAGTCGCGCAATGATATGGGTTGGAAACCGTGGTATCTGGGATTCGCGCCAACCGATATCGATGACGAAACCGAGTTGCCTTCCGAATTTAGGCTTTCGCGGAACTATCCCAATCCGTTTAACGCCAGCACAACGATTGAATACTCTCTGCCGGAGATCTCAAATGTCACTATCGACATTTACGACATCCTCGGTCGCCATATTACATCGCTGGTAAATGAGCCGAAACAGGCCGGTACTCATCAAGTAACCTGGCATGCCGGTGATATCCCATCGGGTATGTATTTCTACCGAATTCAGGCCGGCGATTATGGCGAATCGAAGAAGATGCTGTTGCTGAAATAATAAATTTTTTGACAGTAGTATCAGTATATGCAAAGCCCCGATCCTTCGGGGCTTTTTGTTTGACTTATTATTGCTATAAGCGTTATACTTAGTTGGCATCTAAGAGGGCAGATGTTTAAAGCCCATTTTTGTAGTACTGCAGTAAAGACACCTAATTAACTTTTTAAACTAACTCACAATCACTCGCAAGGAGGAGAAATGAGAAACGTGAAATGGGTAGTAATGCTGACGTTGGTAGCTTTATTGGGCCAACTAGCAATCGGTGGACAAGTCAATCCCGGAGAAAGCGATGTCGTCACTTCGGTGCCGCGAACGATGACTTATCAGGGAATACTGAAAGATGGTACGGGAGAGGTTGTTTCAAATAGCTCAATCGACATTACTTTCAGAATTTTCAATGCTGAAGGCGGCGGAACTGAGCTGTGGAGCGATTTGGAAACAGTTTCAACCGATACCAACGGCATTTTTACTACCGAATTAACCGGCCTGGATATCCCATTTGATGAGGACTATTGGCTGGAGATGGAGATTGACGCTGAAACGCTTATCCCGCGGCAAAAGATCAACATGTCGGCCTACGCGGCCACAGCAGATACATCGGATTACGCGCATCTCGCCGGTTACGCTCAAAGCTCGGGATCTGTCGATGGCGCTTCCGGAGGCACAATAAACGGCAGTGTTCATACCACCGGCACGCTTTCGGCCGGAAACTCAATAACTATAGATGGCGTTAATGATCGAATCACGGCCACCGGCGGCACGATTGATTTCGATAATGAAAACCTGATCACAACGGGCAAGATGACAATTGGCGCTAATCACACCAATACGGGGGGAGGTGCGTTCGTGGCGGGAAATAACAATACCGCTTCCGGTCATCAGAATGTCGCGCTTGGTTATACCAACGATGCCGGAGGATTATATTCGACAATTACTGGAGGAAATGGAAATACTATTAGCGACAATTTCGCTAGTATAGGCGGAGGCTATGAAAATACCGTTGACGGAGAGATTGGCCATATTGGCGGAGGCCAGAATAATACTGTTACTAGCGAAAGCGGCGCGATATGCGGCGGCCGGAGCAATATTGCCGGCTTCGGCTCATTTATAGGCGGCGGTGTGAGTGATAGCGCCTTGGGAGGTCATTCAGTTATTGGCGGCGGCGGATGGAATCAGACCGATGGCATATATTCAACCGTAGGCGGCGGTAGATGGAATTACGCCCAGGGCGACTATTCGGTAATTGCCGGTGGTGGAGCTCAATCATCCGATGTTGTAAATATCGCCTTGGGAGAACATACCTTTATAGGCGGTGGCAGTTACCACGAAGCCAATGGAGGATATTCTACTATCGGTGGCGGTAGTTATAATATCGCTGATGGGATTATGTCATCAATAAGTGGTGGATCAAGTAATCATGCCTCTGGTAATTACTCATGTGTCGGCGGCGGCGGCTACAACTACGCCAGGGGATTAGGTTCAGTTATTTGCGGCGGTGGAGTATACGCGTCGGATTCCAACTCAGTTTCCGGTGATTGGTCAGTTATCGGCGGCGGCAGGCGAAATCTGGCTGATGGGGATGGTTCTACCATTGGCGGTGGAAATAATCACATTACGTCTAATATCTACTGCACGGTTGGCGGCGGCTCGTTAAATACGGCCAATGGTGAGTTCAGTACGGTTGGCGGCGGCAACAATAATATTGCCAGTAATGTTAAAGCGACAATTGCGGGAGGACATAATAACGTAGCCGGCGGGCAGTTCAGTACGGTTAGCGGTGGTAATCGTGCCGAAGCGATAGGGGATTACAGTACTGTATGCGGCGGCGCTGATAATACAGCTGGCGGTAGTTATAGCATCGTTGCTGGAGGGAATTTTAACGAAGCAAATGGCGGATATTCCTTTACCGCCGGGAGAAGGGCTAAATCCAATCATAATGGCACATTTGTATGGGCCGACCATACCGATGCTGATTTTGCCTCTACCGGAGATGATCAATTTCTCATTCGTGCCGAAGGCGGTGTAGGTATTGGCACAGACGATCCTGATTTTATGCTTACTGTAGGAGAAGGCACTATTGATCAGGTCCACCCTGATCATGACATGGTAGTTACGGACGCCAATCAAGCGAGGTTGGGCGTTTATGTAAATAATAAAGGTATAAGCCTGGACGTTTGGGATACGACAACCGCTTTAATTTATGCCTTCGAATACGGCGTTGGTCCTGATGATTTAAGTATTAATCCACACGGGGGGGATGTTGGAATTGGGACGATTACACCTGATGAAAAACTCCATATTGCCGGTAATATTAAAATAGTTGACGGTACTGAAGGGAACGGTAAAGTATTAACATCGGATGCTTCGGGAGTTGGCAGTTGGCAAACTTTGCCTGTTATGGTCAATTCCGATGAGGTAGAGCGGCTTGAGGATAGAATTAACCAGATGCTTTCTATAATTGAATCGCAAAACGAGAAAATATCCCGGTTGGAACAGATAATTATTGATCTGGGAGCCAATCGATAGCATGTTTAAATAGGAGAAAATTATGAGTAGAATTATCATTATTTTAGCATTGCTGATATTTGTATCGTTAGGTTATGCCCAAACCTGCCAAGTCGATTGGTACGTAATCGGCTCCGGCGGCGGGCACACGGTATCGGGAAGTCATCAGATCGATGGCACTATCGGCCAGCCGATAGTCGGGCAGACATCGTCAGATAACCATATCGTCGAAGCCGGTTTCTGGGTAGGTCCAGGCGGCCCACCTCCGGGTTACGAATACTTCCCCGGCGATGCCAACATGCCTAATGGTATCTGGCCGCCGGCCGTTATTGGCGCCGATGTTACCTACCTGGTAAACTATTTCCGAGCTTTAAACGATCCCTGCCTTCTTGGTGACTTCTACGCATCGGCTGATGCCAACGGTGACTGCCTGGTAATCGGCAGCGATGTGACCAAGCTGGTGACCTATTTCAGAGGATTGACCTCGCTGAGATATTGTATCGACTATGAACCGGCCTGGCACGATCCATCCGAACTGCCGCCATCGGCCCCATCGGGCTGGCCAAATTGCGAAACGCCGCCTTTGTCATCGGATAAAAATGGAAATCCTGTCACAGGCAAGGCAAGATAATAATCAAATAGAAGTGTTACTAATGAAGGCGTCCGCTAATCCCGGGCGCCTTTTTCTAAATCAACCACGGTCGCGCCCCAGCCGCCGCCACTGCCGGTCTCGTGACGGAAACTTGCCACGGCCGGATGTTTATCCAGTATGCTTTGAACTATACGCCGGAGGGTGCCGGTGCCTTTGCCATGAATGATCCGAAGTTGATAAATCTCTTTCTCCAGGCAAGCCTCGATATAATCGGGCACCAGTTTTTTCGCCTCGCCGGGAGGGAATGTATGCAAATCGAGAGTGCCGTCTATCGGCATTTCAATCGGTTCATCGTTGAATTCGCGCATAATTATAGTCTAGGCCATAATTGAAGTTTTGCAAATAAAAAACCCCCGCCTTGACGGGGGTCAGGGAGCCTACGCTGGGAATCGCGCATTCTATTTTTTATTATCATCCTTAGATGGTTTATCTTTCCAGGGATCAAATTGAGTCGGGTCATCCTGGTCATTAATGCCCCAAGACTTTTTCATGGCCGTTTCCTCGGCCTTCCTGTTTTTCTCTATCAATAAATCAATAAATCTGTTTTTCATTTCCTCTCCTTTTTTTAATTAATATATAAACAAAAAGAGGGCCAATAATATAGCCAACCGAAAATATTAATGTAACATTATGAGATATAATTAGTTATGCCCCGTTTAGCGATCAGGGTACCAGCCGGTATTCAGGATTAATATTCGCAAATGGCAAATTTCAATGGCCCTCAAGAAGCAATTTAATGAACTATTTTGCATAGTGGGATATCATGACTAATGGGCCGCGTAACTCAAGCATATAACGGATTGTTGATCTCAATCCCATATCATCCCTGAAGTTCTATAAATATAACCTATTTAGACCATTTAAAGTAATTTAAAATAGCCTAATATTTCTTGATAAAATAGGATAATAATAGTAGAATGAAAGCATATTGTGTTTAATCTCAATATGCCTTGAGTCTTGAAATATGAGGGTTTTATAGTTACAAGTGATTAGTCGCTATCCACGGAATTCTTTAAAAACCCTGAAAATCAAGGATTATTGGACTGAAAATAGAGTTGAATTTATATCGTTTTGTGGGATATTTAATTATTTGGATGTAGTTATATTATAAGATAGATAAAGGAGGTAATAGGGCAATAAAGATAATGAACCGGTAAAAAACTATATATATTTTTTTCACTGTATAGCCGGGAAGTTAATTTAATTGTATTATTTAACTATATTAATTCAGTTATTTAAGGAGAATTTGATTGATGAATTACAATCAGTATCGAAATGATTCCAACCGTATTTCCAATGAAAGGGTAATGATATTTATTGATGGCAATAACCTTTATCATAGCCTGAAACATGTAATCGGCAAGACAAACCTTGAATTCCAGAAATTTTCAAGACGGTTGGCTGGAGACAGGCATTTAATCCGCACATATTATTACAACGCTCCCCTGAACAGGGAAGATGATGATGACAAGCACCGTCAACAACAGTCATTTTTCGATTCGCTTGATTCGGTGCCTTATCTGACAAAACGTTTTGGTCGGCTGGAGCGGCGCAACGTACGCCACACGCTTCCCGATGGGACATTGGTATCGACACCGACTTATGTCGAAAAAGGAGTCGATACTCATATCGTTATCGATATGCTGACTTTCGCGTTCAAAGATACATACGATACCGCAATATTGATTTCGGGCGATGAGGATTTTATGGTCGTTGTAGAGAAA
>JAAEQD010000003.1 GCA_024231855.1 Candidatus Zixiibacteriota bacterium
CATTGCCTTACCGATAGCTGTAACGCTGCCGAAGATATTAAACGACATGCCCGCAAATCATCAGGGATGCTATTTGACAAAATCCCGTTTCGTCATTACAACCGTTGGGATGATGGAAAGGTCAATCATCTTTTCGTTTACAATCTAAACGACAGCAGTGTCAGCCTTCTTACTCCCGGAGAATACAATACTCCGCCTTTCGCACTTGCAGGATATCCATCTTATGCCATCTCCCCCGATGGTGGTGAGGTTTGCTATGTCATGAATACGGACCCGGGTGCAGCGTTGAGTACCAACAATGATTTGTTTCTTGCTCCTGTAGATGGCGGTAATCATGAGCGGATTACCGAAAACAAAGCGAATGATTCAAAACCGCATTACTCGCCCAATGGTAAATATATCGCTTACTGCGCAATGTCCCGACCCGGATTTGAATCCGATAAAAACAATTTGATTGTTTATAATCGTACGAATGGCGAACTGACAAACCTCACAATTGGATTTACTCATTCTGTTGGAAGTATCATCTGGGCTTACGATTCGAAAACAATTTATTTTACTGCAATTGACAGAAGTTGGAATAGTTTGTTTCAAGTATCGTTAAAAAAGAAGGAAATAAAGAAAGTATTAACAGGTTCCGTACGCTGGGATTTTCAATTAAGTCCAGATAACAGGAAAATTGTTTATACACAAATTCTTCCCGAAAGACCGGTTGAGTTATTTTCTTATGATATGAAGAAGAAACAGGAAGTACGGTTGACTTACTGTACCGAGGATTTATTCAGTCAAATAAATATTACTCCTCCCGATCATTTCTGGTTTGAAGGAACGCTCGGCGATAGTATTCATGGTATGCTGACCTTGCCCCCGGATTTCGATGAATTATCAAGATATCCTCTCGTACTTCTAATCCATGGCGGACCTCAATGGACATGGCTTGACGAATTTAATTACTATGGATGGAATAAATACCTTGTCGCGGCGCAGGGGTATATCGTAGCGCAGATCGATCCGCATGGAAGCAGAGGTTACGGACAGAAATTCGCCGATGCTGTTACTCTCGATTGGGCGGGGAATGATTATAAGGATTTGATGATGGGGGTCGATTATCTTATTGCTGAAAACGATTTTATTGATGAGAATCGTTTGGCGGCTATGGGACGTTCCTACGGGGGATTCATGGTTAATTGGATTGAGGGGCAAACGGATAGATTCAATTGTCTAATCAGCGTCGATGGGGATTTCGATCAGGTTTCTGCGTATTATACAACCGAAGAACTCTGGTTCCCGGAATGGGATTTCGGCGGTACGCCCTGGGAAAATCCCGAACTTTATCATGAACGCTCGCCGCTGACATACGTCAATAATTTTAATACGCCCTGTTTGATAATTCATGGTCAATTGGACTACCGTGTTGATTTAAGTCAG
>JAAEQD010000004.1 GCA_024231855.1 Candidatus Zixiibacteriota bacterium
CGATGATCCGGAATTCGTAAGCTCTACTTCAAGTTCAATCGTTTCGCCCGGGTTGGCGATGCCATCGCCATTACCATTTGAATGGCCATACGTGTCGTCGTCAACTGTAATGAATGGCGAACCGAGAACCACGTCAGATTGAACCACGTTTATAGTAGCCCAATATGGTTTCAAATCACGACCGGAAACCGTTAGCGTCAACTCGCCTGTGGTATCGGTTGGTACCTCAAGGTAAGCCACGCCAGCAGCATTGGTTTTGGAACCAGAGTAAAATGCTTCATTCTCGACCCCACCCATAATCAACGTTACATAGGCGTTTTCGACCAATTGATCGAACTCATCGGTAACCATAACTTCCAAAAGATTCAGGCCGCGGTCGATATTAACCTGATGAACTACATCCAGAGAGATAGGGGTGGTCAGGCGCATCTCGAGTTCGGGATCGCCCAGCATGTTGTAGGTATGGAAATATTTCTGAATTTCACTATAAGCTCTCGGGTAGTTATTATATTGACGCATCTTACCGGCAATTACAGCCATACCGAAATTATAAACATCCTCTTCTAGAAACGCGTGGTAAAGCCCGAAACTAATCGGATTGTTCCACTTGGTATGTGTGCCATGATCGGTACTGCCGAAGAATGACGGGCCGCCGCGGGGGGCGGTGGCCGAACCCATTCTAATCCATTGCTCGCCAAAACATGGGTCAGAATACGAATCGCCGAAATCGCCGGTACCACAGACAATAGATGTCATCACGCCAGGTTTGTTGATATTCTGGCACTGATTAAGATTGCCGACATTATACGAGGGATCATACCAGCCCGATGAGCCGGCCCAGCCGCGGTAATTGACATAGCCAACCCCGGCGGTAATCGGATTGGTCATCCGGTAATCCGGCGGATCGCTGCCCCGATCGAATACAGTGTCAATCTGGGTGAAACCGTGTTGATGAAGTCTTTCCTTGGCCCATAAAACGGTCCAGGGGCAGGTCACTGTTTGCTGCGCCCCGGCGATCATAATAGCCCGCTTGTAGTATTCCGGGTCGGTGGTGACGTCGGGATCTTTCTCATATTTTAGAGTTTTCGCGATCCAGCAATTAAGCTCATTTATATTATCTACCGAGACTCGTGAAACAGCTAATTCAGGCAGATAATCGTTGCCAGCCAGCATAGAATACGTATGATCTGAGGGATAGTAGCTATAAGGATAATCAGGTATAATCCTGTCCTCGTCGCCTACCAGGTAGACGAATTCGGGGGCCACTTCCCAGGTGTTGTAAGCATCCTGTAAATACGATTTCATCTGGGTTTGCGAGGGCCTGCCATCACTGGCATCGACCGCGTATGTACTCACATGCACCACATCATAGCCCTTGGCGCGTTTCCAATTGGCGATCTCATCCATGCGACTTTGCCACATATAACCGCTTACATTGGGAGTAACGATCAGGAGGCCGCCGCGCTTAATCTCCAGCGAGGCTAGCGTAGTATTCAGGTAATCGTCGAAATTGGCAACCATCGATCTGTATAAAGGCAAGAAGGCCTCGGATACATAATTGGGCCGATTCGTCATTGGATTAACGGCCTCGCCCTCATACGAAACGTCAACGGAAATATTACGATAGATTTTTATCTGGCGAGTAGCAGGATTATAGTGCACCGGATAGACAGAGATTTGAACCATACGAACATCGCGCATGATCACCGGCTCATTGGCTTCGGCCAATGTCTCCGGATAAAACCTGTCCTGGCTATAAACGTTCATATCCTTGGCAAACGCCGTCGGGCTATCGAAACCGCGCTCAGGCATCGGAACCTGGGCCGGCATAATATCGACATCATCGATTATCTCATAGCTCTCGTACTGAGCGGTCACGGTAATCCCGGCCTGATCGGGAATCGCTATGAAAGTCGTTAAAACCGGAAGTTCGGGCTCGCCGATTTCGCCAACCGTACCGGCGACCATATGATCGCCTTCCGGTAAGCCGGCCTGCTGATAATTACCGTCCCATTCGGTATTGTACTGTAATCCTACAGCATCTATATCAACGTCGAATTGTACGGCGTCCGTTGCCGATGACCGAATCGACAACCGTGCCGTTTGACCATCTAAATCATCAACCACTCTGACAGCATCCGCGGCAAATCCGGGAGATGTTAAAAACATCGTCACCGCGAGTAAGGTCAGTACTGATGTAAGCGCATTAAACCTTTGGGGCATAATACCTCCTGCAAAAAAATTAATCATTGATTTCAAAAATCATAAGCCCGTAGTCCCTGTCGGCTATGTAAATAAGATTATCATCCGCCCAAACGCCAACGGCATACGGCGTATCATAAGCGGCCAAAAATACAGGGACATGCGGATTTGTTACATCTACTATTTTTAAGCCACCCGAACCATCGGCCAGGTAGCAGAAATTTCCAACTACATGAATATCTTTAGTTCTACCGGAAGTATTGATATCGGCAACCAGCTCAGGCACTACCTCGTAAGTGTCCTGATGGTCAAACGCGGGAATCGTGTCAGGCAAATCGAATATCTGCAAGCCGCCGCGATCATCGGCCACATATACAAAACCATCCTTGGCAAAAACCGATAAGGCGTTAGATGGCGTATCACCCCAGCCCAGGTATCTCGGCGAATAAATCAAGGCGGTATCCTGCATCCCAAAACTTCGGGTTTGAGAGATGTCAAACCACCATAAACCCGCCTGTGAGGCCGCGGTAAAAATGAACATGCCGGTCTGCTCCTCGTATCGAGTGGAATCCCGATCGGAATCATAATATTCCACCACTATAGAAGATGAATCGAAGCAAACACCTTTGCCGTCCGCCGGGATATTAAACGGAGGGACAACATAGAAATCACCAAAACCTGGAATACCGCTGCGATATACTATCTGGTAAAAACTCACGATTCTGTGAGTATAAAGCGAGTTGACAGCGAAAAGGTAAATCGTGTCCTGAAAAACTATTCCGGTTAGCTCCTCGAGGTTCTGGTCAAAACCCAGATTAACATTGTACATCGAATTGGGATCCAATGGCAGGCGGGTATCGATAGCGGCAATTTTGCCATCCATATCGGCCAGGTAGGCGATCTCATCGCCGGGCAGTTTCCAAACCGCCGAAGCGAAATCGCCGTTGTAATGATCAACATTGCCAACCATCCTGGTAGTGTCAGGATCGGTAACATTTATAATAGTCAGTCCGGCCTGGCCATCGGCAACGTAGGCAATAATACTATCAGCCATCTCCTCGACAACGAAAATATCCTGGGCCGAACCGGGAGTCGGTGTATACGAGAGCAAATTGAAGAACTGATTGCTATCATCTATGCTGAACGACCAGATTGTTGCATCGGACCAATCCGCCCACATATCATCGCTGTTTCTGGCCCTTACGCGCCAATAGTAAAGCCCATTATCATACGTTTCAGTATCCGTATAAACCGTGTCGTCGACCGTGTCAGTCAAGACTATTTCGCTGAAAGCCGCATCGGCTGAAACTTGCACCTCGTATAAAACAGCCTCATCAAGCGTTTGCCAAATGAGAGTTGGCATAACCTCATTAACCGATCCGGAGCCAGGAGGTGAAATCAAGGTTACTTTGCCGGTAAAAGAACTATAAATAATAATCTTTTCCTTGGTGCAGCTCTGAACAACGTAGATTAACATAACTGCCATAAAGGCAACGACATACCACTTAATTCGGGCTACGACTCTCATTCTAACTCCACAGCTTTAAAAGGTTTAAATATTCAAAAGGGACCTGCGTATACCTCTCGCAAATCCCAGTTACTTCTACTGATCAAGATGCCCCGATTTGGGCAACTCAACTATCTCCCACTGCAATATAACCCGAAATCGCATAATGTCAAGTAAAAACCGCTAAATAACCATTCTATAAATATCGCCATAACTAACACCCCTGCAACATATTACGACTTACGATCCGACTCATATCAGAGTAAATGGAGTTATATGCACCACAATCGCGGATCGATCATATTTTAGAACACATTATTAAATGAATAAGGTTCCGTATCAGGCTTTCTAAATCTAGTTTTCTTGATTATGTTTGACTAGCGTAATCAATAAGATGAATTTCATATCAGCATAAATATTCTTGACTTATTCAGCGACAATACGTTTAATAGCACTGGGTTGAACTAGTTTTTTACTAAATTTTAATATGAGCGGGAGAAAAATATGCCAAATTTTGTTGTAATAGCCAAGGGTACACTGGAAAGCAAGAAGAATATTAAAGAGCTCAAACAGAAATTCGTTGATGTCAGTAATTTATTCAAGGCCAAAGATTCGAAAATTTTAAGCGCTTTCGCGGTGATGGGAAATTATGATTATATGTTTATTACCGAGGCTCCCGATCTCGAGACGGCATTTGAACTATCGACCATGATTGGCGCTCTGGGAAGCTTTGAATGCGAAACTTGGCCGATTATGCCTTTAGAAGAACTATATGAATTGATATAGATGAATGGTTATCTTCAAACCCCAACATCGACATAAAGTTGATAGAAACCGGACAAATCGAGTTTATCCTTGATTTCAAAAGTCAGCTCCATTATATCGGCCGGTTTAAGATTATCAGTCGATTTCGCGCAATAACTCAAATATAGATTAGCCCAATGGGCGAAAGCGGTCAGCGTATCTTTATCCTGTTCATAGGCAACACCTTTAATAAATGATGCGATGCCATTATTGTCCACCGAAACACCGCCCAATACCGGATATGTCCCGGATAACTCATCCTTGGCCTTCCGCAAATATTTAGTCACCATGTAGGCGCCGATTTTCGAAACACAATTAGTCGAAATTATATTAATGGCCTTGAGCAAAAATTCCGGTCCCGCGCCTGTTGACAAATCATTCCGGGTAGATGATAAGCCTAGCTGACCATGTGTAAGTTTGCGATTAATTGCCGGAATCGCCTCCCGGCAGACCATTCCCAGGGTATTGAAATTCAAATCGAGGTGGCCGACAACCAGCATGATTTGCTGATCCCTGTTATACAGGCGAGCAAGGCCGTTTTCGAAGAAGAAATCCAGCGACATATTGTGTTTGAGCGATTGCCCAAGGTGTAGTAGCGGCATAGCGATATTTTTTATATTCTCGGATGAATACGAGGCCGGCATAAGCTGATAAGTTAAAGCCCTGCTTTTATCGACAAGAATCGTACCGATAACCCCGGGCACCGCTCTTATATTGGCCAGAATTTTATCCACTACGCTTTTACCTTATCCAATTCCTGAAAAACGGAGGAAACATCCACATCATCGGTTAAACATAATAAGTACGTTTTGCCGGAATAGCCAATAAGCATAAACGTCTTATCATCAACAGTCCCAACCATTTTTTTTAGCTTACCCATCCTGGTATTTTGAGAAATCGCCTGAACCAGATTTCGATTCAATTCCATACTTTCCAATATTTGCTGCTTGAAGCCTGTTTGTTTGGGCAAATTAGAAAGATCGCCCAAATCGACTTGAATGACTTCACCAACTCCCGATATCACACCCAACCTATCTTCGGGCGAAATAGTCAATTCCGAGACATTGGCCAGAAACTCCCTCGGTTTAGAGGCGACTATTCTGCCGACTGAAATGTGCTGTTGTTTTACCGCTCTCTCCGCCGCGATAAAACCATCGTCAGTATCATGGGGCTGGGCAAAACCTTTTTCGACTTTATGGACAACCTGCCCCTCAATGGCCACCGTTGTCTTTATTCGGCTAGTCGAAGTCATAGCTTTTACTTGACTGCCGCTACCGGTAGAGGGCGCCAAAAATTCTGTCTGCAATATAAAGCGTTTTTCATTGGCGGTTACTGATGATGTCAGGCCCGCCGGCATTTTAGTCATAATTCACCTTTGATATTCTACATTGATATTATCGGCAAGGACGTCTCAACATTTATCGCAATTCGCGTTTGGTAAACCATATATAGCTACGTTTGTCCAATATCGACATCCGCCTGGATATCGGCTCGTAAAAGAATTCCGGACTTCCAATGTTATAATTTCCCTTGACATTGCTAATTTTCAAGCTTTATTAATATATAGAGACCTTTAGTCATTTTAAAATCTGAGGTAGATTTGAGAAAATTGATTATTATATCTATTACATTAACTGTTTTAACTGGATTATTGAATTCTCAGTCGAATATACCGGGGGCTTCCGGGTCAAGAAAGCCGGCCGTGGATTTCTTCCAGGAGGAAATTATTTTAACCGTAACCGACAGTATCGCCAAAGTTGAGGGAACGTACCATTTCCGCAATAATACCGAGAGAGATTTCGAGATGCCGGTAATTTTTCCATTCTATGTCGATAGCCTGTGTTCATATCCTCATCGCCTGGAAGCCTACCAAATACAACAAGACGGCAGGCAGGTAATGTCCCATAGGGAATTACAGAAGCTCGACGGTATTAGATTTAGAATACCGCTTAAAGCGGGCCAGGAGAGCACCTGGTATCTGGACTACGAGCAGAAGATTAAATCCAAAAGAGCGGTATATATAATAACCTCGACTGCCGCCTGGAAAAAACCACTCGAACAGGCTACTTACACATTTGTCGCTCCGGAAGAATTCGATGAAATTATCACCTGGCCCGAAGCCGACAGCAGCTACCTGGAAAACGGTCAAATATATTTTATCAGCGTGAAATCTAATTTCATGCCGGCCCAGGATATGGAGATTTTTTGGAAATAATGTTAACTCTTAAGCTATAATAAGCAGGCCGAAAGGTTAACTATTAAAGGAGGCAGAAATCATGAAATCAAATTTATTGGTTATCGCGGTTTTTATACTTCTCGGTTTTCAGTTGTGTCCGGCCAATCCTCAACCGGAACAGAGGATAGGATTTATTAATAGCAATCCGCCGCAAATCGGACTTTTCTCGCATTTCGAGTTAGACATATCAGGAATTTCCATAGCTACGGCCCAGGGGACGGCAACAGTCAACGATGGCGTGATATTGCCTGAGAGTATCGATAACGATCCGTTTATTCTGGATAGCTCTAATACATCCGGTTTTACTTTTGATCCGGAAGGCGATTTCGTATCGATTGATGATTTATACGTATATGACGGTTTCGGTCAGTACGGGTTTTCCCCGGCGCCGCTTGAGAATCATCCCTTAACACTCTGGCCCTATATCGATCACGATATGGTCAGTGAAATACTCTGTTATGAATTCGCCTTACCGCTTTGGGGCAGTACTGACATTGTTATAAACGAAATCAACGCCCATAGTAATTGGCGTGGGAATACGGATTTTATCGAATTGTACAACCAGAGCAATGAAGCGTTATCATTAGCCGATTGGCGGATTGTTTGTGATAATATCTACATGTTTCCCGAAAACGCGGTTATTCAAGAGTATGGATTCTATGTGCTCGATGAGGCCGATTTCCCGGAATTATTCGCCATGGATTTCGATCGGGATAACATCCATTTGATCGATAATATATCAAGTAATAACTACCTGGGCAGAGTAGTTGATCAAGTCGGCTGGTCATCAGACCATGGCGCGGACATTTCATTTATGAGGTATCCCGATGGCGACGTTGAGTATACCGGTTACCCTTATTTCTGGGATCAATACTGCGGCTACGATGATGAATCCTCCAGCACGTTCGAAGACGGTTTCCCCACCCGCGGCGCGCCCAACCGTCATGAGTCCCCCGGCTTTGTCGTAATTGGCGCTAAGGCCGACTCAATCGATGATGCCATCGCCAGAATCCACTGGACCGACCCGATCTGGGATGACACATTCACCGCCTCGATGCTGGTTAAAAGCCATGATGGGTACGTAGCAACACCAGAGGAAGGCGAGGTTGTTTACACCGGCAACGATCAAGAGTTCACGGACCAAAATATTTTGCCTGAATTGCCCTATTATTTCACAGTCTTCGCCCGCGATCACGGCGGCCTGTACTCGACACCCACCGAGGAATCTCAGGCGTTTATCCAATTTGGAGGTGTCGGGATTGAGGATGAGAATCTGCCCGAACATATCAGCGTTTTAAAGTGCTATCCTAATCCATTCAATGCCACAACCACGATTTCGTTTTCGCTCGAGCATCAATCGCCTGTTAATATCTCGATTTATGACATTACGGGCCGGTTAGTTGATCTGTTAGCATCCGATATTTACGAAGCCGGGAATCACTCGCTGTCATGGGATGCCGGAAATCAGCCATCGGGGATATATTTCGCCCGGTTGGCGGCCGGTGGAGCTGTTAGCACGAGCAGGATGGTGTTGTTGAAATAATTTGTATAGATGTCTTAGATATTATTATCTATAAAGTTTTTAAAGGAGGTAGAAGCCATGAAGATTAAAATTATTATGGGGGCAATCTTCTTTATCCTCGGCCTTCAATTTTGCGTCGCCAATCCAATACCCACGCCCTTTATCTGGGAGTTTTCGATCGATCCGCCCTGGATTGCCGTTGGATGCGGGCAGGACGGTGAGCTGGATGGCGATACTATCCGGACGACCACCGGCTTCGCGATTATTTTATCATCGGATCCTGGAGAAGGACATTTAGTCGTCCTGGATTCATCCAACACCACCGGTTTTGTTTTAAATCCCGATGGCGATTCAATCATTTTTTCCACTGATTACTATTGGATCACCGAGATTGGCTATGGAACATATGGAAATTTATCTGGCTCACCGCCGCAAGGTAAAAGCATGGTCGGTAAGATCTACCCGGTAGGTTTCCCTGATCCATATTATGACGTTACTTATGAATTCTGTACCAATCCGGTAGCAGATGAGTTGGGCTGGGAATGGGAAACAGAACCGCTCTGGGGAACATGCGGTCTGATAATAAACGAAGTCAACCTCTATAACAACTGGCGGTCGAATTCCGAATTTATCGAGCTTTACAATGCCGGAAGTCAACCGGTTAACTGCGATGAATTACTGTTGATCGGTAACGCAATTTATGACTTTCCTCCAAATCTAGCGATCGAGCCGGGCGAGTACTATATAATCGATACCGAGGAGACGCCCCCGGGCTTTGAATTAAATCATGATAACGATGCTTTATACCTGGTCAAATCCAGCTTCAGCTATGACCAGGACACCACCTATGGGGTTGTCGACCAAGTGGGCTGGACTACCGATCATGGCATAAATTCAAGTTTTATGCGTTGGCCCGATGGTGATGTTAATTGGAGTAATTGGAACGATTTCAGGGGTTATGATGATGAGAGTTCCTATACGTTTGAGATTGGTTTTCCCACCCGCGGTGCGCCTAACCGTCACGAATGCCCCGGCTTTGTTGTGATAGGCGCGAGAGCTGATTCAATTGATGACGCCACAGCTTTGATCCAGTGGACTGATCCGATCTGGGATGAGACATTCACCGCCTCATTGCTAGTTAAAAGTCATGAGGGATACGTATCATCACCGGAGGAAGGTGAAATCATTTACACCGGCAATGATCAGGAACATTTGGAGTATGACATATTGCCGGATGTCCCTTATTATTTCACCGCTTTCGCCCGAGATCACGGCGGCCTGTACTCGACACCCACTGAGGAATCTCAGGCGTTTATCCAATTCGTTGGTGTCGGGATTGAGGATGAACCTCTGCCTGAGTATATCAGCGTTTTGAGGTGCTATCCTAATCCATTCAATGCCACAACCACCATTTCGTTTTCGCTCAAGCATCAATCGCCTGTTAATATCTCGATTTATGACATTACTGGCCGGTTAGTTGATCTGTTAGCATCCGATATTTACGAAGCAGGTAATCATTCGCTGACCTGGTACGCCAGCGATCAGCCATCGGGGATATATTTCTCCCGGCTGACCGCTGGGGAATCTGTTAGCACAAGCAGGATGGTGTTGTTGAAATAAAAGGAGTGGATCATGAAAAGGAATCAATATTTTGTGGTAATTCTGGCTGTAAGCCTTGTTCAGATTTGTTTGGCGAATCCATTACCGCCGGCAGAGCTTGTTCGTGTATCGGCTTATCCACCGGAGATTGAAATCGCTTTTAATGATTTTCCGGATTCGCTGGATATCTCGGGTTATAATATTTTCACATCTCACGGGATAGCAACAATAGATTCCGGCACTTATATCTATTATGATGAAAACTGGCCGGGATTTATCGTTCTTGATTCATCAAACACATCTGGGTTTATAATCAATCAGGAACGCGATTCTGTGTACACTGATATCGAAGTATATGGGGAGCCGGTAATGTATGGTTTCTGCTATTTCGGTATATGGGGCAGAATCCCGCCGCCCATCAAAGGTCATAGCTTAATTGTCAAACCTTATAGTACTTACCATAATTGGGATTACAGAAGTTATGGCCTTACGTTTGATTTTTCAAACTGGGATCCGGGATTCACCGATGTTATCTTAAGCGAAATTAATTCGCATTGCACCTGGAGCAACGATTGCAACTTCATTGAATTGTACAACACCAGCGATCAAGATATAAATTTGTCGGGCTACAAAATCGTTTGTGACACGATTTACGATCTTCCGGATAACGTGATTATCCCCGCCAACGGTTTTTGTGTTATAGACGAAGTTGATTTTCCAACCGGATTCGACATGGATCCTGGTTTTGACAATATATATCTCATAAATCCAGATCCTTTGTGGATATTCGATGGCAATCGCCTGGTCGATCAGGTCGGCTGGTCATCGGATCACGC
>JAAEQD010000005.1 GCA_024231855.1 Candidatus Zixiibacteriota bacterium
ACCAAATCAGCCAATTATTAAATTGGACGCAGAAAAAGATTAAAGAATATTAAGCAATGAATAACTATTATTGAATGCAAATTGTATAAAAACCTTGGCTTCATTGACTAATTATTAGTTTGCGACTTAAATATACATATGTAATAATATGTTTGACATTCATATAATGATCATATAATATATAGTCTTAGAGGACAAAATTTATGCTGATATCTCTTACGGCTCATTACGCTTTACGGGCAGTCAATTATTTAGTAACCAGCGGTTATGACCAATGGCATCTGGTAAAAGATGTCGCGGAAGTTACGGATATTCCGGCTCCATATTTGGCTCGTATAATGTCTACTTTAGCCAAACGGGGAATACTAAAATCGAGAACCGGAATGGGTGGTGGGTTTAGTATTGGTGAAAATAACCTCAAATATAACCTTTTTGAAGTGGTCGCCAATTTTGACAAGATTGATGAGAATACCGAATGCTTATTTGGATTTTCATCCTGCTGTAAAGACAAGAAATGTTCTATGCATAATGCCTGGAATGATATAAAAGATCGACTTATTAACATCTTACAATCAACATCTCTTCTAGATTTGAAGCATATATATAAAGACTTCGACTGGAATCAAGAAAGGGAATAGCCGCCTAGATCGCGGTTGATATGGTCTGTTATTCTTCCGAATTGATATTCTTGGCCTGATTATTTTTACAATTATTAATTTAATATTAATATAATCTTATCTTTTAAGATACTTAACTAATCAAATGGAAAAATAAATGAATTTACCCGTAACATGTTGCATGATATGCCGGGAGATTCTTCAAATTACATTGCTTATGCCGATATTGATTATTGATATGATCGCGTTATTGGGAAACACATTTTGAGGTGATCTTCTATTATCGCTATTTGACATGATTTGAATTGACAAACCAATAAAGTTTTTGTTTACTATTATAATGAAAGGAATGATTTAGATGTTAATATCTCAAACAGCACATTATGCTTTAAGAGCAGTATATTATCTGGCTACCAATAGCGACGATAAATGGCATCTCACCAAGGAAATTGCCGGCATCACACAAATCCCGGCTCCCTATTTAGCCCGAATCATGTCGACTCTGGCCAAGCGCGGAATATTGCAATCGCGAACAGGCATGGGAGGAGGGTTTAATATCGGAGAAGCCGGCCTAAAATACAATTTATACGATGTTGTATCGCAATTTGATAACCTGGAAGCAATTAAGGATTGCGTTTTTGGCTTTATCGTTTGCTGTGAAAACAGTAAATGTTCTTTGCATAATCCCTGGAACGACATGAAAACCCAGCTTATTGACGCCCTGAAGTCGACAACGCTGGATGACATGAGAAACAAGTTTCAACATTTTGATTGGTCAAAGGTAAGCTGTTAGTTATTGTTAAACCGCGTGCTTGAATTCCAGTTATATATTTTTTAACCTCCTGAGTTTTATCAATGTATTCAGAAAATATTTCGCCGTTAACGATATCATCGCCCTTTTTTTAATATGTGATGTTAGCCTAATTAAAGTTCGGAAAAATTCTGAGTAAGGTTCATTGACTACCGACCGGATTATAACTATATTGGCATGCTTATGAGTACAAAAAATCAGGATAAGATCATCGAGAAGATCTCCGGCAATTGCAGTCGGTGTCCGGGCAATTGCTGCCGCTATATAATCGTGGATTTGCCAACACCGAGAAGTAGGCTCGATTTTGATAACTACGGCTGGTATCTGGCTCATGAAAATACCGCGATCTATATGGAAGAGAAAAAGTGGTATCTGGTGGTAGACAATAAATGCCGCTATCTGGATGAGAAAAACCGTTGCACTGTTTATGACAAGCGCTTCCAGGCTTGCCGCGACCACACCGATTCTGATTGCGAAGTTGATGGCAGATTCGAGCCTGATATGGCTTTCCGGGACCCGTTTAAACTTCAGGATTTCGCCGAGAAGAAATTTTCCGAAAGCGCGCGAAAAAGAAAACTTACATTAAAAAATAAATCAAAGGCGATTGATTAGCCGATTGTATCAGGATACTAATAGAGCAACCCGTAGGGGCACAGCATGCTGTGCCCCTACGGATTGCCCGGTTACCGAGGATTAGATTTTCGGAGGCGCGATCCCCAGAATTCGCAGGTATTGGTTGATTTGACTCCGATGATGAAGATCATGTTCCAGCACATGGATCATAATCCACCGTCCTTCGAAATTCCAGTCTTTACCATCATGATGATATGAGTAGTTAGTACTTAAAATATCCGGAGTTCGGGCGAAAAAGCCATCCAGCCTTTGCCAATGCTGATCCAGAAGCCCGGCAATTTTATTTTTTGGCAGACTCTGACCGGGAGTTAAATCATCAAAATCGATACCGTCAATCAGTTTGCTGATCCACCAGGCGCTGCATTCGGGGATATGCATGAAGATATTACCGAGACTGATCATTTTCTCAGCCGGTGCCCAATCCAGCTTATCATCTGGAGCTAAATCAAGCGCGTTCATTAGCGGCGGTTTAATATTTTCTATCCAAAAATTAGCCAGATATTCAATGTCGATATTTCCATTTACAGGCATTGTTCCTCCTTTGAATACTTATTGTACCGATTGTAGATCAAGATCAAACGTTTGGCAATTTTTTTTATCGGGTAACGCGTTTTGCTTTAACGCTTTCAATCTAATCGAAAAAAAATGCCAGTTTATCAGCCAAATGAGACTTGACTAATATATGTATAATTATTAAGTAACATCTTAAACTATGCAACCAGATTAAATTGGAGGAGAAATGGCCTCGACGAATATTCGTGGGAAGAAACTGGAATTTGGCAAACGCAGAGGTATCTATCTTGATATCATGGACTTGAAGAATCAAACTGATCCTGTTAGCGATGAGACAATCGATGCTTTGAATAAATTCGATCTCTGGTATCGTACTTTATGCTCAATTCTGTTCAATTTCGCGTCTTCCGGGCACCCCGGTGGAAGTGTTTCCTCGGGGCATATTGTCGCGGCCGCGATAATCGAAACTATGGATTATGATTTTGGCGATCCTGATCAGCCCAATGCCGATATCCTGAGTTATGCCGCCGGTCATAAAGCTCTGGGACTTTATGCTATGTGGGCAAGCCGCAACGAAATGGTGCGAGTAAGTAATTCCCAATTTCTGCCGGATCCGTCAAAACAGATGCGTCTGGAAGATATGCTTGGTTTTCGCCGCAATCCGATTCAGGATACGCCTCTTTTTAAGAAATTTAAAGCCCGTCCCCTGGATGGCCATCCTACGCCATTAACCCCGTTTATCAAGCTGTCAACCGGGCCTTCGGGCGTCGGTGTACCGGCCTCATTTGGCCTGGCCCTGGGCGCGTTGGACCGATACGGTAAGAATGCCCCGAAAGTTCATATTTTAGAGGGCGAAGGCGGTATGACTCCGGGCCGCGTTTCCGAGGCTTTAGCTACCGCTTCATCGGCGCAAATTAACAATTTGATTATGCATGTCGATTGGAATCAAGCCTCGATTGATTCCAATAATGTTTGTCGCGATGGCGACATCCCGGGTGATTATGTTCAGTGGAGTCCGGTTGAATTCTTATATCTTCACGATTGGAACGTTATTTATGTGCCGGACGGTTTCGATTTCGATATGGTGATTCGGGCTCAGCATATAGCCAAAGCCGGCCTTAACGATCAGCCCACCGCGATCGTTTATAAAACGGTCAAAGGTTGGAAATATGGCATCGAGGGTAAAAATTCGCATGGCGCCGGCCATAAATTCTGTTCTGATGGCTATTATCAATCATTAGCCGAATTTGAGCGGCTTTTCAACACCAAATTACCCCGCCTGGCAGATCAAAAATCGCCTGCCGAAATCGAGCAACTTTATTTCGATACCCTGATGGCTCTTCGCGATGTTGCCGAAGCCAATACTGATATGACGAGCTATGTCAGCAATAAAATCACCACCAGTAATGAACGCTTGACTAATCTGAACCGGCAAGCCCGGGCCGAGACCCCGGATCTGGAAAGCCTTTACTCGAATAGCGATCTCGACTCGCAAAAGATACCCGATGAGTTATTGCTCACACCCGGCAAGGCAGCTACTCTTCGCGGTGAACTCGGCCGCACGCTGGGCTATCTCAACAACATGACTAAAGGCGCGTTTTTTGGCGGCGCGGCCGATCTATTAGGCTCGACTTCGGTCAGCAAGCTCAAAGGCGATTTTCCCGATGGCTTTTACAACTATGTCAGCAATCCCGAATCCAGGCTGATCGCGGTTGGCGGTATTTGCGAGGATGCCCTGGGCGCCTTGATGACCGGCATTTCATCATATGGCTTTCATATCGGAGTAAGCGCTTCGTACGCGGCTTTCATAGCGGCGCTTGAGCATATTGCCGCCCGAGTCCATTGTATTAGCCAGCAGGCGCGGCATGAATTCTCCGGTGATCCGTTTAAAACATTCATTATGATCTGCGGCCATGCCGGCTTGAAAACCGGCGAGGATGGCCCAACTCACGCAGATCCACAAGCGTTACAGCTTCTGCAGGAAAATTTCCCGCATGGCAAGGCGATAACATTGGTACCCTGGGATCCGCAGGAATTGTGGCCGATGGTCGTAGAGGGCCTGAAAAAACGGCCAGCCCTGCTGGCGCCGTTCGTAACCAGGCCGAACGAAAACGTGGTAGATAGAGCCAAATACAATCTTCCGCCCGCCACCGCATCTGTGGAGGGTGTCTATCAATTCCGCAAAGGTGATCCCGCCAAGAAGCCGTATCACGGTACCATTA
>JAAEQD010000006.1 GCA_024231855.1 Candidatus Zixiibacteriota bacterium
CAGATGGAATTGGACATTTCCTGATTGATTGTTAGTATAAACATCAGAAAGGAAATCTAATGGCAAAACGTAAGAATTATTCAGCGGATGAAAAAGTAAAATTGCTTCGTGAGCACTTGGTTGATAAGGTTGCGGTATCGGAGATATGTGAGCGGATCGGGCTCAATCCGAACGTGTTTTACAACTGGCAGAAGCAATTTTTTGAAAATGGGTCGACGGCATTTTCTAAACAGGCCAAAAGTCGTAAGATTAATTGCGGCAAGCAATTAGAGCGTCAAAATGCCCGATTGAAAGCCAAGCTCAGTCAGAAAGATGAGGTGATAGCCGAGATTATGGCGTCCCATGTGCAATTAAAAAAAAGTCTTGGCGAGGTTGAAATCATATTGCAGCGAGCCAAAGAAAAGTTTCCGCAGGCCAAACCTCGGATTATCTCCGATAACGGCCCTCAGTTTATATCGAAGGATTTTAAGGAGTTTATCCGGGTTAGCGGCATGACTCATGTGAGGACTTCGCCCTACTATCCGCAAAGCAACGGCAAATTGGAAAGATATCATAAAACGATCAAAAGCGGTTGTATCAGACCGAAAACTCCGTTATCGCTAGAAGACTCCCGGCGAATAGTTGCAGATTTTGTAGATCGTTATAATAATAATCGATTACATAGCGCCATTGGCTATATTGCTCCGACGGATAAGCTTGCAGGCCGGGCCGAAAAGATTCATGCCGAACGTGACGCCAAGCTGGCCGCCGCCCGTGAAGCCCGTAAACTTAAACGGAAAGTGTCTTAAAATGATCTTGACAGTTTGAACCAAGTGAATGACA
>JAAEQD010000007.1 GCA_024231855.1 Candidatus Zixiibacteriota bacterium
CATCTTCAGATCCGTCCTCAGTAGTCAGGGTCAAAGAAAATACTGCATTATGGGCTGCCAAATCCTCTGACAACGAAATCACGAAGGGATTATCGCTGTTATCTGCGATGCTGCCGATTTCTAAATGGCCGTAATAGGCTTCTGCGCTTTCAACAGTAATATCAGCATCTGTTGTATTGAGTTCTGCGCTAACACCGGGGGCATAAAACAGATTGGACAGGGAGATAACTATTTCAACAGTTTCGCCGGGCTCCAAAATTTGGTTATCGTTGTCGTCAGCTAATGAAATATCCTCGATTAAAAAATTTCCAGGCGGGGTGCAATTAATAAATTCGACAACAGGGATATTTAAATTCGGAACGGCTAAGATGCGATCCCGCCGGTTGAAGAAAATATCGGCCGGACCGTTATGTCCACTCGAAATCAGCGTAGGCGGAGAACTAATATCATTATCGTATCTATAGACCGAGTTAGTGCCCCAGGCTGAAACATAGATATAGCCTTCATTATCCATTGTCAAGCCATCGAGGTTAGTCAGCTCGGTTGGAATTTC
>JAAEQD010000008.1 GCA_024231855.1 Candidatus Zixiibacteriota bacterium
CCTTCCTCACTAGTAAGCAATATACTTTTCCCTAAAAAACGAACGAACTGATGGTAATCTCCGGGCGCGACCAATACGGTATCACCGTCCATTGAAGCGTTTATCCCATCCTGTATTATGTCATAATCCTGGGGAATCCGGATTATCAAAGCATCGGAAGTTGAAAACCAGCAGATAAGTATAAATAATACAACAGCTTTTTTCATAACATACCTTTATGCAAATATAGCCCATAATAGAATTTAGTCAAGGGGGGAATTGACAGGGGGTGATATTACAATCAAGAGTAATTATCAACCTCCCTCATCCCCTAACCCCTTCTCCCACTAAATGGGAGAAGGGGAGGATTCCTCTTTCCCTCTCCCTGACGAGGGAGAGGGGGGTCGCCTTCAGCGACCGGGTGAGGGAAATTAACGTGCTGTCAGACGCCCTCGTCTTACGGAAAGGGTATCACACGAGGGCGTGTGACGCCACCATTCATACATCTTTCCCTTGCATAAATCTTCCATCACATATAATCTTTTATTACAAATCAGAACGTTATAAATTTCCGAGGTGTTATGAACGGGATTGTGTTTTTTAAAACCGGTAAGCTTGACGAGATAAAACTGTTTTATACCGGTAGAGTCGGTTGTGAGATATGGATGGATCAAAATGATTGCGTCATTTTCAAGCATGGTAACATGCTTTTAGGTTTTTGTCAGCGTGATGAGGTCGATACCGGTGGTTGCATCACATTTTTCTATGAGAAAAGGGAAGAAGTCGACAAGGCATATATTAATTTCAAAGATGTTGCCATTGATGCTCCCAAGTTGAACGAAAAATATAACATATATAATTTCTTCGCCCGCGATCCCGAAGGAAGGACTATCGAATTTCAACTGTTCGAGAACGATGTCAATTGTTATCGTCAGGGTGATGATCTGCTCCTGTCCCGCCGCTCTGTCCGCAAATTCAAAGATAAACCGGTTCCGGATGAACTATTGAACAAAGTGCTGGATTTGTCACGATGGGCGCCGACATCGATGAATACTCAGGGGTATTATTTCAAAATAATCAGAGATAAAGAGACATTAGAGAAGTTAGCATCAACGAGGGGGAAAAGCAGTGAACCTATCATACGCGCCCCTATTGCAATTGCGATCTGTGTCGATCCTCAAATCACGAAGCGTCATATTCAGGATGGTTGTATTGCCGCATATCATTTTCTATTGGCTGCATGGTATTATGGATTGGGGACATGCTGGATTGCGGCGATGGATAGAGATGATATCAAAGAATGGTTGAATATTCCCCATGATCATTATGTCGCTACAGTAACACCGTTAGGTTACCCGGTGCATATGAACTTCAATCCCCCGGAGAGAAAAGAGTTAGACTGGTTTCTTCGGGATTAGTATCCTATTCATCCTCCACTTTCACAGCGGTTCCGTAGGCTAACAGTTCAGCGGCTCCCTGCATCATCGATGATGTTGTGAACCGTAAAGTTACTACGGCATTGGCTCCGAGGCTTTTCGCCTCTGCCGCCATCCTGTCAAGCGCCTGTTCGCGCGATTCGGCTATCATTTTCGTGTACTCGGTGACCTCGCCGCCGATAAAATTGCGAAATTTAGCTACTATATCCCGC
>JAAEQD010000009.1 GCA_024231855.1 Candidatus Zixiibacteriota bacterium
CCAGACGGCACCAAGGATACCAATTGGAATCAGTGAGAAAATTATCGATGCCTGAGCATAGGATCTAAAAACCAATATCACCAAAATAAACATTCCCAGCAATACTATAGGGAAAACGATTTTCATTGAATCGGTCATTTTGGCCTGCTCCCGGGACTGCCCCTCAAATGAGGCCTTAACTCCCTGAACCTGCGCCATTATTTTTGGCAGAACATCAGTTTCGATCTCAGCTATAATAGGAGGGAGGTCATCTTCGATATTAGCTTGATTTGCCTCGACTTTGATTTGACGCATTCGGTTGAGATGATTGATCGAGGTAATTCCTCGTTCGATATTATATTCGGCCAATTCACTGAATGGATATTTTTCGCCGCTGGCGGTCCGTATCCGCATTTGATCAAGAAAACCAAGTGCGCCCCGATCCTCGATCCGATACCGAACCCAAACCCGGATCTCATCACGGCCCCGCTGAATACGCTGAATCTCCTGGCCAAAAAATCCCTGACGAACCTGTCCGGCAACATCCTGAAGGGTTAAACCGAGTGCATATGCTTGCGGTTTTAATTTAATATCAATTTCGCGACGACCCTTTTGATCTGTATCGGTAATATCTTTTAAAGTACTAAACTGTTTCAATTCTGCGACCAGAAGATCTCTGGCCTGATTAAGCTGTTCAAAATTATTTCCTAGAAGACTAACTGAAACAGGTTTACCAAAACGCCCAATCGCTCCAAAGGTAATATTCTGTGCTTCCGGAATCGGACCTACTTCCTCACGAATTCGATTGGCGACAACATAACTATCCATATCGCGCACTTCGCCATCCAGAAGTTGAATCAATAAGCTCCCGGTATGCCCGCCAACATCTCCAAAGGCGTTGGAGCCGATATTGCGCTTGATACCAAGAATCAATTGACGGCCATCCTCTCTTTCGTCGGTCATTGTTTCATTGACCTGCCAGCATATTTTTTCAATTTCGGCCAACAGCGAATTTGTTTGCGCTTCCTGACTGCCGGATACCAATGAGATATTTATTGGAATCGTATCACCATCAACATTTGGAAAAAATGTTACTCCAATAAGACCGCCCTTAACCAAACCGATTGTTATCATCATCAATGCCGCGGGTGTTACAATCGTGATCCATTTATATTTAAGTGATGCTTTTAACAGGGGAGAGTA
>JAAEQD010000010.1 GCA_024231855.1 Candidatus Zixiibacteriota bacterium
CATCCGCTTTAATTTCATCACCCGGTACCCTGCCTATTACTTCGCTTTCCGGCTTAATCGGAACTCCTAAAACCGGCGGGCCGTATGGCGGTAATCTCGGGCAGAAACGCAATTCGGTGTTTACGCCTCGAAAGTAGTTTACATAGTAAGTGATATCCGAGCCTATAAACAAGCAATCGCCGTTAACATCGCCGGCCACGTACAGCCAATCCGATGCGGTCTCATCCCAGCAGGAATCCGGCGGAAATGACGCGCCTCTGAAATAACCCACGGCGTATGTTATATCGCTGCCAATCGTAAGGCCATCGCCGTTGATATCACCCGGCAGGTAATCACAGGCGGGAGCCGATTCCACGACAACCAGCGTTGCAGGTATGATAATATCGCTATTATCAGGATCGTTGCAGGTAATAGTTATATCGCCAGTATAGGTCCCCGTGGCTAAAGCCGAAGCATCGAGGGTAACAACGGAGGTATCTGCCTCATCTGGTGCAACCACGCCGTTGTCGGGATTTACATCGAGCCAACTTCGATTATCGATGATCGTGTAAGTAAGATCACCGGTACCGCTATTGCCTACTATCAATTCAACCTCGGAGAATAATCCCTCTTCAACCGTATCAACAACAGCCGACAGATTAAGGTTGATATCCGGCTCAACCGGTAGTCCGGTTACTACCAGTGTCACCGGTAGTATTATGGATGGTTCATTGGCGGCATTCGAATTAACTGTCACCGTGCCGGAGTAATTGCCCTCCGGCAGAGAACCGGCATCCAAACTAATTGCCACAGTATCGGCGGCCAATGGTATAACGGTGCCGTTATCCGGCGACTCACCGATCCAGGAACGATTATCCTCGACTATGTAATCGAGATTTAGATTACCGGTGTTGCCGATAATCAAATCGACTACGGCCAGTTCGCCTGTTTCGACTGTATCTATAATCGAGCTTATATTTAACGCGATTATAGCGCCATCGAGCCCAACGCTGAGTGTCACCGGAATATCAATCGATGGTGATACCGGATCATTGGAGTTGACAGTTACCTGGCCCAGGTAATCACCATCCTCCAGATCGGTCGCGTCGAAAAGCACATCGACCGTATCGATACTGTATGGATCGACATAACCTCCGGCCTGGGCCACATCCAGCCAATTCGCTCCGGTGGAAATCTGAATGGCCATATTTTCATGTACATAAACCGCGTTATAAACCACCTGAAGGCCGATTGAACCGGCGGCATCCTGAATACCGATTGTAGCCGAGTTATCTGGAGTATTTATATCCTGATATTGATAGATGATTTTGCCATTGCTTAAAAGTATCAACTGGAACGTATAAGGACCGCCTTCACTGTAATGAGCCACACCGACGTATGAGACGATAAGCGAGTCACCCGATGAGTAATAGTAAGCATCTCCGCCATCGTTGAAATTCATATCATCCCAGAATGGCGCGATTAAATTCAATGGTTCATTGCCGCCGGTAGGAATTTCCGCGTTGGTATATTCCGTGGCGCTGGAAGTAAACGAAACAAAGCCGTTGGTGGATAACCGGAATGTACTGTATGTAATGCCGTAGAATTCGAAGCTAAACCCGATCGCGAATGGGCCGACATTGGTGTCATCTTCCAGGCCAGTAATTAACGCACCTGTTGATGTAATATCTTTCCATGAGTAAACCGGGCCGCCGGGGTCATCCGAATCGATCCAGCTATAACCGAAAGCGTCCGGGCCACCGGAATCGAGAATCATCGGTGGGAAATACGGTTCTGCTTTATCAGTCTTGCCGGGTACAGGCGGGAAATAGCCGATCGGTTCCTGCTTTAATGCCCTGGTTAAATCCTGTTTGGTGTTTCCGGGCCGAAGCAGCAGGCGGCTGTCATATGTTTCGTAGTCAATCGAGAAATTCAATCTGCCGGCGCCGTTGTTAGCGATAACCAGCGGTACCGAAGACTGCTGTCCGGATTCGAGAGTTTCGCTAATCGAACTCTGCGCGATATATATATCCGGTTGATATATATGTAGGCTAACCGATATCGACCCCGATGGGAAATCCAGATCATTAGAGGTGAAATCGAGCGCGCCGGAGTGATTGCCGGTCGCCAGACCGGCGGCGTTGATAGTGACCTCAAAATCCAGGCTGTCGCCGGGAGCGACATTGTGCTGAGCCGGATCGAATTCCAGCCAACCGGTGGAAGAGGTAAACCGCACCCGGAGATTACCCAGGCCGCTATTATAAACCATGATAGAATGAACAGCGGTCTCATTCTCGGCCAAGCTGTCAGCCAAGCTGGATGGGCCGTATGCCATATCCGGCGGTTCGGAACTTCCCTGGTTAAAGCCTTTTATCTCGATATCATCGATATTCCAGCCACAGAAATGCCAGGCGGCATCGGTGATACCGATTCCATATCTGATTCGAAAATCCGGGTTCTCATCGGCATATGATGAAAGATCATAGTAATGCTCGTTCCAGGAGGTCTCATCAATTGTCTCTTCGCCATTTTCGAATAATGTCACCCATGAGCTGCCGTTGTAGACCTGGAAATAAGCGTTATCGTACATATCCCTCTCGACACCCAGCCAACGATAATAAGTCATAATAACGCCGGTATAATCAGTACAATCGATAAGGGGCGATGTCACCCAGTATATCTGACCCAAATCGGCTCCATAGTCGCCGTCTGAAGTGAGATCATTGCCCAGCACCTGGTTATCGCCGGTCGGTGTGTGGTCGACAGCCGGATCAGGTTCACCGTAGTCATCAGAGCCCGCTCCACCAACGGCCGATCCAATAGTCCACTCGCCGTTACCGCCAAGGCCGCTCCAGCCCTGATTATAGGCGAAATCATCATAGAAAATCACGCCTCTATCGCCAACTATGATATCAAAATTGATTATAGCAGCGTAACCGAAATCAGCGCTAAGATCAAGCTGGAATGTCACACCATGACCTTGCGGGCACGATGAACCGGCGGAAACAGTAAAGGGATCGCCTGAATTATTAGCGGTTCCGCCATCGGAGGCTATATATCCATATAAGCCATTTGGATCGCTGACCGATACGTAACCATCGCTTTCGGACAGGAAACCCGCCACGTTCCCGGCCTGACCGGAGCCATCATTAACAACCGTAACCACCAGTGTAGCGGTCTCACCGGGATCGAGGATACCGTTGCCGTTACCGCTGGCATCATTGATAGCAACACTAACATAACCAAGGTCAGGCGAATGAACCGGAATTGTGAAATTGCTGTTCCAGATATCAAGCGCCGTTCCGGTAACCTCCAGATCAAAGACAATGGAATTACCATCCGGTATAGTCGGATCGATTAAGAATGTGAAAGCGTTGGGACGGTTAACTGTGCCGTCATTGCCGTTTATGGTGCCATAGGATTCGGTACCATCGGTTATGTCGACATATATATCGGATGAACTCAACGTCGCGGTAACACTATAAGCATCGTCGGGGCCGACATTTTTCAACTGCACCCCTAATACGATACTTTCGCCGGCGTCAACTTCGCCGTTATTGTTTCCGGATATGTCATTAATATCATAACTATCGTAAACAACGTATGGTCCTTCGGGAGCGATAACTTGAACGGTTTCTATGTAAGGTTGACGGTTCTGCGCGGTAACCACGATGTCGGCCATACCCGGCTGGTCGAACGGCGTGATATCGGCATCCACGGTTCCGGATATCCCGATATAAGCCGCCCCGTGTAGGACGCCATCTATTGAAATCCCGACATACGAGCCGGAATCGGCATTAACTGTAAACGATGTAGAGGTTAGAAGTATCGTACTGGCATGGCTGACACTGTTTACCGACGGCACGCCCATATAGTTCATCACCGATGGGTCGCCCATGAGATGGTAAATCTCCCAGTAATACTGGTTATGGCCGCCGCCTTCATCTACTCCCATGTTTCCGGCGAAAATGATTGCCGAGTTGGTGATATAGTGTAGATTTAATGCTTCGCCATGATCATGGAATACGCCGTCATAAGCGCCGATGCCGGTCTGTTCATAGGTTGGGCCCGCGCCAATTACGGGACCGGAACCTACCCCCCACCAGTAATCTTCATCCCACAGGGTGTTGTTCGAGCCACCTATGTAGCCCACGCCGCCCTTATTGGCCGATTGAAGCCAGGCCTCGCCGAAACAGGGAGTACTATAATCATCGCCAAACGTATTCGATAAGCAGCAATTACCGATGCCAAGTAAATATTGATGATTATTCGAAAGTGTGTATATATCGCTGACGGTAAATGACGGATCGGACCAACCCGTGTGACCACAGTGGGCGGTGTAATTCGCGAATCCCACGCCATCACTGATTGATTGTATCACGGCCGCCGAAGCGCCAGGATCATCCGAATCCGGATAAAGCCAGGTGTGGTCGGTTATCCCATGAGCCGTATTGAAATAGTAGTTGGTGCCATAGTTAATCTGGCCATTGCCATGAGTTTCGGCGTAGGTCCCATCGACTCCCGCGACCAGTGTCACCTCGGCCATATAGCTTGGATCGGGCATGGTGTACTGTTCGTACTCCAGCGTCTTATCTATTTGCGGCTGAAGCTCGTCGGTATTCTGCGCCGAGAACCTGCCGTAATAGATTTCGGGATAATCATCGCCGGTAAATTCGCAATAGCGCAAATCGGTGATATGACTGCCCGAGTTACCGTCCCATGCCTGTATTTGCTGGTCATCGCCGACGAAAAGAACAAATGACGGCGCCGGGTCGGATGGCGGATTGCTGTTGTTATATTGGTTCTGAATATAAGTTTTTATAGCTGTCTGGGAAGATCCAATCACATCGGTATAGGCGGTGATTACCTGGAATCCCTTCATGGTTTTCCATTCGATAAACGGTTGAAGCTGTGACTGAAACATCCGGTCGGCAACGATCAGGTACTTCACCGGGTAAGTGACGAGGTCATCGAGAATAACCGGCTCCGGGGATTCGTAATTGATCACCTGACGGTAGATCGATTCGAACATCGGTGAATAATATCGCCTTTGCATATCCGATGTAGTCAGCCAATCGGGATGCAGATAGTTGACTCTTATCACCAGGTGCTTGTGAACTCTCACGCTATTAGCTACCGGATCGTATTCGAATGGAGCGATAGATATCATGCCCATATTTTGTGATCGCATAATCCCCGGCATTGATGTTTCGATCAGGGGCATACTGTAATAGCCGCTTTGACGATAAAGATCGCGATTGAATTCGAAAGGAACGTCCTCGGGATCGGTGGATTTGGACAGAGACGGCTGTACCGGAATCAATTGAAGATTGAATTGGGCCAGGGAAAACTCCTCCAGCTCCGATTCAACGATCTCGGTCTGCAGCTCGCAGCCAAACGGCACCGAAAGAAGTTTATTGATCATGGGCAGGTTTGGCTCGCCAATTCGCTGAGAACGGGTGAATCCGTCAACACTCATCATCACAAAGTCACCTTCTTTAGAAGTGACCTCGTTGATATTAACAGCGCCAATATCGACCTGTATTAAAAATCCATCCTGATCCTGATCTAATATCCTTATCCCGGTCGCGGAATTGTCCAGATCAATTGTTTGGCCGGCAAAAACCACGCCAAATAAGCCAACACAGAATACAATTACTAGACTCAATCCGAATAATCGCTTGTTCAAAACATCCTCCTACTTCTTATTCGATTACTAAAATCCGCCCGCTTGTACTAAATATGTAATTTTTATTATCCCTCAGTTAGGTTAAAGAGGCCCAAATCCGTAAAAAGCCCGTCGCTATTAATATATAATAGAAATCACGAAAATAAAGTAAAAAATCTATAAATATTTTATCAGCTTTTAATTTGCTTATTTGCTTACAAGATAATATGTTAAAATACGGATGGAATAGCACAATGGAGAACAAAATCAAGGCACAAAATCCCGAATCTGAACCTTCGATAAGCAGTAATAATCTATTATATTTATCACTTGCACTGTTCATAGCTCTGGGCTTGCGATTGATTTTCGCTATTCTGCTGGAGCATCCCGGTCACGGCGATCAGGCTTATTATCTAACTCTGGCCCAAAATCTGGCTGCCGGAAGAGGTTTCGAAATTGACTATATCTGGCATTTCCTGAGCTCACCGGATGGTTTAACCCATCCCAGCAATGATTATTGGATGCCTTTGACATCCGTGATTATCTGCCCATTTCTGTTTTTCTTCGGCAAATCTCTGATTTCAGCCCTTATACCATCTATCGTTTTTGGCCTAACCCTGACATTTGTCACTTACTTAGTTGGTAAGGAGTTCAGCAAATCCAGGGCAGTTGCCATATCATCGGCCATTCTAATTCTGTTTATCCCCGATCTGTTCAAGTATTCCATCCAGACGGATTCGACTATTTTTTATGCCGTGTTCGTTTCATTAGGATTACTGCTAATGATTAAGGGTCAGGATGATATTCGGATGTTTATTCCGGCAACGGCCATGGTCGGCTTGGCTCATCTAACTCGCCAGGATGGTTTATTGCTTATCCCGGTACTAATTATATCACTTTTTATGACCTCTTATCGCCTATCAGCTAAAATCCGTACACTATCGTATAGTATTGCGGTTTACCTGCTTGTCCTTTCGCCGTTTTTAATAGACAACTACTTGACCTTTGGCGCTGTTCTGGCAACCGGATCGGCTAAAACAACATTCCTTACCGGCTATGAGGATATTTACTCATATTCCAAAAACTTGACGTTAGATTCTTACCTGGCCTGGGGTTGGGACAATATATTACTGTCGAAATTCAAGATATTGCTCACTAATGTCAAAACGATATTCGTGATTTTTGGGACATTCTTCTGGATCTTTTTAATTGTTGGGATTCTGAATGTAATTATATCGCCTGATGTCCGGGCAAGATTGCGACCATTTCTATCGCCGATATTATATTTTGCAATTCTATTCTGCTTCTATACGTTTATTGCCACATTTCCGGCCGCGATGGGTGGATTTTATCGAAGTGTCATGGCTTTAATACCTTTTTTGATTGTTATTTCCATGGCGGGTTTGTATCGTTTTATCAAATCCAGACGTATTCTCTATACGGTGATTATCCTGGCTTTCCTGGGACTCATAGTTGATTCTGTTTTCACCGTTCGCGATACGGTCGCGTTCTCAAGCGATACAAATGCCTGGCTCGGCGATCTTAAATATATCATTGAAACCAGTCATGAAACCGATAGCGAGATAGTTATCATGACCAGGGGGCCGTGGGAAGTTCATTACTCAACTGGATTCAGAGCAATACAAATACCAAATGACGATAGAGAAACGATTTATTCGGTAGCCAACAAGTTTAAGGCCAATTACCTGCTCTTGCCGGCGCCTCGCGAGGCATTGATGAATATCTATGACGGTCAGGACAATGATTCGAGATTCGAATATTTTACCGATATTCCCGATACTCATTATAAGATCTTTCGCATAATTTCGAATTAGAAAACCGGATATATTTTAAACGACCGCCAGCGTAGCCGGGACATACCGCTGCCAATCGGGATACGGCTCATCGCTCATAAATATTTCCATTTCGTCGGCCCGAAATCCGATACCGATTAAGAACTGATACAACTCGATATTCAAAGTCGGGCACCAGAGATTGATTTTGCCGTCTTTTTTCGGTTTGGCCAGTCGGATAGCCTCGGTCATCACTTTAGTCATATAGCGCTTGGAAATGACTCCCAGCGGGGCAATCATTCTTTTATCAACGATTTGGCAATAACCTATTCTCTTTCCCCGGCTCGTAAATATATAAACCTTATGCTTTTCGCTTTTCTGCCATAATTTCCATTCGAGGGCGTGGGGATAACCTCTGATTTTCGTCTCAAGCTCGTTCAGCCATTTGTAATCCGCTCGTGTTGGCGTATCGATAATTTTCAAGCCGGTCGATCCCAGCTTTTTCATCTTTGCCGGATCGCCATGCATCCAGGGTAAATCGCATAACGGCGTCATGCCGAATTTGCTGTAAATCCCGACTGCTTGCATATTGAAAGCGAAAGTACAAAGGGCGTGAGTCATACCGGGTTTATCCGCCCAGACTTTCTCCAGAAGTTTCCGGCCGACGCCATTATCCTGATACCGGGGCAGGACGAAAAGATGACCCAGATACCATTGCTTGCCGCGGACCAGGGCGCTGCCAAAACCAACCAATCTTTCGCCATCCCAGGCGCAATATGTCAGGTCCGGATCGGTTTTGAGAAGATGGTTGAAAAGAGGCGGTATTTCTCTGACTCGCCAGGGATACGGTTCCATACCTGATTGACGCCTCAGATAATTCATGCTTATACCAATCATTCTAGCCGCGGGAATCAGATCTTTTCTTCTGCATTTACGATAATTTATTTTTTTCATGTTTATTCCTACGTCAATATGTTTTTATAAGTTGCATGGGAATGAAACATTACATATGAAAAATTCTTACCACCATGACCAGAACTCAATTCTCAGATATCTTATCAGCCGCCAGAAGATCAGCTTATATAGCGGTCTTTCGCCGCAGTTTATCTTCACCTTGCCGGTCATTCCCGATTTCAAAAGCCCCTCGGGATTAGCGACAATCGCGGTTACCGCGAACATCGGGCGGTCTTTCTCATCGGATAGAGCCAGCGGATCGATCTTGGCCACCTGGCCGGAATAAGTCAGCCCCGGATACGAGCGCACCTTCATCTTGATTGAATTGCCTAACGCCACAGCCGATATCTCTTTTTCGGGCACGCTGATTTTTACCTTTACCGTATCCGTGCGGGCGATAGAAATTACGGTATTGTCTTTATTCACCCGGGTAACTATCCCATCTATGGGTGATACGATAATCGTCTGTTCGAGCTGGCTCTCGAGATGGCTCAGTTTGGCTTTAAGCTGGTTAACCTGAGCCTGGGCTATTTCGATCTCCTCGGCGCGCGCGCCGCGTTTCAGCAAGGTACGCTGGTTGATATAAAAGTCCAGTTCAGATTTGAGCACCTGGTTGTTTGTCCTGGTTTCTTCAAGCTCCTTCTCGGCGATCCCCCCCATCGCGAAAAGACTTTCGGCCCGATTTAAATCCTGACCCGCTTTTTGAAACCTGACTCGAACCTGTCTGATAATATCTTCGGTCTGTTCGATCTCCTCCGGCTGAGCCCCTTTCTCCAGAAGATCAAGCTGGGTTTGAGCCTGTTCGAGATTGGCGTAACGTTCAAGTCTTTCAGTCTCGTACACATTGGACTTGATACTGGCGATCAGGTTTCCTGATTTAACAATATCCCCTACTTTAAGCGCCGGAAGTATCGACAATACAGAATACTCCTGTCCAACCAGTTGATACTGTTTTAAAATCTTCTCCTCATTAGCCCTCTCTATGATCAGCTCCGCCGATCCGGGAGAAGTCATTTTCAGGTTAATTCGCTCCAGCGGTAAAATCCGGCTATCGTTAGTTATTCGAAGCGGGGCTTTAATAAAAATTGAAGCTAAAGCCATTATGACAATAACCGCGCCGGTAATCATCAATCTTCCCGGCCGCAGTATTGCTCCTCTTTGATTGTAGGCCACCTGAAATATCCTTCCTTTTTTCATTGCGTCGAAAATGAAATATAACATAATTATCCCCAGTATCGCCACCCCAAATCCACCGAATTGAGAATCTAAAAATTTTCCACCACGATAGACAATATAAGTTATAAGCAATCCTGAATAAATTAACGAGGCGAACCCGTACCAGAAAAATATCCGGTGCTCGCGTGGAGAGGCATCCAGTTTTTCCTCATCCTCGGCCAGGCCCATGATATGCTGCCTGAGATGACGGAACGCTTTCTGGCGAAGGTTGGGTATTTCCCAGTAATCGACCAGAAAATAATAACCATCGAGTTTGAGAAGCGGATTCAGATTAAAAGTAACGCCCACGAATGATAAAGCAATAATTATGAACGCGATGGTGTTGATTATATTATCCATGGCCGTAAGCCGCCAAATAAGAACGGCCAGCCCCCAGACCACGATCTGGCTGATTATGCCGGCCACGGTAACCGCCATCCGCTTTCTTTTATCCGGAAACAAATAAGCATCCGAGACATTGCTGTAGAAGCAGGGCTGAACATACAAAAGCAGAAAGCCCATATCGGAAACCTTGCCGCCATGCAAACGGCAGCTATATGTATGCGAAAATTCATGAAGCAGCGTCACGAAAAATATAGTAATCCAGACCAGGGGAATTATCTCCGGAATAAAGAAATTAATTAGCTGGAATTTCATATCATCGAAATTCGCTATTGTTATTATCACGGCCCAGATGGCTAAGAGAAGATAAATTCTTACAGCGGTTTTGCTATAAAAAGGCGAGGCTAATCGATAAGTACGTTCTATGAACCTCTCCGGATTAATTGCCTTGATTTTAATAAAGAGAATCCTGCTGAATAATGATTTTTTAACGACTGCTTTTTCAACTTCTTCAGCGGAGCCGGATTTCTCCAGTAATCCCATATTCGACAGGTTATTACCGAATTTCTCCAGTTGCCGGGGGTCGATTTTAGCCTTGAATCTCTCTTCGAATTTTAGCGCTATCGTATTGATATCATTTTCGCCGTTAAAGAGTCCGGCAATAAAATACTCCATTTCTTTCAGACGATAAAATTTCCCGCTTATCGGATCTTTTATGACAAAAACGACCTGCCCGGATGAATCCTGCTCGGAAATCTCAAGATCGGACCTGAATTTCGGCAAAGGATTATTAATGAGAACCTCCGGATTAAGAAAATTTATCTATTGATTAGTCGGCAATACATATTGTATACAATATGAGGAGCCTTTAGCTTAATGTCAATTAAAAAGGATGGGCTGATATTGTCGAGCCGGCAATTAAATATTGGTTGACTTATTAAGCTAATAACGATTTGTTACGGATGGATATAGGAGCTGATAAAGGAGCATGTATGGCGATAGATCGAAGAGAATTCTTAAAAAGAAGCGCGGCAATATCGGCCGCGGCAGCTTGTACGCCCTGGTTAGTCGGTATCCTGGGTGGTTCCGGCTGCGGGCCGGCGATGAAATCCGGTTTCGATGAAACCCAGATAAAAGCGATCCTGGCTAACGCGCTGACCCGAGGTGGAGATTTTTCTGAGGTTTATATCGAGGATGTGACCTCGCTTTCCTTAAAAATGTCAGAAGGGGTGTTTTCCTCGGCAACTGCCGGACGGTCAAGCGGCGTTGGGGTTCGGACTGTCGAAAGCGAAAATAACGGTTATGCCTATATCAACGGCGCGGATTTCTCCAAGGCGCTAGAAGCGGCCGCGACCGCCGCGTTTATTGCCTCGGCTGAAACCACTACTGTCGTAACAGACCCGGTTGCCGCCGACGCTCCAGGTTTCGTAAATGTCGACATTCCAATCGAGTCGATTACCGAAGATCGAAAGATAGAGCTGATTCAAACCGCCGAAGATGCAGCCAGAAGTTACAGCGACTATGTGAAGCAGGTTGATATATCCTATTACGATCATGTTCGGAAACGGACCATAGCGAACTCATACGGTTTACGAATCGAGAACGAAATTCCCCTTATCTGGGTAGTAATCGAGGTGTTAGCCGAAAAAAACGGTATCCGCCATCAGGGACGCTGCCGATTATCGGCCCATCAGGGATTTGAATTCTTCGATACAAATGATATGTCAGCCGCGGCGATAGTGGCCGCAACCGAGGCGGTAGCAATGTTGGATGCCAGGCCGGCGCCATCGGGATCGATGCCGGTAGTCATGAATTCGGGCTGGGGCGGCGTACTGATTCACGAGGCGGTCGGCCATGGTTTGGAAGGTGACTTTATCTATAAGGGCTCTTCGATATACACGGATAAATTGGGCAAAAAAGTCGGCTCATCGCTGGTTACTCTTGTCGATGATTCATCCTGGCCGAACGCGCGCGGCACAACCGGATTCGATGATGAAGGAACGATAGGCCGGCGAAACGTGCTGATCGAAAAAGGCATCCTCAAAGGCTACATACATGATCTGATTTCGGCCAGGCAGTTGGGTGTTGAGCCCACCGGTAACGGCCGGCGCGAATCATATCGCGATTTCCCTATTCCCCGCATGACCAATACGTTCCTCGAAAACGGCGATGTCACCCCGGATGATATTATCGCTGATACTGATAGGGGAATTTTTATCAAGGCGCTTTCGGGCGGCTCGGTTAACGAGGTTTCCGGTCAGTTTAATTTCGTCGTGCGCGAAGCTTACGCGATCGAAAACGGCAAAATAACCTATCCGGTTTCCGGAGCAACGCTGATCGGTAAGGGGATCGATGTGTTAACCAATATAGACGCGGTAGGTAACAACCTCAAACTGGGCGTAGGAACATGCGGCAAGGGTCAATGGGTGCCGGTCACCTCCGGTGTACCGACTATACGAGTAGCTGATGGTTTATTAGTCGGCGGCAATGCTTAGGAGGAAACTATGAGTTCGATTTCAAGAATACTCGATAAATGCACGCGTTCCGGCGCGGAAATGGCCGAAGTCTACAACATCACCGGGAATGAACTGAAAATATCGGTAAGGGACGGCAAGGTTGAAACTGTCACCAAAGCCGCCCCGGGCGGAGCGGCAGTAAGGTTCTTTTCATCCGGTCGAATGGCGTTTGCCCATACCACCGATATTAGCGACCGAGCCATAGATGAGTTGGTCTCGCGCCTCTCAAATCTGGTCACAAAAACCTCCGGCAATGACAATATTAAACTTCCCGGACCGATTTCCGGTATCCTCGATTTCGATATTTTCAGTCCGGGTCAGGCTGAAACGTCAACCGACAGCAAAATCAATTATTTAAATAACCTCGAACAACTGGCTCTTGAATACGATCCTTTGATCAAACATTCAAATGGCACATCATATACCGAAACAGCTACCACATTAAATCTGGCCAACACCAATGGTCTGGACATAAGCTACGAATCGACTCGATACAAAGTCGGCTTAAGTGTAGCGGCTGTAAAAAATGAAGAGAAGTTTCCGGGTGAGGGAAGCTTCTCGGCGCGTCATTTCGAGGATTTGCCGTCAGCCGATGAAATTGTGGATTTAACGGCGGCCAAAGCCGTACGTCTAATAGGCGGATCATCGGTGGACAGCGGTAATTACGAGATCATTTTCACGCCAGGCGCGGCACGGTCTATTATATGGGGGCTGATTTACGCGCTAAATGGCGAAAGCTACCTGAAAGGTTCGTCATTTTTAGCCGGCAAAGAAGGCGAAAAGTTCGCCGATTCGGCTTTAAGTGTTTATGATGATGCTACAATGCCGAGAGGGATTGCCAGTCGGCCGATTGACGATGAAGGGAGCCTTTCAAAAAAGCTGATGCTTATTGAAAACGGGACTCTTAAAACAGCCATGTACGATATGAAAACCGCCACCAAGGCCGGTATTTCAACTACCGCCTCCGCCTCACGGGAAGATTACAAAGGATTCCCGGAAATCGCGCCAAGTAATTTCTATATTGCGGCAGGCAAGGATAAAGTCTCGGATGTGGTAGCTTCTTGCAGAAAAGGAATACTTGTCGAAACGACCCAGGGCTGGGGTCTTCATAGCATTACCGGTCAATACTCGGCCGGTATTAACGGCATACTTATCAGAAATGGCCAGAGTATTAAACCCGTAACCAACGTTACCCTGGCGGCGTCCACTGAAGATTTATTCAGAGGTATCGGCGCGATTTGCGATGATCTAACTTTCTATAATAAATACAACGCTCCATCGATAATGATCGAGAAGATGAAAATCGGCGCGTAGCAAAATAACCGCGGTTACATAATAATGATAGAACCGCGAAAGATGAAATTTAGAGGAACTGGATAATGAAAATTTCAATAATATTTCTGATCGCTGTTGTCTCCGCGCTGAGTCTGGCTATCCCCTTAATCGCGGGTGATGACATATTGGTGGCAGTTTCCGTTTTGCCTCAGCTTGAGTTCGTAGAGCAAGTAGCGAGCGTCGATTTATTTCAGTTTCTGGTCTTGATTCCCCCGGGCGCCAGCCCCTCAACCTACGAACTGACACCGGGACAAATGAAAAAACTGAGTCAAACATCTATCTATTTCAAATTGGGTTCCGGCCTACCTTTTGAAAATACGTGGCTGGAGAGGATAGCCCAATTAAATCCGGAAATGATAATAGTCGATTGTTCAAAGGGAATCGAAAAAATAAGTGGCGCCGAAGGTGATGAAAATATTCATGGTAGTCATCACCATCATGGGTCCGATCCTCATATCTGGTGCTCGGCGAAAAACGCCGGTTTGATAATTGACAATATTACCGGGGGATTCATCGATATCGATCCCGAACGCGAATCTATCTATGAAATGAATGCTCATATCTATAAACAAAAATTACGTGAACTGGACCTGGAAATTGAGACACTTTTCCGGGATGTGGTCAAACGCAAATTCATAATCTTCCATCCATCCTGGGGATATTTCGCGAAAGATTACGATCTCATTCAGATGCCAATCGAAATCGAAGGCAAAGAGCCCGGGGCGGGCGATTTGAGGAAATTGATCGAATTATCACGACAGGAAGGATTGAGTACGATTTTCGCTTCCCCGCAATTCAACACCGAAAGCGCCGAGATTATCGCCGGTGAGATAGATGGCGCGGTTGAGTATATCGACCATCTGCGTAAAGATTACCTGGTCAACCTGCAGGAAGTAGCGGAAAAATTAGCAAAGGCGATGAATTAACTATGAACGATATGCCGGCAATCAGCCTAAAGCGAGTCTATATCAGGTATGACAATGATATCGCTCTCGAGGATATCAATCTCGAAATCGAGCCGAATGACTTTTTGGGGATAATCGGTCCCAATGGCGGCGGCAAAACGACGCTATTGAAAACGTTTCTCGGCCTGATCAAACCGGATAAAGGCGAAATCCGGGTATACGGAAAACCGCCTTCAAAAACAAGATCATTAATAGGCTACGTTCCTCAGATTTCGACTTTCGATTATCAGTACCCGATCAATGTTTGGGATGTGGTTTTGATGGGCCGACTCAACAAAACCAGGCTGCTAATGGGCTATACCAAACGCGATAAGGAGATGACAGCCATTGCCATCCGGCAGGCGGGTATGGATAAATATACACATCGTCAGATAGGCCGTCTTTCCGGTGGACAAATCCAGCGAGTACTTATCGCCAGGGCGTTAACATCACAACCGAAAATCCTGCTTCTGGATGAACCGACAGCCAGCATCGATCCCGAATTCGAAACGGGATTATATGAACTGCTTCACGAACTTAACAATGAGCTGACAATAATCCTGGTTTCGCATGATATTGGGGCGATTTCCCAACACGTAACCTCGGTTGCCTGCCTTAACCGTAAACTATTTCATCACGGTGGCAAAGACCTCACCACCGAAATCATGGAATCGACATACGGTTGTCCTATCGACTTGATCGCTCATGGCACACCGCATCGAGTTCTCAAAAAACATGACGAACGGGGAGACTGGCATGCCTGAGTTTATAGCCGATCTCTGGCAATTCCAGTTTATGCGTCACGCGATCCTGACTGGGCTTTTAGCCAGTATCGCCTGCGGTATAATCGGTACGTATGTAGTCGTTAAACGGATAGTTTTCCTGTCCGGAGGAATATCTCACACCGCTTATGGCGGTATCGGGATGGGCTACTTTTTCGGATTTAACCCGATTTTCGGCGCTATAGTTTTCAGCCTGTTTTCGGCGCTGGGTATCGCCTGGGTTCGCCATCACGCCGGCCAGCGTGAGGACACGTTAATCGGTATAATGTGGGCTTTGGGTATGGCCGCCGGTATATTCTTTATCGATAAAACTCCGGGCTACGCGCCTAATCTCATGAGCTATTTGTTCGGCAATATCCTGACCGTGCCCACATCCGACCTTATTTTAATCGCGGCAATGGATATAGTCATTTTGCTTTTAACGTTCTTTTTATTTAAGGAATTCAAAGCGCTTACATTCGATGAGGAATACGCGGAGATATCCGGCGTGCCGGTGATTCTACTCAATATCCTGTTGTTCTGCCTGATCGCCTTAACCGTGGTAGTGTTGATCCGGGCCGTCGGTATCATCCTGGTAATCGCGCTTCTTACTATTCCGGCGGCGATTATGGTACAGTTTCGCCTCAGTCTCGAAAGAACCATGATATTCTCGATAATCTTAAGCGCGTTTTTCACCACTGTCGGCTTGATAATATCAGCCGCTTATAATATCACCTCGGGCGCGACAATAATCGCGGTGGCCTGTGTTGGTTATATGATTTCGCTGGTAATAAAACCGATTAAAGCAAGATTTAATAACCATTGAAAAAGGGCGTATACGATACGCCCCCACAAAAAATATTAGTAAAAACATAAAGCCGGAATTCCAATGACCTATTTAAGCAATGTCATCATCATAGTCTCTATACAATTTTTAGTCTGTAACTTATAGAAATACATCCCCGATGGTAAATCATCGGCGTTCCAGATCGCTTGATGATATCCGGCAGACTGTTGATAATTAATAAGCGTCGTTATTTTCCGCCCGAGTATGTCATAGATTTCAAGAGTGACATCAGCCGGTTCTGATAGTTCGTATTTAATAATGGTTGCGGCGTTGAATGGATTTGGATAGTTACTTTCAAGTCTGAAGGAGGCAGGTGCGGCTAAATCATCTGATTTAATATCGGTCGTGCCGGTCCCCTCGATTTTCATCAGGCAGTAATCGAAGTTATAAGGACCCATCCAATTGCTGTAACCCGCGAAAGCGTAATGATCATCACTGGTTGAAATAACGCAACTGCCTTCATCGAGCCCGCCATACATATAAGTTCTGTCCCAAAGCATGTTACCTTCTGAATCTGTTTTTACCAGATAGAATTGTGTGGTGTCAGGCCAGAACGAAATCCATTTGGCGCCGCCAATAATATAACCGTCATCCGGCGTTCTATCGATACTGTAGCCTAACTCGCAGTGGGAGTCGCCAAAGGTGCGTTCCCATAAAACACTACCATTGTTGCTAATTTTCATCAGGTAAAATTCCACGGCGTTATAATGATCGAAAGTGCGGCCGGCGACAACATAATCGCCGTCACTCGCCTCAACGATTGAATACGCCATATTATCCGATCCGGGATGGAAACCCCAGTACCAGATGTTAGTTCCAAAAGAACTGATTTTTTCGACATAGATATTATTATTGCCACCGGCACATGCCGTGTAACCGGAAATCATATAATCGCCATTGCTTGTTTGAATAATACAATTAGCGCCGTCATCAACTACACCGCCCGAATGATAAGTCCAGTCTATTTCTCCGTGAGCATCTGTTTTGATCACGTAAACATCGAAATCATCATGCTGGTAGTCATTGTAATCGGTCGTGCCGCAGATTACATAGCCCCCGTCGGCTGTCTGCTGGACACATTTCGCGGTATCTTCAAAGGGGCTGCCATAGGTGCGGGTCCACATCGTGTCGCCTTGAGGATCGGTTTTGACCAGATAAAAATCGGTTCCACCCGCGCCAAATGATTTTGTCCAACCCGCCACGATAAAACATCCGTCATCGGTAGCCGCCACCGACAATGCCACATCGTCAAAATTGCCGCCATAAGTTCGTGTCCAGAGAGTATCACCATCGGCATCGGTCCGGACCAGGTAAAAATCCTTGTTATCATAGTTATATGATGTTGAAAAGCCGGCGATGATAAAGCCTTTATCGAGCGTTTCTTTGACAGAGTAGGCGGCTTCGGTATCGCCGAGGCCATAGAAACCTGTCCAAAGCGTATCGCCAATATCAGCCAGAACACTTGTGGACATTAATGTTAACAGCATGAGCGCGGTTACAATTAATCGTAACTTCATCGTACTCTCCTTTGCCCGGGTACACTACATCATAGGGTTTTGCTTGTGAATAAATATTATGAGCTTGTTTGCATTCCCCGTGCAATTACTATATATAAAAGAAAATACTGGACGTCAAGGTATTATTTCAGCAATGTCATCATCTTCGTTTCGATATATTCCCCCGCTTGAAGTTTGTAGAAATAGATCCCTGAAGGAAAATCATCGGCGTTCCAGACCACCTGGTGGTAGCCTGCTTGCTGCTCTCTATTTACGAGCGTCGCCACTTGACGTCCGAGGAGATCGTAAATTTCAAGGTTAACTCGCGATGACTTCGCTACCTCATATCTAATTATACTGGAAGCGTTGAATGGATTGGGGTAATTCTGCGACAGTCTGTATCTATCCGGTATCAATAGTTCGTCATCCTCGATATCCGTCGGGCTGAACTGAAATATCATCAATGAGTTTCTGTCGGCAATGTAAACTTGTTCGCCATCTACGAAAACCTCGGTTGCCCAGCCCGGCGTGGGATGTCTGGCGACCGAGTAGACGTTGGGCAGATCGCTGATATCGACAATCCAGAGATCCATGTCGGCCATATACGCGTAATGGCCGTCGCTCCAGATATCATACGCGTGATCCTGAGTTCCCCAGGAGATAATATGCGACGGATTATTGATGTCGGATATATCTACAATATGATAAGATAAATTTGATGCCATAAACACGAGGTTTTCCCGAACGAATATTGTATTACACGAGCTGGATGCCTGGTAACTACTGACAAATGCCGGGTTGGCGGGATTGGAGATATCTAAAATAACCATACCCGGATGACTATTGGCGATAAAGGCATAGTTGCCTCGGATGAAGATATCATCTATGTAAATTCCGGGCATAAGATATTCCGAGTAATAAACCGGTTGGCCGGGATCGCTAATATCGACTATATGTATGCCATTCTGGCTGACTGTGATGTAGGCGAAATCTCCACTTACCTCAACGCTGGACATATAACTGGGCGCGACATACGCGCCAATTATCTCAGGTTCCAACGGATTCGTGATATCGATGATATTTAAAGAGTTATCACCTGATACTACATAGGCGTAATTTTCGGTCAGGTAAATATCGCGCGTCCATTCGGGCAAGGTAATTCCGCCCATAACTATCGGATTATAAGGATCGGAATCATCAACAATATGAAAACCTCCGGCATACAGGTAGTCATCTTGTTTGTTCACGGTAAAAATCCTTTGCGGCGTGGTAAAAGTACCGATATGTTCGATTTGGTCCGGAACTGAAACATCTATACAATCGATACCATAGTAATTAGTACCCAAATAAACAGTGTTATCAACCAGACACAAAGCCTGGCTCCATCTTTCGGCCGCATAGCCGCCTATATAAGTTGGATTTGTAGGATCGGTAACATCGAGAATTATTAAATCCGCGCTATAGGTAGCAATATAGGCGTAATTATCAGAAATCCACATATCTTCGAAAAATTCCTCATAGCTGCCCATAAAAACAGGCAGGTAAGGATCGGCTATATTATATATCAGCAATCCTAATTCCCAGGAGTTGTTGATATAGGCAAAATCACCATCGACAAAAACATCCTCGGCGTTATCAACTATCTCGGTAAAACTTATCAATTCGGGTGAATCGGGAATCGAGAGATCGAATATCAATAATCCGTCAGGTCTGCAGGTCGCGTAAAGATAATGATCTTGAATGAATACGCTTATTACGTAATCATCATTCCAGTTGAGTACTTCTACCGGTTGTTCGGGATCGAGAATATCGATCACATACAGGCCCTTGTTTTTATCGGCCAGGTAGGCGAAATCACCCCTGATTACAACATCCTGAACATCGCCGGCGGTCGAAAATGTGTAAACCAATTGCGGGTTTTCAGGTTGACTGATATCAACTATCTGTAAGCCCGACTTACTGCCGGCAACATAGGCGTAATCGCCATCGATAGCGAGCTTCATTGTTTCGCCATCAAGGAACGATTTACCGATTTCCACCGGCTGTTGCGGATTATTGAAATCGATTATTTTTAACCCGGTAACAAAGGCGCAATAGGCATAATTATCGATTACCACAATATTATTAACGCCGGTCCAGAGAGTAGTGCTTATCAAATCTATTTCCTGGGCAGTCAGAGGGATTGCGACAATAACGATTAATGCCAAAGCCAGACAAAATTTCGCTGAACTCATAATTCCTCCCTATATTTTATTTTTTGTCAAAACAATAAAGAGTTATATCCCTAAAAATATAGGTTTATCGATAATCTTTGTCAAGCACTATTTTCTTTATGGGTATTTTTATCTGTTAATTAATTTATATCACAATGACCCATCTAGCCCAAAATGGGTTGATTTTGTGAAGATTTTTTTACTTAACAGGGAATAGAATCGGTTCCGGGGAGTATAATAGACAGGTGGCGATATCGATGGATAGTTGTTCTAGCCCCCCTCAGCAATCCGATTTACGATAGCGCCGCCTTTTTTTATTACGAGTATAATCAGTAAATAACCATTATTAACGCGGTAGGACAAGCAGAAATGCTTGTCCTACTTCAATAGCAGCATCTTTTTCGTTTCGGTATAATCCCCCGCTTGAAACTTATAGAAATACATCCCCGAGGAAAAATCATCGGCCTGCCAGATCGCCTGATGATAGCCCGCCGGTTGCTTCAGATTAATGAGCGTAGTCACCTTGCGGCCGAGGATATCGCAGATATCGATTGTGACACGCGACCGTATGGGGAGTTCGTATCTGATTGTTGCGATTGCATTGTAGGGATTGAGGCTAGTCACAACTTGGCCAACCAACTGGATTTTCGGCGGGTAGGTCCTCAGGTGTTGGCCATACAGGCGGGCAATCAGCACACCATGTAATATTGGCTTCACCCCGGAAATAGTTCACCAATCTAGTTACATCACTACCTATTACTAGACAATCGCCGTTTATATCAGCCGAGCAGTAGAAATTGTTAATCAGGCAAGGATCGCTTAAAGTTCTAAAATAATTAACTAAATAAGTTACATCAGCGCCGATAACTATAGGCGGCCAGATACCAATAAGCATGTTGGCATCGCCGGGTAGGTAATAATACGGGATCATAACAACATCTAAAAATATCGTATCGCTCGGAGTAACTGATACCCCTGATATCATAGTGTCAAAATATGCCTGATGAGAAAACGTTATATCAATAGATACCTGTGGAAGACTATCAAGTTGATAATCACCGTCAACATTGCTGCTGTCACTTACAGAAGTTTCAAGAGCAGTTATAAAAACACCATCTATCGGATTAGCATCTGGGTCCGTAATAATACCTTTAATAGAACCGGTCGTTGATGACAAGCCACCGCCGTATGCGCCCATATCGGAACGCAGGTCACCGAGTCCCCAGTCGCAGTCAAGCAGGCTGTCTAATATATAAGGATGGCCCATATCGATACACGGCGAATCGTATAGATCGCCGCATTCGATTGCCATGAGATGGAAATCGCCGTTTTCAGGATCATGAAAAAGTGGATCAACATTAATATTGCCTTCACCGGGATAACTTTCCTGAATATTTGAAAAACTTACTTCCGGAGGTTCGCCGTCATATCTGATCTCATTAATGTTTCCCAGCATAGTGGTATCAGCCCAAAGGATATTGTTAATAATTGTAGGATCACTATCTTCTTCGAAGAACATTCCGGCACCCCAATGTGCCGTATTATTGCTAATTGTATTATTTATAATTGTTGGGGAACAACTTTCCATAACATATATTCCGCCCCCTCGATATGCTGAATTTTTATAAATTGTGTTATTAACAATTAACGGATTTGAACCAGTAAACACTAATATAGCACCGCCAAACCACTCCGTATAATTTTCCCCAATAATATTATTCTTAATGACAGGATTAGAATTATTGCGACAGTTAATTCCACCGGTGCTTCCAGCGCCATAATACTGGATATTTTTTATAATTGTGTTATTAATAATTGTTGGCGAGGAGTTACCACAATTAATCCCGCCACCCGATAAAAATACGGTATTGTGCGCGATAAGATTAGAAGAAATAAAGGGTGAGCTACTTTGACAGCTTATTCCTCCACCAGAATTGCTATAATTATATACAATACGATTATAGATTATTGAGGGGTTAGAATTGTCGCAGCCGACACCGCCACCATAATATGGACTAACATTAAATCCATTCTTTATTACAAATCCTGTGATTAATGTTGTCCTATCCTCCCCGTTTTCAAATATCACAACCGCACCCGAAGAATCCCCGTCAATAACCGTCTGCTCGATATAGCTCGTATCACCAGTTGTCAGAAACATTGAGCCCAGTACAATATTATGGCCGTTGAAATTGATATTCTCCACATAAGTCCCGGGTTGTACCAGCACTGTGTCGCCATCGGAGGAGGTATTGATACCGGCCTGGATTGTGACGTAATCGTCCGGTATATGTATAATATTGGCTATCGACGAAGATACCGGCAATATAAATATTATTAATGCAGTAGACAGTTTTAACATTTACAGCACCTATCTGTTATTTAGTTTTCAATAATTAAACGAAGAAGAATCAACGTTTATACTACTCTTATTAAAATAGCAAATAAACCAAGATTAACAAGCGAAATCCATAAAAAAGGGCGCCCTTTCGGACACCCTTGCAAAAATCAAAACGAATACGAGCTGGCTTAGTACATACCGCCCATACCACCCATATCGGGCATTCCGCCGCCACCTGGCATAGCAGGCATGGCTTTGTCTTTTTCGGGCTTGTCGGTGATAACAGCTTCAGTAGTCAGAAGCAGACCGGCAATCGAAGCGGCATTTTCAAGTGCCGAACGGGTCACCTTGGTCGGATCCAGCACACCGAACTTGAGCATGTCGCCATACTCATCGGTCTCAGCGTTGTAGCCGTAATTACCGGTATTATCCATTACTTCTTTCACAACGATAGAACCCTCAACACCGGCGTTATTGGCAATCTGGCGAATCGGTTCTTCGAGTGATTTCCTGACGATCTGGGCGCCGACAGCTTCATCGCCATCGAGCTTGATATTGTCAAGAGCGGCCATCGAACGAAGTAGCACGATTCCGCCGCCGGGCACGATACCTTCCTCAACCGCCGCGCGGGTGGCATGAAGGGCGTCCTCGACGCGGGCTTTCTTCTCTTTCATCTCGGTTTCAGTCGCCGCGCCTACATTGATAACGGCCACGCCGCCGGCCAATTTGGCCAAACGTTCCTGCAGTTTCTCGCTGTCGTAATCGGAGGTCGAATCATCGATCTGTTTGCGGATACTCTTGATCCGGCCTTTGATCTCCTCAGTTTCGCCGCCGCCTTCAACGATGGTTGTATTGTCTTTGTCCACGGTAACGCGCTTGGCTTTACCCAGGTCGGAGACGACTGTGTTTTCCAATTTGAATCCGAGTTCCTCGGAGATAACCTTGCCGCCCGTTAAGGTGGCGATATCCTCGAGCATAGCTTTTCTGCGATCGCCAAAACCGGGAGCCTTGACCGCGCAAATTTTCAGGGTGCCGCGAAGCTTGTTGACTACCAATGTCGCCAGGGCTTCACCCTCAACGTCCTCGGAGATAATCATCATCGGTTTGCCCATCTGAGCGACCTTCTCCAGAATCGGCAGCAGGTCTTTCATCGATGAGATCTTCTTGTCGTAGATAAGAATCAGCGGGTCTTCCGCGATCGCTTCCATGCTGTCGGCATCGGTTACGAAATAAGGCGACAGGTAGCCGCGGTCAAATTGCATACCTTCGACTACATCGAGAGTGGTGTCGGTCGACTTGGCTTCCTCAACCGTGATCACGCCGTCCTTGCCGACTTTCTCCATCGCGTCGGCGATCAGGTCGCCGATCGTGGCGTCATTATTGGCCGAAATAGCGCCAACCTGGGCGATCTCGGTTTTTCCCTCGACATCTTTGGACTGCTTTCTAATCTCTTCAACCACGGTGACAACGGCTTTTTCGATGCCGCGCTTCAAACCCATCGGATTAGCGCCGGCGGTTACGTTTTTCAAGCCTTCACGGTAGATAGCCTGAGCCAGTACGGTGGCTGTGGTAGTGCCGTCACCGGCAACGTCGGAGGTTTTCGAGGCGACTTCTTTGACCATCTGGGCGCCCATGTTTTCAAAGGGATCTTCCAGATCGATTTCTTTGGCCACGGTCACGCCGTCTTTAGTTACGGTCGGTGAACCGAATTTCTTATCCAGCACCACGTTGCGGCCCTTGGGGCCGAGCGTAACCTTGACCGCGTTGGCTAGCTGATCCACGCCTTTTTTCAGCTTTTCGCGGGCGATACTATCGTATTCTATCATTTTAGCCATAACTTAATCTCTCCTTATGAAATTATCGCGAATATATCCGATTCGCGCATAATCAGGTATTCGACATCATCAACAGTTACTTCCGTGCCGGAATATTTACCGTACAGAACCTTATCGCCCTTTTTCACCGACATCGGAACGGCTTTGCCGTCCTCGAATTTGCCCGGGCCGGCTTCGACAATTTCGCCCTGCATCGGCTTCTCTTTAGCGGTATCGGGGATAATGATACTTCCTTTTTTGACTTCCACTTCCTCAAGCGGCTTAACCACAACGCGGTCAGATAGCGGCTTAATGTTCATGGATTTCCTCCTTCTAATCTGTTATTAGTTAATTTTATTCTCTTAAGCTTATTAAAAACATCAACTTAAGTTATTTTATTAGCACTCTAACGTGATGAGTGCTACTTTTGTTCCCGGCGAAAATATAAATTTATAGATACAGAGTCAAGGGAAAAATGGGGCTATTTTTGAGAAAAATTATCAGCACCTTAAATATTCTGTTCTCAAGTGCTGATGCGGAACAAGCTCGTGCTTGCCTAGTATACATGATTTGTGGAATCAATTTAGCATTTTAATTGTAGCCCGACTAAATTGGCAAACATTTTAAAAAGCAATCGAGGACTTATGGAAAATGAAAGTCATCCGCGAAGCGATCCTACATTCATCCTTCTATTAATATTATCAATTATCATCCTGATTTTAAATATTTTAACGAACTCGACTGGTTCGGGTTCAGATTACTGGCTAATTCAAATACTATATTCGCTATTTGCGTTCTTCGTCGGATTTTGCCTGTTGATTGCCACAACATTTTCTGTAATGTTTCTGGTATTGAAAAGGAAAACAAATATTTGGGCAAGATTGGCGCCATTGTCGGTCAACCTGTTCTGTATTTTATTGATTGTTTTTTTCCCATTTCAGGAGCGTTGGATAGAGAAAAAATTCTCCGAAAATCAAACACATCGGCTTGAAGTAGTAAATATAGTTATTTCCGGCGAAATAGGGCAAATATTTGAGGACCACGGGCGATTGATTCAATTGTCAGAAAATTATAAACAATTATCCGAGGGTAATAAAATCCTGGTAATGAACGAATCCGGGTCCATTACAATAATATTTTATACATTTCGAGGATTACGAGATGAATGGTCAGGATTTATGTATAATTCAAGGGATATCGGGCCCGCTAAAATATTTCCATGGGGAGAAGTTCACCAAATCATGAAATTAGATGAGTATTGGTATTTTGTTGAATCATATTAGATTATCGTTTCGTGGACGACTAAAGTTCCCGTCAACCCCCACAACTAACGTGGATATTTCACTTGACAATAAAATATTATATGCGATATTTAATTTGTAGTAGCGAATAACCGTTAATTTTAAGGCTATAGTGTAAACCGGAGTGATATCACCAATCCGGAGGGAAACATGAACCGCTTTAAAATATTATCATTATCATTGATTTTCATCATTCTCTACTCGTCTTTATATGCCACCATCATCAATATCCCCGATAATTACGCCACGATCCAGGCGGGCATTGACGCCTCCACAGATGGCGACACGGTGCTGGTCCAGCCAGGGATTTATTATGAGAATATCAATTTCAACGGTCATAATATTGTGCTAGGATCGTTGTTTTTAACGACCGGGGATACGAATTATATCGAGCAGACTTCCATTGGTGATTATTATGGTGGCACTAGAGTTACATTTGAAAATGGTGAAAATAATATAGCAGCTTTAGTGGGTGTTAGGTTTGTGAATTCATATGATGGACATAGTCAGGGTATTCGCTGCATTAATGCCAGTCCAATTATAAGGAGTAACATTATTGCTAATAATCATACTGATCATTTTGGGGCAGGCGTGTATTGCCGAGAAGGCGCATGTCCACTTATATTGAACAATACTTTTAGTTCAAATAGCGCTTATTATGGAGGCGCGGTATATTGCGGTGAATCAAATCCTGTAATTATTGGCAATGAGATAACTTTATGTCTAGCTAATGACGGCGGGGCTATTTACGGTCGAGAATCGAGTATTACAATTTCCGGAAATAAAATAATGAATTGCACTGCCGGCGCGATATTGTTACGCAATTCCAACGCTATAATCACACTTAATCAGGTGACAAACACTAATAACGCCGGAATTTATTTATATCAATGTAATGGTTTCAATGTATTAATAAAGGGGAATACCATTAGAGAAAATATATCCGGGATAACTTGTAATGATTCATCTCCGATAATTTCTAATAATCTTATTTATAATAACTGCAATTCAGAACCCGGTTGGGCGGCAGGTGGTATATATTGCCGCTCAAATTCGGCGCCAATAGTATTAAATAATTGTATTTACAATAATCATGCAACGTACGGCGGCCATGGTATAGTTTGCCAATTCAATTCGCATCCTATAGCTGTGAGCAACATAATAAGAAGCGATACCAGTCAACTTGATGCCATTTATATATATAGTCCCTCTAGTATAGATATTTCCTATTCAAACATTCAAGATGGCTATCAAGGCGAAGGCAACATCGATGCCGATCCGTTGTTCCGCGACCCCGATAACGGCGACTTCCATCTCATGGCCATCGAATGCGGCGATCCATACGATTCGCCCTGTATCGATATGGGCCATCCCGGAATCTTAGATACAATATTAAATTGCGATTGGGGCTTAGGTAGTGAAAGAAGCGATATGGGAGCTTATAGCAGCGGTGAATTAGCTGTTGATATTAATGAATCTATTGTAGCTGTCCCCAAAACAACGCTTATTGCCAAAAACTACCCCAACCCGTTTAACGCCGCCACCTCGATCAAATACGAACTGCCGTATCAATCACATGTCACGATCGATATCTACGATATCCTCGGGCGTAAGGTGGCCTCGCTCGTAGATAGGCAACAGCTGGCGGGCTACCATCAGGCCGTCTGGCAGGCTGATGGTTTCTCATCGGGGATGTATTTCTATAAATTGCAAGCCGGTGATTATAGCGAGACGAAGAAAATGCTGTTGTTGAAGTAGGAATGGGAG
>JAAEQD010000011.1 GCA_024231855.1 Candidatus Zixiibacteriota bacterium
CGATATCAACAGTCCGCGGAAAGCCAAAGAGATGTTCGACCGGACCGGCTGCGATGCTGTAATGATTTGTCGGGCGTCATTTGGCAATCCCTGGATATTTAAAAGAACGAAGCACTATCTCAAAACCGGGGAACTTCTGGCCGTACCGGATGTTGATATCCGTATTGATACTGCTCTGGACCATTTGCGGTTATCGATAGAAAAGTATGGCTCTTTTACCGGTTTGATACGTATGAGAAGTAAGTTATGCTGGTATTTAAAAGGCTTGCCGGGAGCATCAAAACTCAGGTCCGGGTTAGTGCTGCTTCCCACTGAAGATGAAATAATCGAATTGTTCGAAAACTACAGACAAAGTTTGAAAGATAGAGATTATGGAACCAAAGAAGATTCGCAAGATACTGCAGGATGTAAAATCCGGCAAACTTGATCCCGAGGCGGCGTTGCTCAAGCTCAAAGACCTGCCATTTGAGGACTTGGGTTTTGCCAAGCTGGATCATCACAGAACCCTTCGTACCGGTATTCCGGAGGTTATATACGCGCCCGGTAAAACCGGCGCTCAGATAGTTAAATTGGTATCACGACTGTATAAGGATGGCGTAAATACTCTGGTGACGCGAACAGATAAAAAAATGTTCCAGAAAATTAAAGAGAAGTTTCAATCTGCAACATTCAATCCCGATGCCAGAATTATTCATATACCCAACAGGCATAAAAAGTCTCCCGGTAAGGGGACAATCCTTGTAGTAACTGCCGGCACATCAGATATACCGGTAGCCGAAGAGGCCGCCATGACTGTAGAAGTCGCCGGTCATCGGGTTAAAAGACTATTCGATGTCGGAGTTGCAGGTATACATCGCCTGTTCGCCCATAAAAAGATAATAGACGATGCCAGCGTCATTATAGTAGTGGCAGGCATGGAGGGAGCCCTGGCATCCGTCGTTGCCGGGCTAGTGGATGTGCCTGTAATCGCGGTACCAACTTCAATTGGTTATGGAGCGTCTTTTAATGGCTTGTCCGCGCTTCTTTCGATGCTTAATTGTTGCGCGCCGGGCGTAACGGTAGTAAATATCGATAACGGTTTCGGCGCGGCCTGCGCCGCCAGTTTGATTTTAAAAGCGAAAGGCAAAGAATAACCAATGAAAATAGCCTATTTCGATATGATCTGCGGGGCGGCCGGCGATATAATAATCGCCTCGATGCTTGATGCCGGGCTTAATTTCGAAAAACTTAAAGCCGAATTGTCAAAATTGCCAATTGATGGCTATCGTTTGAAAACCGAAAAAGCCACTCGGCATCATATTGCCGCTTCCAGGTTTGATGTAGAAATCGAAGAGACGCGTTCACATCGAAATCTAAAAGAAATCGAGCGAATTATAGAAAGATCAGGGCTTAAGGACAAAGTTAAAAGCAAAGCAAAGCTGATATTCAGAAGGCTGGCGGAAGCCGAAGCTAAAGTTCACGGCGAAACCGTGGATACGGTGCATTTTCATGAAGTGGGCATGGTAGACGCGATTATTGATATCTGCGGGGCTGTTATCGGATTGGATTTATTAGGTATTGAGGAAGTTTACTGTTCCAGCTTGACAGTCGGACGCGGTCTAGTGGAGACGCGGCATGGCACCATGCCGGTTCCCGCCCCGGCGACCGGCGAACTGATCGCCGGCTTCCCTGTCAGGCAAACAGGGATTGAAACCGAGATACTGACTCCAACCGGCGCGGCGATTCTGACAACATTGGCTTCATTTGACAATCTACCCGAATTCAATCCCGGAATAACCGGCTATGGCGCCGGTAAAAAAGAGATTGGGACATTACCAAATTTATTAAGATTGTATATTGGCGAAACAGGCTCGGATTTCGTTTCAGATCAGATAGCATTGCTTGAAACAAACCTTGATCGGACGACGCCTGAGCAAATCGGCTATCTGATGGACAATCTATTCGCGGCGGGGGCGCTGGATGTATATATCACGCCAATCCAGATGAAAAAAAACCGGCCCGGGCAGATTCTATCGGTATTATGTCAAATCATGGATGAAAACAAAATGGCCGAAGTCGTCTTTTTATCCGGCGGCACATTGGGTATCCGCCGAAGCCGAATCAACAGATGGAAACTCGCGCGCGAGGAAAAAATAATTAAATCTAAATATGGCGAAATTCCGGTAAAACTTGCTAATTACGGTGATAAGATATTATATTTTCCCGAATATGAGTTTGTCGCGCGGGCGGCGAATAAGGCCGGTAAGAATTTTGATGAAATCTATTTTGAAATAATATCTCAGTTGAGAAAGGAGTTGTAAATGGCGGGTGGTATTCTAATGGTTGCTGAATTGAAAGGAACCGAAATTGCCCCTATCACAAAACAGGTTGTTGGAACCGCCAGGAAATTGGCCGATGAAAAAGGTTTAAGTGTATCCGCGGTAGCTATAGGAAAAGATATCGGCGGAGCGGCTGATAGTTTAATCAAGCTGGGCGCGGATACGGTATACGTGTGCGATTCCCCCGACATTGAAAATTTTATAGACGAGAGCTATGCAAAAATTATAGCGGATGTTGCCGAGCAGGATTCGCCCAAAGTCATACTCGGTGGAGCGAGTTTTTTCGGTAAGGAGCTTTTTCCACGTCTCGCGGCGACGATTAACTCCGGCCTGGCGCCCGATATAACCGCGCTGGACTGGGATGGCGACAATATTCTGGCTACCCGGCCCACTTACGGCGGCAAGGCAATCCTGAAAGTTACGCCATCCGGCAGCGGTCCCCAGATGGCGACTCTGCGTTCGAAAGCATTTGCCGACGCGGGATTCGATGATGGACGTTCCGGCAACATCGAGCAGTTCGCGTACGATTCAGGTAAGCACGGCGCCCGGTCCAAAGTTCTTGAAAGCGTCTCGGAAGGCGGCCAAACTATCAGCTTAACCGATGCCGATATCATAGTTTCCGGTGGCAGAGGTATTCGCGAGTCGGATAATTTCAAGCTGATTAATGAACTTGCCGATGCCTTAGGGGCCGCTGTGGGAGCCTCGAGAGCGACAGTCGATGCCGGTTGGATACCTTATTCTCACCAGGTCGGGCAAACCGGCAAAACGGTCAATCCAAAATTATATGTGGCCTGCGGTATTTCAGGAGCTATACAACATCTGGTTGGCATGCAATCATCGAAAGTCATCGTCGCCATCAATCGGGATGAGGAAGCGCCGATTTTTAAAGTCGCCACATATGGCATTGTCGGCGATCTGTTCGAATTCGTTCCGGCTTTAACCGAGAAGCTGAAATCGATGGGATAAAAATCCTATATGTGATTAGATTCAGGCCATCCGGACGCGATCAGCTAACCGGTTGGCCTGTTTTGTTATGGAGGATTAAATTCAATTGATTGTCTTAAACCGGAAAATCCGATGACATTATTGTGGATAGTTTTTTTTGTCATTCTTTTCGCGGGATCCGCGGCGGCGGATCTGTCGCTTGATCGATTCGATGAATTATTGGGCAATGATTGGTTTGGCATTTATACGCGGGATAGCAAAATAGGTTATGCCTCAATCGGTCTGGCCAGGGTTAGCGAAGCCAGATGGTTGATGAACTCTGACCTGGTTTTCACTTATACGGTGAATCAGAAAACGCTAACGATTACTTCCTCGGAAGAGAAAACCTATGAAGGCTTAAACGCCGAATTAGTTTCCAGCAAATATGAAAATTTAACAAACACTGGAAATATCTCGGTAGAGGGTAAGAAAGTTAATGACGAATATATAGTGGCGACAATTATCGCGGACCAGACTACCGAGGAAAAATTCAACTTTCCCTTAGAAACTCTCGATAATGTACTTTCCGTTGAGATAGCCGCGATATCCGGTAGATTAAAAGATAAGAGCTGTTTCAAATCCAAGACTTTTATTTCCGATCCCCCCTTAACCGGTATGGCCGAACGTTTCAAAACAGTCATCGAACGAAGGCAAATGATAATCAACGGTGTTGAAACTGATGTTTTCACGGTCCGCGACAGTACTGCTTCGCTTATGATGGGCGCTAATATTATTCTCGATGAATTCGGTAATCATATGAGACTGGAGATACCCTCAATGGGTATAATAATGAAATCCGAGCCGAAAGAGATGGCGCAAAAAATCGAACCTGGTTTTGATCTACTTACCGACAATTTAATCATTGTTCCAAACGGACCGGAACACCCTGGTCAGATAACTAAGGGAACCTATTTAATATCCGGTTATCAAATCGATCGTTTACCGGAATCGGAGTGGGTTGATATCAATGAAATTACCCGGGATAGCGCGGAAATTACCATAACTCTGCCTGTCAATAAAGTATATAATCAAATCATCGGAGTAAATACCGGTGAATTGGGAGAATATTTAAAATCCGAATCCCTGATCCAATCGAATAATCAGGAAATTATCGATTTGGCTGAAAGCATAATCGGAGATGAAACAAACGCGTATAAAGCGACTCAATTAATCAATAGCTGGGTATACTCAAATATCAAAAAAGAATTCTCCCCTGATATTTCCAATGCCTTTCAAACATATAAATCGGGCCGGGGCGATTGCGGCGAACATTCGGCTCTGGCCACCGCGCTTTTACGTGCAGTGGGGATTCCCTCTCGAATCGCCGCCGGGGTAGTATACTGGCCGGATGGCGGCGGCTTCTCGTTTCACGCCTGGGTTGAAGCTTACGTCGGGGAATGGATACAGATCGAACCAACCTTGAATGAAGAATTGGCTAACGCGACACATATTATGCTGGCTCGAGGCGGATTAAAGGATCATTTAATTGCTCTAACCAGTGCCCTTAAAAACGTTAATATAATTATTGTCAGCTATGAATAGTTTGTTTTATAAGGTATAAAACTAAAGCATATTAATAATTTTCCTGAAATGATTCAGAGGATATTCGGCCTTTTAGTCTAAAAAGTTATCTCGTTCTTTGAATACTTCTTTAGGAATAGTTTCCCATAATTTTGCATATTTCCAATTTTGAGATTTTATTTTCTTATCATATTTAAAATTTCTCCCATCATTATCAATCCAAGATTCCCAGATACCATCTCTATCAACAATTTTGAAATATATTTCTTCTCCACTGGATGTGTAAATATTAACGCCTTTTCCTCCTGCCTGATCCTCGCTAAATTTGACATCAAAATTATCGTAGTGCCTCCACCAAGAATCACTATCCCCCGAGGTTTTACTAAGGATTGTTTTATTCTCTTCTCCAATAGAATTTGCGCCAGATCTAGTGGATGCATTTTGGCCCTGGATATTTATTTCACCGATACCGTCTACGTTCGCCTCGATTCTGGAGATACCTTCGCCGACCAGACCCTCCAGGTGATTTCTCTCCATTACCTGGGGTTTTATTGATAGTCCCCGAGTGTGAATCTTACCGCCTTCATCGACAGCCAGAACAAGTCTGGCCGAAATATCCGAAGCGACATTTAAATTAATAGAGCTATAAGTATTATTGATTATTAGTTCAGAATCACCTAATTGTGAGATCTCGGCATCAATAGGCTTATGCTTTGTTTCAAATTTACTTTCACCATGCGACAGAACGATATTGCTGAGATCAATCGGCCCAAAATTCGTCTCGCAGATAAGTTCGCTATGTACATTGTCGGCTTCTATACGGCCATAGTTGGTTCGTAAAACCACGCTTCCCCTTGGAGCGTTTATGTTAGACACATAAATATCTTCCTGTTCCGTCATCACTTCAATTGAACCCTCGATGTTTTCCAGGTTTATCTCCCCATTCGAGGTTTCGAATATACCCGGACCGTCGATAATGGTAATTTGATCGGCCTCAATTTCCGAGTAGATCGCCTCGATAGACACTGAACCTTCAAGCTGAGATAACTTCACGGTGGAGTAAGACGCTCTGATAATAGATTCGCCTTTCACATTATCGAGTTTGATAATGCCATATTCGCTATCTATTTCTACCCCGCTAAATGGGCCTTCGAAATCGAGGTTGCTATTCGAATTACGAGAATCTATATAGAAGTATTCGGGAACCAAAATATCCAAATAAACCGCGACCCCGTAATCCGTTCCTTCCCAAGGCGCTCTTGTAGGAGCCAATACTTGAAGATGAATATTATCGTGATCATGTTCATATGGATGTAATTTTACCTCGATCAGATTAATAAATCTCTTCTCCTGATCGGCGGATTTGGCTCTAGCCCAAATTCGATAATCTAGTTTAAATGAATTATCGTTATGAGTCTGGATATTGATATTGCAGCCAAGATTTTGAGCCGTACTTATTTCGAGCCCGGTTTCGCCAACAATAGAGGAACTAAAATCACCCTTTTTTGACATGCCCTCCTGGTCAAAAGCCGGCGGTTTTGGTACCGGTGGCTGGCTATGAATCAACTGGAATGCCAGCATAATATATAAAGGAACAACCAATAATGATTTCATACCTATCTCCTAAACAATTCCCTTACAATATACGGCGCCCGCGTGAAACCGGTTGCGACTATTTCTATTTTTATTCCAACTCAGGGCTATACAACAACCTGAGGACCACCCGGCCGACCTCCGCCAGGCTTTCGGCCGAACATTTATCCGGCGTATCTTCCACAGTATGCCACCATTTGTAATCCATGTCAACAATTACAGCGGCGGGGATTCCTAATTCAAGAAACGGTATATGATCATCATAAACCGAATGGACTATATCCGGGTGGAAATGCTTGGCGCTATCGATAGCGGCGGCGGCCCAGATACGGCTAACCAGGCTGCCGGCATATGTTTGAGAATAATACTCTTTATGAATATTTAAATCAGTATCGCCAATTAAATCCAGGAGCAAAACATAAGTCGGTCGGTAAGATCCGATGTTGGCGGCGAAATATTTGCTTCCCAGAAGCCACTGATCCGGCGCGCCACTGCTGCCATAATCTTCACCATCAAAAAGAATGATATCAACGCCTATCGATGGCGACTTTTCTTTCAGAATATCGGCGATTTCAAGAAGCGCCGCTACGCCCGAGGCGCCGTCGGAAGCCCCCATTACTGGCCTGCCGTGAAGACTCGAATCGGGATCATTATCGGCCCAGGGGCGGCAATCCCAATGAGCGCATAATAATACGCGGTGGGTTGTATTATCCTTATTAAAAGAGGAGATTAAATTCGTTAGTCTCAATGTATCCCCCCTCAATGAATCGTAATATGAAAATTTCTGGCGATAACAAATATCGGCATTTGCCGATAGGCGGTCGAACAAGTAATCCCCGCACAGGCGATGAGCTTCGCTGTTAGGGACTCGCGGTCCGAAATCACATTGTTTCACCAGGTAATTAAAAGCTTTATCTTTATTGAATTCCGGTATTGATGAAGACCCGCAGCCAACGATGCAACTTATTGCGAATAAAGAATAAAGTAAAACCCCTTCAACTAGAACCTTAACTCTGTCCAAATTTCGAGCTCCCTTACATGTTGCTTTCGTTTCTGGAATTTATTGTCGGAGTCCATCCAATAAGCTCTGATACCGCCGGTAACTTTGGCGGAAAATCTATATGTCAATTTGATATCAACCGAAGTTTCCACGCTGTTGGCATCATCGGTCTCCTCCCCAGCCATGATAAACCAGGACTTTCTGAATTTTTTAGCGACATCGAGTGAGCTGGTCAACTGGCTGTTGAATTTCAACTTGCCTAATATCGGGATTTTCAGTCCATGGGGAGCCGTAAAGGAATAGGAAATTCCTACCTTGATATTCCTGTCAAGGCTATGATCGATGCGATTGTTGCTCCCGGTCTCACGTAATTGTTCGGTTTTACTGGCGTTGTAATCATACCTGATTGTCGCCTTGATTCCCCGGTTGAACGATAGATTAAGCCCCAGTAAAGGCGACAGGTTTTTACGGGTAGCTCGGCTGGTTAATTCTCTGGTATCCGGATTTTCATTCTCATCGATTTTCTGAGTGTATACGGATTGCAGGCTCGCTGTTTTCATCAAGATTTTAAACAGCGGTAATTTTTCCAGTCCGGAAAGATTGGCATCAACGCGCGGAAATTCTACCGACTTTGATTTGGTCGGCGTATTTGTACCGCGGCTAACCGACACCCGGTTTTTGTAGGATGAATTGATATCCAGGTTTCTGACGGGGGTAACGCCCGATGTGAACGAATAATCGAATGTGCGGGTGATTTGGTCCTGAGCAGCGAATCCCTCCTGGGCTTTTCGCCTGATCGAGGTTTGATCGGCAAAACCGAGAGTATAAACCCATCCGGGCCGAGCATACAAACCGGAACGGTTGATCTGTTTATCGTTTGAAAATGTAGTTTTTATGGGTTTTATGGCGTTGAATACCATCAACACCCTTTTAACGGCTACCATCGGATTGGGAACTTTAAAACCACCTCCCGGTTCTTTGTCATCGCCAACCTCATCGGCGTCACCTTCCTGATCGGGCTCACCTTCGCCTACTTCTTCGTCGCCGTTTTGCTCGCCAATTTCCTCTTCGCCAATCTCATCTTCGCCGATCTCTTCTTCGCCGATTTCCTCTTCGCCGATTTCCTCTTCGCTGATTTCATCCCGAGCCGGTTTTTTATCCTTGGGTTCGGGTCGAATAAATTTATTCTCCTGTTTTGGGCTGCCGATAAGTTTATCGACACCCAGCAACTTAAATACATCAAGCGTAATATCGCCGCGCAGATTGCCGCTTAGCCTGGTTGCCCGGGTAGAATCCGGATTGGCGGCCAGGTCGGAATTATCCGAATACCTGGACTGAAACTGTAAACGAGGCGATAGCAGACGGCTGATCTTGGGTGTAAATGATGTCGTAAACTGTTGAGAGTAATCCCTTTCACGGCCGATCTTTATCTCGCTTGGATTGAAGGAAAACGCCAATTCATTGGCATTGCTGATATCCCTTCTTGTCGTCGATGAAAAATCGGTTTTAAGAGCGCTGAACAGAGTCAGTCCGTAAGTTTGATTGCCCGTGAAATCGCGAACATATGATGAATTAACCACGTCTCGATTATTTTTCGAGAAAGATCTGGTACTCTTGACACTGGCGTCAAATTTTAATGCGGTTGGCAAATAAAACATTTGAATCTCGGAAATAGATTTCGGCAAGAACAGAATCTTGGTCCATTTCAAGGGCATAAAGGATGGTTTAATGCGAGGAGTGAGATCATATTTGCCTGAAACATCATAGGTTGTCGAATTATTTATCGGGTTAACCGGACTGCTGTTATATCTTTTTGAATAGGTATAGTTTGTCTGAATCCGGTTAAGGGTCAAGTTAAACAGCCAATTATTGGTATTCCGCCTGAAACTTTCTTTAGCGTTAAACGACCAGCTTTTACTTTCGGTTTTTTCCCGCTCACGCATTTCATCGGGTAAGACTATATCGGATCCCGTTTTTAGACGGGGTAATTGCTGATTTTTGCTCCAGCTCGCGGAAATCGGCAAACTTAACCCCCATGACGGCGGCACGAATTTATCCAGACTGAAACGTCCCGATAATGATTGCTGAGTGGAAAGCGAACCTTCCGGCTTGGGCGAACTCAACTTAACGAAGTCGGCGCCTGTCCGGGAGAAATTAAAAGTTATACTACCCAGATCGGCCAATCCGACTTGAGCCATAAACCGTCCGGCAAAATCGCTTTTCCGGCGGACGTCGGTTAACACCAATTCATCGCACCAAACCTCGCCGTTAACAGGAATATCTTCAACCTCGGTAGTGTCCGTGATTGGATTATCGCCATCCCATCCGGTAGTGTCAATAGCGAGGCTATCATATTCAACTCCCAGAACGAATAACCTGACCTGATACAATGAAGGATTGCCTTTAACGGTATAATTCCCCGCGGTCGTATCATAATACGCGAAACTATCCGGGTGATTGGAGTGCAAATAGCTTTTTAGCGCCGTGAGTTCAGTAAAGTCGATTTCAACATAGTTTCTATCATCCCAACCGGGATACAACTTCGTATTAAATTCATAGTAATTGTACAACGAATCGGTTCCGAGTCTGATAAAAAAGTTGAGAGGTGTATCTTCATCGAGAGTCTCATCCCCATGCACGTACATCTTTAATTTGTTATAAAGCGTGTAATCCTGAACCGGATTCAAATCCCAAAATGTACTCAGTGCCCGACCAGGATAAAAACTGCCGTATGATAAAACCAGAGATTGTTCTTTTTCCTGAATCCCTGTTTCCCGATCGTATTCGCCATAAATGCCGGGAGGCGACTCATACGAATTGGCATGCTCCTGAGTATTTTTCACCGAAACCTCGAACTCCGGCCGGATAGGGATACCATTCATCCAATATGGATCAGGAAGGGCCATCTCCTGCCATTTATTGCCGACCAATTCGATCGAGGCCAACCTCAGTTTATAATTTGCGGGTAGATTAGCGGTCCAAAGCCTTATGAAATTAATGAGACCGTACTCCGGAAGTCCGAAAAACTCTACATCGGTTGAATCCTGAAAAGGAATTCTCAACAACTGCCAACCGGTCGTGGTTGTCTCTTCAACATATATATTTTCATTCAAATCGATTTTATACTGAAAATACGCGTCGGTCCGATCCAAGGAGCCGTTATTATTTATATCCTCGGTATCGAAACGATTAAGTCTGTCAGGGTCTTCACGGTTATCTTCGGTGCCGTTAATTTTTGAGTAATCATATCTTTCATCGCCCTGATCGCTATAATACCAATTATCGCCACTGGGATCATCCGGATATACCGGATCATGCGTTACCGAATCGGCCTCCTGTTCATCAGTCCAACCATCCAGACCGGTATCTTCATCCTCCTCGAAGACGCCGTTAAAATTCGCGTCCTCGGTATCCAATTTGGTGTCGCCGTCCATATCCTCAGAGATTTTACCGGCGTCTATATACAGAGTCGGATGTTCAAGCGCTGTTTGATCCGGCAAGTACCAGATTTCGATGAATTTCGTTCTCGTTTGATTAGATAACCCGGCATACATTGGTCTCATTATACCGGCCCAGGCCGAGGTATCAGGTCCCGAGGTAGAATCAACCGGAAATTCGAGTATCAGGACATCTTGGCGGTTTTGATGTTGCTGGACATCTTTGTCTGGCCAGATATCCCTGATAGTGTATGAATCATAGGGATTATACCACCGTACCTTGCGTCGGTTTTCCTCCAGCCGGTTGGCCGGTGGCGACGATTTAGTCCAAATTCCTCGCCTCATTACCATATCGGTATATTCTTTGGTCCCCTCAAAATCATCGATATAGGCTTTATTACGAAGATTGGGATTTGGAAAGCTTTGGGCAATCTCGCCCGAAAATTCAATTACGGACGGGGCATCGGTTTCAATGAAAGGTAGAGCATCCACGGCCGAAGTAACAAACTCCGGGTCGAAATGTAATTTAATATTGGAATCCCAGATCATAGATCGTTTCGGTTCGCGGCCAACCCGGGGTCGGAAATCCTTGGTTGACTCCTTTCGATAAAGACCTGAAATGGAGAAAAACGACTTATCATTAATTTCATATTGAGCCGCCAGGCCAAACAACGATTTTTTCTCGGGCATGAAAAAGGGAGCATATTCGAAATCGATCGATATATCGGCGGCCGCGTTTAGAGCATCCTGGTTAATAAATGTGATTTGGCCGATTTCATAGATAATATTGTAATCCACTCCCCGTTTCAAAATGCGGCCATCATTCATCTGGACAACCTCGGAACCCTCGATAATATTCGTTCGATTCAGGCTGAACGTATTACCTCGAGTGGCGGTTTTCACATAGATATAATACTTTTTCGATAGCCTCTGCTCAGAATCGGAATACCGAAAATTATAAACGGATGGATTAGGATCATCAAGAAAGGTTGAATCGGCGAAAGGTTCCCGTTGATGAAATATAAGATGCCCTCGAAGCGCGTCCAGATCGGTGGCGGTATTGAAATCGAAAATACCGTCCGGCGTCGCGTCCGTGGGATTCGAATTATTATACTGGTCAAAGCCAAACAATTGAACATAAGGAATTCCGGCCTGATCCGAAGTATCGGTTTCGATATTGCCCAAGCCTTTGTATATTTCCAGCTTGAAACCTTCCCTTGTTATTTCGCGGCTATGGAGATCATAAACGTTTTTCCATTCGAGATCCCAGGTTGTAAAAGTTGGACCCGGATCATGAGCGCGAATTAATTTCAAAACCAGGGTATCGCTCGTAACCATTCCTTCTTCCCGAATCACAACCGGGCCGTCAGGCACATCACGGTGCGCGTACTTGATATAAGCCGCCAGAGCTTCGCCCTCCGGAAGCTGTTGGTGAAGAACAATATACCGACCTAAATCGTAACGATCATAGTCGGTCGGTTCGATGAATTTGAAATAGCGCTGTTCATATTCATCCTTTAAAGAATCCTCTCCAGATACATAGAAAAGCGTATCTACACCGCCGGTTTCGTTGGGGCCTGAACCATAATGCGGGTCGACACAAGCCAGGCCATAAGGATCGCCATTGGCAATGTTGCCGTTTCTGAATAACTGGACTTCGATTAAAGAATCCAGTGATGTAAATTCATAGCCCAGGTAGAAGTAAACATTGTGAAGATAGCTATAATCCCAGATGGTATCGGCCGATGATTGGGCGCCGGCTGAAAATGTTGATTTCTCGGAGGTGCCTTTTTCCTGGGAGGTGATCATGGTTAACTCGATTCCGCCAATCTGAGCCGTGGCCTTGATACCGAATAAGCCCTGGACGCTCTGCGAGAAGCCGATGAACTGTGAATTGGGCAATGAAAGATTCGTATTACCCGCCTCGACCGACTTGATGATCTCATCCTCTTCGCCCTTGTAGCGAAGTTTTAATGTGTTGGCCAAATCAACATCACGGTTTGAATCCTGATCGACTTCGATAGTAATTTTCGAACCGATTTGGCCCTTAATTTTAAAGCGCGAGGTTTGTTCCATATGAAGTGAAGGGAACTTGGACTGTTTAAACGTGCCGGTTTGGATTAAATCATCATACCATTGAGATTTTCCTGAAAACGAAATTCGTCTGGAACCAGTGACATTAATTCTCGGTCCCCCCTCGCCGATAATCGAAGCTACGGGTTTGGGGATATTAACGAAATTCAATGGTATTTCAATCCCTTCGCTTTGATTGGCCTTGCCTTTGGTCCCGCTGAAATTGGCCATATCGTCGATCCAGGCATCCTGAACAGTCATTTTAGCCCTATACCGTATATAGTTCGCTCGACTCATAATAAAAGGATTATAAAGGATATGGTCACCGGCAAAGAGCGTTAATGAAACGTAATCCTGATCGGCGGGGATTTCTATAGACCATGTTCGTTTAATCCGGTTAAGGCGAAAAAGACCAATAGCCTCATTCTCCTGGGAAAGGCCGCCTGGAAACACAGGTAGCTTCAAGGAAGGAACAAATCTTGAATTATATTTAATGATAATGTCGATTTCGCCCACTGCAGCATCCGCGATACTCCAACCGGCGATAACCGAGCCTATTAATATTGCCGCCGCTATAAGGCGACAGAATTTCTTAACAATCTTTAACAATTACTCTCCCGAGCAACACTTCGCTCTTTAACTATTTTCCCTATATACCTCCTTCCTTAAGAATTTAAAATCAATATTTCGTATTCGAGATTAATTTTGAATTTATCGCAAACCTTTTTCCTCATTAATTCCGCCAACTGTCTGATATCTGATGCCGTTGCTTTTCCCTTGTTAACAATAATATTACAATGCTTTTCGTAAACCTCGGCTCCTCCTATTGAAATACCTCTAACTCCGGCCTCCTCAAGCAGCTTGCCCGCCGGCAACAGCTTGGGCTGCTTGATATTTTTAAACACAGAACCGGCGCAACCTTCCTTCACCGGATGTTTAGCTCGACGCAACTTACGATGTTCATTAACCTTATCGGCGATTTCGGCACTTTCACCAGATTTCAATCGAAACTTGGCCGAAAGGATCAATTCGTTCTCGTTTTTTAATTTACTATGCCGGTAGGCGAAATCGAAATAATCGTTGCCGACAATCCTGGTACCGCTTCGCGGGCTGTATATCACGGCCGACTCAAGTATATTGGCCATACACTTGCCAAATGCACCGGCATTGCCATAAATGGCGCCACCGACATTTCCGGGAATTCCCGCGGCGAATTCCAAACCAGCAAGCGAATGATTGGTGGCGATATCGACCAGGTCATCAAGCCAAACTCCTGATTGCGATGATATTAACTCGCCATCGACAATATACTCACAACAATCATCCTTGACCACCAAGCCCCTAAATCCTTCATCGGCAAACAATACATTTGAACCGCC
>JAAEQD010000012.1 GCA_024231855.1 Candidatus Zixiibacteriota bacterium
CCAATCATGCGCCGAATCGATAAAATTCTTAAACTGAAGCTCAGCGCTTTCAATTTTTCTTTGAAGGATTACCTGCTCGGTGATACGATGCCAGGTACCTAATATCCCTTCGGTTTCGCCGGCCGCATTCTTGATTGGTGTCTGAGTTACCTCCCAGAACGTCTCCTCCGGCGGCGGTGTTTTCCAGATAAGCGAACTTGTTTCGCCTGTCTCGATAGCCTCATCGAGAAGGTATGCGGTTTGCTGGCAGGTTTCACTCATTTCTGTTTCGGCAAAAGCTTCGCGGCAGGTTTTGCCAATAGCTTCTTTTGCCGTCAGGCCGGTATATTGACCGAAACTATCGTTGATTTTTACGATCCGTCGGTTTTGGTCGAGTACCGCTACCAGCTCGGGGATTTTATCGAATAATACCTGCAGAAAACCTCTTTCCTTTTCGATTTTCCGCTCCAGCTCGGTAATCTCTTGCAGCTGGCGGTTCTGGTCCCTTTGCGCCGTTGCCAACTCCCAAAAAATCCTCGAGAAAACGTGATCGAAAACCTTGATGCCGCGGGGAATCATCTTGTAAATATCTTCAAGCACTTCATCGCTGCCGGTTAGTTCCATAATCAGTTTTATATCGGAAACGGACAGGGCCGCCTTCATATCCGAGCTCGTACGAATCCCATTACGTCGGGCATACACCATGCCTGGCGCTTTGGGATCGGGATCGACGACGCAAGAGATTTCAAGGGTCAATTCTTTCAGGAATTTACCTTCGGCCAGTTCAATGATAGCTTTGCAGCCTCGGCCACCACCGATAATTACGGCTTTCATATGTTTGCCATTAAGTTTGGTCATCGCTCCTCAATATAAAATCCGCTTTCAACATAGCCCGATAATCCTTTAACAGTTGCGTCATACTTGTATAATATACTTTCGGATTGATTGTAAAGTGAAGAAGTATTTCATTTAGACTATCGGGAATATAGGAATAGAGTTTTTTTAAATTCATTACTCGATATTCATAAAATGCTCCGCCGTCATCGGGCGTGAGACTCAGTTTGACTTTTTCTGAAAACTCGTTGGATTTCAACACTTTACTGAATGAACAAATTCCCTGGGCTACAGCGTAATTGATGATATTACCGATACTCCAGGTATCGAAATCCGAGACATGCTGATTAAGATCGAAATCGATCCAACGATAGAGACCGGTGCCGGATTCGATTATAATATGATCATTTCTTATATCGCCATGACAGGTATGATTGAAGTGCAGATGATAAATCGCCTGAATACTTTCGGTAAGCTTATGCAAAATTCCGGGCAAATCCTCATAGAAATACTGTTCATGGCTTTTATTATTCGAATGAATATGTTCGAGTATCGTTTCCCCTCTAATATAGTCGATAATCCGCACATTATTGCCAACCTCATCATTAACCGTATAACCCTGCATGAAACGTCTATCACCGCCTACCAATTCCAACACCCGCCCTTCCTTTTCGGGGCTTCGATAACAACGTATTTTAAATACGCCGATTCTGACATTAAAATCTTCATAGAAAACCGTTTTAATAATTTTCTCCCGGCCGTTTTCCAGATCGATCGCCCCGAACACCCAGTACTTGGGCTGCTCACCGATTCCGAACCTTGTCTCATAGCGAGTGCCTTTGATTACAAAATCATGCCCGCGCAGGCGAAGAACATCCCCCCGGTTAATACGCATCCAGTCGGAGGTATCGGTTACCACCCTCGACTGCCGACCGCTGGTCCAGCCTGTTAATTCCTTGATTCTGTCAGCTAGTTCTTTATCTAACATCTACTATTTATTTTCGATAGATATCACATTTATTTAACAAATTATGACAAATTTGTCATAGATACAAGAGCTTTTCAGGATAACCGGGAAATTACCATTAAAATAACCGACTAATTAACGGTTGCCTATCAGTCAGGAGATTGGTAATATTAAATAATATGTATAAGCGTAAAAGACCGAAAAAAACCGGGAGACATAGCCGTTTAAGGGGAATAAAGCTGCCTCGAAAGAGGAAATCCGAGCCGGTTCTCCGGACTGATTCGGGAGCCAGGGTTCGCTCGCGGTATGAGGTTATCTGCGCGAATTATCTACATAAAAACAATATCAAGTTTCAATACGAGCCTTTAATGATACTGGAAGGACGCCAATTCAGACCCGATTTCTACTTACCGGATTATAATCTATTCGTGGAGATTTGTGGTTTCGGGCATATGCCATTCTATAGGGATCGTCAGGCGGAAAAACAACATCTATATGACAAGCATAAAATGAAATCGGTGTTTATTCATTACGAAGGTAGAGGATCGCTGGAGAAATTAATACGCGAAAAGCTAAACGATCTTGGAGTACGGCTTACCTCTTCGTAAGATAAATCAAGCAATTCAGTGGGGCATTACTTAAGCAAAAACATCTTTCGTGTTTTGTTGAAATCGCCGGAGTCAATCCTGTAGAAATATATTCCACTGGGCTGGCCGGTCGCGTTCCAGGTAATCTGATAATGACCGGCAACCTGATTTTCATCAACGAGATTATCAACTTCGCGGCCAAGCAGATCATAAATACTAATTTTGACGGGTAAGGTTAGAGGCAGATTATATCGGATTACCGTGGATTGATTAAACGGGTTAGGATAATTCGGAAACAGATGGAAATCATCAGGCGTGTTGACATCGGTTTCGGAAATATCCGTGGGGTCATTTCGAAATTGTACAACCATACCATCGGTGGCAGCGTTACCAAATTCATCTTTTACTTCGACCCATATACAGTAATGGCCGTCAGGATAATTAGCTGTTTGGAAGGCCAGGTCTTCCTCTCCCAGTATGGCCAGTGAATCCCCATTATTGTTGGTTAACACATGGTAGAAATTACGTTCAACTTCCTCCCAGTGCGATGGCACTAGTATATCATCCCTTTTGTAGATAAGCGGCGCGTAAGGATCGTAGCTGTCAGAGGAATAAAAGTCATAAGAATGGTTGAGGACCTGGCCCAAAGTCCGTGAAACGATGGTATCGCGTTCAGGGAGGTTCTCAATCCAGTAATATGTTTCGTAAGCGGGCAAATCCAAAGGAGAATTGGGCATGTGGTCTCTGACCTGAACTATTATATCGATATCGCCGTAGAGACTATCGGGTGAGAGATATTCGCTCGTTTCGTTCAGGCAGAAAGCGAATTTCGATTCATCGAAAATCTGTTCGATAACCGGCGGAAGGGTATCGGTATCGGGTTCGAGAGACAGAAGCGGATTATAGACAATGCCCCACTCGTCATCCTCATAATACCAGATTAGTCCCGAATCCCTGATTTGAACGAAATGTATATGTCCCCAATTATTTGACCATTCGATGATATCCGCCAAATAATCATATATCTCCACAGTGTCGCCGACATCGACAGCGATAGAGCTCTCGACAAGATGCGCGTAAAGCCAGCCGGTGGAGGTACCCGATGATTGTTCGGGGCTGATCGCCAATCGCCAGTAATGATCTCCACCCAGCGTCAGGACGCACTTGACAATACCGGTTTCGACGGCGTGAGTCGGTTCATCAATCGCGGTGATCAGGTCAAGTCCCTGATGGAGATACGACCAGCCTTGATTCCAGATTCCCATATGCTGTTCGTAATAATTCCAGACCGTACAGATGCTGTCGAAAGGCGGATATGGCCAGGGTATCGGATCGTAATCGGTAATAATGCCCTCAGGCGTTTCGGGCCGGGCCGAAGTCGTGATATTCCTGGTTGATTGGCCGCCTTCATGTATTATCTTCCCGTGATCATCGTAAATCCTCAGTACCCCTTTAGAAACTTCCTTATCTCGGAACTGAATACCGGCTTGAATAAGCCCGCCTTTTAGCTCAATATCACGATAAGATAGATTGCCCGTTAGCGAATCGGCAAAAACCAGTTGGCCATCCATTAATGAAAATACTTTGAGATGTCTCTTATCGATAGCGGCGATAATTTGCCTCTCAGAGGAAATCTTGACTTTTCGAGTATGGGCAAAGCCGGTATGGATTTCATGCCTCAGAGCGTTTTTATCATATACCTTAACCAGGTTTTCCATAGCCACCGCAACGAGTTGATCATCTTCGGAGATATCGAATTGAAAGCCCCGATCATAGGTATCGATCCGCTGATCCGATAAGGAAATTACCTGTAAGGATTTCGGCGTTCCTACGCCAAATCTATTACCCGATGATGAGAAGCCAAACAGGTTGGCGCTGTTATACTTCTCGGAGAATAGACTCTGGCCGCCTTGCGAATAAAAATGTATCGTTAACTCGCCCCGGTAATGATGTGTGTGATCCAGGAAAGCCGCTATGCCCGAATTGGAGATATATAGATCGGCGCCGGGTACGGTTTCCAATGAATATAATAGCCTATCATCCTCGTACATCTTAAAGTTCTTAAGCTCACGAACCTCATCGGTAACCCGTCCTACTTCATATTCGCACCGGAACCTGCCGTTATCTGAAAAAGCCCCGGCATTTACATTATCATGATCTTTAATGAATTTGCCGTTGAAAGAAACCATCAAATCGAGATTATCTATCTCTATCGGGTGCGCGTATAATTGACTGAAACCGGTAATTATTATAAGAAGCAAGCTTAAAACTATTCGGGTGTTTATATTATATCTCGCCATGGTTATCCTCCCGCATGTTGATTCTGATATCTTATTATCAGAATCAAGGCGCTATTTGCATCGCGCCCCATATATAAAGTAATACAATTAACAAATTATGCAATATGAATTTCAATAACCATGGGGCGAAAAGGCGATGATAAATGATCACTTGCTTTCACATGATCAATCTCCGCAAGTCATCATCTCGGGATAGGCCGCCATCGCGTCAAGCAATTCGCTCGATGAATTCCTTATGAAGCCCGTATTTTTAAACGTGCGTTCCAATAGGTTTCGGTTAGCCTTAACGGAATAAAACTCGAAATCGCCGGCCACATTGCCCGATAGGTCGACATTTATATTAAGCATTTTGACCGGTTTATCACAATCGAAATCGAATTCACCAAGATCAAAATACTTAATTTTCGCGTTGGAGATAGTCTTAAAATATACTCGCTGCGTCTCAATATTATAGACAATACTCCACTGGGTTCTCGTACCGGAATCGACATCGCTCAAGGTTTCAAACATATAATCAATTTGGTTTGATTTTCCTTTTTCATACCTGGCAATATGATCGGCGGCGCGAACAAATCTCATTAATGAACCCCATTTGCTCAAGGGATCAATAGAATCATCTCTTTTACCAATCGGTATATCGCCGCCGAATCCATTAAAGCGCTTCAAATACTCGAACGACTCGGCATAGGTGCTATTCGTAATAGCCTCAGCCGGCATTGTTGAATCCGTGTGATAAACCATCTTGCCGCCCAAAAACTCGATACTGGCGCCGGCACCGGAACTATCACAAACGAAATAATGAACTTTCACACCTTGATCGGGATTGATCCGCAGCTTCGAATCGCCGGCGATTACTTCCGCGACAGTCGAATAATTATCCAACTGATACTGTATCCATTGCATATTACCCAGAGCCGGCCGGCTATCCGGACGTGGGTACTGGCAATCGTTAAGCCAGAGCACCTCGACAACCAGGCCCGCTTCGTTCATCCCGCCATTGGGCATCTCACGCCCATACTGGTTGAATGTCACGCTGCCGTATTTCGATACCCAGCTTACGGGATTATCCGGGGTGGCGGCAGTTTTTGACAGATCGCGTTTATTGACGATAATCAGCCCATCACCGATATTCCAATCATAATTCTTACCTACCAGCGGCCCATTATCACTATCCAGACAAAACGCGGTACAGGTTTGTCCGGTTTGAGGGATTATAAAGATTACTGTGATGATTAACGCGAACAGAACCTGAAATTTACTCATAAGTAATACCTCTCCAACATTTAGGCTGGACTTGTTTAACCATCCATATTAATAGAATTATACTCTGAATATCCAGAACATGTTTAACCATAGTATATCTATTTTTTTAGCGACGCTTTCGAGAATTTAATTTCGGGAATATCCACATCGAATTCGATCTCGTCGATTATCCATTCGGTGCCCCGGCTGCCGCTTTTTAGTTCATCCTTGAAAATTATTTTCCCGGGATATTTCCTTCCATCCACATCGATTACATCGCTGAGTTTAGTCGATTTCAGAAGCTTTCCGCTATGACCAAATCGTTGCTCTTTGAGCGGTAGATACCAATCTTTATCAATCCAAATTTTCCTGATTTGATACGCCAATCCCTCTTCCTTGCCGGTTAATAACAGCCGCCAGCAATCCCGATCATCGATTAATTCGGAGTCTTCGATAATCGCTTCGTAAACATCGGTGAGTTTATCCTGCTCCATCATATCCTCGTATGACAAATCAGAGCCCATAACCGACTGGCGCAGCATATGGCCCGATATCTGGATCACCCTGTCGGAGCGAGGCGAATAAGTCCATAGATTATCATCAAGCCTGAGCATTTTCGTGCCTTTTTCCCGGGCCGGCGACAGGTATTCCGTAAAGGCGCGATTCTCACCATGAATCCAGGTCTGTGATGATACTGTCCGGTCGCCTCGCCGGCCATGGACAATCATCCGGCTTTTAACGATCTTTGTTTCGGCTAACATATTCCGATCGACGGCATCCAGTATATCAAAAGCCGATTGTTGATTTTCCTGGGCGTCTGAAGGCAGGGCTGAAAGCAAAATCGCCAAACTTAATATTAAAATCGTGTATTTATTCATCATTTACGCCTCCAGTTCCTTGAATAGCCGCGACATCTCTCTTTTATAAATCGCCCGCCCGGCGATGGCGGTGCCTATAAGTGTAGCTACTATACCGGGGAGGATGCCGATAAAGTACAGGTCTGTTGTAACTTTGCCCCTCATCACGTTGGACATCATTAAAGTCAATCCTTCCATGCTCTCCTGATAATTAAGACCCACTTCCTGAAGGTAATAAACGAGCGCCAGGCCAATCGCGGTACCGATAATCGTTCCGAATACGCCCAGCATCAGCGATTCGATGAGTAATGAGTTATAGACATGACGTTTGGTTTCTCCCATAGCCAGACGAATACCGATTTCGCCGTGACGCTTCAAACCACTCATCAAGCCGGAATTCCAGAGGACTATAGCAACCAGGCCGATAAAAATCGCCGCGATCAATCCGGTCATCCAGGCGGTTCTATCGAGAATGAGACCGAAATTGTTTTGATCCCTCAGGTTCATCATCAGCGGGGCAAACTCATCCTCATCTTGCAGTTCATTGAATTTCTTGCAAGTCTCAAGACTCGGCTTTTCAGCATATATCATATCGTTGAAGAAGCCGAGGATTTCAGTCGCGCTGTCGGTCATATCGAGCGCGTCCCTGGCCCCTTCGATATCGATAATTACGAAACCTTTATCGATTGCCGATATACCGAAAACAACAGTCCCGGCAACGTGGAAATTGTAGGTGGTCATGCTGCCAAACATCGTAGTTCCGACGAATGTCGCGATATCGCCTGGACCAATACCGAGCTTTCCGGCCAGTTCATCGGTCACAAGAATCTCATCTGGTTGGTCAGGAAGACTACCGCTGACGATTCCCTGTTCCAGATTTAACAGTTCGATTTGGCGTGATCCGGGCGAGAGTAGATCGACAGCCATAAACGCTGCCGGACTCTGGGCTTTGGTCTCGCCGTCTTCATCGGGTATATCAACAAGCCCGCCGAACCTTATTCTCGGCGTGAAAAACATACTCTCGTTACTTTCCGATAGTTCTCCGATCAATGAATCAACATCGGTCAAACCAAGATCAATCGGGAATATATCGGCCATCTCGGCGTACGATTGGGTGACGACCTTGATATGGCCGGTATCCAAGACAGCGTATGACCTGATCATATCATCCATCACGCCAAGCATAACGCCTTTCATGGCGATCACCATGGCTACACCGGTAACAATGGCAATTAGCGGAAAAACGCTTCTCGATGGATCCCGTAAAACACCCTTGAATAGAAAGCGTATCATCTAAGCCCACTTTCCTCTCAGCGCGTCGGTCGGCTGAAGCTTGGCGATTTTACGGGTTGGGAAAAAACTTACGATCATAACGATCACCCCGACGAGACAGGCGCTGCCAAACACCAGGCCAACCCCGAAAACCGGATACAGGTTTTCTCCAATTACGATACCCATCTCGGAACCATAGGGTACGGGTATTCCTTTGACGGCTAAGTACCAGAGTAACGGTCCTCCATATATAGCGGCGGCAATCAAGGCAAAAAAACCATGTAAGCTGCCTTCCAGAGTAAATAATCCGATAACCCGTTGCCGTCTCATACCAAGCGCCATCAGAGTACCGATTTCTTTTCGCCGTCTGAATATTGAAAGTATTTGCGAATTGAAAATCCCCAAAGCGGCCACGCCTATAAGCAGCACGAATATAAATTTCGCGCTTTGCTTTTTCGAATCGTTTAACTTTTTGACTACGCTTAAAAGAGATTCCGTATCCTTCGGCGTCCAGCCATCCTGATCGGCCGCCGGATCAATCGTTGTAGAGGAGACGACGTAGGTTGCTTCGCCGGGCGTTTTCATCATCTCCCTCAATCGTTGGATAGAGATCCATATCTGTCCCCGGTCGATTCGGAAATTCTCCACGTTCATTATACCGGTAATTTTAACATCCAGCGCGTCGTAAGAGCCGTTGGTATCGCGCCATCGAACAGTGAACTCATCGCCGATTTCGAGTTGGTTCGATGAGGCCATACCCGATCCGATAAGGGCGGGTATTACATAGCTATCTCCACCGTTTAACACATCGGATGGTATATTAACGATTTTCTGATCGGGGTTTATCCCCTTAATCAGAATCGGCATCATCCGACCATCAAGATACATCGCCGCTTGAGTAATCAGGACAGCCGCGGCTTCCCCCCTGTCGATTTGAGAGGCGATTGATTCGGGAATCACGCCGTGCCCATCATCGATTGAAATGGGATCATCGGGATCATAGGCGGGATGGTAATAAAGACCGCCGCCAATCTCGGTTTCCTGCATTATGCGGACCGCGTGATCATACAAGCCGTTCTGTATACCATAGAGCAGTACTATGATAATAAACGAAAGCGATGTGACAAACACGTTCAGCCAGGTTCTGACGCCCGCGCCAATCAGATTTCGTATCGCCAGAGTTAGGGTAACCATCATTCGACTCCCATTTTGGCGGGGTTCTCGATCAACTCGTCTTTATCCAGTCGGCCGTCAACGAGATGTAGAATTCTTCTCAAGTAGCTCATTACTTTTTCATCGTGGGTGGCGAAAATAAAGGAGGTTTTCAATTCCCGGTTTAAGCGAGACAGGATGCGCATAACATTATGCGAGTTTTCCGCGTCGAGATTCGCGGTGGGTTCATCGGCGATCACGAGCCTGGGTTCTTTAACCAAAGCCCGAGCTATCGCGACTCGCTGGCATTCGCCGCCGCTGAGTTGACCAGGCCGTGATTTTACCTTATCAGTCAGGCCTACCCATTCGATCGCCTGCATTACTTTTTCTCTGCGTTCGTGGGGCGGTCGCTTGAGAAGAAGAAGAGGGAATTCCACGTTTTCGAAGACCGTATAGACTGGTAAAATATTATATGTCTGGAAAATAAAACCGATGCGATTCAGTCGTAAATCCGCCAGGTTGTTATGGCTTTGCCCGTTCAACGATAATCCGAGCACGCTTACGGTGCCTTCGCTGGGCGTATCAAGCCCTCCGATAATATTGAGAAGCGTCGTCTTGCCTGAACCAGACGGTCCAACGAGTCCCGTAAATTCGCCACCCGCGATATTGACGGAGATATCATTCAAGGCGGTAAACTTGTTTCCGCCTATCGGGAAACTCTTAACCAGATTTTTCACCTCGACAATGTTTTTTTTACTCATATTATCAATCCTTAATGATTATATATTACCATAAATTGAATTCCGGTTCCAAACCCGGCCAGGGCCGATGGGGTTTCAAATCCAAATTCATCTCTGCCGGGATTGGCGAATATCATAAGATTCAAGCTTAGTCTGTCGTAATCGCGCTGTACTCTAAGATAATTAAACAACAGCTTCCTTTGCCAGTCATATTCAACGATCATCACCAGAGATTCAGAGATTCCTATCGGATAATTCATCATCGCGGCCGTAATATGATCGCTTTCATCATCTCCGGGCGTTAGCTTTCTCCTGATATCGATAAGATGTTCGCCAAGAATATATAACCCGTTGCCGATATCGAATGTGAAATCGCCGCCGGCCATTATCAAACTGCGATTCATATTCGAGGCTCGAGAATGCACCGCTTCCGTCCATAGCCCGATACCTATATCTACCCGAAGATCAGCCGCGAATCTGTCCTCGTAAGTTGCTGACGGCAATAGCGGAATCCCCGCATTGCCGCGTATATCCGCCGTCTCATAGGCCGGTCTGTGATGGTAGCTGATGGCCGCGTCCCCCATCGAAAACGTTTTCTCGATTCGGCCGCCGGGCGCGATAAGATCGAAATTATCGGGCCTGATTGCCCAGCCGGTCAGGTTCAAAGTATTGCCGAAAAAATACCTGGCCCTAATCGCGGTCACGCCATCGGTTTGGCCGGTTGGATCTTTCGGATCGAGCGTGTCGAACCAATTGAGGGGCCTGAGTATCAGCCCCGGTCCGAAAGAGATTTTCTGTAAGCCGGCTCGTAATTCCAATCTCTCCGATGAGTAACGGCCCCATAATCTGAAAAGCTCGCCATGGGTATCCGCCCCGCCGGGGCCGCTGCCGAAAAAGCCGTCTAATAAGGCATCGCCCTTATAAGCCGCTTCAAAATCGATAAGACGGCTGGGTCCGATAGGTAATCCAATAGCCAGCGTGGGTATATAACTGGCTATTTCATCCAGATGCGACCTACCTTCCGATGGATCGGTACCGAGGGTAGCGGCGGCCGATGCCTGCCCTGAAAGATCGATATTTTGAGCGTATGGCTGATTCGCAAAGATGAATATAACAGCAAGCACAGCCAGCATTATTCTGATCGATACGGATTTCATCATCAGTCTCGTTTAAGAACGATCCTTTCGCTTGCCGACCAGGCCGTAAAATATGAAATCGAAAACCTCGCGAGTCAGTTCGACATAATCGGGGAACAAGCTTAAAATTTGTTTATCTTGAAATAGTTCAGCCATCTTGTCCAGAATCAGCATGATAAATTTCGGTTGCAGCTTGGATGTCATTTCGCCTTTATTCTGAGCCTCGACCAGGAAATTCATGAATTGCTGATATCCCTTTTGACGGGTTTCCCTCAAAAATGAGGCTAATCCGGAATCCTCCGCAAACAGCTCCCCGACGAATTCAGGACTCATTCTGGCGGTGGCTTTAAGCTTGAATTCCTGCAGAAGGCGGATCTTTTCGGTGATATGAATATCCCGGGTATTGACCTGATCCATATAATTATAGCCATCCTCGGTCCAGTTCATCAGCAATGTCTTGACCAAGGCGATTTTGTTATCGAAATACTTATAGAAAGTCATCTTGCTGACTTTGGCTTCCCGGCAGATCTCGTTAACAGTCACCCGCTTGAAACCAAAACGTTGAAACAGCGATTCGGCGGTATCGATAATCGCCTGTTGTTTCTTTGGAAGGCTCTTTTTTTCGCTCACATTTGTCATTTTTCTACCGGCTCTGTATTTACCAATTTACCATTATTTTACTATTTCCGTCAATATTTAACGGAATAGTATAGTTTATGTTTCAATATTTTTATTTAGAATTTTCGATTTATATGTATTTCTTTTATTGATATACACTTAACTGAATAAATTATATGCAATTTTCAATGAAGCTCATTCCCAAAAACGCTGATTGAATGCCAACTTAATCAATAATTCACGATAGTTTTCAGCCTTCTGGGGCTTTTTATTAAACCTAATTCTTTCGATCTTACATGAGGCGCTGGTGTTATTTATTCTATATTCACTTCTGATGCTATATGACCATCTCCGTGTTCTCGAATGATTTTGCGAATCATTGAGTTTGCCCAGATCATAATCAATATAGGCGGTGGTCGAAAACCGACTTACCATCGGTTTATAGGTAACGCCCAATTTATAGCGCCAACGTCTATCATCGCCGCCGTTATTATCATATATATTTTGAGACCAACCGAAGCCCAGATGCAATATCACCGGGATATTCAAGCGGGTGTTGCCGAGCGCGTTCAAAGAGTGAAAATCGTAATCAATCCCGGGATTGGCCAGAGGGCTATTATCCCGAAACCAGCCTAGACTGTAGTTCAGGCTATAATTGCCCCTCAAATTCATAATCCCGTATTGCTGGGATAAACCAAGATTAAGAGTTTGATTAATATTATCAACGTTAAGAGAATCATCATCATCATTATCATCGGCTTGAGTCTTGAACCGGTAACCGAAAGTAACGATGGGATATTTAATAAAAACGAAACTTGTATTGAGAAGCCCGGAAAAATTAGTCATGGTCGATCTTTTCAGATCGGACAGGTTATCGTGGGCTAAATCAAGGCCGGTCTTGAAACGAATCTTTTTGGTAAGAAGCGCCTGGTCAAGAATTCCGCCGAATTTTCTTTCATCACTATGTATATCAGGCACACCCAGGGAGTTAAAATCAGGACCAACATTGACCAAATACAGTTTAAATTTACCATTGCTAAGCCTAAATTCCGAATCAAGATAAAAGGCCAGATCGTACTGGCTGCTGATCCGAGGTTTGAACAGATTGGTCGCGATTCCCCGAACATCCTCTGATATTTCAACGGCAGGACTGGTTATATCGCGGCTAAAGGCGCTGCCGGCCAATTCCCCCTTTAATTTCAGTTTACTTTTAAAAAGATGAAGAACTCCATCCAGGCCCGCCACCAGGTTTTCGGCTTGATTTAGGGATGCTGTAGAACTATCAGGATTGGGATAATCGTTTATTTTCACCAAGGATAGGTGAACCTGAGAGTTTCCAGTCGTGCCGACGCCGATATTCATTCCATATAAATATTGTTTGAAATCTGGTTCGTTACTATCGTTGGCTCTATTCGCTTTTTGAATTCGTCCCAGTGTAAAGGCAAGGTTTACGTGGCCGGGTTTTAAATCAACACTTCCACCCCGGACATGGATTCCGTTAAGTGTGTATTTTGAATATTTAGGATTTGAATCTCCCAGGTACGCTTCGGCCCAGTTGCGGGAAAGATGAATATTGAGGCCATTGAACGGCCGGCGAAAATCTGTATCGAATGATGAAAAATTCAGGTTAATTTTTCCCAGAGGTATACCAAGCAAACCAAGTCCCGAAGTCAGATGCAGTGATTGAACCCATCTGGGGCGATTTTGATCGGCGCCGGTTACATCATCATATTGAATTTCGGCGCTCAATTCTCCTGAAAGCAACATTTTCCTCTTAATTCGCGATAATATTTTCTCGGCGCTAGCAGTTGGATAAATTTGCGGTACAAACAAGGCTAAAACCAGCATAATTACTATATTCCGTACTTTGAATTCCGATATTTTGCCGGACGATTGCTTCTTGCGCGTACACATAGATGTAATATCCGTCTTACCCAAAAGATGAACGATTGCCTTAATAATTAAATTCCGGAATTCCAGCTTTCCGATAACTTAATCATTATGATAAAACAACTATATATCTAAGCTTTTTTGTTAACAATTCTGTAGATATAGTTATGGTCCGGGAGGCGATTTACCCCAAAATACTAACTCGGCCGGAATATTCGGCTAATATGATATACCGGAGAAACTTAATCTGGATTTATAATATGGCTCTGTCGATTAACGCGAAGAAGTCATTCTGATTCATCGCCGCTATTGGCCATCGTGATAACTCGTTGAGGAAATGGTATATCGATACCCTCCAGGCGGAAGCGATCCAGGATTTGTTCGCGAAGTTCGGATGATGCGCGCCGATGATCTTTGGCTCGGCCGATATAGCAGCGCAGGGAAATCGCCAGGGCGCTATCGCCGAAATCGCGAAACAGGACCTGTGGCCTGGGTTCAGTCAATATTTTTGAATTTTTGGCCGCTTCATCGAGCATCACTTCTCGAACTTTCTTTAAATCGGAATCATACGACACACCGACTTTTACGACCACCCGAACCCTGGGGTGTGGATAAGTAATATTATGAACCGTTGACTTAACGATTTCAGCATTAGGAACAATTACCAAAGTATTGTCGAAAGTTAAAAACTTCGAGGATCTTATGCCAATTTCATGAACAACGACTCTGTTGCCGTCAGGTAATCGCACCATGTCGCCGACCCTGAACGGCCGGTCGATCATTATTGTGAATCCCCCGATCATATTAGCCAGCGTGTCCTTGGCCGCCAACGCTATTGCCAATGAACCGACTCCCAGAACCGCAACCAGGCCTTTAACATCGACCCCAAATTGATCCAGAACGATCAAGACCGCCAAGGTTATGATGACAATTTTGACCGTCCGATCCAGGAGCGGTATAAATTCATCATCGAGCGTCGTATCGGTTTTGGTCGCGATCGTTTCGGCATACCATTTAAGCACCGCGGAAATGACTTTTAATATAAGGATAGCTACAACGAATACGCCTACGCTGAAAATCAATCCATCTATAACCAGATAGAAACTTTCGTTAATATAGCCAGGGTAACGATCTTTTATGAAATCGAATATCAACGACAATCCAAAAATGTAAACGAGAAGTGAAATCTGGGTACGGGAGGCTTTCAGAAGAAGATCATCAAGCGTAGTACTTGTTTTCAGAGTCATTTTCCCGATATAGGAAAATACTATGGATTTAAGAATTGCCGATGCCAAAGCGGTGGCTATAATTATTATAGTCAGGCCAATTAAGGTTCTTACTCCCGGTGATACCGGAATTCCCTGCAATAAGGATTCCATAATTCTCCGTTATTGAAAATTGCTTATTTCAATTTCCCCGGTTATAATTATGAGATACTCCGGTATTTATCAAGTTAAATATTCGTCCCTCGGGCTTTATCATTCATTATAAGCATTATGAATTTAATATAATCGCTTCTGAAAAAATACATCTTTGATCGGGCGGATTCTATCTATTCCACGATGATGGGGACCTCACCGTTTAGTCCTTTTTCGGTTATCCATTCCGGTATAGGAGGTAAGGCGTTCCTGATCTCGTCGGATATGCCGAAGATCTCGCAAATGGCCCAGGGGATATCGAATAATCTGATATAATCCCTCCCGGTATTCTTTAATGAGATGCTATCATCGGGAGATATAAATGTCGTTATGACTTTATTCAGGGAATGCGATGATCCAAACTCATCGATGTTGCCATGATCGGATGTGAGAATCAGGTTAAATCCGTCCTTTAAGGCGAATTCGAAAATTGTCCCGATAATCGTATCGATAATCTCCAGGCACCTGACATTCTCATCGAAATGTTCATTGATCAGGTGTCCCAGCATATCGGGATTTGATAAATTTATAATTGCCAGATCATATGTTCCCGAGGCGAATTCATTCAAGAGTTTCCCGGCAACTTCAAACGCTTTCATCTGGGGAGTTTTATAGTAATCATCATCGGTGTGAATACCATCCTCCCTGGCATATGACGGGATAACGAACCTCACTTCTGAATCATCAATCTCCGGGTATTCCCGTCTACCCCTGATAAAATAGCCCATATGAACGGCCTTGGTGCTTTCGGCAACAAGCAGATACCGAAAAGGAACATCCTTCCGCTTGAAATAATTACTCAAAATTGACAGGAAATTAAAAGGTTGCTCTCTAATAGGGTAGGCGATTTTAGCCCCATATTCTTGAAGAGCGGGATGATATTCCGTAAGGCAATTTACGGATAAATTCAGATCATCATCTATCCAATCCATCCGCCAGCTTTTATTTTTCTTATTAGCCTCACCTTGAAGGAATTGTTTGGCTCCCAGTAAGCCGGCGATACGTGCTCTTTGGCGATCCGCTCTGAAATTCAAATTGATTACGATATCGTTCTTTTCGATAGTTCGGATATCACCCTGCTTATTTTTAATAACTATCGGCTCGATAAACGGATCGAATATTTGGGCTTGATGGGATTTTTGGACTAAGGCGACTGCTTCATCATAATTTTCGACGATTTTTCCTTTGCCGCTGACAAGCAATTCATAGTCCTTTTGTGTTCTTTCCTCTTCATAATCGCGGTCCATGGCAATCCCACGGCCGATTATCCAGGCTACACAGTCTTCAGCATCAAATGGCTTCAGCAGGGATTTCAACGCGTACAGGAATCCCTTTTCGGAACCTCTATCTTCAATCGAACTTTTTAAAGGAGCATCGCGGCCATCCAATATAGCCTGTATTCTCAAACGATCTCGCGGGAAATTGTGTTTTTCGCAGACAATTTTGAGAAATACCTCCAAATGATCCCAGCAACTATGAACCCGCCCATCATTGCCAAACTGCCCTGAAAGCAATATAGTAATATTCAAATTCAATTTATTCTTAAGAGCTTTAACTATGGCCTTATTCAAACACTTATTATCGGTGAATTTCCCAGATTCGATATCGATAGAGACCTCTAGCGGGATTTGCGGCGCGACCATCATATTACCCAATTGCTGATGCCCGGTTTCCGAATTGCCCTGGACCTCGGGCCGAATATCCTCATAGCCTATATCCAGTCCGGATGTCTTGGTGGCTATCGAGGGATATTGTTTTCGGAGGTTATCGATCCACGGAGTTTTGGCCGCCCAAACGGCATAATGCTTTTCACGAGCCATATCGTTTATCATAGATGATACATCATCGACAAATTCAGAATTCGTTTCGCGCGAGGAATCTAAAATTTCAACAAGATCACGAACGTTCAGGCCTTTTTGCTCCTTTTCGTCCAGAAAATAATTATACAGCGGGTTTCTGGAAAACATTAAACAGAATACTGTTTCGGGACCCACCTTAAAGATTTTTATATCTATGTTTCTATAAATCTTCTCCGAAAATATTGTTTTATGATGATTCGATAAAGAATCATAAACCGAAATCAAAATTTCTTTTTCCAGGGCTGGATTAAAACCATACCCATCGATTATAACTTCAACGATTTTCTTCTGCAAACTTATCCTCCGTCGTACGGGCTACCGAGTTTTAAGATAATTCAACACCTATTTAATAAATCGGGTTGCGTAATTATAAGTTTATAATTAAGATTGACAACTTTCAACTGTTTATAACGGTATTTTATATTTTTATTTTTCGGTACTTTAAGCCTATATATGGCTTTAAATTATGATAAATTATCGTTAAATCTGGAGTATATTCTAATATGAAAGAACGCACATCAGTTGAATAGCTACGACGATGTACATACAACCCTGCCGGCCCGCTCCTATAAGACTACTCACGTTTGACAACATCATAAGATAATTCTTTCTTCTTTTAACTCATTAAATGTATATTTTACCAGGTTTATTTTCCTTAATAGCTATAAGATTCTGATTTTAATTCAAAGCACTAAAATTAATCATAGACGCTTCAATATCGGATCTCAAAAATGTTTTTTTATACGCTGATAACCGGACGTCAATCTAACAGTAGATAGAAATAATCAGATGATTGAATTTCATCTATGGATGCCGATTGAGCTTTCAACAAAACCAGATCGACAAAATTGAATTTAGGCAAAAACATCGGAGCATTGAAATCCGCCAATCATTTAAAGCAAGGAGGTGTAATATGGAAAAAATCAATTCAAACGAGCTCGTGGATTAGAGCATTGTGCTTAAAAACTGTTAGTACTATAAATAAGCGATAGGGAAAACAGTGTATCGGGCGGGAAGATTATCATTGACCTTAAATTTTTTGGAAAGGAAGCATGAAATGTATATCAAGAGAATCATAATACTGATATTAATTATTGGTATCATAGCTGCGGCAGGATGCTCCAACAATGATGAATCGAGTAACCCTGTTGATAATGGCAATGAATCGGTTGAACAGTTATATAGTATCCCACCTCACCTATTAGAACTGGAATATGAGCTTGACGTAGACTATTCCGGACTCGAAGAATTACGTCATTTCGGTGAATGTGACACTTTATATCAAAGGGTGAGTAATTACGAAGCCGATGATGTAGTAATCAGGGGATTCATTGGCGGTCCATTTCGGCTATGGCGCGACGCGAATAATTATATCAGATTGAAATCCTGCCGAGGCGGTTATATAGCCATTTTTGGGCCTGACGGCGAATTGATGAGGATTGCTACGCTTAACTATATACGAATTACGATTGATGATTTATCGGATGGTTTATTTATTCTCGGGCTACCTCTTAATGCCGAAAATGAACCTGTTCAGATGTGCCGCGCGTTTTTTGGAGAAGCCGCACATATCCAGGTAGAATGGACATATTAATAAAATTGCCCAACTCGCTCACGGCAGGGATCGAGTGCTATTAGACGATTCATAAGAAATAAGCGCATTGATAGCGAATCATCAATTACTAAAAGGCAGTCGAGAGGCTGTCTTTTATTGTTTAAAAAGCATTCACCTGGTTTTAAACGTCAGTTTAAAAGGAGCCGCGGCGTTTCCGCTTTTGTCCTTGAAGTTGCTGAAGTTTTGCTGATTTATCCAGACAACATATTCCTTGTTTTCCTCCAGGCTGACCGGCAATATATTTTTCGTAAAGTCATCAGTGTAGTATGGCTGGCCTGTCATTGTCGGAAATGTACTGGTATCCTCATATACCCATGACCAATTCTGATCCATCATTTCCTCATTGAAAACTACATAAATCTCTGTCAGGAACGGATCAACATCGTGGCTTCCATTTTCGGGGAATGTACTTACAACCCGAGGGGGCGTGGTATCGCCATCGGAACAAGCCAGGCAAATGCCTATCGATATCAAGCCCAGGATGATAATAATTTTTCCAGTCATTTTATTTCCTCCATTATGCCGAATATTAAATCCAGTTATAAATCGAAATACACAATACTTAAATCGTTTAAAAATTCGGAATATTTAATATTAAATAGTGAGAGTTATCGAGAATTATTCACAATTTCCATATTCCCGTAAGGACCGCAACATATTATTCCACAATACGTTACGATACGCGCAACCTAATATAGCGGATATCGTAATAAGATATGACCGGGTAAAGAAACTGAGTCCATATTAACTTTAAAGATATGATTTCGATGGCAAATGTTAATTCTTAACCTTTACTGACAGGCATTTTTTTCGAGATGGGGATTTAAATGGCATGAAGAGTTCGTTATAATTCAATGTACTAACCTTATATAGAAACCGCCGATTTAATAATCTTCTATATTGAGGCAAACTTTACTGTTTTTCAATATCTGGAGGTTTTATGAGAGCATTGCTAATAATTATTTTATCGGTTTTAGTTATTACGCCCTCAATAGCCGGTACAATTGATGATAATTTGACGGCGCGTACGCAAGCCACGAAAGATAATGATAAAATCAAATGCAGGATAGTATTATCCGAGCAATTCGACATCGAATCATTTAAGAAAAAAATGACGATGGCCAATTCGACAAGGGCGGAACGCCACGCGTATGTTATCAACAGCCTCAGAGAGATAGCCGGCAGGACTCAACCGGATTTACTGGCATATTTGGAGTCAGGACAAATACGAGGTACAGTAGACGATTACTCGAGTTATTGGATTGCCAATATTATCATCGCCGAACTAGCTAAAACGGCAATAGAATCAATTGCCGCCAGATCGGATGTTGATGTGATTGCTCTGTGGCGGGAGCCTGAATTAATCGAACCTATCGAAGTTGAACAATCGGCGCCAATGTCGTCAAACGTCGAAATAGGTCTTGACGCGATTGGCGCGCCTGAGATGTGGGAGTTGGGCTATACCGGTGTGGATAGGTTGGTGGCCAATCTCGACACCGGCGTGGATGGTTATCATCCGGCATTAATATCTCGCTGGCGCGGCAACAACGGCGCGCCCTGGCAGGAATGCTGGTTTGATGGTTATAATCCGGATAATGAGTATCCCAGCGACACCTACGGTCATGGTACACACACCATGGGAACGTTAGCTGGCTTGGCTGAGATCACAGGCGATACGATTGGCGTCGCTCATGGCGCTTTATGGATAGCCGCTAATACCAGAAACAACATGCTTGGTTCATGGCAATGGCTGGTTGATCCTGATGGCGATCCGAGTACGATTGACGATGTTCCGGATGTTGTCTCAAACTCCTGGGGCACAAGTGCGGCTGATACCTGTTGGGATAATTATTGGATAGAAATCGATAATTGCGAAGCGGCGGGAATAGCGGTGGTTTTTTCCGCCGGCAATAGTGGTCCCGATCCGGAGTCGGTAGCTAATCCGGCAAACAGGATTGAATCGCCCTATAATGCTTTCTCGGTGGGCATGATTGACGGTAACGATGAAAATTACCCAATAGCCGAGTGGTCATCGCGCGGACCGTCACCATGCGACCATGAAACGATAAAGCCGGAGGTCGTAGCGCCTGGCATTCTAGTGAGATCATCAATACCGGGCGGTGGCTACCAGCTTGGCAGCGGGACCTCGATGTCGTGTCCTCATGTAGCTGGAGCAATCGCACTATTGCGTCAATATAATCCAGAAGCTTCGATCGATACGATTAAATGGGCTTTGATGCAATCGGCGGTCGATCTGGGAATCGAAGGTGAGGATAACGCGTACGGGCACGGTCTTATCAATGTCCGGGCGGCTTTGAATTATATGCCGCCACCCGATGATCCCTTTATCTATGTCAGTAATCATGAATCTTTCGATCCTCTTGATGGATTTCCCGAACCTGGCGATGATGTTGAACTGGTTGTCACGCTTTTCAATACCGGTATCGAGGCTTACAATGTATTCGCGACCATTATCAGCGAGGACCCGTATATCGACATCGCCAATGATTCATCATACTGGGGCGATATCGGCCCAAATGAATCGCCGGATAATGAATTTGATCCTTATTTATTCAGTATCTATGATTCTTGTCCCACAGGACATGAGATAACGCTTACCGTTGAAATTTATGCCGATGGTTATTCGAGGACGGATGAAATATCTATCCTGGTACACGCGCCGGCTGACCATGAGATAGCGGATTACGAACTGGGTAACCGCGAATTTACGATATCGAATTTCGGGCGATATGGATTATACCCATCTGATCTAAATCATCAGTGGCACGGGAAAGGATTCGTTACGCCCAGACAAACAATTAATTACCTTCTTGAAGGGGCGGTTTTGATAGGTGATGGACCAACTCGTGTTTCCAATGCGGCCAGGGATGAGAACCGGATCATATTTTCCGACTTCGCGCCTTTGGCGACGATATCATCAGACCAACCGGGAAGCTTTGCCGATCTCGAATATTCCAGTTCTTTCGATGACCGAAATGCTGTAGAACCTTTGGGCATCACAG
>JAAEQD010000013.1 GCA_024231855.1 Candidatus Zixiibacteriota bacterium
AATGTTTTTTTAATCTGTAAGAGGCTATTGTCACCACTACTAATCCCCAGCTAAATAGAACAGCCGCCTGGGGCCAGAGTTCCGTAAAACCGGCTCCCTGCAAAAAAATCCCACGGATAATCACTAAAAAATAGCGCATAGGTAAGACATAAGTGACATACTGGATCACCTCCGGCATATTATCGATCGGGAAAATAAAGCCCGAAAGGAGCACATTAGGCATCATAAAGAACTGATTTGACCACATTGCCTGATCGCCGGTTTGAGAATAAGTAGATATCAATAGCCCCATTGAGATGGCGCAAAACATAAAAAAACCGGCAAAGAAATATAAAAGCAACACCGAGCCGACGAAATTGATTTTAAACCAAAGCAAGCCCACGACCAAAACCAATGTCGTGACCAAAAAACCGGCAAAGCCAGCCGGTATAATTTTACCTATTACCAACTCGATCGGCCTGATTGGCGTGACAACTATCTGCTCGGCGGTGCCCAACTCTCTCTCTCTTACAATCGATAATGAGGTTAAAGTTAGAAGCAGAATCAAGGTCAACATTCCGATCACGCCAGGCACCATGTAATTAACCGATTTCAAATCGGGATTGAACCAAACCCTGGGCTTGACATCTAGAGGCACATTTGCATCTATAGCCGAGTTACCTATAAATTCACTGATTACCCGATTAGAGTAATCGGCGATAATAAACTGAATATAGCCGCTTAATATCGTTGCTCGATTGGAATTGGCGCCGTCCAGAGCGAACCCAACTGTCACCGGTCGGCCAGATTTCAATGTTTTATGAAAATCCGGGGGGATAATAATGCCAATTACTGCCTTGCCTGAATCTAAATACCGGTCTATGTCAGCTTGAGAAGAAGTGTAAAATTTATCCTCGAAATAACTTGAGGCGGTAAATTTCCTGATTAAAGCACGGCTAGCGGGGGTTTGGTCATAATCACAAATTACCGCGGCTGACCTTTTAATATCGGTCGTGGCGACATAGCCGAAAACCAATAGCTGCAGCATAGGAGCAATCAGGAGAATTCCAAACGCTCGCTTGTCGCGCAGCGTTTGTATCAGTTCCTTTTTTATCAACTGAATTATTCTAAAAAACATCAGTCGATCCTCTTCTTGAATTTGGAAGCCGGCAGTAGCATCATAAGTGTGCCGAATATCGCAAGGAACAAAAACTGCGGCCAGAGAACGCTCAGGCCTATGCCTTTAAGGAATATTCCACGGAGAATAATGATGAAGTATTTCGCAGGAACAACATAGGTCAGGAATTGAACGAATTTCGGCATGCTTTCAACAGGAAAAATAAATCCGGAAAGTAAAATCGACGGCAATAGCCCCGTGAAAGTTACAATTAGTTGGGCTGATGTGATTGTGGCGGTTACCGCCGAGGCCAACAATCCGATTCCTAAAGCGCATAACAAATACAAAAACGATCCCCCCAGCAGTAATAGAAGATCGCCTTTTACAGGTACGCCAAGGCCGAATGATGCCACCAGTATTACAATCAGGACATCTATAAAAGCAATGATAATATAAGGCGCGATTTTCCCCATAACCAGTTCGAACGGATGAATCGGGGTCGAAATTAACATCTCAATTGTGCCGCTTTCTTTCTCTCTAACAATCGAAGTGGCCGTTAAAAGAGAACCCAGAAGCATGACTACCACGGCTATTACACCCGGTGCTACGAAAAAGGTCGATTTCATTTCAGGATTGTACCAGATTCTGGTTCTTTCCCGCACCTGGGGCACTGCTGTTGCCAACATTCCGTTTTGAATTAATTTCGTTTTGACCAGCTCGGCTCCGAAGGAGGATAAGATAGCCGCTTGATAACCCAGGGCAACATTGGCGGTGTTAGCATCCGAGCCATTGGCGATCACCTGTATATTGGTTTTTTGGCCGGTTTTGATGTTTTTTTCGAAATCAGTCGGGATAATAAAAGCCAGGGTAATTCGACTATTAGTCAGCAATTCGTGAATTTTATCATAATTCGTAACATTATATTTAACTTCAAGATAACCAGTTGCGTTAACTTTATGGATTAACTCTCGTGCTGTGGCGCTATGACTGTAATCCAGAACGGCTACGGGAACGTTTTTTATATCGAAAGTGACGCCATAGCTGTATAAAAGCAGCATAAATACTGGAAACATCACAGTTAGAAATAGCGCCCTTTTATCGCGGGTGATCAGGATCGCTTCTTTAATAAAAATAGCGCCGAATCTCATAATTGCTCCGGGCTCAATAGCGATACGAAGACATCCTCAAGCGATGGCATGATCTCGCGCTTTGATAATAGCTTGCAGTCTGATGAATCTAATATTCCTTCGATTTTAACGACATCATCCGTTTTTGGCGCTATGTGTATCCTGGTGCCAAATAGGGCTGATTCGCCGATCTGTGCCTCATGGCGGCGGAGAACCTCAAATGCCTTTTGCCAATTCGCGCATTCGATTTCCAAAATTTTTCTTCCTGATAACTTGAGTCGTTCGGGCGAATCGACTTTGATTAGTTTGCCGGCGTTAATCAACGCGATTCGATCACAATGCTCGACCTCATCCATATAATGAGTAGTTACAAAAACCGTTACGCCCGATTCGGACAGCCTGTAAATCAACTCCCAAAACTCGCGGCGAGTAAGCGGATCGACACCGGCGGTCGGCTCATCGAGGAATAATACCTGGGGTTTATGCATCAGAGAACAAACTAAAGCCAATCGCTGTTTAAGGCCGACCGGCAAGGTACCCGTTATATCATGCCGACGCGGTTGAAGGCGCGATATATCTAACGCTTCCTCTATCCGGTCACGACGCTGATTTCTGTTTATCGGATATACGCCCGAATAAAAATCAAGATTCTCATAAGCGGTCAGGTCTTCATACAACGAGAATTTTTGCGACATATAGCCGATAACGGTCTTAATCCTGGCGTTATCATCGCCAAGCTTAAAACCACAGACAGAGCCGCTGCCGCCGGTGGGTGTTAAAATTCCGCAGAGCATTCTGATAGTCGTTGATTTTCCCGCGCCATTGGGACCGAGAAATCCGAACACCTCTCCCCTTCGCACTTCAAATGAGATATCATCGACGGCGGTAAAATCACCAAATTTCATGGACAGGTTTTTAACTTCAACCGAGTAATCAAGTGATGGCATCGACGAAAACATCCTCCATCCCCGGTGCGATTTGCTCCAGCGAAAAAATATTAATCCCGGCCTCCATAATGACCTGTTTAATCAACCGGCTATCGGTTTCATAATTGGACACTTTCAGATGAAGTTTATCCCCGAAAAAAACGACATTCTCGTAACTGAATTTCTCCCGGAGCAATTGTCTGGCTAGACGGTTATCATCGCTGGTCAATTCGGCCAACTGGTATTGAAAAAGCTTTTTCAGGTTATCCGGTGTGTCGCAATTAATAATCTTGCCCTCATACAGCAACGCCACCCGGCTGGCTCGTTCGGCTTCATCCATATAAGGTGTGGCGAATACAATAGTCAGGCCTTCGGCTAAAAAATCATATAAAATCTTCCAGAACTCTCTGCGGGAAATTGGATCTACTCCAGTAGTCGGCTCATCTAATATTAATATTCGGGGAGTATGGATCAGGGCGCATGAGAGAGCCAGTTTCTGTTTCATGCCGCCGGATAAATGCTTTGCCCTTCGGTTGATATATGGTCCCAGACGAGAAAAATCAAGAAGTCTACTTTTTCTTTCTTCGCCTTCTTTTTTGCCGATCTTATACAACCGGCGATAGAAATCGATGTTTTCGGCTACACTCAGATCGGGATATAAAGAGAATCTCTGAGATAGATACCCGATATACTGTTTGGCAGATTCGATATCATCCGCGTTATGATTATTAAGTATGCCGGTTTGTCCCGAATCGGCGGCCATCACCCCGGCCATTATTCTCAGAAGAGTGGTTTTACCGGCGCCATCCGGGCCAAGTACGCAAAAAGCCTCACCTCGCTCAACTCTGAGATTAACGCCGCAAAGAGCGGTTACATCCCCAAAAGATTTACGCAAATTTTCAATTTCAACTACCGGCATAGGCTTATCATTTTCGGAATACTCTGAAAACGGTCTAATTACTCCAGCCCAACTTCAACATCGCAAGGTAAGCCAGGTTTCAGGATACCGCCATGACTTCCTGATGATACCTTTATTTCGAATACTTGCTTTACCCGTTCGGCCCTGGTTTGGATATTTTTTGGAGTGAATTCAGCTTTATCGGATATATATTTTATCTTGCCTGAAAAGGTGTTATCGGGATGAGAATCGATCATGATTTTAACATCATGGCCCAATTTCACCTTACCGAGGTATTTTTCGGGCAAATAAACGGTGATACTCATGTTATCGAGGTCGGCCAGAGTTAAGACAGGCATACCGGCATTGACAACTTCGCCGGGCTCGAATGCGCGGATCAATACGGTGCCACTTGTCGTTGAGGCTAACGTTGTATAGGCCAGCCTGATTTTGGCCAGATTAACGGAAGCTTTAACCGCTTCCAAATTTTTCCTGGCTGCTTCGAGCTGGGCTTCGACCTGGCGCTTTTGATCGAACATGTCATCATACTGAGTCCGGGTTGCCGCTCCGGTTGGGATTAGCGATTCGATTTTTGCGAGGTTTCTGGCCATCGTCTCCCGGCTGATTTCAAGCTGAACAATACCGGCCCGAACCGCCTCGAAATTTTTGATCACCTGGTCGACAACAGCTTCAAGTTCGCTTTTATCAAGTTCGGCAACGACAGTCCCGCTATCGATAAAATCCCCCTCATCATAATGGATACTGTTAATTTGCCCGGGAATTCTAAAAGCCAGATCGCTTTGCTTGGCCTCAACAATGCCGGATAAGGTGAGCTTGCCGGTATCGACTTTTCTGGATTGCACCAAATACGAGATTAGAACTATCAGAAGCACAATAAATATAATAGCAAAGATCAAAACCCTTTTCAAAACAACCTCCAACTCAAGGAAAATCATGATTCCCGTTATTGCTTCGACTAAATACTCATCAGAGAATCAGAATTCCATTACCATAATCTGCCCTTTTAATAGCCGAACGCCTAATTATAGTCAAGCAAAAAGGCTGAGAAACAGATCATTTATGATTTGACTAAAGGCCATCTAAACATATATATAAATATATGAAGAATGGGCTTTGTTTTTTCTCGGCAATCATCGTTACTTGTATCTTTTCATGTACGGAAACCGATAATGACACTCCAAAAACCAAACCTGATATCGACAGGTTCGCGCATGGCTTTAAAGATATACATGATATCGCAAATTTGCGAAGATTGACGGATACGGAGCAAGATGCCATGCCCTTTTTCAGTCCATCCGATGAGAAAGTATATTTTGAGCGGCTGGTTCCGCTATCTCCAGATGTAATTGGCGGCGATTATGATAGAGGTTTTTTCGCGGTCAATCGCGAAACCGGCCAGCTCTTTATGCTGGCTGAACAACCCGAACTAATACAAATATCGACATTAAATCCCGATTCATTGCCGATAGTAGGCGATGAAGTAACATTGTATGGCTTTCGTACTGATGACGCTTTCTATTTCGCCACGAGAGACGTTTCAGGAGAACCAGGCCAAACGATATATAAACAGACGGTCGATTCGCTTGTTCAACTTACCTATGGTTCGGGCAAGGCTTTATTGAAAGAAGTTTCATCGGATGGAAGATACCTGACATTTCTATACGGGAATGAAACGTACCAGTTGGTGGTTATCGATAACAATACCGGATTGTACTACGCCGTTCCCAGGCCCGAATCAGACTCGGATCGAAGCGATATTTCGGCCAGATTTTCTCAGGACGGTAGGTATTTAGCATTTATAAAATCGTCCGGATTTTATGATGATCGGATAGTTCCCTGGGGCGATATATGGCTAATCGAGTTTAAGCCGGATATGGATAAGTAATCATCTTAGCCGCCTGATACCGGCGAAGTGTTTGCGGTAGTAATCGCTTTTGAAATTAGACACAATTACTCCCCTGGATGTAGAAGCGTGAATAAACTCATATCGATTTATCATTATCCCGACATGATCAATCCGGGCGCCTTTGATTCTGAAGAATGCCAGATCTCCGGTTCCGGCCTGCCGGGAATTTATTTGATAACTAAGCTCAAACAGTTTACCGGTGGTTCTTGGTAGTTTCATACCTAAAGCCTCGGTATAAACCCGGTTAACAAGCCCGGAGCAATCGAATCCGTTTTTGTTCCTTCCGCCATATCTATATGGCAAACCGAGATAACTTCTGGCAGTTGTGGCAATAGTCAATCTTTGCTTATGCGAAAATCTGTCTTGCGGCGCCTTGTGTTTGGGCGCCGAGCCACAACTCGCTAATATAATTACAATTACTAACCAGGCCAATATCCGTTTCATATATATTTATATCGGCAGGATTGGGGAATTATTTTATAGCCGGATATTCCATATTAAATCGATGCTGGTAATAGATTCGAGTCGCGAAAATAAGCGATAATAGGAACAAAGCGTAAAGCGGGTATAAATATGACGCGGCCAACGACAGTGAAATAACGGACATTTTCACCGCCAGCATGGTGGCTTTAGAGGTTTTAGTATAGTATAACCAGAAATAAAACGGGGCAACGGCCAGGGAGGCGATTAAAAAAGGAATAGCCTGCAGAATATAGCCGATCGATAAGGCAACCAGGTAACTGATTAGGACAATGGATTGCGTTATTCTCGGTCCGAATCGCACGCTAATAGTTATTTTGCCGGTTTCCCTATCGCCTTTGATATCCGGTAGAGTGGTGCCGACATAAACCGCCGCGACAGCTAAAAAGTATGGTATCGATTTTATCAGCGCGGTGAAAAACGCGCCGCCGGCCATACAATAGCCTAATATAAAAACCATAGTCCCATGCCCCAGACCGTTAGCGACCGCGGCGGGCCAAGTACGGTCTTTCATGGAAATTGGAGGAACCGAATAGAGAACGCCTAAAACAACAATAATGAGAGCCGCGACTCCCGCCCCGAAAGAAATATAAAACGCCAATATCGGTGAGATTACATTCAACATAATTGTCATTAACCAGGTCCAACCGGGAGTTACTAATCCCCGGGGTAGAAAAAATACTTTATCGTTGATTCGATCGGATTCGATATCATAAATTTGATTGATTAAAAACACCGCGCCGAAAAGCCCGGTCCCAATTAACATCATCAATGGTATCTCAAGCCAGCCCGATTCGGCGTCACCATAGCTGAAATAGCCCAGAATGCCGACAGTCCAGACCGGAATGTGAAGCATTGGCCGCAGGACGAAGATATGATCAAGTAGTTTATCTGTTTTCATAATTTATCGGACAGTTTAAATGTGTAATGTCAAAACGCCAAGTCTGTTTACTTAAAAAACTATCTCCAGTAAATCGCGATAATATACACCGTGGGCACCGCGAACAGGAATGAATCGAAACGATCAAGTACTCCGCCATGACCGGGTATGATTTCGGATGAGTCTTTCACCCGGCAATGACGTTTGATCGCAGATTCGAAGAGATCGCCAAGCTGACCCCAAAAACATGCCGTCAGGCTAATTACCAGGATTTTCGGCCAGCTTATATCCAGAAACCATAATTTAGCCACAACTGCCGCGAGAGCCGCTCCCAAAAAACCGGAACAAAATCCCTCCCAGGTTTTATTCGGTGATAGGGATGTTGAAAGTTTATGTTTACCTATCGTTTTGCCACCCAGGTAGGCGGCGGAATCGGTTGCCCAAACTACCATAAACACGAGCAGAAGTATCAAGCCGCCGATATCAGGCAAGCTGCCGAGGTTGATTATTGTCGAGGCTAGCAAGCCCAGATATACCGCCGGCAGAAACCGGCCAAACATATCGCCTAAGAACGGTGATAAATCGGGATCGCCCGCTCGTGAATAGTCGATTATGATAAGCAATGTGGTCAGGAAAAACGAATAAAACAGGACATATATGATCGGATAGTTATAAAACGCGGCGAAAACAAAGGCTACGGGCAGTAATATCGAAAAAAAAAGACTTGCCCGATAACCACGCTTCTTCAACATCAAGCCCAGTTCAAGGCCACCCAATCCGGCCAGCAGAATACAAAATCCCAGGAGGTAATATCCTCCCGACAGACATATAGCGATTAAGGCGGGAATGCCAAAAACGGCAACGATTAATCTTAAAACAAGGTTTTTCGTCAATATCAGCTTCCCTTGGAGCTTCCGGTTGTTTTAATTTTGCCGAATCGTCTCTCTCGCCCCTGGAAATCGATAATCGCACGGAAAAAATCATCCTCATCGAAATCCGGCCACAGTACATCGGTAACGAATATTTCGGTGTATGCCATCTGCCATAACAAGAAATTCGAAATCCGCCGCTCGCCGGATGTTCTTATCAAAAGGTCGGGATCCGGCAGGCCGTTAGTTTGAAGATACCTGGTGAAGACGGCATCATCGATATCATCGGCTTTGACTTTATTTTGGGCAACATCTTTAACAATATTCCTCACTGCCCGCAGGATTTCAAGGCGGCCGGAGTAATTGAGCGCTAAATTCAGAGTAAGCCCGGTATTATTCGCGGTACGGGCTATCGCGTCTTTGAGGATATCTCTTCGGCTGGGCGCTAAAGCTTCGATATCACCTGTTGTTATCAGGCGAACATTGTTTTCCAGCAATTCATTCAATTCGCGGCGGGTAGTTTTATAGAGAAGTTTCATAATTGCCGAAACTTCGCTTTTGGGTCGTTTCCAATTCTCGGTGGAGAAAGTATACAAAGTAAGTAGAGGCAGGTTAATATCGCCGGCGGCCTGGACGATTTTCTTAACCGCTTTTACGCCATGCTCGTGGCCGACAGTTCGAGGCAGTCCCCTTGACCTGGCCCACCGCCCATTGCCATCCATAATAATGGCAACGTGCTCGGGCAGATTGCTCTTCGACAAAATCTGAGCTTTGTACTCTTCGTGGAAGGCCATCTCTTAAATTTCCATTACCTCCTGCTCTTTGAGCTTGATGATTTCGGAAATCTGTTCGGTATGTTTATCGGTAAAATCCTGAACCTGCTTCTGAGCGGTTTTCAATTCATCCTTAGTAATTTCGGAGTCTTTTTCGGCTTTTTTCAATTTTTCGTTGGCATCACGACGGATATTTCTGATTGCGATTTTGCCATCCTCACCAAGCTTTTTAACGAGGCGGCCCATTTCCAGGCGGCGCTCCTCATTTAAGGGGGGTATCGGCAGTCTAACCAGGTTACCTTCGGCTATGGGATTCAGGCCGAGATCGGCTTTCTGGATAGCTTTCACGATTTCAGGGATAATCGTTTGCTCCCATGGCTGAATAACCAGCATTCTGGGATCCGGAGTGCCAATTGAAGCCAATTGATTTAAAGCCGTTGCCGTGCCATAATAATCGACTTTGATCCCATCGAGCATTTTAGGGGTTGCTTTGCCGGTCCTGACTCCGGTCATCTCCCGATTAACCGCTTCAAGAGCCTTGTCCATCCTGTCTTCGGTGTCCTTGTACAATTCCTTTAACATAACCACACCTCAACTTACTATAGTACCAATTTTTTTGCCGAGAATTATATTTTTCAGATTATCTTTCTGGTATAAATTAAAAACCACTATTGGAATATTATTATCGCGACAAAGTGACGCGGCGGAGGAATCCATAACCCGGAGATTCTTCTCGATAACAGCCGAGTGAGTTAGCTCATCGAATAGTACGGCATCATGATTGGTAGCCGGATCGCTATCGTAAACGCCATCGACTTTAGTCCCCTTGATAAGCACCTCAGCGTCGATTTCAGCCGCCCTTAATGCCGCGGCGGTATCGGTAGTGAAATATGGATTTCCCGTACCTCCGGCGAAGATCACGATTCGATCTTTTTCCATATGACGAATGGCCCGACGGCGGATAAAAGGTTCGCAGACTTTGGGCATTTCGATCGCCGACATTACCCGGGTAACATAACCCATTCGTTCGAGATAATCCTGAAGGGCCAGGGCATTTATAACAGTCGCCAGCATGCCCATAAAATCGGCGCCAACTCTATCCATTCCGGCGGCAGCGGCAGTTAAGCCACGGAAAATATTTCCGCCACCGACTACCAGGCCGACTTCAACATCAATATCTCTGATATCCGCAACCTGACGACAAACCTGATTGATCATTTTATCATCAAGGCCAGCTTCGCGGTCACCCATCAAAACTTCACCGGACAGTTTTAGAAGCACCCGCTTATATTTAATACCGGGCTTCTTTGATGAACCGGATATGGATTTTTCATCATCAGGCATACTATTCTCCGAGACGGAATCTGACAAATCGCTTAATGCTCATATTTTCACCGAGTTTGGCAATGGCGTCGGTGAGTATATCCTTAACGGTTTTATCCGTATCTTTAATGAACGCCTGCTCAAGCAATACTACTTCAGAATAGTATTTATCTATTTTACCATCAACGATTTTATCGACTATCTTTTCGGGCTTCCCGTCGTTTAAAGCCTGGGTTCTGAAAATCTCACGTTCGGCTTCAATCTGTTCCTGGCTGAGATCTTCCCTGTCGACTACCAATGGAGCAGCGGCAGCGATTTGCATAGCGATATCTTTGCATAGGCCTTTGAAATCATCCGTGCGAGCTACGAAATCGGTTTCGCAATTGACCTCGACCAGAACACCAAGTTTATCACCGGGATGTATATATGACGAGATATTTCCTTCTTTGGCCACCCGGCCCGCTCTTTTGGCTGCTTTGGCCAAGCCCTGTTCGCGTAAGTTAGTTACGGCCTTGTCCATATCGCCATCGGCATCCGAAAGAGCCTTCTTGCAATCCATCATACCAACGCCGGTTTTTTCGCGTAGCTCTTTAACCATGACTGCAGTGATATTCATTTATTCTTCCTCCGCACGCTATTTAGCTTCTTTGGGTGTTTGGTCTTTTGCCTGTTTCTTCTCCGGTTTGGCTTTCTGCTCATCGTCCGCACTCCGGTCAGCCGATGCTTTTGCTTCCAGAATAGTGTCGGATAAAGCTTTCATAATTACACTTATCGATTTAATAGCGTCATCATTAGCCGCAATCGGATAGTCAATAGGGTCCGGATCGGTATTAGTATCTATAATCGCGATCACCGGGATATTCAGCTTATTAGCTTCAGCCACGGCGATTTTTTCTTTCTTGGCATCGACAACAATCAAGACTGCCGGTAATTTGTACATATTCTTAATACCGCTTAGGAACTTCTCCAGGCGGGTTCTTTCTTTTTCGAGCTGCAAAGATTCCTTTTTGGTGATATTACTGTAATGACCTTCTTCTTTCATTTTTTCCAAAGTTTTAAGTCTTTTAATATTTCCTTTAATCGTTTGGAAATTAGTCATCGTACCACCGAGCCAGCGTTCTGTTATGAAGTACTGGTCGCATCTACGAGCTTCGTCTTTAATCACGACCTTAGCCTGTTTCTTTGTCCCGACAAACAGGATTTTCTCTTCGGCCAGGGCAACTTCCCGAAGCTTGGAACAAGCTCGCTGTACCGAAAGAAGAGTTTTCTTAAGATCGATGATATAGATACCATTTCTGGCGGTGAAGATATACTTTTTCATTTTCGGATTCCAGCGCCTGGTCTGATGCCCGAAATGCACGCCCGCTTCCAGCAGGTCTTTAATATCGACTTGTGACATTAATATTACTCCTATGGTTGGTTTGGTTTTAATCCTCCACCGACATCATCCCCTGGCGGCCCCTTTCGGGGACCCCGCCATCAGTCCGCCGGTGTGCGTTATCAAATTAATTTTAGCGTTTAGAGAATTGGAAACGCTTACGAGCCTTGGCCTGGCCATATTTTTTGCGTTCGACCATACGGGCATCACGAGTTAAGAAGCCCTGTTTTTTCAAAGCCGCTCTGAGCGTGGCATCATATTTAACCAGAGCCCTGGTTAATCCCAAACGCAAAGCGCCGGCTTGTCCCGAAAGACCGCCACCTTTGACCTTGGCAATCACATCGATTTTGCCCATCAGCTTCGTCTCTTCAAGCGGAGCCATGACATGAGTAACGAGATTCTGGCGGCATAGATATTGAAGCATCTCGCGTCCGTTAACCAGAACCTTACCCGTACCCGACTTGATTCGGATCTGAGCTATGGCCGTCTTGCGTGTTCCTTTTGCCAGGAAATATTCGTTAGCCAAAATTCCTCCGTTTACTAGATATCAAACGCTTCCGGTTTTTGAGCCAGATGCGGATGTTTTTCCCCGGCATATACGAATAATCTCTTGTTGAGCTTTCTGCCGAGCCGATTTTTGGGAAGCATCCCTCTTACCGCCTTTTGGATTACACGTTCCGGGTAAGTAGCAATCAGTTTCTCGAAACCTACCGACCTTAAACCACCGGGATAACCGGTGTGCCAGTAATATTGTTTCATCTTCGATTTCTTGCCTGTCAGTTTGACTTTTTCGGCATTTATCACTACCACCGAAGAACCTAAATCGAAATAGGGTGTAAACAGTGGACTGTCTTTACCCCTGATCCTTTTGGCGATTTCCGACGCCAAACGTCCCAAAACCTTGCCGCTGGCATCGATAACATACCATTTGCGGTCATGTTCCGCCGGCTTAGGTACAAACGTTTTCATCGAATCTCCTTATTAAAAGTAACCATTATTTTCACAGCCAGTAAAAAGGCGTCGCCCATTTACTACAAACCACCTAATTTAACCGCCAATTTACTATTGTCAAGTGTTTTATCAACTTTTTAGGTATCGGCATGATATAATTTTTATAAAGAAATCGATGAATAAATGCCGCAATTTATGGCCAGCGGTGGATAATTCACCGATTTACTCCCTTTACACAGGTCTTATGGTCTCCTTTTCGGTAATTATCGCGGTTACTAATTCGTGAGGTGTCACATCAAAGGCCGGATTAAAGACATTAACTCCTTTTGGGGCAATTACCTGACCCTTAACTGCAGTGATCTCCTTATCGGCTCTATTCTCGATAATAATCGATTGTCCATTTGGGCATTCGAAATCGAATGTTGATGACGGTGCGGCTACATAAAAAGGAATCTTATGATATTGACATAATACAGCCAGGTTATAAGTACCTATCTTGTTGGCAACATCGTAGTTAGCGGCTATTCTGTCGGCCCCGGTGATCACGCAATCGACGCAGTTATTGCCGATTAACGAGGCCGCCATATTATCGCAAATAAGCGTATGAGGTACTCCGGCCCGGCCCAGTTCCCAGGCGGTAAGACGGGCGCCTTGTAAGATTGGCCGTGTTTCATCTACCCAGACAGAGATATTTTTACCGCCGAATTTCGCGGTGTATATAACAGCCAGCGCTGTCCCGATTCCACCGGTGGCCAGAGCGCCGGCATTGCAATGAGTCAGAATACGACAATCATCTTTAATCAGCTTGTCACCGTTTTTGCCCATTCGGCGGCACATCTCCGCGTCCTCATTATGTATAGCGATAGCTTCCTGTTCGAGGGCTTCGGGACCACCGGCCTCAGTAGAAGTTAACTTCATCATCCGCTCGACAGCCCAGGCCAGGTTTACGGCTGTGGGCCGGGCATTTTTCAATACGTTAGCTGTTTGTTCGAGATTTTCGCCTTTTTTCGCTGCCAGGGCGATCCCATACGCGGCCGTGCAGCCGATTGCCGGAGCGCCACGGACCACCAATTTCTTTATCGCTTGAACGAAATCATTGGTTTCACGGCATTCAATGTACTCCAGTTTATCTGGCAGTAAGGTCTGGTCAATAAGCTTTAGATGATTGGAATGCCACTCTAATGTCTTGAAATTTAATTTTTCCTCTATTGACATAATTTCAATCCTCTATTTAATGTTATGTGTTAACTAATAAGTATTATATTATATATTACAGCTGGTTACAACTATTGTTATAATAATTTCCCTTGTCTCTATCATTCGCCTACCAGTTGCACGATCACTTTGCGGGTTCGTTGCTTGTTATCAAAATCAGCCAGCACTATTTGTTGCCAGGTGCCAAGGATGAGCCGCGAATCCGAAAATGGTACGGTATGCGAGGTTTTCAATAGAAACGAACGCATATGAGAAAACCCATTGCCATCATGCCAGGTTTCATCATGATGATACGATGTACCGGATGGCAGATATTTCTCGTAGAATTCGGGGATATCCTTAAGCAGACCCGGTTCATATTCAAGCGTGCTTATGCCGGCAGTCGAGCCGGCCACCGCTACGCAGCAAATGCCATCCCTTAATCCCGATTTATCGAGACAACCAGCTACGGCGGAGGTTATGTCCTCAAGATGACAGTAGCCCCCGGATTCGACTGTGAAATTATACGATTTTACGGCCATATCAAGTTCCTATCTTGTTTAATCTGTAATTCTCAATCAATTTGATAACTCCAAGCGCGCTCAACAGGTAAATAATCGGCAGAGCGTCATAATACGATCTCCATTCACAGAATATCCCGAACATGAAGCCTAATATAAGTGATATCGCGAAATAGCTCGTGGATATTCTCAGAAACGCCGGTTTTTCTCGCCATCTATAGACTGCCAATGCGATAACAAGTACGAACATAGGTAAATTCAAACCATGCGGCACGGGGATCGGGATATAAAAAGGCGAAAATAAACCCTTCCCTATCGACTCGAATTGGAAATAATATGTAAGACGCGACATCTGCTGAATATTATGTATCAGATGCCATTCCACTATGCCGCCGGGATTTGATTGGAAAAGGAAATATAGCGAGAGCTTGATTATGAAAAAAATCGATATCTGCATGACCAGCAATTTTAAAAACATCTGACGAGGAATTTTTGAATGGAAATAAAAAACGAAAATTACAGTCAGCATGACCGCTGTTTCTTTATTGAGCAATGCCACTACAAAGATGATTATGAAGGCCGGCCAGCGCTCCCGATACATCATGAGTAAGCCCAGTGTGAATAGAAACAGATGAGAAAAATCATAAACGAAATTGCCATAATCGAAAAAAATCGGCATAACGGCTATCATCCCTAATGGCAGCAAGTCACAGGTCAGCCTGGAAAAAGCTTTAACTGATAGCGCCAGATATCGAAGTGTCAGCAGAAACAGGAATAAGGCAAACCAGTTGAGAATTATATAGGCAACACATCTATAACCATATAGACCAAGCCTTCTGGCTTTATCCTCACTTAATCCCTGAAGGCCAGATTCAGTGATCTTTTCAACACGGTCCGCGGCAAGCTGATTGACTTTGTTTTCGATAAACGCGGGTGTTAAAAACTCGATAATCCTGACTGTGGCGGGTATCAGGACCCGGTATTGAAAAGGCTTATGCCCCTCGAATTGGCTCATGGCGATGATACCGGCGCGCTCGCCGGCCAGCCCGGGTGATTTGACCATCGAGATAATGACCACCGCGGCGATCGCGTAGAGGATTGGGAAAAGCACGGTTTTGTAATTCATGGGGGTAACTATATGATATCTGTTGAGATTGTTCAAATGAATTCCGCCAGGTACGGAGACCTGGCGGCACAGCTTAATATGTTAAAATACTGCTTGTTCTTGAGCTAACCCGCAACAAGCTATGTGCACCGGGCAATATATTAGGAAATTTATTTATTAAACACGCTATTCAAGTGTTGCTTGAATCGTTTTAGATCATTTTCAACATCCGCGTTTTTAAGAACATCATGACAGGCAAATGACGGCAATGGCTCCATCCCAAAGAACTGATAATTTTTATGCAGCCACATAAATGCTCCATCGATTCCTCTGCCCTCAAAGAACTGGTCAGGGTCTTCTAATGCTTCAACCGGGGCGTTCCATGTCGTGGAAATCATATATTTCTTGCCCTGCATGAGTCCACCCGATCCGTACTTTTTGCTCAAGTCCGAACGTGTTCGGCCATCATCCTTGCATAGCACTTCGCCGATACCCGCGGTATGTACTTCATCGATATATTTCTTGAAAATATAAGGCACGCTCATCCAATAAACCGGAGTTTGCACGAATACGACCTCCGCCCATTTGTACTTCTCCAGCTCATCGGCGATATCATAACCTTTTTCCACAATAGTTGTTTTGATTTCATAGCCATTGCCGCTTAACAAATCTTTGGCGGCATCTATAAGAGTTTGGTTAAGTTTTCCTTCGGCAAAACCTTCATAACGTTGATGTGCGTTGATTAACAGTGCGTTTTTCAAAAAAGACCTCCTGTTTTGATTGTCATGTCGTGCTTCAGTATCTCCGCCAACTACAAAGTCCTGACAGTACGGTTAATTCATCGATCTAAGTATATAGCATCTGTTGATATTGTTCAAGTGATTTGCCGGGGGTGGGATTAAAAGCGGGGATTTAATTCTGACAATACTGCATGAATACTAGCCAAACCGGAGTTTTGGGTACAAGCCGGTTCCCAAACGGAGTTTGGGAACGAGAAAAGCTGATGGTCTGCTTCATCGCCTTGCTAGGTATTTTCAATGGTGGCGCCAGGATTCTTCAACTTACGTGCGGCGTCCCATATCATGGATTGTACTAATGTCTCGGCCCGTTCAAGTGTGCGTTGTTTTCGCTCAGGTACTTTGAGCAATTGCCGCTCGAGATGATGAAATTCAATTTTCACACTTCTACAAAAGAGTTTAAGTTGCACGGGATTATATTGGAGTTTATCCTTATCTTGAGGTTTATCTTTCCAAACGAGTTTAATCCAGAATTCGAGTTCTTTGCCAGGATTTTTGGCTTTTATTTCACCGATAGTCTGCTTAAACGATTGCGCATATTGATCAACCGTTAGAGAAATAGACGGGCCAGTAGAAGTGCCAAGGTCAGAAAAGTTTGTCCATTTTAATGAGATTCCTAAAAGTTCTCTAATTGCATCAACACAATTCTCAACGGTAAGTTCAGGCGAAAACGGAAACTCCAACTCAATCGGCGTTCTATTATTTTTAATTTTTAGTACCAAATCTCCCTTTGAAATCAGTCCAGCATACTGATCAACATACTTATCGAAATAACGTGCCTTACGGAAAGCTTCGATAACTTGCTCCTCAGTCACGGTTACACGATAATCAAACCTCTCTCTGACACGCTCGAAGTATTTTGAGCATAACTCATTCCAGTACTCTGGCCCAAGGAACTCAATCTTTTCAGAATCAATACCTAGAGAATTTCCCTCCGCCATGATATTCTTATAGGCACTGCCAGTATAGTTTGCGTTTGATGCAAAAGTGTAGCATTGCCACGGAATTTCATTTTTCACTTTCACAGCCGCTTTTAGCGACTTGACACTCTCCCCCGCTGATAGTGACCCAAAAGATCCACGCTCATCGCTCTTACATTGAATTGCTGTTTCCGCTTTTCTCCGCAGTATATCGATTCCGCAATCTGGTGCATTCAATCGCTGCAAGCCATCATTACCGTGTTCAGCGAACAACAAGTCGTAACATAAAGACTCCCATGCATTGCCAAACGATGTCTCTGGAGGCATTACTTTAAGGAACTCGGCTGAAAAATTATTATTCATCATTTCTCCTTCTGCCCAACTTATTATTATACAAACTTTCTATTTGATCGAAACGCATACAGTTTAACATAAATTTGCATGCAACAAGTATGATATTATCTGCTTAAAGCAGTAATCTTACCCCAGTTCGTAAACCGTCTTCCCCGCCACAATCGTCCGCGCTACTCGGCCGGTTAGCTCCTTGCCGATATAGGGCGAGTTCTTCGATAGGGAGTGGAAAGCGTCCTCGGTGACCGTCCATTGAATTTTGGGATCGATGAGCGTGATGTCGGCGGCGGCGCCGGTATCGAGGGTGCCGGCCGGGATGTTGAGAATTCGGGCCTGGTTTAGTGACATCATCTTTATGGCGTCGAGCCAGGTGATTCTGTTTTTGGCGATCAATTCGGTCGAGACAAGACCCACCGAGGTTTCCAGACCGATCATGCCGGGTGGCGCGTAGTCGAATTCGAGCTGCTTCTCATCGTAGGCGTGAGGCGCGTGGTCGGTGACTATGCAATCGAACAAACCGGCGGCTATGCCTCTTCTGATAGCTGTTCTGTCTTTTCTTGTGCGAAGCGGCGGATTGACTTTCATATTTGTGCTGTAGCCTTTTAACAGCTCATCGTGAAGGGTGAAATAGTGAGGGCAGGTTTCGGCAGTAACCGGTAATTTTTTCTTTTTGGCATTTTTGATCAGCTCTACCCCACCGGCGGTGGAAACATGTGCCAGATGGACCGGCGCGCCGGTGTATTCGGCCAGCATTATCTCGCGGGCGATCATCAAATCCTCGGCGACTCTGGAGATTCCGCCCAGACCCAGCTTGGTTGAAGCATACCCTTCATTGATAACGCCGTTATCCGCCAAATCTGCATATTCGCAATGAGAAATCGGTATAACATCGAGCATCTTGCAATATTCCATGGCCCGGCGCATAATCGTGCCGTTCTGGATTCCGGCGCCATCATCGGAGAAAGCAACCGCGCCGGCATCTATCATATCGCCAATCTCGGCCAGCTCTTGCCCTTTCTGGCCTTTTGTCAGTGTGCCGATCGGATAGACATTGACGACCGCCTTTCGGGCTTTATCGATGACGAATTTGATCGCTTCCTGGTTATCGAGAGGTGGATCGGTATTGGGCATACAGGCTACTGAGGTAAAGCCTCCGGCGGCGGCGGCTCTGGCGCCCGATTCGATGGTCTCTTTATATTCGAAACCGGGTTCACGGAAATGCACATGCATATCGACCAGGCCCGGACAAACCAGCAAACCGGTCGCGTCAATATCGCCTTTGGGCGAGTTCTTGCTTTTTATAACCTCGGCGATCTTGCCATTTACGACTTTTACAGCCCCCGGCCCGAAATAGCCATCCACCGGATCGACTATGGTGCCGCCTGATATAATGAAATCACTCAATGATCTTCGCTCCTCCGCTAAGAAGGTATAACACCGCCATCCTGACAGCGACGCCGTTGGTCACCTGGGGCAGGATCACGGAATCCGGACCATCGGCAACCTCTGATGATATTTCCACGCCCCGATTCATAGGTCCGGGGTGCATGATAGTGAAGTTTTTATTTAGATATTTCAAACGCTCTTTAGTGATACAAAATCTGTTAGAGTACTCGCGAAGCGATGGCAACAAACCGGATGACTGCCTTTCTTTCTGCAAGCGCAGAATATTGACCACATCCGCGCCCTCCATAGCTTCCTCGATTCGCGTATACACATCGATACCCATTTTCTCCACCTCAAAAGGCAGAAGTGTACTGGCGCTACAGACGGCTACGCTGGCACCCATGGCTTTCAGGCCCCAGATATTCGATCTGGCAACTCGGGAATGCTTTATATCGCCGACTATCAACACGCGCAGGTCTTTGATTTGGCCGTATTTTTCCCGCATCGTATAGATATCCAAAAGGCCCTGGGTGGGATGTTCATGACAGCCGTCGCCGGCGTTGATAACCTGTGAATCGCAGTTCTGCGACACAAATAAAGCTGTGCCGGAAACCGAATGGCGCATAACGATCATGTCGATTTTCATCGCCTCGATATTCCAGATCGTATCCAGAAGGGTCTCCCCTTTGACTACCGAGGAGCTAGCCTTGGCGAAACTCACCGAATCGGCCGACAGCCTTTTTTCGGCTAGCTCGAATGATATTTTTGTCCGTGTGGAAGGTTCGAAAAACAGATTGAGGACCGTTATATGACGCAAAGTCGGTACTTTCTTGATTGGTCGCGAGAGGATCTGTTTTAATGTAACGGCCGTATCGAATATCAGGTTAAGCTCATCGGCCTTTACGCCCTGGAGGCCCAGAAGATGACGTGATCTAAGCTTCAATGTTTATCTCCCCCGTTTTCCTGTTGAAGAATTACACTATCCTCGCCATCTTTTTCTTTGAGTTTCACGATCACGTTTTCAGCCTGGTAAGTTTGCAATTGGATAGCCACGTAATCGGCCCTGATCGGCAATTCGCGGTGGCCCCTGTCGATTAGCACCGCCAGTTGAATACCTTTGGAACGGCCGTAATCGGTAAGCACATTCAAAGCTGCCCGGACCGTGCGGCCCGTGAAAAGGACATCATCAACCAATATGACAGTTTTGCCATCGATTGAGAACATCAGGTTGGATTTCTGGATAATCGGTTGTTCCAGCCTGATCTGGACGTCATCGCGATACATGGTGATATCGATATCTCCGACCGGCGGCTCGATTTTCTCGATTCGCTTGATCGCCTTGGCCAACCGTCCGGCCAGATAAGCTCCGCGAGTCCTGACACCGACTATCACCATTTCCTCGGCGCCCTGATTGTGTTCGAGTATTTCATAGGCAATCCGATCAATTGACCGGGCGATGCCTTTTGAGTCCATAATTTTAGTATCAGCCATCTGTTTTCCTAAAAAAAAAGCCCGAAAAAGGGCTATATTCTATTTGCTCTAATGATCCCATTCTGGGAGTTCTTTAATAAGGCGGTTTTGACGGTTTGTCAAGCGGAAAATTGGGATGTCCCAATTATTTTATTTCAGCAATGTGATTTTGATATTTTTACTATTATTTGCTGTAAATAATTGGGCAAAATAGATACCGGTTGGATATTGATCAGCATTCCAAGTCAGGCTGCGTTCGCCAGCGGGCATTGCATCATCAAAAATAGTAGCTACTCGTTGGCCGAGGAGGTTGTAGATATTGATTGAGATATGTTGAGTTTCAGGTAAGCTAAATGTGATCGTGGTCGCGGCGTTAAACGGGTTAGGGTAGTTTTGATTTAGTTCAACTATTGCAGGTAGTTGCCGGTTGTTTTCTCTGATAGATGTCGGTTCTACCTGGACAAAATTGATCGTGTGGCCGTAGAATATCGGCACGGCCAGGTTGTTGTCATGCTTATTGTAGAAAATATCCGCCGGCGAAGCGTTGTGGCTGGAAATCAGATCGGGCCCGATACTGAAATCATAGTTGAATCGGTAGACCGAGTTCGTGCCCCAGGACGAGACATAGTAGTTACCCTGCAGATCCCTGGTTAAACCATCGAGAATATCCATAGTTGTTGCTCTGATATAATACACCGATGAGTCTGCCAGATTCACCGCCTGTATCGGCGAGTTATTTCTGGCTGATACGAGTACCAATCGATTGTTGGTCTCATCGAAAACCATACCGTTGGGTACATTTAGACTGGTGCTGGCGAATACTGTTGAACCCTCGCCGTTTATTGGCGCCCGTATGATGACATGAGCCTGCGGATCGGAAATATAAAGGTTACCAGAATTATCCGAGGTTATATCATTTAAAAGCAGAATGTCAGGGATAGACCGATTCATAACCTCATCGCCGGTATGCAGGTTGTAACCTCTGACCCCCTCATCCTGGCAGGCCGCGTAAAGGCTATCGCCGACGATACATAGGCCGGCGAAATCGCCGCTACCCGAAACGAACAGGCTCTGCACGCCGTTTGAGTCGATTTGAACGATCCTGCCGTTACTCCAATTCGATACCAGATAACGACTGTAAAGCGAATCATAAACAGCACTTTCAGGATTGCTCAGGTATTGGGCGGATGCTGATTGACATATGATCAATGCAATTACAATGATAAACAATAGATTTTTGCGCATTTGGGCTCCTTTCGAACAAAATTATAGCTTCTATGTAAGGAAAATCGTTAACAGTAATTGAAGTGGGATTTATTTTAAAAGTACCATTTTGATATTTTGAGAATGAGTAACTACTCCTGCCCTGCTTTCATTTTCATGATTATCTCTATCCGGCGTTGATAGGCCTGGCGTCCCAGATCGCTGTCTGGTTCCAGTTGAGCGCATTGATCGAGATATTTGATAGCCTCATCATAGTGCTTCCGCTCGGCCCGGATTAATCCCAGACGGTACGCGGCTCGGGCGTGCGGACCTTTTGTTATAGCTTCGAGGAAATTATATTCGGCCATAACCGTGTCAGCAGCCATCAATTTCATTAAGCCCAAGCCATAAAAGCCATCGATATTGGATGAATCTATAGCTACTGCCAGAGTATAATACTGCGACGCAAAATCGAATTGATTCCAATTTTGATGGATTTTAGCCAATTTGATATAACTCCCAGGCTTCAGGTAACCGATCTGCTGGGCTCGATCATACCAGGCCATAGCTTCATCGTAATCCTGGTTTTCGAAATATATATCGCCAATAATCTGATAAGGATTGGAATCGCCGGGATTAAATATAATGGCGCCTTCATAATATGTTACGGCGCTATCAGATTCATTGAGTTGTTCGAAACATTCAGCCATACTTATATATAATCGTGAATCTTTATCATCGATTTTGAGCGCCTTGCGGAATTCTCTGACTGCTTTATCATATTCGCCGGCAACCATTAACCTGATTCCTCTTTCGCGAAAACTCTCGAACCGGACGGGATCGGGCTTGGCACCACATCCGGTAAGGATAATTAAAAATATGCTTATAGCGGTCAAGATTGACAGCATATTTCGCGTGAAAAATGGGCCATAAGTTAATTCAAACATATCATTGAACCTCTCCTAAATCATTACAATATTTATAATATATGCAACTTTTGGGGGATATATCAATATATTTAATTGAATTTGGCGGCTGCGGATTTTAGTTGCTATAAGTCGCCGCACCTTATTATATTGCGGATTGCAAACAGAATAACCGATTTAATGGAGGGTCTATGCCTTTTAATAAAACCGAAAAGATCTGGATGAGCGGAAAATTCGTAAATTGGGATGATGCCAATATCCATGTTCTATCACATGTTGTTCATTATGGCTCGGGGCTTTTTGAGGGCGCTCGGTGCTATAAAACCCCCAAGGGTCCAGCTATTTTCCGTTTAAAAGAGCATACTACGCGTCTTTTCAACTCCAGTAAAATCTATCGTATTGAAATTCCTTTTTCTGAGGATGATATTAATAGCGCGATAATCGAAACTATTAAAATCAACAAAGTTGAGTCATGTTATATCAGGCCGCTGGTTTTTCGCGGCTATGACAGTCTGGGTGTTGATCCCACCGGCGTTCCGATTGAGGTGGCGATCGCGGTTTGGCCCTGGGGCCAATATCTAGGCCCTGAGGCGCTCGAGAAAGGCGTCTCTGTCTGTGTTAGTTCCTGGCGAAGAAACGCACCGGGCACGATGCCTGATATGGCCAAGGCTACGGCTAATTATATGAACTCCCAGCTCATCAAACTCGAAGCGATCAATCATGGCTATGTCGAAGGGATTGCATTGGATGTCCACGGTCATGTTTCCGAGGGTTCAGGCGAGAATATCTTCATTGTCAGAGATGGCGCGTTGGTAACCCCGTCGTTTGGCTCCTCGATATTACCCGGAATTACGCGTAACACAGTTATCCGCCTGGCGCGGGATATGGGCTACAAAGTAATCGAGGAGAGCATTCCACGAGAAGCTTTGTATATCGCGGATGAGGTCTTTTTCACCGGCTCGGCTGCCGAGATTTCGCCGATATCAACTATTGATGGGATTCAAATCGGTATCGGCAAACGCGGCCCGGTTACCGAAAAGCTGCAGAAGGCGTTTTTCGGCATTTTTAAGGAAGGTTTCGATGATAAAAATAATTGGCTGACTTACGTCCAATGAAGATATCTTTAGGCGCAGACCATCGGGGCTTTAAATACAAGGAGTTGATTAAGAAGCTGTTAACCGCGAAAGGGATATCATTCGAAGACTTCGGTACGTTATCCGAAGATAGCGCGGATTTTTCCGATTATGGAATAAAAGCGGCTGAAGCGGTAGCCAAAAAGGATGTAGATTACGGAATAGTAATTTGCGGTACCGGCAACGGCATGGCGATGGCCGCCAATAAAGTAAAAGGCGTCAGGGCCGGTTTGGCCAGCAATGTCGATATGGCCCGTCTGACACGAGCACACAATGATGCCAATGTCCTGGTGCTATCGGAAATGTTCACGCCGGAAAAACAACTGGCTGATATCATAAATGTTTTTCTCAATACCGAATTCGAAGGCGGCCGGCACGCCCGACGGATCGGCAAAATTATTGACTACGAACAAGGATAAGCGATATGTCATATCTTAAAGATGTAGATCCCGAAATTTATGAGGCGATACGCAACGAGGCTAAACGTCAACATGGCGGCCTGGAATTAATCGCGTCGGAAAACTTTGTTTCAGAAGCGGTGCTGGAAGCGCTGGGTTCGGTAATGACAAACAAGTATGCCGAGGGTTATCCCAAATCTCGATATTATGGTGGCTGCACATTTGTCGACCAGGCGGAAATACTAGCTCGCAATAGATGTAAAGAGCTGTTCGGGTGCGAACACGCGAATGTTCAACCTCATTCTGGTTCACAAGCCAATATGGCAGTCTATATGGCGATGTTGACTCCCGGAGATACTGTTTTGGGCATGAATTTATCGCACGGGGGCCATCTTACTCATGGCCATCCGATCAATTTCTCCGGCAAATTGTATAATATAGTGCCTTATAATGTTAACAAAAAAACCGAACAGATTGACTATGATGAACTTCAAAGCATAGCCAAAGAAAACAAGCCGAAAATGATTATCGCCGGCGCTTCGGCTTACCCCCGCTTCCTCGATTTCGAGAGATTCAAGGCAATTGCCGATGAGGTCGGAGCCTACCTGATGGTCGATATCGCGCATATCGCCGGCTTGATTGTCGGCGGCCTTCACCCCTCGCCAATTCCTTACGCCGATTTCGTGACCAGTACCACGCATAAGACTCTTCGGGGGCCACGCGGCGGCTTGATAATGTGCAAGAAGAAATATTGGAAGCCGATTAATCGTGAAGTTATGCCGGGTATTCAGGGTGGGCCATTGATGCATGTAATCGCCGCCAAAGCTGTGGCTTTTCAGGAGGCCATGCGGCCTGAATTTAAAGAGTATCAGACTCAGGTGGTGAAAAACGCCGCTGCCCTGGCCGAGCACCTGCAAAATTATGGTCTTCACATAGTTTCAGGCGGCACGGATAATCATCTGATGCTGGTTAGTTTTATCGAGCAAGGTATCACCGGCAAAGAGGTTGAAGAAGCGCTTGAACAAGCAAATATCACGGTTAATAAAAACACAGTACCTTTCGATCCGCAGAAGCCGTTTGTTACATCCGGGATTCGAATCGGTACGCCGGCTATTACCAGCCGCGGGATGGGAGTCGAGGAGATGCGAGTAATTGCCGGATTTATCACCGAGATAATTAAAAGCCTGGGTGATGAAAGCGTAATCAATCAGGTAAGGAATGATGTTAGCCAGCTTTGCGAGAAATTTCCGCTATATAGAAGACAGCGTAATGGGCGCGAATAAAAGACATCAGAATATAAATTAAAGCCCCGCGATTATAAAATCCCGGGGCTTATTTGGTGGTATCGCTTATTGTAGTTTTTTGGGCTACACAGTATCAAGCATTTAATGCAATAATAAGCCGATTTCTTAGAAAACAGTCCACTCAACACGTATATGATTCGCCTCGCCGATAAAAACTCTAGGCGCATAAACCCAACCTTCATTAAATATGCGTGGAATAAATCTACCTTCCCAACCGGTCAAAGTAATTTTAAAATGCCCTGTAAATGAAGTAATCCTCATATCGCCACTTGACCACGCAATACAAATCCGGCCTCCGTTATTACCTTCAAGGGTAATTACACCATTCTCATCAACTTCGTATTCAAATATAGGTCTGATAATACCTCTCATAGCAACGCTATCACATTCAAAAAAATTACCGCCAAGACACGCCGGGATATTCAAATCGCTGAAAAGATTGGCATCTATATCAGAAAGATCAGGAAAATCTCCATAATCGATTTTGCCCTGCTGCTCGATGATATCATTTTTCTCATTAACGGGATTGCTAGGATCACTGGTGTCGGAGCAACCCGCTAACGCGATCAAGCTAATGATCGCTGCCAGTATAAAGATTCTTTTAATTAGCAAAACATACTCCTTTTCTGAGTGTTTTGGGTTAACGCTTAATTTCTCATCCTCAGAAATCAGGTTTTCGTAATAGACAATTTGTATAGTCAAAGTTGTTTAATACTATAGCCTATTAGAATTTCTTACAGACCTTGAAATGACCATGATACACCTCCTTGTTATAAAATCTTTCGTTTTTTGATCTGAATACATCTTTCCCGGGAGATCAGCATTCGCAACTGCCGTTATTTTATTGACGATTCGCGATCTTAAAGTAAAAAAATATTTTTCAATTTCTCGAACACTTCGTCTATAAATGTTAATGTTGTAACTGGATGATTTTCCGGGATTTCACAATAATCCGGCTATATTTATGATGTCTTCTTAGTCTTATTTATTGCTAAAATATTCAATTACGAAAACGACATCGAGATCAGGAAATTGGTTTATGGGATCTGAAACAAGCGGTTTGAAGATTGTAGCTAAGATTTCTATTACTAACCGGGTACCTTCTTTTTAAGAACAGAGCCAGTCTTGATTGGAGTATTCAACCATTGAAAACCGTTTAGCCGCCGAACAGCATCCCAGGTGGCTTGATTGAGCGAGAGAAGTTTCTTAAGCGGCTTAAGGTGAGGCGAAATGATTTTCCGTACTTCATAAGGATATAAATTGAAAGCATTTCCGGCATCGGTTATAGATTTATATTTACCTTCCATAAGACCAATGATTATCGATTGAGCTTCGGAAGGCAAAACGATTAAAAACTTTTCCCATTGCTCGAAGAATTCCCTGGCCAGCACAACGTGCTCCTCATCAGGATAAGAGTCCGGGATTAATTTTTCTAAGGCAAAAGCATTATCTTTTTCATTTGAGAATTTGGTTTTGTCGATTATATTTAAAAAAGGAATGGTGGCATTCTTAAATCGCTTCAGAAAATCCAGGGCTTTATTTCGGCCAATCGTATAACACCAGCTAAATAGCTTACCTTTCCTTGACCAACTGTATATATTCCTCAAGGCGCACTCCATGGCATCACCGACGATATCCTCGTAATCCTGATGATTTACATCAAGCCGGATCGAAGACACGCCTTTGCATATCCCCCGCGCCAATCGGCGATACAATTCATTTTCGATATCCCGATTGGGCACACTGGGAGCCTTATTGAGAAATTCTTCGACTATTTCCCGGTCGGTAAGGTTGGTAGCTTTGGCTTGGTACGTTGTCGGTTCATGGTGCGGTTCGATCACATGTACCTGTTTTTTGTACTTGGTCAACGTGCCGCCTTTATTTTATGCTCTAAGCAGGTTTAGTTTTGCACAAACATGTTGTACGATTTATTATCGTTACCTGGTATACTCCATCGAAATCAAACTAATAATACTAATATTACCGATTTTCATATCAGGAACGATCAGCCCAACGACTTGATCCCGTGCAATATTGATTTCATATCCAAAGGAAATATCCTTTTTTTGGCGAGGATTGGATATGTTAATCGCTTCATCATCATCTATTAAAGTGCCATGTGACGTTCTGGGATTATCCTTTCCTTCAACGATTTTGCATTTAGTGATTTCTGAATCATCATAATTGCTTTTATTACGCCCAAATGCATTTGAAATCATCACCAAACTAAAACATAAGATTAAAATCGTTGTTAAAGCCCTGGGATTAATCTTCATATTCATTGCCTTACCTCCTTATTAATTTTATTCCAGAGAAAAGGAATACTGTTCCTCAAATACTCCAACTCCCCGTCGGTTTTGAGTAATTTTGTTAAATGTTCATTTTTATACCAATCTGGTAATTGTTCCTCCATTTCCATAAAGACGGAAAATAGTTTGGCTTCATCGTGTTCTATGGATGCCAAGCATAAACGGTTATGGTAAATAAGGAACAATCCAGGCTTAACCTCTAAAGCTTTGTCCAAGTAGTCCCATGCCGTTGAATAGTCACCGGTTGATTGGAATATTTGACTGAGCTCTTGCATAACAACGGAAACAAACTTTGGCTTAGTCGGATGGATTTGCATTTCAAGGATTCGCTCAAAGCAAGCCTTGGCTTCATTATAGCGACGTTCCTTTTTTAGTGCGATCCCCATGCAATATTGCGTAAATTCCCTGTTTTGCCAATCAGGATAAGCATCTTCCAGCCAAGCACAGAATTTTTCGGGCCGGCTTTCGTTATGGTATTTTTAAAATTTTGATGGATTAACCGGTTGCTCTCTCTCCTGCATATCATTACAGTCTGATCAAACACCCGGGCATGAGCTCGTTTGCCCAAAACAGACGGGTCGATATTAAAATCCGGCATTTTACTTTCTCCTATATTGTTTAATTGTCAATTTACTGCTTTGTATTGCCTCTATACTTATTGACGAGGCTGGATGGGATTTCAAAAATTATTTCCAATGTCAGGAAAACGCAAATCAATATAAAAAAAGACTATTGAAGTGAGTCTCCCTCCTATGTAATAACAAATGCGAGCAGTTTGGGCGATTGCATTAATTGCCTTACATATTAGTACCCCTATTAAAGCCTAAAAAGTTCCTAATATATGCCCATTTATCGAATTATTTTTTAATTATTCGGAAGTATCCTGTTGTCAGGTAACGTATTAGTATTTAGGTATTATAACATCATTGTTAATTTTGTTGCTTTATATTAGCGGTTATTTTTGAATTATTTCTAATATTATTGATCTAAAGGCATTAAACCGATTCTATTTGAATAGTGTCTAAATAATAGAAATTAAATCGGGAGGATAATTAGATGAGACAGAATTACCTATACATCGGCTTAGCGATACTGGTATTAATCATGATGGCTGGTTGCGACGATGATTCTACCGGAATGACCGAAGGCGATATCAACGATGACGCTTTTCTGGCAGGCAAAGCAAACATTGACTCCTCAATGACTGAATCTAACAAGGATATGATCGAGGCGATTGATTCGCTTTTTGGAGGAGGCCTGGCAAAAGTTGCCGAACCTGATTCGGTCGATTACGATTCGAGCGAGGGTTGGCATATCAGATCGTGGATTCGGGAGAATGATTTTCTGAGCCATTCGGTGATAGACAGTTTTCGGTTTGCCGATGCCGAAGGCAATTATCAGCGCCACCGTAATGATGAGACCGATGGTTTCGAACGCCGCTTGAAAAGAAATTTCTCCTATGATCCAGGTGGCGAGGGTTTTACGACCTGGGATAAATCACGCAATCGCAATATGAACTGGGAAGGTTTAACGGATTCGCTGGTTTCATTAGACGGTGATATTTACCGTCATTATTATGCCGATAATACTCGCCGCTTATTCGAGCATACTCTCCAGGGCGATTTTGAAGAGGTGGTTTTTGAGACCGAGGACGTTCTCGATGGCCGTCCCAGTCACGCTATCGATGGTCAATTTACCGGTACTTTTGAAACTGATAAGGTACTGCCCAATCGGGAAGTTCATTTCGCGGGCGAATTTACGATAACTTTCTATCCCGATCATTATCATGTTCATCTTGTTTCCGGAGATAACTACTGGGATTGGGATGTTTATTACGAATATTGATCCACGTATTAAATCGAAATTAAGGGCGGCAAAAGAGCCGCCTTTTTTTATTCTCGAAATTAGCTTAAAAAGATGGTTTTCTAGCGAGATGCTTGTTGAGCCGACTCTATGGTGGATTCAATCACTTTCAGAAGATCCTCGGAGCTTATGGGCTTATTAATGAAGCTGACCGGACTCCCTTCTTCATCAATTTTCATATTCTCGTCAATTGGATAGCCACTGAGATTTGCGGATTAAAACAAACTCCTCAAAAGAAAAGTTGCGGCAATCCCCGATTTATGTACTCAAAAAAACAATAAAAACTGGCGAGTCTATAAGACTTCGCCTCTTCTAATTGATTCCGACAAAACTGTCAGATAGTCCTTAATTATCACCTGAACATCGGTGATATTAAAGGTTTGCCCCCCCACCCGGTTGAGTGTTTCCTTAAAGATATTCTCTGACCATAGCGCGGGATCATGTAGCGTTTCGCAGAATGCTTCCCTGAAGGCGTCTACGAAATTTTGCATATAGTCGGGTATAGCTGTTTTCATAGTTTACCTCTCCTTTTATCAAATGAAGGAGATTGCTGCTAACTTTTTTCTACCTCCTTTGCAAATTACGTCCGAAAAACGCAATAGCTTAAAATGATTCTATATAAATAATCTAATTACTGAAAATTAAGAAGCGTCTTATTCAGAATCATAAGTTTGATCCTGATTCTTTGCCAGTTCCAACCCGGTCGAAGTCTGACTGAAAGCTTCGGTGAAATGAGTCTGATTTATTCCATACCGTTTATGAATAGCTTATTCGGAATTCATAGAATCATTACCTTTATTGGAATAACCAACTTAACGAGGATTGGTTCCCAGCGCTAGTTCATTATATGTTAATTTCTAAGAATAATAATACATTGCGCGATATGTTATGGTAATAATATATCTTCAACTAGTGGTTCAGAGATGCCGACGGCAGTCAAGATATTAACTCGATGAAAACGAGATTTACAGACAATAGGGGCGCTTTATTATTATCAGCCAAGATACTGATGTTCAACCAGACCAATTATCAGAATCAGTATTAATCATCAACGGCCAATTTCATAACTCCCTCGAGCACGATTATCGCCTGGCCTGAAATCAATACGCGATGTCGGAATCCTTTCGGATCGGTCTTCAGCTCAACATTTAGCTCGCCGCCCCGTTTAGAGACCTGGAATGCTACCATCTTCTTCTTTTTTAGCATAACAGACCAATATGGTGTCAGAACGGTGTGCGCCGCTCCTGTCACAGGATCTTCATTTATGCCAAGGCTGGGGGCGAAAAATCGGGATATGAAATCATATGGCTTCTCGCCTTCAGCGGTTACAACTACGCCTTTGCTGCCGAATGAATCCTCGGCCTGGGCCAGATCGCTGAAATTTGGCGCTATCTTGCTGATTGCCGAGGCATCTTTGAACCGCAATAATAGCATCCCCAGTACACGGCACTGGAAAGCCTCATGAAACATATCATCTATATCAGCCAGATGGAAATTCAGGGCGTTTTTAAAGTAGTCCGGCAGCTCAATCGGGTGGGGATCACCGGCGGGAAAGTCGAGTTGAATCATATCATTAATACGGCTGACCATCAAATCGCCGCTTTCAGTATCGAAAGTTAAAGTATCATTTTTAACTTGATATATATCATACAATACACGGGCGGTTGCCAAAGTGGCATGGCCGCAGAGAGGAACCTCGGTTGTTGGCGTAAACCAACGAAGCTTGAATTTATAGGCGTTTACCAATGGTCCGGCTGTGATCGGCACCACAAACGCCGTTTCGGCGAGGTTCATTTCGGCGGCAATATTCTGCATTGTTTGGTCATCCAGTGACTTTTCAAGAATACAGACACCGGCGGGATTGCCTTTAAACGGAACATTGCTGAAAGAATCAACCTGAAATATCGTAATCGATCTATCTTGAGACATATTTACCTCATTTCATTTCTTACAACCAAGCTCAAGTAATATATCTATTCCAGCTCAATCTGTCAAAAATAAATTGCTTAAAAAGATATTGCGTTATTTTCAGAAATGTTGTATAATTGTAACATGCTGAACTCTAGATTTAAAGTCCTGACATTATTGTTTTTATTTTTTTTAATGATATCGAGCTGTTCGAAGGATACTTCTAACGAACCGGAAAACTTGATCAGCGGCAGGATTAGATTTACTAACACCAGTTATTATTCAATCGTCTTAAATTATATGACTCAAACACGCGGCAGCCAAAGTGAAACCAGAAATCTGGGAAGCACAGTCGCGGGCGGCAGTGGACCGGCCGGCCGGTTTGATTTGACAAACATCTTCGATGGCGGATTCATATTCCCCGGCGGTGATCAAGTTTTAGTGGAATTCCAATCAATTGCACCAAGCAATGATAATCCCAATATACCTCTTTTTAGACGAACTGTCATTCTGACCGTTAATGGGACTCAGAATGTCCAGGTTAAAGGCCAAAATGGCGATTACGATATCGGCGGGAATTAGCGCTTAATTACGCATATTTTCTCAGGCAACCATTATATTAGTTACTTATTAGCTTATAAATCGATAGATAAAAAAATTGCATTTCTTTGAGCTGTATGTTATTTTCCCCTAATTGAAACTGCGATAGGGTTTGTATTCGATGATCTTTTAAGCGGATACGGACATGGATGGATTCTGAATGATTTATCGAGGGTGGTTATGCCAAAAAAGTGGAGAATTCTCTTAGCTAAACCGGGTCTGGATGGACACGACCGCGGCATAAAGGTAATTGCGGCGGCGCTTAGGGATGCCGGATTCGAGGTAATTTATACCGGTTTGCGGCAAACCCCTGAACAAGTTATCGCTGCGGCAATTCAGGAAGACGTTGACGCGATTGGCTTATCAATATTATCGGGAGCACATATGACCTTGTTTCCCGCGGTTTTGGATGGATTAAAAAGCGCGGGCGCCGATCAAATCCTTCTTTTTGGCGGCGGAATCATAGCCGAATCGGATGCTCAAAAACTGAGGAAAATGGGCGTTGGAGAGTTATTCACTCCCGGAGCCACGACAGAAGAGATAATTGACTATTTAAATAATAACTTAATGGAGAGAAAAGAGAACATCCTATAAATTCCAAGGAGTGGAAATGGCCAGATATAATATCGATGAGAGACAGCAAGCAATTCGCGATCAGGTAGCGGAATTTGCCAAAGAATATATTGAACCGGTCAGTAAAGACCTCGATCATCGCGATAATCCAGATCGTTTCGCGTTTGATCTCTATCGTCAATTGGGCAAGGTTGGTTTTATCGGCCTGAATATGCCGCCCGAATTCGGCGGCGGCGGCAAAACGAACATCGAATATACTACCTTGATAGAGGAATTATGCTATCACGATCCGGCAATTTGTCTTCTAAACGCGGTCGCGGAGTTGGCAACCTATCCGATTATTCATTTTGGTAATGATGAACAGAAAAAGAAATATTTGCCGAAAATAGTTACCGGCGAAACTATCCCGGCGTTCGTCCTTACCGAGCCGGCCGCCGGATCTGATGCCGCCAATCAGATAACCACCGCAAAACTCGACGGTGATGATTATGTTATCAACGGCGAGAAGATATTTATCATGCATGGCGACGTGGCCGATTTGTTCGTGCTATTTCTGAAAATAGTCGATCCGGAAACCGAAGCCGCCGGTAAACCATCCAAGAAAGTTTCGGCGATTATTGTCGAAGCCCGCAAAGACGGCAAATTGATTGATGGCATCAAGGCCGAAACCCTACAGAAGAAAATGGGCATGAGAGCAGCCACCACCGGACGTATCTGGTTCGACAATGTCAGGGTCCCCAAGGAGAATTTACTCGGTCAAAAAGGCAAGGGCTTTAAAATCGCCATGAATACTCTCGACAGCGCCCGTATCGGCGTGGCCGCCCAGGGCCTTGGTCTCGCCCAGCGTGCCCTGGACGAATCTATCGATTACGCCAAGAAAAGGGTTTGTTTCGGTTCTCCAATCGCCAAATTCCAGGCGACTCAATGGAAAATCGCGGATATGTCGACGCAGGTCGAGGCCGCCAGGATGTTAACTTACAAGGCCGCGTTAATGCATGATCAGGGCATTCGGTTCTCATTGGAAGCGGCCCAGGCCAAATTATATTGCTCGGAGGTTTCCAATTTCTGTATAAATCACGCGATGCAGATTCATGGCGGTTATGGCTACATTGGCGAGTTCTCACTGATCGAAAAACTTTATCGCGATCAACGCGTTATCGAAATTTATGAGGGCACATCCGAGGTACAGAGACTGGTTATCGCCGGCACGCTGTTAAGGTAGTAATTCTAATTATGGAAAAATACTCCCCTGCGATAAATATACTCGCGGGGGTTTTATTTTCTGAAGTTTCCAAAGAAGCGCCGGATTTGAAATGATATTTCCATTAAAAAATATAACCTATCGCTCCTGGCGCTACAGGATGCTTTATCTATGGCGATTTATAGCTACACTCAGTTACGGTAAAATTTATAATTTTATTCTAAATCGCCTGGAGTATAAGCAAACCAAAGTCCGGTTGAGATCATACCCATCCCAGGTGATCATCGATATCACGAATATTTGTAATCTAAAATGCCCTCTCTGCCCTACCGGCACCGGCAAGATCGATAGGCAAAAGGGGAAAATGAGCCCGACTTCATTCGATAAAATTACGGATCAACTGGCCAATAAGGCTCAGGCTGTTCATCTGTATAATTGGGGCGAACCGTTGCTGCTCGGCAATTTCGCGGATTATTGCAAAATCGCAAAATCAAAAGGCTTCGTTATCTCCACCAGCAGTAATTTATCGATGAAATTGGATCAGGAGCGCGCGAATGAAATTATTGAGGCCGGTCCGGATAGAATTATCGTCTCTTTCGATGGTTTAACAGAGCGAACCTATTCTATGTACCGTCAGGGCGGCAGTTATCAATTATTGCTGGATAATCTAAAGTTAATAATCCAGTCGAAAAAAATACTACGAAAAAAATATCCTCTTATCGTCCTTCAATTTTTGAAGCATCGAGGTAATCAGTCCGAAACTCAAAACTTGCCCGAAGTATGCTATGATCTGGGCGCGGATGAATTCCAGGTTGTTGATATTTTATTACCCTATGGCGAGGGATCGAATCGGAGCCTGGCGAATTATTGGATTACCGAGAACAGGCTAGCCAATGAAGATGGAAACTTCGAAATAAGGAAAAACGATCAGGATAAACCTTGCCCTCATCTCTGGAAATATCCCGTGATCAACCATGATGCTACGATTTCACCCTGTTGCTTCGTATATCTTAAGCGAGATGATATCGCCGAATTGCGGTATATAAATTTCCAGAATGCCTGGAATTCGAAAAGATATCAGACTTCAAGAAAAATGTTCGCGAACAGAAAATATACGGACTGTCAACCTTGTTCAAGCTGTCCGGTGTTTAGATCATTTATAAAATCCATCAATACTTAATCGGTTTAGTTAATAGTATCTTCGAGTCGGATTAATTAAAATATTACCCGCGGGGATCTAATCATACTGATCCCCGCGGTCTTAAGCGCCCCCATGACGCCATCATTATTATTTAACGGTTAAAACCGATTTCAGGTTATTCAGAAGAATCTTACCGGTGCCGGGTTTCTTTTTCGCCGATAGTTTCAGGCGCGTTTTTGACGATACAATTTCCGACGCCAAACTCATCAAGTAATTTATCTGGCCGACATGATATGTCTCATGAATATAGGCATTAACCAGGTACTTGCCGATATTATCATACGCGCCCCAAACCTGTCGATTTAAAAGGTCATCGCCGGCCTCGTTTAAGTGACGGACCAAATTCGCTCCGAATTGCGACATATATCTCATAAGCTTCTCAGGCTCGGGGTATTTTGACTGATCATTCAGAGGTTTGGTGCCTGATGAGAAAAGGCAGTTAAGCTCATATAAGTTGGGCGTTTCCCCCAGAAGTTCCAACAGGCTGCCCCGCGAAACGACTAAATGCCCCAATATCCAGATAATCGGATTATGCCTTTGGTTTGGCCTGAATACCAGCCTGGCCTTATCCATATTGGTAAGATGTTTGGTCAGGTAGCCGGTATTGTATTTTATCAAGTCTGTTACCAAAGTTGCAACTTTCATAATGTCTCCCTTTTTACAGGTGACTGTATGTAATATTAATGCCATCATTGTTAAATTTTGAAACGAATGTCGTTAATCGTTAATTGATAATGTGTTAGATCAATAGAATTCGTTGTCCGAGGTTATTTCGAGTGATGTTTTCAGACCGATTTTCGGTTCAATAATCTATCATTGATCAAGTATCATACAGGTAATCTGCCAAGCGAATCTATTTGACAAGAAAGATATATATATTATATTAATAATGGATAAAAATGGCTGATGACCATGATTGACTTCATCATAAGGAGTACAACAATGAGAGTAATACTTCCCCGCATCCTCTGCCTTATTTTGTTAATTCTCGGTTCTTTGACATCATTTGGTTCCGTTATCAACATACCGGATGATCATGTTACGATACAAGCCGGTATTAATGCCTCATCGGATGGCGATACGGTACTGGTTCAACCGGGGACTTATGTAGAGAATATCAATTTCAACGGGCACAATATCGTGCTAGGCTCGTTGTTTATGACTACCGGTGATACGTCATATATCGAAACGACGGTTATCGATGGGGATTCTTCGGGATCGGTGACTACATTTGATAGTGGCGAGGATAGTACTTGCGTTCTGACTGGATTTACGATTAGAAACGGCGCCGATCAGTACGGAGGGGGAGTATTATGCCATAATTCTGACCCAATTATCAGAGAAAATAGAATTAATCATAATTCGGCAATGTTTGGCGGAGGAGGAATTGAATGCACCCAGTCTGCTTCAATTATTGTAAATAATAGGATTACCCAAAATTATCTATCGTACGGCTCTGGTGCGGGAGTTAGTGTATCAGCATCAAGTGATGCCAAGATAATAAATAATATGATTTCAAACAATTATGCCTCTCAAGCAGGCGGAGCAATTTACACTATTGGTGAAGGAACAACTTTAATCGAAGGGAATAGAATATTCAGCAATTATGCCGGGATTGACGGAGGGGGAATATACTCAGAATGGTGCAGCCCCATAATTACAGGTAACGTAATAATTGGTAATGAAAGCGAAGACTATGGCGGAGGTATATATTGCAATTGGGGCATCGCTTCAATTCGCCATAATCTAATAAAAGGAAACAGTGCGAATAATCGATGGGGTGGCGGAATTTTTATATGCCGCTATGGTGCTATAGATTGCAGAAATAATACCATTATAGACAACTTTGCTGGAGAAGAAGGTGGAGGGATATATTCTTGCGCTCATCAGCCTATATATGTAAAAAATGCGATTTTAAGAAATAATTACGCGCCCACAGGACCTCAATATTACGGCGCTTCAACAATTATACATTCAAATATCCAGGGAGGTTTTCCCGGCGAAGGCAATATCGATTGCGATCCGTGGTTCTGCTTCCCCGATGATGACAATTACTATCTGGCCGATTCCTCCTGTTGCGTGGGTACCGGTTGCGATTCGCTGGGCAATCCCGATCCCACGGTTGATATCGGTGCGCTGGGCATAGGTTGTTTTACCGGACCGGTCTGCGATTATGTGCCGGGCGATGCCAACGGTGACGGCTCGGTGATCGGTAGCGATGTGACATTCGGCGTGAATTATTTCCGTGGCGCGGGACCTCATCCCCCGGATATCTGCTGGAACGATTCGACCGGGCAATGGGCTTTTTCGGCCGCCGATGTCAACGGCGATTGCCGGGTGATCGGTTCGGATATCACTTATTATGTAAATTACTTCCGGGGTCTGCAGCCAGAAATCCTTTGGTGCCCGCAGACACCGCCGATTGAACAATAAATAATATATAACATCTCCATTATTTTCTTGACAAAAGGATGCATATAACTTATAACTAAATTAACTCGACCATGCAACATATCGAGGTTAAAATGCGATTACATATGATTATTATACCCTGGCCAAGGAGGAGACTGTGAAGCAATTAGTTTTGTTAATCGGTTTGGTTATTGGTGTTTTTTCCATAACAGCCAAGGCGCAGGAATTGCCGGCGGATGTGTTGATCTGGTATGGCAACCCTGATGGCTCGCCATTGATAGTTGATATCAACGATACTGTTTTAGTTGACGTTTACATCCAATGCAACGAAAACGTAAATTTGGAAACTATTCAACTGGTTTTGGGGACAGATGATCAGTATATAGATTCGTTGTTTGGCGAAAGCGAAGGGGCTACTTATCCGGACGATCCCGATTGCGGTATTGGCGCTTTTTACACTTCTGAAGCGTCGCCGCCAAATGTTGAAGGTTGGTCCAGTCAGGCGTTTATCTGGATGGTATTTCATTATTGCCCCGATCTCCATTTCGAAGAGCCTACCAAATTCCTCTCATTCGCGATGATAACGGCTAATGACCCTGGCATTGAAGGTCATGTCGCTTTGTGCCTGGAAAGCGGCGTGCACAGTATTTTGGGCGGTACATTGGTTGATGGAGGTGGAGTCGGATATTTGACGTTCGAGGAATATCATAGTCCTTTATATTTTCAGCCAATCTCACAGGAGACAGGCGCAATCAGGGGAACTGTTATAAACTCATATACCGGACCCGTTGAAGGATTTCATGTACAAGCAATTGGAACAAACGTTGAAGATACGACCGACAGCGACGGCCATTTCATATTGGATGATTTAAATCCGGCAATTCACGATATACTATTTTCTCATCCGGATTATGTCGATACGGTTTATGAATATGCTTTCGTGATACCCATGGATACTACAGAAATTGAAATGGCTTTAAGGGGAGCTGTAAGCGGTATTGTTGAAAACAGCGACGATGAGCTAATCGAAAACGTGGAAGTTTCAATAATTGGGATCGATAAATACGATACAACGAATAGCTCCGGCGAATTCCTAATCGATGATCTGAATCGCGGAATGTACGATTTGGCTTTTTCCCATCCTGATTATAGTACCTATACTAGGTCGGACGTTGCCATATTCACGGATAGTACCAGCAGTTTGGATATCACCTTATTGCGGCCTGGATCATTAGCAGGGACAGTTGTCGATCAAGACAGCATTCCTGTCGAAGGGGTCAGGGTTTGGCTTTGGGATACGGATAACGAAGATACTACAGATATCAATGGTGAATATTATATACAGAACATCCCTCCCAAGCGCCATGGTGTCTATTTTATTCACCCTTTATATTTCGATAAATTAATCTCATTTGTTATCGGTGAACATGAAAACTACCTGGACGCTGCCATAGAACTCAGACCGGAGATTGATGTTTCCGCCAGGTCTATCATTATACCTATGGCGGGAATGTATAGAGACTCAGTTTACTATCCTTCGGCTTATGTTAAAAATTATGGAATAACCGACGCAACGTTTGATTTTATATTTGAGGCCTATCTGAAAAACTCGCCTCTATTAATACACGCGGATACCATTTATGATCAATATCTTGAATCCGAAATTTCAGGCGTATTTGAATTCAATAATCCTTTTATCCCTCTCGAAGACACTTCCTACTTATGTAAGTCGTATACTATCTTGCCAGGCGATGAACGGCCCGCAAACGATACAACCGCCAGGCATTGTTACAGTCCGCCCGAGGTCGTTCTTTGGTACGGGAATCTCGACGGTTCACCGATAATAGCCGGCCAGAATGATACGATAGATATTGATGTGTTCATTCAATCTGATGAGGAAATAGAGGATGTACAGTTGTTATTTAGTATTTCATTGGATTGTTACGGTTCGTTTCTCATCGATCAAAGCGAGAATTATAGTCCACTCGATTGGATAAAAGGCTTTTTTGATGGGCCTATGGCATCAATTCCCGGTTACATTAACTTGCATTATTTTTCCTTCGCCGACGGCATATATGGCGAGGGCCCTTTTACCGCCCCTGAGCCAACTCAGATACTAAAATTCGTCATTATAACAAGCGACGACGCACCGTCGGGCGAAACGGTGAATTGCCTGGGCCCGGGGCTTACCTGGCGAACTCAAATGGATTTTGGCATTCATCACGTCTACGAAAGTTTCAGCCCGATATTATTCGTAGATACGTATGGTTACACACCCGGCGATGCCAACGGCGACGACAATGTGATCGGCAGCGATGTAACTTATTTGGTGAACTATTTTAGAAGCGCCGGTGGCCCTCCCCCCGATTCGTGCTGGAATATGCTCACCGAAGACTGGCATTACTGCGCCGCCGATGCTAACGGCGACTGCCTGCTTATTGGCTCGGATGTGACATTCATGGTGAATTATTTCCGCGGCGAACAACCATCGGTTTTATGGTGTGAACAGACGCCTCCGATGGAGGAGTAGATTATGAAAAGGGTGCTTTTAATACTCGCGTTGATTTTGATATCTACATTAAATGTATTTGGACAGGAACTACCGGCGGATGTGCTAATCTGGTATGGTAATCTGGATGGCTCGCCTATTGTGGTTGGCATTAATGATACGGTTCTGGTTGATGTCTGGATTCAATGCGATGAGGATATTGATATTGCCCATATCGACCTTAGTCTGGGAACAAACGACCAATATATCAACTCGCTTATCAGTGAAACCGAGGGGCAAACGTATCCGCCTGTGCCGGAATGTAATGCTTTCTATATTTATCCTCCTTATGGTTCACCTCCAAATGATTCGGATTGGTCCAGTCAGATGATGTCGTGGACGAGTCATAACATTGAGTGCCAAACTACCCATTTCTCTGAACCAATACGATTGTTATCATTTGCTATGACAACAACTAACGATTCTGATTTTTTCGGGCAAGTAGTATTCTGTCTGGCTAATAGCGCTGTCGAAACGTACGCCTGGGGTTATGGCGACCATGGGCAGTTAACATATGAAGAATACTACAGTCCATTTTACTTTTATACTCCTGATCCTCAATCCGGTGTAATAACCGGAAATATTTTAGACTCGCGGAGCGAACCTATCCAGGACGTTTACATTAATATTAGCGATCCTGAGGTTTATGACACAACGGATGTTAACGGTAAATACTTGTTTGACAATTTAGCTCCCGGAGTTTATAGCATTGCGCTTTCCCATTCTTTCTATCCTGATACACTTATAGCTAACATTCCTGTTTCGTCCGGCGATACGACTTATTTGAATTTAACTCTAGGCGGTATTGTAACCGGAACAGTTACTACTTACATCGAAGGGTTGCCAATTGAAGAAGTATTGGTTTGTGACCTTAATTCGGGTTTATATGATACTACCGATAGCAATGGCTGTTACTCGCTTGAAAATCTTGTCTGGGGAATTAACGAAATATCATTTTACCATCCCTATTACGAATATAAAATATTTCACAATATTGAAGTAACTTCCGGGGATACAACTTACAGGAATGCGACTTTGCGCGAAGGCGCGTATGCGACTGGAACAGTTACCAATACTCGAAATGATACATTGTCGGGAGTTTATATATATATTGGGAATCTCGGTGATACAACTGATATCAATGGTAGATACTTCATCGGCAATATTCGGCCGCACGTTCTCCTAAGTATCTGCGCGTCTTATGATGATCCGGATTATTATCCTCAATGTTTTGGAGAGCTGCGTTTCTACCCGGGCGATACGTTAGAATATGATATAGCAATGTTACGTTACTCAATTAACGATGTCGGAGCGACCGAAATCTTCAGCCCGCCCACCGGGATGGAATGTGATTCAACCTATCCAATTATTTCGGTAGTTGAGAATTACGGAACGGTACCTCAGACTTTTGATATCGCGGCTGAAGTACGTTTTGCACACGCGGCTGAACCGTTTCTGGCAGATACGATTTATGATTTTTATCTTTCAGGTTTAACCGCCGAGATAATTACTTTTGCTCCCACATTGGAAGTAACCAGTGATACGACGTTCGTTATAGAATCTTACACGATTCTCGAAACTGATGAAATCCCCGATAACGATATCGAGGCAAAACATAGCAGTTGCCCACCGGAAGCTACCATTTGGTACGGCAATCCAGATGGTTCGCCGGTATTTACTTACCCCGGTGATACGCTCGATATTGATGTATATATTCAATCACCTTATATAATATATACTATAGATGCCAAGCTTGGGGCATCGACAGATTGCTTCAATTCATTTATATTGGAAGAATGCGTATACTACCCAATCATTGATTGGAAAGCAAATTTTTTCAGACTATCGGATTCTCCTCCTAATCCACAGGATTGGATTGCCAACTGGCATTTTGCTCTTTCGGATAATGTCTTTGGAGATCAGCCGCTTTATGCCGAAACACCTACTAAGATACTGACTTACGCACTTCAAGTAACTGATGATATTTCGCTAGCCGGTGATACTTTGGATTGTCTGAGTTTTGGCATAGATGAATACAGGTCCGGATCGTGGGTAGAAACTGATGGCCCTGACAGAAACTTGATAGAATATTTCAGCCCTGTCTTCTTCATTCCACCAACGGATTACACTCCCGGTGACGCCAACGGCGACGACAACGTGATCGGCAGTGATGTTACTTATCTGGTGAACTATTTCAGAAGCGCCGGCGGCCCTCCCCCCGATTCGTGCTGGAACTATTTCACCGAGGATTGGCACTATTGCGCAGCCGACGCAAATGGCGACTGCCTATTGATTGGTTCGGATGTGACATTCATGGTAAACTATTTTCGCAGTGAACAGCCATCAGTTTTATGGTGTGAGCAGACGCCGCCTTTGGAGGAATAAGTTATGAGAAAAGTATTTTTTGCAATTGGTCTTTTGATAATGGCATTACTAACAAGCCCCGTATCCGCCGTTGTTCATAACATACCTGATGATTATACCACTATTCAAGCTGGTATCGATGCCTCATCTGATGGCGATACGGTATTAGTCCATCCCGGTGTATATTTTGAATCATTCAGCTTGAATGGTAAAAACATAACTCTATCTTCATTGTATTTAACAACTGGAAATGAGAATTATATCGATTCTACGATTATTGAAGGCCAGGATTCGGTTCACACGCTAATTTCTATCGATAATGGCGAAAACGACAACTGCATTGTAACGGGTTTCACAATTACGGGCGCACGTCTTTTTGACGAATCATATGAAGACTACGCAATATACATTGCAAATTCCAATCCGACGATAGAATCCAACACCTTTGATCAGAACTTTTATGGGATTTATTGCACTGAAAATGCTGAACCCAAAATTACAGATAATACGTTCACATTCTGTTATGTGGGCTGTAAATGTAACAACCAATCCAATCCGATAATATCATCCAACTTTTTTAATTATAACTCTTGCAGCGCTATTCGTGTCGATGATAATTCAACGCCCGTTATTGAGAATAACACAATGACCAATAATGGCGGAATTAGCTGGTGTACAGGGGGAGGAATTTCCATTAGCGAATCCAGTCCAATAATCACGAATAATTCAATAGTGAATAATGCCAGTGATGGAGCTATTAATGGTTATGGCGGCGGAATATATTGCGGAATTAATTCTAGCCCTTTAATAATTTTCAATCTAATTCAAGGCAATGAAACTCACTATGGTGGCGGAATCTACTGCCGACGAGATTCCTATGCTTCTATATATAATAATATAATTATCGATAATATAGTCGCCTCCGGCGGCGGTGGTATCTATTGCAAAGGCAACGTCGACATTAGATATAATCTGATAGCTCGAAATGATGGTGGTATATTTCTAAATTGTGAGAACGATTCCTGCTACTCATCATTATTAAGTAATACTATTTATAGTAATACTAGCAGCGGTTTAACATGCAACGATTCATTAACTGCAATAAGAAATAATATTATCCGGCAAAATGAAGTATCAACCTTATCCAATTCCCCTATTACCTATTCCAATATCCAGGGCGGCTGGCCGGGTGAGGGCAATATCGATTGCGATCCTGATTTCTGCTATCCCGATACGAATAATTTCGAGTTAGCCGACACATCATGTTGCGTAGGAGCCGGAGCCGATTCGCTGGGTAATCCAGATTACGGCATGCATATTGGCGCATATGGTATCGGGTGTGGCAACCTGACTAACTGGGATTATACTCCTGGCGATGCAAACGGTGATGAATATGTAATCGGCAGCGATGTGACGTTCTTGGTGAATTATTTCCGAGGCGATGTTATTCCCCCCGACTCCTGTTGGAATCCGATCGTAGAGTCATGGCATTTCTGCGCCGCCGATGCTAACGGCGATTGCCGGATTATCGGCTCTGATGTGACATTTCTGGTGAATTATTTCAGGCAACAACAGCCAGAGATCCGCTGGTGTCCGTATACGCCGCCGGTGGAGGAGTAATACAAGATAAATCCGAATAGTCACTATAATTCGATTAGTTATTTCCAACCAGACAGCTAAATGTTGCCTTATTTGTACTTTACTTTGCGTTACAAATATTATATCTTATCGACCAAGTTTGTGAAAAAGTTCGCTAAGTGGGTATAGACCATAAATATGGGTCAATTAATCGCCTACTAAATCATATCGTATTGGAGGACAGATGGATATAAAGCATGTGGCAGTTGTCGGCGGCGGAACAATGGGGAATGGCATCACTCATGTGTTCGCTCAAAATGGCTATGAAACGCTGTTAATCGAAACCAAACAGGAATTTCTGGATCGAGCGCTTTCGATAATCAAGAAAAACCTCGAACGTCAAGCCAAGAAAGGTATTATCGAGGCTGAGGCGATCTCTGAGACGCTTGGGCATATCAGACCAACGTTGAAATTCGAGGAAGCCGACAAAGCTGATCTCGTAATCGAGGCGGTTTTTGAGAATATGGAAGTCAAAAAGGAAATTTTCCAGACACTCGACAAAGTTTGCCCGGAACATGCTATCCTGGCTTCGAATACCTCCTCCCTGCCGATTACGGCAATTGGCGCGGTTACCAATCGGGCCGACAAGGTTATCGGGATGCATTTCATGAACCCGGTACCGATGATGAAGCTGGTCGAGGTTATCAGAGGAATCGCCACAACCGATGAGACATACAAAATAATAAAAGATACATGCGATAAATTGGGCAAAATCCCTGTGGAAGTTAACGATTATCCGGGATTTATCTCCAATCGCGTGCTGATGCCGATGATAAATGAGGCGATATTCTGCTTGATGGAAGGTGTCGCCAACGCTGCCGATATCGATACGGTGATGAAACTGGGGATGAACCATCCCATGGGACCGTTGGCTCTGGCTGATTTTATCGGTCTGGATGTTTGTCTGGCGATTATGGAAGTTCTCTACGATGGTTATAACGATTCCAAGTATCGTCCCTGCCCGCTTCTGAAAAAAATGGTACAGGCCGGTTACCTTGGGCGAAAAACCGGCAAAGGCTTTTTTGATTATAATAAGTAAAACTATAAGGATGGTGATAAATGGATTTTATACTTGGTGAAGATCAACAACTGATGGCCGAAGCAGCCCGCGAATTCGCCGAGAAGAAGTTGATGCCGATTGCGGAGAAAATGGATGAAGATGAGCAGGTGCCGCAGGAGATATATGACGAATTAGCCGAGTTGGGCTATTTCGGGATGCTTCTGCCCGAGGAATACGACGGCCTGGAGCTGGATACACTGTCCTACACTTGCGCCATGGAAGAGCTGGCCCGCGGTTCGGCTGGTGTGATGGTCGGAATCTCGGTGCATAATTCTCTCTGCAGCCAGGCGGTTTATCAATTCGGCTCGGATAAATTGAAAAAGAAATACCTCGAAGGTATGGCATCGGGCGAACTTTTTGGCTCCTATTGCCTGTCCGAACCCGGAGCGGGTACGGACGCGGGATCGCTTAAGGCTACAGCCGATGAGGTTGATGACGGCTATGTGCTTAACGGTACGAAAAGCTGGATAACATCGGCCGGTCATGCCGGTGTGTTCATCGTGTTCGCGCTAACCGATAAAGCGGCAGGCGACAAGGGAATATCGTGCTTTATCGTTGAAAGAGATACTCCCGGATTGAATCTTGGCGCAAAAGAGAAAAAGATGGGCATTAAACCATCAGATACCAGAGAAGTTTCTTTTGTCGATTGTAAAATCCCCAAGGAAAATTTAATCGGCACAAAGGGCGAAGGATTTAAAATAGCATTAATACTACTAGATAACGGGCGGATCGGTATCGCGGCTCAAGCGCTGGGTATCGCCCAGGCGGCATTCGAGGAAGCCTACAAATACGCGCACGAACGTGAACAGTTCGGCCAACCAATCGCCAATTTCCAGGCGATCCAGTTCAAGCTCTCCGATATGGCAATTAAAATCGAAGCCTCTCGCCTGCTGGTTCATAAAGCGGCATTTTTAAAGGACAAGAGCCGTGCCTCAAAGGAATGCTCTATGGCTAAGCTGTCCGCCTCGGAGACCGCCAACTGGGTGGCCAACCAGGCGGTGCAGATTCACGGCGGCTACGGCTATGTGAAAGAATATCCGGTAGAGCGTTATTTCCGTGACGCCCGTGTTACCGAAATCTATGAGGGGACATCGGAAGCCCAGAGGATGGTAATTTACAGAAATCTGGATAGGAAAAATCTGTAAACGAGGCAAGCCGGTTTTAACTTTAAAAAGAATTTAGGAAATAATATGTGGACAACACCTGAACACGATAAATATAGAAAGAAGATTCGGGAGTTCGCCGAGAACGAAGTTGCCAGTTATGCCACGCAGATCGATCATGACCAGATTTTCCCGGATCACGTAGTCCCCCGCCTCAACGAGCTGGGTTTTCTGGGAATGCAGGTCGATAAGAAATACGGCGGCACCTATACCGATACCCTGACTTACGCGATTGCGGTCGAGGAACTGTCGAGAGTTTGCGGTTCGACTGGTATCACGGTGGCGGCGCACAATTCGCTGGGCAATTTCCCGATTTATAAATTCGGTAATGAAGATCAACGCAATAAGTACCTTCCCGATATAACCACCGGCGGCAAGTTGGCGGCCTTTGGTTTAACCGAGCCGGGCGCGGGCTCTGACGCCGGCGGCACCAAGACATTCGCTGAGAAAGTCGATGGCGGCTATAAAGTCAACGGTACTAAATGCTGGATCACCAGCGCCGGTATCTGCCAGACGTGCGTATTCACCGCAAGAACATCAAAAGAGGCTGGCACTAAAAGTATCTCCTCATTTGTGGTGACTCACGGCACAGAGGGTTTTTCAAGCGGCAAGAAGGAAAATAAGCTGGGCCTTCGAGGTTCTGATACACGTTTTCTACATTTCGATGATGTATTTATTCCCGATGAGGACCGTCTCGGCGAAGAGGGTCAGGGATTCAAGCAATTCATGATCACCCTCGATGGCGGCCGGGTTTCGATAGCGGCGATGGCGTTGGGATTGGCGCAGGGCGCTTATGATGTAGCTGTCAAATACGCCGCTCTCAAGAAACAGGATGGTATCCCACTGGGGCACCATCAGGGAATCGGTTTCAAGCTGGCCGATATGGCGACGCAGATTCAAGCCTCCCGTCACCTGGTATACCACGCGGCGATGCTGAAAGATTCGGGTAATCGATTTTCGAAAGAATCGGCGATGGCGAAACTTCACGCGGCCGAAACCGGCAATTTCGTCTGCTGGTCGGCAATCGGCATACTGGGAGAGATCGGCTTGACCGACAAGTTCCCGGTCGAGCGTCTGTGGCGTGATGTTAAACTTGACGAAATCGGCGAAGGCACATCCGAGATACAGCGGCTGGTGATCTCGCGGTTGATTTTGAAGGAAGCTATGGAGTCGGAATCGATGTATGGTTTTCCGGAAGGCTGGGCTGGGGAGTAATTCCTATCTATAGGGGAACCCACCGCAAGCGGAGGGGCACCGGGAGTGAGAATTCGCATCAGGAGCACAGGCTCCTGATCTACGATTGCAATACGACTTGACAATTTCTATATATATTATTGTTCTCATACATTTGCCTAACAGAACTGAATTTGGGAACGATGGAATCTTCGTGAAGTACGATTTTTCTTGACAGCGATATTTTACTTACTTAAATTTATAGAAATTAAGCATAATATTACATTATCAATTGCGAGCAAAATTATTAGTAGCACATACCTATTGCATGTTAATGACAAGCAACCTCACAGAGGAGGCATAATATGGAAGCTGAAGCTTATTGGAGCTATTTAATTACAATCGCATTAATAATTTTTATGAAGGTTGTTTGTTTTATATTAGGTTATCTAACAATACGTCTTGGATACAATTTAATTAGTTCTGGAGTTAAAGGCGAATTTAAATTTTCGACAAGTTTAGGTGGAGTTAAAGCAGATTTAGCAAGTATTTCGCCCGGGCTTCTCTTTGTATTATTAGGAGTTTTTCTAATCGCTTTTGCTATTTATGTTAAAAAAGAAGCGTATTTGGAGAAAATTCCGTCATCAAATCTAGAAGAACAAGAATTTGATGATCCCATCGAGAAGGATTTTTATTTAGATGAAACCGAGGAGGTAAAATAAAATGAAGAAAATTAAAACTCTTGTAATGACTGTGGGCATTATTACATTTATATTAATAATGCTAAATCCTATTACAACATTTGCTTCTAAGGAAGCTTGGAATAATCTGGTAAAAGGCTATGATGCTTTTAAATCCGAAAATTATCATAAAGCTATAGAACATCTTTTAAAAAGCTACGGGCTAATACCTGATCCAAAAGCGGCATATTATTTGAGTCGCTGTTATTTTGAGTTAGAAGACGCTAATAGTGCTTATTTTTATGCCCAACATGTGCTAACTGATAAACCACAGTTAGATGAAAAATATATGTCGAATGCGAGGAAATTAGCTAACTTGGCGCAGTATTCTATAAAAACTGGTTATCGTTTAGGTGCCAAGCTGGATAATTCAAATCTTCCAGAACTCGAATCTGATCCTCTAGAAACGGAGTTTGAACAATTTGGGCTAATACCTATTGATATATTTCCAATTGAAGGGAAATGGTATAATATCGTTTCTGTTTCTAGTAATAAATGCTTAGATGTTGCTAGTCATTCTATAGAGAATGGCGCTAATATTAGTCAGTGGAGATGTCACGGAAAAAATAATCAATTATGGAGATTTCAAAAAGTTGGCAATTACTATATGATTACTCCAAAACATAGTAATAAATGCCTGGATGTTGCTGCTTCATCAAATAAGGATGGTGGAAACATTAGTCAATGGGAGTGTCATGGGGGAAATAATCAGCTTTGGACACTAGTCCCAGTAAGCAATGTCTATATGATTGTGTCAAAACATAGTAATAAGTGCTTAGATGTTGCTGCTTCATCAAATAAGGATGGTGGAAACATTAGTCAGTGGGAATGTCACGGAGGAGATAATCAGCTTTGGAGAATTATTGCAGTGGATTGATATTAAATAAGATGTACTGATGTTTACCTTTTACGGAATGTTCAGTTTGTACCGCACCAATTGATTGGGTCAGATTGCTTCGGCTTTTCCTGCTTTATCCCCCTCCCTTCCCCATCCCTAGATTACCGCCTTCCCGGAAATGATGCAAGTTTGAAAATTGTTGTCCATTTCTTAATAATATTATAGATTTCACCAAATTGTCCGGGGAGTAGGTCCCGAATTAAACGGTCTAAACAACCGATCCTTTTAGCATAGAAAGCGAGCCTAAAATGAAACTGATAAAATTGTCCGAAGGCGAAAGCTACGAGCCTGAAAAAGATTGGAAACGGATAAGTCTATGTAATCAACCTGATATTTCCATCGAGCATTTTGTCAAGCCGCCGGGGCATCAGTCTCCGAAGCATAGCCATCCCAGCGCTCAGGTGTTAGTCGTATTGAAAGGTAAGATCGTGGTGGTCGGAGAATCCGAGGAGTGCGAGTTGGGCGAAGGCGATACGATTTATATTCCCGGTGATGAAGAACATGTGGTCAAAAATCCGCTCGATTCTGTTTCGATCGGGCTTGATATTTTTGTGCCGGGTCGTTCGTTTGATTTTTGGCTGGATAAATTGAAGGAAAGAAAATAGAAGACTAATTAAGGATTTCGTCCGCCCTCTTTCGTTAGAATATATACGTTAAAATAGTTACTCTAGAAAAAAGCCGGACTTCTTCTTTTTCTTCTTTTTCTTCTCCACTTTCGGTTTCATAAACGCAAGCTTATAATCATTGTAGCATTCAATGCATAGAATTATTTCTTGTCTAAATATTCTGGCAAAAAAGTCTTTTTTAATAAATATCAGTTCGCCCTTAATAATATTCTTTTTGCAATTAGCGCAATGACCATCTTTCGGTGAAGCCGAATGCGCAAACTTTTGAATTTCATTTTCCTCATTAATAAATAAAGTCTGCAAATAACCGCCAATATAGATAATTATGTATCCAATCATATAATACATAGCTTTTGTAACAAAAGAATCAGAATCGTCGGGATCTCGGCTAAGCAGCATTACAATCAATCCAAAAATTAAACTAAAGACTATCTGCTTGCCCGTAGGTTTGAAAATGCTTTCATTTTTGTTGGCGCTATATGTTTTTTCTCTGGTATTATATTTATAAGGATCGGGCTCTTTATCGGTTTCCCGGCTGATCTTGGGGACAGTGTTTATACTTCCGCATTGGAGGCATTTAGCTTTATCGCCGATATTAAGATATTTTACTATGATTGTGTCCCCGCAATTTCGGCAGGAAAATTTTAATGCCATTTCAACCCCATTCGTTAAATTACAGCTTAACACATAATATAATAGGTTAGACTAATAACATCAATGAATTTGACAATTTTTATAGCAATACCACCCCTCCCCTGGATTCCCGTCGTCAAGATCCAATGGATTTTCATGGGAATGACAGGCAAAACATTTAGATTAAAAAGTAGAATATTAGTTAAGCCTTGGGAGCTTCAGTTGCGTCTTTTTTCTTTTTCAATCTGGTAGATATAAATGACGCGAAACAGAAACCGAAGAATATCAATGATAGAATCGACATGATCGCTTTTGCCGTGGCGGCACCGGGATTAGTGACCTCACCACCGGAGAATACGGTGAGTAAATCTATTACTCCACCGAATGTCCCCAGAAAACCGATGAAAGCCAATATCGATAATGCGTGCATCATATGCTGACGGTATTTTTCAATCAAAGCGACCAGTGCCAGGATTATAGCAAGTAAACCGAAATACGCGGGAATCAGGGCGGTTTTATGCTCCATCCCAGTGACAACAAAGGCGATTAGGCCCAGAAAAATTAATAAGGCCGCGTAAACCATGGAAACTTTTAATAAGCTCATTTATATGCTCCTTCCCTCAAGGAATACAACTCTGATCTACTCAAATAGTTTCCTTATCATGGAAAATGTCGTCGGGTCAGGAGACCCGACAACATAAGAACTGTCGGGTACAGAGACCCACAGTACGGATAATTATATAGTTCTAAACTAGCTCTATCGCCATGGCTACGGCGCCGCCGCCGCCGAGACATAAGGTGGCCATGCCTTTTTTCAGGCCGCGGTCTTTGAGGGCGTAGATCAGGGTGGTCAAGATTCTCGCGCCGGACGCGCCGATTGGATGACCCAGGGCGATCGCGCCGCCATTGACATTGACCTTGTCCCAATCCCATTTCAGTTCTTTACCATCGGCTAAGCATTGGGCCGCGAACGCTTCATTGGCTTCGATCAAGTCCCAGTGGTGAACATCGACGTTCATCTTGCCGGCCAATTTATTGACGGCATCGATAGGCGCGTAGAACAGTTCTTTGGGTTCACGGTGCGTGGAAGTATAATCGATGACTTTGGCTATCGGGGTCAGGTTGTTTTCCTTGGCGAATGTTTCGGATACAACCACGACGGCAGATGCCCCATCATTAAGACCGGGCGCGTTGCCGGCAGTTACAATACCATCCTTTTTGAAAGCCGGTCTGAGTTTGCCCAATTTCTCAGCGGTTGTGCCGGGACGCGGTCCCTGGTCGGTATCGAATACTACGGGATCACCTTTTCTCTGTGGGATATCAATCGGTACAATCTCATCCTTGAATTTGCCGTCGGCGATGGCTTTAGCCGCTTTATTTTGAGAGTTAGCGGCATACTCATCCAGATCACCTCGAGTAAGACCTGATTTTTCGGCGGTGTATTCGGCGGCAATGCCCATGTGGAAATCATTGAAACTGTCCCAGAGGCCGTCGTAAATCATGAGATCTTTTAACTTCTGATCGCCAAACTTGTAACCGTTGCGGACGCCTTGAAGGATGAATGGGCAGTTCGACATCGACTCCATGCCGCCGGCTACAAAACAGTGCCCATCGCCGGCTTTTATTGCCTGGGCGGCCATCATAACAGCTTTCAAGCCCGATCCGCAGACTTTATTTATCGTTATTGCGGGTATCTGAACCGGTAATCCGGCCGCTACCATAGCCTGGCGAGCGGGCGCCTGGCCGGCTCCTCCCTGCACAACATGCCCCATAATTACTTCATCTATTTTATTGGCATCAACGCCGGCGCGTTCGACCGCGCCTTTTATGGCGGCAGCGCCCAGCTGTGGGGCGGTCATCGAGGACAACCCGCCTAAAAACGTTCCTATCGCGGTTCTGCACGCGGATACAATTACGGCCTGTTGAGACATATTCTTTTCCTCCTGGTATTTATTCTAATTCTCAATTGCTCATCTCATTGAGATCAATATACTATTTAAAACGGGTAGAGTCAAAAAAAGTTAGATATCAATAGAATCTGGTAATAAAAAAAGACGGGTATTAACCCGCCTTGCCCCATCCCATGTTGGCTAAACAGCCTATCGTAGGGTGAATTTTTCTAAGGGCCTTCCCCGCATATCATCTGGACGGATATTTGATTGGATATCGCGGATTCGCCGCTTGAATTGCTTGCCGATACATAGTAATGCGCCTCAATACAGCTTTGCTGTATGGTATCGTTATAATTGGTTGTATTAGCGTTTGTTCTGCCGATTTCGCCAAACGGACCTGTGATTCTTCTATAGATAATAAATCCTGTCTCGTTTTCCGAGTTATCCTGCCATTGAAGACTTACGGAGTATGCACCTGTAGCCAAACCGCTTAATTCTGAAGGGGACTCAGGAATATTCTCCGCGGTTGGCTTACTCCCGTAACACCCGCCGATTACTATCAATAAAACCAGCGAAATCATCGTATATATTAAAAGTAAAATTCTCATCTTAAATCTCTGTATTGTGGATTAAAACTATTAAGCAATAAAGCAAGTTCCGATAGATTATTTTATTCTGATAAAATGAAATTATATATATTAATGTTTTTCCAAAAGAAATTTGTCGGCCGGCAAATCGAAGGCTATCGCGCCATTATTTATGCCAATAAAACGATCAGTAACTGATGAAGCAAATTCGATATCATGACTAATTACTATGATCGTCTTATCATTCAACGACTTAAGAAGATCAATCAGTTGATCGGTCGCGTCCGGGTCAAGGGCGGCTGAAGGTTCATCCAAAATGATTATCTCAGATTCCATTGCCAACACGCCGGCCAGGGCTACTTTACGTTTCTCCCCGCCCGACAAAGAAAACGGATGGCGTTCTTTGAGGGACGCGATGCCGAATTCATTTAGATATTTTGCCACAATACTATTGATATCGTGTTTGCCGATATTTAGCGGCCCATATTTGATATCCTCCGCCACTGTTTCCCCGAGTAGGGCGCGTTCCGGCAGTTGCATTGCCATCGTACTCAAACTTCGAAGGTCTTTCATTTGATAATCCGCAAGATGTCGATTTTTTAATTTTAGCGTTCCGCTTTTTGATTCAAGCAGACCAGCCATAATTAAACCAAGAGTAGTTTTACCTGCCCCGGATGGGCCAACCAGAGCCAATTTTTCCCCGGCGCGTATTTCCAGATTAATACCTTGAATAACATTGATCTCGTCTTCATAGGCATAGCTGATATTTTCAAGGGATAGTAGCGGTTCCGAATTATCGACCGGTTTGTGTAAAGTCTGATTTTGTCCATTCGTTTTTAGATTGACGTCGTTTGGATCAAATTGAAAGCCCGGGGCGCTTTTCTCGCACTCTTTTAAACCGGAGAATACTTCACCAGGTTTGCCATGATTCATCAGTTTCCCCTTATCGAGCACGATTACCCTGTCGGCGTTTAAAGCCAGGGCAGGATACTGGGTGATTAAGATTATCGTTTTTTGGCCTTTATAACCGTCGATCAATTTTATCATCTTTGAATTCATTTGGCCGTCAAGATGGGAATCGGGCTCATCCAGGATTATCGTTTCCGGATCGGTTATCAGGCAGGAAGCCATTGCTACGGCAGTAATTTGCCCGCCGGATAGTTCATCAGGGCTTTTTGACAGCAATTTATCAAGGTCGAGCAATTTCGCCATTTCGTCGATTTTAGAATTAATAAGATCTGTTTCAACTCTTCGATTCCCCAAGGGATAAGCCAGCTCTTCGGAGACGGTAGGCATCAGAACCTGATTTTGCGGTTCCTGAAGGATCATCGTGACATCCTGGAAAACATCCCGGTGATAATGTGTAACTTTATCGCCTTTATAATAGATTTCTCCCGATATATCGCCGGCTAATCCGGCCAGAAGTTTACCCAGGCTCGATTTGCCGCTGCCGTTTGCGCCGAGAATTACCAGATGTTCATTCCGGTAAATATCTAATGAAAGATCATCCAGGGCGATATTGGGGATATTTGATTGTTTATCCGGGTCGCCCAGAGAAGGGTATTTCAGGCTTATGTTTTTTAATGAATAAAGAATATTCATAACATCATTGTAATAAAAAACCGCGGCATCGGTTAGCTCGCCGTGGTCGATAAATCATAATATATTTACCAGCCGACATCCATGTTTTTCGCGGCGGCGGCTTCATCAAGGCGTCCCACCGGCGTATTATTCGGCGCGGATTTAATAATTTCGGGATTATCTTTTACCTCGCCGGCGATTCGTTTCATAACGCTTATAAAATTATCCAGTGATTCCCGGCTCTCGGTTTCGGTTGGTTCAATCATAATCGCTTCGTGAATTATCAGAGGGAAATAGACAGTTGGGGCGTGGATGCCAAAATCAAGAATACGCTTGGCGATATCGGTTGTTTTGATTCCATTCGCCAATTGCCTGTCGCCGGAGAGAACGAACTCATGCATACATAATGAATCATACGGTAAATCGTAATCTGCTTTAAGTTTATTCATCAGGTAATTCGCGTTGATTATCGCTGTTTTAGCGATTCGTTTGAGTCCATCAGGGCCATGTTTCAGGATATAGGTAAAGGCTCTGATCGCGACACCTACATTACCATAGAATCCATGAACGCGGCCGATTGAATCGGGCCGGCTATATTCAAGATAATAAGAAACCTTATTACTTTTATTCGTCTTACGGCCGATTATCGGTGTCGGTAAAAATGGTTCCAGAGCCGATTTAATCCCAAGCGCCCCTCCACCCGGACCACCGCCGCCATGCGGCGTGGAAAAGGTTTTATGGAAATTGAAATGGACGATGTCGAATCCCATATCGCCGGGACGCACCAGTCCCAGAAGCGCGTTCAGGTTAGCGCCATCCATATAGAGAAGGCCGCCGCAATCATGAATAACCGCCGCGATTTTCTCTATATCGATTTCAAAAAATCCCAGCGTGTTTGGATTAGTCAACATGAATCCGGCCGTGTCGCTATCGCATACCGCGGCCAACTTTTCTATATCAACCAAACCTTTATCATTGGACGGTACTTTTATCGTATTGAATCCTGCCAATGCCACTGAAGCGGGATTCGTGCCATGAGCCGAATCGGGGATGATAATATTTTGGCGGTTTTGCTTGTTTTTCTTATGATAAGCACGCATCAGAAGGAGCGCGGCGAATTCACCGTGCGCGCCCGCGGCCGGCTGAAGAGTGATATGGTCCATACCCGAAATCGCCGCCAGCATGTTTTCAAGTTCAAACATCAATCCCAACGTTCCCTGGACACTATCGGCCGGGGCATGAGGATGAGCGGCCGTAAATCCGGGCAAATTGGCCGTGACTTCATTAACCTTGGGATTGTATTTCATGGTGCATGAACCAAGAGGGTAGATTCCCTTATCTATATGATGATTTTTCACCGATAGCGCGATAAAGTGACGTACGATCTCCGGCTCGGAAAGCTCCGGTAGATTAGGTTTGTCTTTGCGTAATACCGATAGCGGTAGATAATCTTCCGGTCCATTGTATTGCTCGGGAAGATCGGGTAATGAAAACCCGGTACGACCCGGGCTTGAAAGCTCAATTAACGATTTATCGTACAATTCTAGTTTCCTTCCAAGCTAACCTTTTTCAGATTATCGATTTTCCCCTGAACCCAGTCGGCATATTCGCTACCGGGATAGTCCAGCAAATACTCGCGGAACAATTCGCCAGCCCGGTCATAATCACCCATTTTAGCCAAACAATAAGGAATCTTTCGGGCAACGTCCTCGGCCTTATCCGATTGTGGATATAGCTCCATAAACCTGGTGTATGAAGCCAGTGCCGCGCTGAAATCGCCTTTTTCACATTGCGTATCGGCTGTTCCCAGCAAAGCTGTTTCCATCGCGAATCGATAATCTTCGGAGCCGAGTTTTAATACATTGCCGTAATACTCCAGAGCTTGATCCCAGGAGGAACGATGTTTGTGCTTCTCGGCTATTATTAGATGGAAGTCGACATTATCAGGTTCATCAGCCAGTCGAGTTTGGTAATCCTCCAGCGTTTCGTTACCTTGAAGATAAAGTTGAATTTCATTGAAAAAGTCGGCCGGCGGGTAGTAGCCAACCAGGCGATCGACCTCATTACCATCCGAGTTTACCACGACTATAGTGGGAAAGAATGACACATTGAAATGCCGAGCCGAAATCGTATCTTCATCGGCATCAATTTTGGCAAATACCATATGCTCCGACATACCGATAACTATTTTGTGGCTGAACGTGGAATCATCCAATAATTTGCTCCAGGGGCATTCCTGTTCATAGAATTCGATCACTAGCGGCTGACCTTTGGCGGCGGCGGTCGATTTGGCTTGTTCCAGATCGTTAAGGAATTCAATATTTGTCAATTCTTTTTCGGGCTTGTCGCATGTTGCGATTAAAAGCCCTGCACAAAGAACAATTATGGTAATTATAATTCTATTTTTTTTCATCAGGCAACTCGAAATCCGGTATAATTGTCTGCGCTATCTCGATTGCTTTATCAATAGCCGCTTCAGATACAAAAATACTGATACCCTTCATCACTTGCGAAATAGATCCAAAACCCGAATAAGTACCGGCGCTGGATTTCACCAAATGGGGAATATTATGATCCTTAAGGGCTTGTTCCAGGATTTCAGCGTTCATGATATCATTAGTCTGGCATAATAGCACAGCCTTTAAGTCGACATCGGAACTTTTTTCTTCTTTCGCGGCTGGATCATCAACCAGATCTAAACCGCAATCGGGACATTTAGTCAGGTCGACGCGATATTCTTCACCGCATTTTGGACAATAGGGCATTTATTTCACCTTTGATAGTCTAAACACCAGTTCATCTATTTGTTTTTTGGTGACTTTTTCGGTCACCGCGATCATCAGACAACCCTTGAGACCGATCTTGAATCCGCTTAGATCGACACCGGGCAAGATATTATATTTAGCCAAACCATTGATGATTTTCTTTGGCGAAACAGGGGTTTGAACTACAAACTCTTTGAAAAACGGAGTATCGAATTTTAGTTTATAGCCCGGCAAATCGCAGATTTTTTCCGCGGCATAATGGGCTTTGGATAAACATAATTCGGCTACACGCTTGATTCCGGCTTTGCCCATCACCGCCATATATACAGCTGTAACCAGAGCGCAGAGTTGTTGATTGGTACAGATATTCGAGGTTGCTTTCTCGCGCCGGATATGTTGCTCACGAGTTTGCAGAGTTAGAACGTAGCCGATTTCACCGTTAATATCATCGGTTTTAGCCACCAGCCGACCGGGTATTTTGCGAATAAGATCCTGCCTGGCGGAAAAAAGCCCCACATACGGGCCACCATAAGCCAAAGGTAAACCTAACGGTTGACCATCGGCACAGGCAATATCGGCGCCATAATCACCGGGAGTTTTTAATATACCCAAAGATATTGGGTCATAGGCAAAAACCAGTAATCCGCCGCAATTACGCACATCCCCGGCTATATCATCGACATTTTCAATCAAGCCCAGGAAATTGGGGCTCTGTATTATTAAGGCGGCGATCTTATCGTTAAGGCTACTTCGCAACTGTTTATAATCCAGCTGGCCGTTTGCGGCGGGAATAATCGTAATATTCAGGTCTGTGCCGGATATGTATGTTCTGATGGTTTGGATATAATATGGATTCACAGTTGCTGCAATCAAGATTTCGCCGCGCTTGGTATGTCTGGATGCTAATAAAACCGCTTCTGCTAAAGCGCTGGCACCGTCGTACATCGAAGCGTTCGTGACCGGCAAACCATTGAGGCTGCTCACCATAGATTGAAATTCATATATCGACTGTAACGTTCCCTGGGAAACTTCCGGTTGGTATGGAGTGTAAGCGGTCATAAATTCCGGCCGAGAAATTAGGTGGCCGATAACGGACGGAATAAAGTGGTCATATGCTCCGGCACCGGCAAAACAGGCATCATACTTCTTATTGTCCCGTGAAATCTCATCCAGGTGTTTTATCAGTTCATGTTCGGGAAGCGCTTGAGGAATATTCAAGTCGTGACGATATCGCAATGATGCCGGGATATTTCTCAGTAAGTCCTCAAAATCGGATACACCGAAACTCTCCAGCATCCGCTGAAGATCATTTTCCGTATTGGGAATGTAAGTCATTAATTTTGCCCAATTACCTCTTGATATCCAGCCGCGTCAAGAAGCTGATCGAGTTGCGAATTATCATCGATTTTCACCTTAATCAGCCAGCCGTCACCGTAAGGATCGGAGTTGATAATACCGGCATCGGCTTCAATCGCCGTATTAACTTCGACAACCTCACCGGTAATCGGCGAGAACAAATCGGAAACAGCCTTAACCGCTTCGATCGTACCGAATGGTTCACCATATTCAACTTTATCACTAATAGCCGGTAGTTCCACAAATACAATATCACCTAACTCGCCCTGGGCGAAGTCGGTTATACCGATGATAACATTATCGCCATCGGTTTTCACCCATTCATGCTCTTTAGAATATTTCAAATCATCCGGAATCAAGTGACCTCCTCGTGTTTAGCCGAATTCGTTTTCTGTGGACCGGCCATAAATCTTTCTACGTATGATGTATCGTAATTGCCAAAAATGAAGATTGGATCTTCAAAAATAGTCTTATAGAATTCGATCGGCGTCGGCACACCTTCAACGATAAATTCATCAAGCGCCCGCCTCATTCGTAGCAGGGCTTCTGATCTGTCTTTGCCATGGACGATTAACTTGGCTATAAGCGAATCATAATTTGGCGGCATGTGATAACCGGCATAGGCATGAGTATCGACTCGAACACCCAAACCGCCCGGCGTATGGAAAGTAGTAATTTCACCGGGAGTGGGTCTGAATTTCTTCTCGGTATCTTCGGCATTAATTCGACATTCGATCGCGTGTCCGCTGAACTGTATATCCGATTGGCTAAACGGCAGCTCCTTGCCTGCCGCCAGTTCGATCTGTTCTTTAACGAGATCGACATTAGTGATCTCCTCGGATATCGTATGCTCGACCTGAATTCTGGTATTGACTTCCATGAAATAGAAACTACCATCGCTATCTAAAAGGAATTCGACCGTGCCCGCGCTACTGTAACCGGCCGCCTTTGCCCCATCGACCGCCGCTTTCCCCATCTTAATCCGCAAAGCGGGATCTACCGCGATAGATGGTGACTCTTCTATAAGCTTTTGATGACGTCGTTGTATAGTGCAATCGCGTTCGCCCAGATGAACCACATTGCCGTAGTTGTCGGCTAATAGCTGAATTTCAATATGGCGGGGATTAGTAATGAATTTTTCAATATATACCGCGGGATTGCCGAAAGCGATACTGGCTTCGGTCCGCGCCGCATCGAAAGACGTTTTTAAATCTTCAGGTTTGGTTACCAGACGCATACCCCGCCCACCACCACCGGCGGAGGCTTTTATAATAATTGGGTAGTCTATACTTTTAACGATTTCCAGCGCCTGCTGATAATCACTTATAATACCTTCCGATCCCGGAATAACAGGTACGCCCGCGTTTTGCATCGTTTGCTTGGCGAATGATTTATCGCCCAGGGATTGAATTACTTTCGGTGGCGGCCCGATGAAGGCAATATTACAGGATTGACAAACTTCAGCGAAGTCTGCGTTTTCGGCCAGGAAACCGTAGCCCGGATGAATGGCATCAGCATTTGTCACCTCGGCGGCCGCGATAACCCTCTTGGCATCGAGATAACTTTCGCCCGGGGCGCCGGGCCCAATACAAACATCCTCATCCGCGAATCGAACATGCAAAGAGTTACTATCAGCTTCGGAATAAATAGCGACGGTTGTAATACCCAGCTCCTTACACGCACGAATAATCCGCAGGGCGATCTCGCCGCGGTTGGCTATCAGGATTTTTTTAAACACAATAATACTCCCTTATTAACGCCCGAGCGATTAGCTCATTACCTATCGCTCTTTCGATAAATGTTAAATATACCACTTCAATCAAATAAGTCAACGATTTGTATTATTATCAGGGGTCTTCAGGATATAATTAAAGCTCACGCCTATTAACGTATATCCTGGAAGGGCTTTGATTAAGTGCCTAATGGGAAACAAGTTAACATTGGCACATGCCCGGCTTGGGCTTGAATATGACCGTAAAAAGAGGACATTTGAATGAAAGTAAATTATTTATTATTATCTCGTAGCGCCAGCTTCAAATAGACTATTATCCGGTTAATTAATCGATTTCATCACCATCCAAAACCAGCCCGAATTTCCCGATTATTTGAGTAATTGTTTTCGGCTGTTGCTTTAATATAGATAATGACAAAAACTAAAACATCTTGACGTAGTATCTTTATTAAATATATTGTTTACCGCTTTGGCAAGCCAAGTTGGCAAGCCAAGTTGGCAAGCCAAGTTGGCAAGCCGCTTTGGCAGGCCAGGTTGGCAGGCCAGGTTGGCAGGCCAGGTTGGCAGGCCAGGTTGGCAGGCCAAGTTGGCAGGCCGCAGTACGGTTTTGACTTAATATGATTTATATCCGTTAAAACCAACGATACAATCAGAGCGCTCGGTCAGTCGATAGTATTTATTGATGATTTTTCCGACTAATTGAGCAGGTAACTTGAAAATATGCTGAATCTACTGAGAAATAAAATAATTCATCCTTTTCTATTCGGCGTTTTCCCGATTCTATTTTTATCCGCCCGGAATATTACCCAAATGCGACTGGGGGAAATTACTGTGCCGCTGATTGCCGCTATCTGTATTACGATTGTTTTATCAATTATAATAAGCCGGTTAATTAAAGAACCCCGAAAAAGTGGCTTGGTTATTTCACTATTTTTATTATTCCTCTATTCATACGGTCATCTTCTAGGTATCAATAGCCGTTTTTACTTTCGTATTGACGGCACTAAAATCGGTCCGGATATAAATGTTTTTATACTCTGGATAGTCCTTTTATCGATTAGTTTATTCTTCACGATTAGATCCCGGCGAGATTTAGCGATTTTAACCAGGCTAGCTAACTCTACGGCCGTCTTACTGGTGACGATTCAAATTTTTCTGATAGGTCAGACAGTTATATTCAGATCGGAAGTCGAACTTCATAATGACATCGCTATAAATTCAGATATTCCCGGCGAGCTTCCGGATATTTATCATATTATTCTGGATGGTTATGGCAGACAGGATATACTGCGACAGATTTATAATGTAGATAATAGCGCTTTATTAGATAAGCTAACAAGAAGAGGATTTATCATAGCCGATAGCAGCAATTGCAATTATTACGCCACCCAGCAATCGCTAACATCGTTGTTCAATTTAGATTACCTGCAATCATTTGACATACTCTCGCCTCAGGCCAGAGATTGTATTCAAATGGAAAGTTTATTATCTAAAAACCGAGTTTTTAAACATCTGGCCCGGTATGGTTACAAAACGGTTGCTTTCACTTCCGGCTACTACATGACCGATCTAAAAAAAGTCGATTATTATTATACTCCCGGCATGGCTTTCAGCGAATTTCAGAATATCGTCCTTAATACTACCCCGATTCCATTTATAAGCAGAAGCGGCAAAAGCCAGTATGAATTACATCGGGAACGGATTAATTATATCCTGAAAAAACTACCTCATTTGAATAACATTCATTATCCGAAAATGGTCTTTGCCCATGTGATTTGCCCTCATCCGCCTTTCGTTTTCGGAGAGCATGGTGAGCCGGTACAGGTTGACAGGCCATTCTATAAAGGCGATGGCAGCCTTTATATTGAGCATGGTGGAACTAAAGAAGAATATATTGCGGGATACTCCGAGCAAATTAAGTATATATCAAAAAGAATAATTAAAACAATAGATGAAATTATCGCCAATTCAGACCGACCGCCTATCATTATTCTTCAAGGAGATCATGGACCGGCCTCTGACGCGAACTGGGAAAACCTGGCCGAGACTAACGTAAAAGAGAGATATGGCATTCTCAATGCCTATTACCTACCCGGCCAAAATAAAGACATAATCTACTCCTCTATTACACCGGTAAATAGCTACCGGGTTATATTCAATCACTATTTTAGTACGAATTTTGAATTGCTGGCCGATGAGAGTTATTTTAACTTAATGTCACAGCCTTACGCGTTCGTCGAAATAACCGGTGAGTTGGTCGGAACAAAGGAAGATCAATAAGCGAAGACAATAATAGCTTATTCAATCGAAAGGAAAATAAATGCGATATACCGTTCGCCCGTTAACTATCTTGTTTGCGTTTCAAATGATCGATTTATTATTTCCCAGGAATGCTTGCGCCTATCTAGATCCGGGAACCGGAAGTTATTTTCTCCAGGTAATTTTGGCCGCGGCGCTCGGAGCATTATTTACCTTGCGAATCTTCTGGAAGAGGATTATATCTTACCTAAAAAGGATTTTTTCCGGAGCGGAAAAAGATGACAAAACGAAAAATCAATGAAACCGTTTCAGGTTCGTTTCGTGATCCCAGCGGTTTCCTCTTTTATCGAGATGACAATTTATACCGCCAGATAAATAAGTCTTACAAGGATAATTATAATCACCTAATTAATTCGGGTTTATATGAGTATCTTGTAAATAATAGATTGTTGATTCCTCATATTGAATGTAACCTGGATAATATCGATTATCAAATCGCCTACAAGATAATTAAACCTGAACACTTATCCTATATCTCCTATCCTTATGAATGGTGTTTCAGCCAGTTAAAGGATGCCGCGTTAATAACGCTGAATATACAAAAAAAGGCTCTCGAATATAACATGTCCCTTAAAGATTGTAGCGCCTATAATATCCAATTTCAGAAAGGCCGCCCGATTTTTATCGATACCTTGTCATTTGATAAGTATAAAGATGGGCAACTCTGGAGCGCCTACAGGCAATTCTGTCAACACTTTCTGGCGCCTCTGGCATTGATGAGTTATACTGATGTTCGCCTTAATCAACTATTCAGGATATATATCGATGGGCCTCCGTTGGATCTGACAAGTTCGCTTCTTCCCTTACGCACTCGTTTGAAATTTTCACTCCTTGCTCATCTGCACCTTCATGCAAAAAGTCAAAAGAGATATGCCGGCAAGACAAGGAATGTATCCTCGCGAAAAATGAACCGTCGTGCTTTTCTGGGCTTGATAGACAGCCTGGAACGAGCGATCGGCAAATTAAAATGGAAGCCACGCGATACCGAGTGGATAGACTATTATAATGAGACTAATTATTCGGATGAGACTCAGAAAATCAAGATCACGCTTATTGAGGAATTTCTAAATCAAAGCAAACCTGAAGTTCTCTGGGATCTCGGATCGAATACCGGATTTTACAGCCGTCTGGCGGCATCCAGGGGAGTTGAAACGCTTTCCTTTGATATTGATCCAGCTTGCGTGGAAAGAAACTATCTCGAATCTGCGGAGAAAAAAGAGTTAAATATCCTCCCTCTAATTCTCGATTTAACAAATCCCAGTCCCGGTATCGGCTGGCAAAACAGGGAGAGGCATTCATTTATAGAACGCGGACCGGCTGATACAATTATGGCCCTGGCCCTTATTCATCATCTGGCGATATCCAATAACTTGCCCCTGGCGAAGATAGCCGATTTCTTCAGTCGAACCTGCGGATTTCTAATCATAGAATTTATCCCCAAAAGCGACTCACAGGTTCAAAGGCTCCTATCGACTCGAGAAGATATCTTTCCTCAATACTCACAACGGGATTTTGAGCTTGAGTTTCAAGAGTATTTCGAGATAACGAACTCCGAAAAAATCGGCGATTCCGAAAGAATCCTTTACCTCATGAAAAGATTGAATAGCAATTAGTCATAAAAAAGCCGGCCAGTAACCGGCCGGCAAAAGACGAAAGTATTTCCAAGTCGGGCTAAAAGCCCAGATCGTTTTCCTTTTCTTCTTTATCGAATTCGGACCAACCTCTATCGGATGCCGAGGTGATTCCTTTGCACCTGAGATCGAAATCTTCCGGATTGGATGATTGCGCCATAGCCTCTTCGTAGCTAATTAAACCGGATCTAAACATTTTCATAATCGACTGATCGAAACTCTGCATGCCATATTGAACGGTACCCTGCTCAATCAATTCGGTGATAAGCGGCGTTTTCATTTGATCGGTGATATACTCCCGGGTCGAAGCCGTGCTAATCAATACCTCGACTGCCGGTATTCGACCGGGGCCATCGGAACGCGGCAAGAGTCTCTGGCAAATTATCGATTTGAGCGTTCCGGCCATAAGTAAGCGTATTTGCTGATGCTGGTGCGGCGGGAAAAATGAGATAACACGAGAAACAGTTTCGGTGGCGTTCATCGTATGTAGAGTAGTTAGAACCAGATGGCCGGTATCGGCGGCGGTCAAAGCGATTCCCATTGTATCCGCGTCACGGATTTCACCAATCAGGATGATATCGGGATCCTGCCTGAAGGCATGACGTAAAGCCGACGCGAAACTCTCGGTATCGCCGCCAACCTCACGCTGAGAGATAATAGATTTCTTGTCGCGATAGATATATTCAATCGGGTCTTCGATGGTGAGGATGTTTTCGGCGCGAGTGGAATTAATATGCTCAATCATGGAGGCAAGAGTTGTCGATTTACCCGAACCAGTGGTACCGGTAACGATAACCAGACCCTTGCGGGCTTGAGCGATATCTTTGATAGATTCCGGCAAATTCAACTCCTCGAAAGAAGGAATCTGAGTGTTTACGTGCCTGAGAGCGATACCTATCGTACCTCTCTGCTTGTAAAGATTGATACGGAAGCGGCCCATTTTCGATATAGACAGAGCCAGATCCATTTCCCTTCGTTGATGGAATTTTTGTTGCTGTGATTCAGTTAACGCTTGCGATAAAATCTGCTCAATATCCTGAGGCATTAAAATCTGGTCATCCGCGGGATATAGCTTGCCATCGACACGCAAAGTTGGTCTGAGTCCAACCCGAATATGCAAATCGGAGGCGTTACGAGCCAGCATTTGCTGGATCATTTCCTTAAAAGTCACCAAAACCTCCTGGCGCGATTGAGTTAATATAGTTTATTTTTAGCGATAATGGATATATTAGGCCGGTTCGATAATTACCAGCGGCTGACCGAATTGAACCGGCTGGGCATTGCTTAATGGGACTTCCACGACCCGCCCATCGTATTCCGATTCGATCTCGTTCATTATTTTCATGGCCTCTATTATGCATATAGTCTGACCCCTGGTAACCTTTTCGCCAACCTCGACATAAGGTTTGGCATCAGGCGCGGGCGCACGGTAAAATGTGCCGACCATCGGCGACTTGATTTCAAGTAAATTCTCTTCCCTCGGCGGTGGAGTTTCCGCCTTAACCTCGGCTTGCCGGTCGGCTACCGTCTCATTTACTCTATCGGGAACAGATTGAACGACTTGAGGATTGCAGCTACTATTATTGCCATTACTAGAAATTCGTTTTCGAATCCGAACCTTTTTCCCCCAGGAAGAAACTTCCAATTCGTCAACGCCTGAATTTTCAACCAGTTTGATTAATGCCTTTATTTTCGAAGTCCGCATAATTATCACTCCCGAATTATAATTCGATTAAATCTTTGGGCAATTTGGTTAAATTTTGACTGCCCTTGCCGGTGATGACCAGATCGTCCTCAATACGGACACCACCCCAATTCGGGATATAAATCCCGGGTTCAATTGTTATAACATGGCCCGGTTCCAATGTTTCATTGCTGCGCGAACTTACGGTTGGCTGGCTGTGCACTTGATCCAATCCCAGTCCATGCCCGAGACCGTGGCCAAAATTATCCCCATAGCCTTCTCTAATTATAATATCGCGGGCAACTTTGTCAAGTTCTCGAGTTGCCAGGCCCGGACGGGCGGCCTCAACGGCCGCAAGCTGAGCTTTGAGAACAATAGCATAAATTTTCTTTTGTCGGGCTGTCGCTTTACCTAAAACCACCGTTCGGGTAACATCGGCGGGATAGCCATTATAAAAGCAGCCAAAATCAAAAGTTATTAAGTCGCCTTTTTTAAATTTCCTGTCGGAGGCGATGCCATGAGGCATACTCGACCTTTGACCGGAAGCGACGATGAAATCAAAAGACGGACCGTCCGCGCCCCGCTTAATCATGCGGTACTGCATCTCCAGGGCGATATCACGTTCTTTCACTCCCGGCTTTACCATCCCCAAAACTTCTTCGAAAACGGTATCAGTTATTTTGGCGGCCTTTTTTAACTTATTGATCTCACCGGTATCTTTCACAACCGCGATAGATTCGACTATATTTTCCACCGGAATTAAGCTGGCCTTGGGAAGCAATTCCTTGATTTGGTCAAGCTCTTTAACAGTAGTATTGGCCGACTCAAATCCAACTTTGTTTTTCTTGCGAAAACAGGGCAACTTTACCAATTCACTGAGCAAATCTCTTTCGGCAATTATAACCTGACAGTTTTTTACTTCTTTACGAGCTTGCACTACATAGCGAAAATCTGTCAGAAAATAGGTTTTAGGAGGAGCCAGAACCAGAAGGCCGTTGGATCCCGAAAAACCACTTAGATATCTAACATTGGAGAGTTTATTGATAATTAAGACATTTAATTTGTTTTTCTTAATTAAAGCATATGCCTGTTTTAGTCTATTCACTGTCATTGTCTTCCCATCTTCGCTTAATCATTTTTACTTTATCTATATATTTAGCATTATCAGGGTCATTATTCAACAATCTTTTATATATTTTTAGCGCTTTTTCATATTTTCCCTGATTAACGCAAATATCCGCGAATGTCGCCGTTTCGAATAATTCGGACTTGAAGACTCCTTTAGTTTCCGCGGTATTAGGATTCTGATCGGGAGACGATTTTTGACCAGAACTACTATCGCTGGTTACATCATTCAAACTTTCGTTAGTTTGGCTTTGTTCCCCGATTTCATAGTCCAGATCCTCAAGGGGCACAATAGATTGCGATGACTCATCCGTTAACTTCTCCCCCGTTTGAATGGCGGAAGTATCTTCGCTGGTCACGCTTTCGATATCATCCAGGTCGGCGCCTTCAGTCAACGAGGGAAAGATACTTTCGAGTCGTTCACGGCAATATTCAACTTTGGCGTCTTTGCCCAGTCTGAAATACACCTCGCCCATCATTGCCCAGGCAGCCGGATGCTCCGGATCCAACTGTAAAACCGATTGTAGCGCTGTCTCGGCGAATCCATACTCTTCCTGTTCGATATGGGCGCGCGCCTTAACCAGATAACAATTGCGATTGGAACCATAACGCGAGATCGCATCGATACATTTTTTTATAGCGCCGTTTTTGTCGCCCATTTCCAGAAGCTTCATTGCTTGATAAGCTTCTATATCAGGTGAGCGAAGTTGTTCCTTATCGGTAACAGTCATAAGATCTCCCGGATCGGAAAGCAATTATACTACCCGGCTCAACCAATGTCAAGAGATAAAGGCATAAGTTGTTGGTATTTAACAATATTCGCTTGTTTTTTGGGTCAATACCAAGTTCATTGATTGATTATCCTTTCGAAATAATCCTTATAAAAAATATTAATCGAATATTTCGCCTAAATCACCAATTGACGGCTTTTTTAAGTGTAAGATCATCGGTAGCATATGAAGTGGCCCAGCCGAAATCATCCTCGGCACGGTAGATATTCCAGCGGCCGTTCTCCAGATCGATGAAGGCCAGTTCTCGGCTATTAGGCGCCCAGCTAACCAGACGGGAATCGTTGCGGACGGTTTGGGGTACTTCAACCAGCCTGATTCCCTCAAAAGTACCGAAAGACAGATCGATGACGCCAAGCTCGTTGCCACGCGATTGAGATATAGCGGCCAGATATCGTCTATCGGGCGATATGGCCGGGTAGGTTAGTCCGTAGCCCGATATTATGGTTTGAGTGGTAAGCGTGTCAACTTCGAACAGGTCGCCGGAGCGGACGACATAGAGCCTTTCGGCGCCTAAATCCCAGGCCATATAATCGGCAGTCGTGTTTACCGGATACAGGAAGCGGCCGGTTTCGGCCTCAAAGACCTGTACAATGCCGCCGTTGACAGCAAGTTTTGAGCCATCATCAGACCAGGCCATCACCGGATTGTTGGTCTGGGAGACCTCATTAAGCCTTAATGTATCAAGCGATCCGGTATATAAAAGATTCAAGGCCAATAGCGATTCCCCGGGGATCGTATGAAGATAAGCCAATTGAGCCGAGGTCGGCGAGGCGGAGATAGCCTGAATGATTTCCGGGCAGGATAAAAGGAGGCTTTGGTCAAGGGTAAGTGGATTGACCTTATATATGGACGATTGAATATCGGTGGATGATATATAGGCGATGGCGCTTCGCCCGTTCAACCAGACTGGATAGTAATCATTGGTAACCATGTTGCTGATATTGAATATCTCGGGCGAGTAATTCTCGATATCTATAAAGTACACCTCAAGGTCGGATTGGGTGGAATCGGCGTAGGCGGTGTAAGCGATCATACCGGCGGTGTAGCCAATACCGGGATCGGTGGCTATGTCTTTGACACAGGAGGCCAGGGCAACGGCTAATAGTGCTACTGCCAGTATTAAAGCCGCGGACCGTATTTTATCTTTGCTGTATTGCATTATATTACTTACTTAATTTCCGGCTGTAAGTTCCGGTGTTTTGTACATTGTTGCTTATGATAATGGATTTGCGAGGGTTTGGCTAGGGGAAATGTGGGGGTAACCTTCAATCGCGTCAATCTCGTTCCCAAACTCTGTTTGGGACGCAATTGGCTGAGAAACTCTGTTTCGACTCATGGCGGTATTAGTGAACTTGTTTAGTTACCCACTCCCGCTTGGGGCGGGAGATGGGGCACCGGGCTTTCAGCTTGTCTGGACAAACAGGAATGTTTGTCCTACTATTTTAGTCGTCTAATTATCCCCGAACTCGAACGGCCCTTCACGAATGGGATTACTACCACCTTCCCGCCGGCCGCTCTCACATCATCCGCGCCGACTATCTCATCGGGCTTGTAGTCGCCGCCTTTTACGAGGATATCGGGTAGGAGTTTCGAGATTATGGCTTTTGAGGTTTCTGTGCCGAATGAGGTGACGTAATCTACCATATCCAGATGAGACATTATGCAGGCGCGGTCGGCCAGGTTGGTTATCGGGCGGCCTTTGCCTTTGAGTTTGCGCACCGAGCTATCGGTGTTGAGCGCGACTATCAGGATATCGCCGAGCTTTTTGGCTTTGGCCAGGTACTCCACGTGGCCGCGATGGATCAGGTCGAAACAGCCGTTGGTGAACACGACGGTCTGTTTCTTGCGCTTGCAGGCGCGCCGGATTTTGATCGCTTGGGTTTGGGTTATTATTTTGCCCATAGTGTTTGTCTCGCCTCCGGTCAGGTCACGCTTTGCTACGACCTGACCGAACATGGAAACTCGTTTAATTACCCACTCCCGCTTGGAGCGGGAGATGGGGCACTTCGATTTCCCCGTGTTTCGTGTTGTCAGGTCCCCTGACCTGACAACTACCTTCTCAATCGGTTAAGCTGTCGGGTGGGGGCACCCGACAGCACGTTTGTGCTAACAGATTGCCGCGTCGCTTTGCTCCTCGCAATGACAGTCTATTTTAAGTAACTCAGTACTAGTTCTTTTAGTTTATCGCGGTTTACCTGGGCGGTGCCGATTTCGGCTACTACCTCGCCCGCGGCTACATTGGCAATGAAGGCCGCTTCCTTAAGAGACGCCCCGGCTGCTACGGCCATAGTCAAGGTGGCAATTACCGTGTCGCCGGCGCCGGTGACATCGTAAACCTTGCGGGCCATCGTGGGGATTTTAGTCAGCGTGCGATCCGATTTTTTGGAGTGGCCGTTTTCGAATAAGGCCATCCCCTCTTCGCCCAATGTGATTAGTATCGATTTCGCTTTAAGTTCATCAAGAATCTGCCAGCCGACTTCCTCCAGTGAGGCGTTATCGGTGATTTTCTTGCCGACCACGAAACCGGCCTCGTGATGATTGGGTGTAATAGTCGATACCTTGCGATAGCTGAAGAAATGAGTCTGCTTGGGATCAACGGCAACGAAAATATTCCGCTGGATACAAGCCTCGATGAGGCTCTCCAGAAGCATCGGATTGATGACGCCTTTACCGTAGTCGGAGATTATCACCGCTGACACATCGGCTAGCGCATTTTCGATATACGCCTGGATTTTTTTATTTAAGCGAGCCGAAATTTCATGGATTTGCTCCCGGTCGGCCCTGACTATCTGTTGATTTTGGGCAATGATTCTGGTTTTCACCGTGGTTGGGCGTTTGCTGTCGGTGAAAATGCCATCGGCGGAAAAGCCCCTAACTTTGAGCCGCCGCCTCAGGGCAGTCGCGAATGTGTCTTTGCCGACCACGCCAACCAGATCGACCTGACCGTTTAAAGCGGAGATATTATTGGAGACATTAGCCGCCCCGCCGAGAAGATGTTCCTCTTTGGATATCTCGACCACCGGAACAGGCGCTTCCGGCGAGATTCGGGAGCAATCGCCCCAGAGATAGCGATCCAGCATAATATCGCCGACGACAAGGATGCGGCATTTATAAAGACGCGAGAATATTTTCTCGATTTTTGCTTTGGTCATCCCCTTGACGACAAACGGGTAATCATTAATTGTTGTCTTGTAACCGGATGTCTTGCCTGAAACGGTTTTCCGTTTATTAGTCTTTTTTCTTGACATAGGCATGCATTATATTACAATGACATAACTTAGGCAAGATAATTTCCCAAAGACTATGGCGGGAATCGCTTTTTAGACGATAGGAGAGTTATGATGGATCAGAAACCGCAGCAACGTAAAATAAATATAGAACTCGGACCGGATGAATCTGAAGGTATCTACGCAAATATGGCCCTGATTGCCACTTCGCCGCAAGAGTTTGTGATGGATTTCGCCCGTATTATGCCGGGCCGCGACAAGGCAAAAGTATATAGCCGGGTAATCATGACTCCCGGTCATGCCAAGATGCTGCACAAAGCTCTTGAAGAAAATATTAAAAAATATGAAGCCCAACACGGACAGATAAAAGTAATGGGCCAGGAAGATAAAAACATAGGATTCAAGCAGGAAAAATGACAGGATATTTCAACCTAGTATTGCATTCGCATCTCCCATATGTATTGGGACATGGGAAATGGCCGCACGGTACCGATTGGCTTAACGAGGCGGCAGCCGAAACATATATACCGATTCTGAACCTTGCCGGCGAGTTGGCCGGTGAAGGTATCAAAGTCAATTTTACTATCGGCATCTCCCCCGTGCTGTGCGAACAGCTAAGCCATCGCACTTTCACCGATGAGTTCAGCGCCTATCTCGATCAGAAAATCGAGGCGGCCGAGAACGATTATGTCGAGTTTAAGAAATATGATCAGCCCGAGTATATACCTCTGGCCGAGATGTGGCGCGATCATTATAAGATGATCAAGGAATCATTCGATAAATATAATCATGACCTGATCGGTGAATTCAAGAAACTCCAGGATGGCGGTTACCTGGAGATAATGACTTGCGGCGCGACCCATGGTTATATGCCGTTATTGTCTCAGGATACATCATGCCAGGCTATGGTGAAGCAGGCTATTCAGTCATATGAAAACCATTTCGACCGCAAGCCGCGCGGGATATGGCTTCCCGAATGCGCCTACCGTCCCGCCTACCCCTGGAGCCCGCCGGTTGAAGTAGAGGGTTTGCAGGGGCCGTACAACCGCAAAGGTGTCGAGGAATACCTGTCCGAGAACGGGCTTGAGTATTTCGTCGTCGATTCGGCGACGCTTAAAGGCGGTAAGGCGATTGGCGTTTATATAGATCGTTTCGACGCGTTGAAAACGCTCTGGGGCCAGTTCGAGAAAGAATTCAAACCTCGCACAGAGGAAGCGGAGAAAACCCCGCAGGAGGTTTACCTGGTCGGCTCACGCGAGGATCGGGCGCCGGTGGCAGTGTTTACCCGCGATCCCGATACCGGTCTACAGGTTTGGTCGGGTGAATGGGGTTATCCCGGGGATGGTCATTACCTGGATTTCCACAAGAAACGTTTCCCGGGCGGCCATCGCTACTGGAGTGTGACCTCGGCTAAAGCTGATCTGGCAGACAAAGAGATATACAATCGTGAAAAAGCGCTCAGCCGTATTCCGGAGAACGCGGCGCATTTCGCCGAATTGATCGGCAAAACGCTGGGCGACTATCAGAGTAAATCGGGCAAGCCCGGTTTGGTTTGCGCTCCTTTCGACGCCGAGCTGTTCGGCCATTGGTGGTTCGAGGGGCCTGAGTTCATAAAAGAAGTGATCCGGAATCTGGCTAAGGATCCGGAATTGGATAGTATTACTTGTTCTGACTATAAAGACATGACTAATCCTCAAAAAGTAGTAAGTCTGCCGGAGGGATCATGGGGCGAGGGCGGCTATCATTATATCTGGCTCAATAAGAACAACGATTGGACCTGGAAACATATCTATAAGTATGAGATACAGATTCAGCAGATCGCTAAAAAATGTTTGGAGAAAAACGATCCCCAGTTGACGGATCTGGGCAAGCAGGCGGCCCGCGAGTTCATGCTTCTGGCGGCCTCCGATTGGCAATTTCTGATCTCGACCTTCGCGGCGCGTGACTATGCCGAATTGCGACTCGACCGTCACTTTAACTATTTCGAGCGGTTAGCTGAGATGGTTGACAACTACAACGGCGGCCTATCTGAAGGCGAGCTCGAGTTTCTCAATGAATTGAAAGTACAGGATGACCTCTTCCCCGATATCGATTTGAAGTGGTTTGCCGAGGTGGAGTTCCCGTAGGATTAGATAAAATGATATTATTTTTCAGGCAGATTGTGGTTTTTGCGGTCTGCCTGTTTTTTTTTAGAAGGCGGTTTAAGTGGTTGTGGCCAAGATATCAATAACAGAGCGATTGAAAATCAAAGCTCAATCACTTAAAACCAAAACTTACGCGATGTACCTGGCCCCCGGAGTTCCCTGGTATGCCAAGCTTCTGGCGGCTTGTGTTGTCGGATACGCTTTCAGTCCCATAGATTTGATTCCCGATTTCATTCCTGTTATAGGTCATCTGGATGATCTGATTATAGTTCCGCTAGGAATTTATCTGGCGATCGGGATGATACCAAAGCCGATTTGGGAGGAGTGTTTGGAACAGGCGGCGAAAGCGCTCAGTCAGGATCGGCCGAGGAATTGGGTGGCGGCGGTGGTTGTGGTGGCGGTTTGGGTAGTTATATTAGTAATTATAAGCGTTTTGATAAATAAAGCTATATCGAAGTAGTAGTCTTTTTATTTCAATTATTGTCGAAGGCATACTTACTGTTCATGGCCCTACAAGACTATAATAGATAAGCTACGCCAAACGAAAAGATAGTGTAATGAGTACTGTCATATTTCGAATCATCAATATTATAATTATAGTCTATCACTCCCCGAAGCTTTGCATCAATTTTAAAATCCAAACCAAAACCCAATGACAAAATCGTTGAAGATTCATGTTTCAAATTTGAATCAATATTATACTGATTATCAGATTTCAGTACGGTATTCGATCTTTTTATAATACCTATTCCACACGTAATAAATGGCCTTGTTGGCTTAGATTCATTGTAGATGTAAAATGTTGGAATGCATCTTAATGAAAAGATTGAAGTAGACTTTCCATTTATGGTAACAGATCTTTCACCATCAACCGTCTGGATTGGAATACTAGCGCCTCTATCAAAGGCATAATAATGATACTCAAATGATGTTTTCAAGCTAATGTAATTTTCGGTTAAAAATAGAGGAAGCCGGCAACCAGCACTCAATACCAAACCATCATACCAGTAATCATCCAGCGTGCAATTGATGCCACTGTATGATATTCCGATATCAGTAGTTAAATATATGTATTTGTTAGCCATTGATTCAGTATTTAGCTTTAGTATCAATACTATTATCACACTTACGGCTATTAATAATGATTTACTCTTAATCATTTATAATCATCGCCTTCTAATGGTAATAATAAGATTCAGGGGCAAATATAATTAAGGCGTTTGCTCCTGAATCGACTACCCAAAATAATTGTCCTTCACTCATATAAATATCACTTACAGAATGCAATTCAATTACAGCATCCATAAAGCAATAGTTCGATTTTATCTCTGGCGGATCACTCATTATAACTAATCTTTCGCCGCCATGATCAGCCACCACAAAACCATCAAATGCAATTATATCATAAAATTCGAAATCTTCAAAAATTGTCTCTTGATATTCACAGTTGCTATTATATTCTCTTATTTTATGATCCGAACCGTCGAGAATATAAATTTCATCTTCCCTTATATTAATGCCCATTGGCTCTCCAACATTGGCCCATGTTGAAATAAACTCACCCATTATATTATATATTTTGATTGTATTATCGCCGCTATCGACAATATAAATATTATTTGCATCATCAGCTGCCGCCGCTACCGCATTAATAATATCCGTCGAATCTCCAAAATTGCCAAATTCGAAATCGACATGATAATTTCCATGCCAATCAATTAAATAGCAACTTACACATTTAGAACGATAAATAAGAAACCAATATACTCTAGTAAATACCACGTCAATAATTGTATCGTTGGGGCTGACATCATTTAAATCAATAATGGGTGAATAATCTCTCGTGTTATCCAATATAGCCACTTTATTACCTTCTAATAACACATAGCGCAAGTCTTTATCGATACTCAAAGGCTGGCCATGAGATGATGTTGAAATAATTTCATCGCAATAGAAATAACCATCACCGCAATGATAGTGGTCGCTGCAGCAGACAACTAAAAGAGAAACAATAGTGATAAGATAAATTATTATAAATGCCTTATTACTCATCAGTTCCTCACCATGTTTTTAGATATCATACATAAAAGTTAATAATATTGGATAGATCACGGTTGTACTAGGGGAAGTGTCAGCGCTGGTTATCCCCAAGGATAGCTGAATTTTTAAATTCTCCTTAATTTCCCTCTCGTAAGCCACTCCAATTGAGATTGATCCTGCGGCGGAATATTTGGTTTTTTGGGCGGGAATTGAGGGATTATCGATTTTTACATCAAAAGCTGAGCGATGAAGGAATCCATAGCCCGCGAAGAAAAACACCCTTTCCTTGTAGGTTACAATCCATGGAGCTATATAAACATTGAATGAGGCGGAAAAGATTTTTGAAGAATTTCCACTAATCCGAAAGCTCACGTCATCGTCGAAAGAGTCGATTGGAATTGCCGCGTGTTTTTTGATTGGGAAAATGCTTAAATTGAAACCCAACCTGAATTCTATGTTTTTGCTCGAAAAAAAGGTCGGCAACTGAATATCGGTTCCTATACTATAACCTGATTTATAAATCACTGATAATGAAGAAGGTCGTCCGCCGAAAGTCTTACCCGCTGATACACCGATTTCAAACCGATCAGTGTAGATTTTTGGAAACGCGGATGATTGAAATATGATAAGCGTCGATAGTATCAGAAGCAGTCTAGCAATTCTCATGACATCCTCAAACTCTCAACAATTACATAAAATGGCAAAAATAATATCCTCCATAAAATTCTATAACGGTATTAGATCCATAATCTACAACGATAAAGGGGGCATGCCATGAATCGGGATAGTCTACAAAACGTATATCCTCAAAAGCAAATTCAATATCGTAAAAACAATAATCGAATTTCTCTTCATCAATTACTCCGGATGATGAAATAAATGTGATCCTTCTTCCATTCAGATCAGCAACCAAAAATAATCCCGGATTAACTATAGAGAACGCAGTAATGTTTTGTAACGTGTTACTGACAATAGCGTTTCCTATTAAATCGCCATCCTGAGTATACTTAACAATATTATCATTTTCCGAATCGAGAATATATACTTTATCATCGAACAGTTTTATTTTACGGGGCGAGCCAATATCACTCCAACTCGTAATAAATTCGCCTTCCTCATTGTAAATTTTAATGGAGTTATCGCCCGCGTCCGCAATGTATACCCGCCCGTAAACATCAATATCCGCGGCAATCGCGTTATTCAACTTTTCGTTATCCGGCCCGGTATTACCAAATGTCAACTCTAAATCCCAGGAGTCATCTAATCTATAGCAGGCTGTATTCGATAAAACCAGCTTAAATTCATCATGTGAGATAGAATCAATATCGTAAATATCCACGCTATTATTTCGCCGACCGAGATATTCGTCATAATAGATTATATCCTTTATATCATTATCCGAACATATTGAATTTAATGAAAAGGTAGACAGAATATCATTACGATAATCAGATAACACCAAATCTCCGTTTTCAAAAAAAATCGAATTCACGTAATAATCGATTTTAATGGGATGAATAAGCGGCTCAGTACTCAGCATATTTCCGCAGAAAAATTCGCCGTCACCACAATATTGTTTACAGCAATTTGATGATAACAATATAAATAAGAAAAGAAAACTGCAAAATAGAGCATATGCCGAATATTTCAACTTCATTCTCCTCACCTCTCTTCTTATTATACAACAAAGAGGTCATATTATTCCATATAAAAATTTCAGGCAAAACAAATAGGGCGTTCAGTTGAACGCCCCATCGTGTTTGAAGTGTTTAATCGTGTCTTCAGGAGTACCGCAAAACGCGGCAAAACATTATTTCAACATCACCATCTTTTTGGTTTCGTTGAAATCGCCGGCCTGCATTCTGAAGAAATACATACCGGAGGCGACCTTATCGCCATTCCAATAGATCTGATGATAACCGGCTTGCTGTTGCTCGTTCACTAATGTCTCAACCTTGCGGCCAAGAATGTCATAAACTTCGAATACAACATGCGCGTCCTCGGGCAGCCCATATTTCATCAAAGTAGTCGGGTTGAATGGATTGGGAAAGTTATCCGACAGGAAAAAGACATCGGGAATCGGTACATCATCTTCGATTGATGTAGTTACGAAATGCATCGAGGCGAAATGCTGGTTCAACACGTAACCCTGATTTCCTTCTATGTCACCAGCGTTTGCCAGGCCTTGACGAGTATCGTAACCCGGGCCGATAGCTCCTTCTATAACCTGATCAAGATACTGTTCATTCTCAACGACATGTACTCTGAACGATAGAATCCTGGTCGGCGTTTCAAAATGCCCCCAGGGGCTCTCCTCGGAGACCAACCGGGCGAAGCCGAGAAATGACAAACTGCTCCAACCTTCCTCATACTCGTCATTGAGATTGACGAATTGATCAACATCCCATTCAGACAACGGGTAGTATGAGCGGCATTCCTCAATATCGAACTGATCGATATATTGTGTTTGAATGCCCAGTGGAATCATCATATCGGCTACATTAACATCGGCGACTTCACCTTTGGCGTAAACAGAAATATCCACCCAAGCCCCGGGAGAAACATCCATAGCGTCATTCCAGGTGATGTTATCGAAATCGCCGCCGTACCAGAGATCGATGGATGAAGCTGCTGTTGCTGCTAGCGGCAATAATAACAGCATAACCAACGATTTTTTGATCATAGTACCCTCCTTCTATAGGTTTACACAGTGCCAGCAAAAATGCTTATACCTGTGAAACGCGGGAACCAACGATAATGTTCCCCATTTTAACACTAATATCTATCCTTCGCGAATCACCTCCCTGAGGAGACATCAGCGTATTATTTGAGTAGCTCTATCTGTATAACCTCTCAGTGTGCTCATAGCTATTATCAGAGGAATAGCCATCAAACAAAACTCATTAGCTTACCTAAGAGCGATCAAAAACGAACCGTCGATAGCTGGCGGAACCAATTGCAGATAACGATAAATCAGAAATCCGAATGAGATGCCAGTCTGAATACTGTATGACTTGATGCATTATTAAGAGATTTTAAACTGGTTGTCAAGTACTTTTTTTAGTTTTTTTGTGGAGCAAAGACTGCTTATTGACATTATTATTTATTCGTTTGCGGCATATCTAATATAAGCGATCACAATCTTAATAAATATCACCGGGAAATTAGTACCGCGGATTATATCACTTCAATCCCTTATTATTTGGATTTTGGAATAAAAAAAGCCCGATAATATTTATCGGGCTAATATATGGCAGAGCCATATGGAGGGTGAGGATTTATTAATTATCTATAATGCTTATCGTAATTCCCCAGTTGATCGGATCATGAGGTCTGGGCGAATTCCAATCGTTGAACGAGTGTGATCCGTCAGTGATAAAATTAACCTCATAAGTTCCCGGGTCTAGGATGATGTTTTCATCATACTTGCGGTTTTTACGGGCACCGCCGGCGGGTTCGGTGTTACGCCAGGTCATCTCCCAAACCGACCTGTTAGTGCGGTCGTCGACAATCCAGCCATAATCATACATCTCGTCGCGATCGCCTTCTCCAATCGAGTAGATATGGACACGCGTCTGCTTTGTTAGAGTGAATTTATCCCGCAACCGATCTCGATCACGAGCCTTAACCATTTTCACTAGAATATTTGAATCCTTGGTAATATCCGATTTAGATATCTTGGCGAAATCGCCGGTGTTGAAATCCTTGTTGGGGTAAACCGCCAGGCCCCAGGCGCCAGGATCAAACGGCGGAGAATCATTCCAATCACGATAGGAATGGGAACCGTCAGTCATATAGTAAGCGATATATTCTCCCTTGGGCATTTTAACTTTATCATCGAATATCCGGTTTTTACGAGCGCCGCCGGCATGACCCGTATTTCTGTAAGTCATCTCCCAAACCGTTTCACCGGTTGCCGCATTCTGGATCCAGCCATAATCGACGAATTCCCTATCGCTGAATGAATACTCGCCAATGGCATAGATATGCAAAGATGTCGCCTTTTTAAGCTTGAACGGCTGTTCCAGAAAATCGTCATCCCGGGCCCGAGTCAGGTTTATCAGGGGTTCGCCTTTACCGGCGGGTTCAAAAGTATGAAAGGCCGAACGATCGGAATTATTCACCGGCAGCAAAGTAATTCCCCAATTGAAAGGGTCATATGGTGGATTCGAATTGAAATCATCATAAGAATGGGAGTCATCGGTAACAAAATATAACAGATATTCGCCTTTCTCAAAGTCAACCTCGTCATCATGCATCCGATTCTTCCGGCCGCCGCCGGCCCAATCGGTATTCCAGCGGGTGATCTCCCAGACTTTCTCGCGAGTATCGGCATTGACAATCCAGCCATAATCTACCGGGGTTTTATAATCACGGGGGAATTCAAAAACAGAATATATGCGAATACTCATATCTTTATCGAGTTTAAAACCGGTCTGAATGTATTCCTCATCGCCAAGTTTGGTAAAATGAAGGAGAGAACCAGGTAATTCGCCGGAAACATTGAACGTTTCAAAATCATTACTGGTGAGTTTATCGGATGACAACTTAACATAACATTCATCCAGATAATCCTCCAAATCGCGATCATAATCATCACCGAAAATATCACCAAGGAACTCGAAAATATCACCCGTGCCGTGAATCGATATATTTGAAAACAGACTGCTGCCGGAATAAAGATAGAGTTCGTACTTACCAGGTTTAAAATCCCTGGTTGTCTCTTCTCTATATAATGCCCGGCTTCCCCGAACACGATCAGTATGCCTTTCCTTCATTACCCAGACTAACTCTCGAGTTTCGTGATCGATAATCCAGCTGTAAACACTGAAATCATCGCGATACCTGAGGCTGATTCCAACAGCGTCAATATCGATCTCACCGGCTTTTTTAACATCTATTCCAATCGCCAGAACTTCATCGAGATCAGGATTGTCAAGATTGACAAGCGTCTCGGAATGGAGATTAATACCGGCGATAATGATCAATATCGAGGTCATAATAAGTCTAAACGAGGTCTTGGTCATTCTAAAGCCTCCTTGTTTGAGGTCGCAAATTCTTGTTTAATCTTATCTTAGGTACGATCTTCAGTTAAACATGTTTCGTTTTTTATTCAGACAATCGGATTATTGTATCTATTATTTTATATGTCAACTATTTGCTGAGATGTTAAGTAGGCAGAATTTTACTTTAATATGAATCTTATAAGAATTTATTTTATTTGTTAGCCAAGCGCCCTTATAGGCCTTTTAAGTCTATATGGAATAGATATTTCCGTTCAGTTAACATATTTATATACTTGACAGCCAGGCAATAATAGACCAAGCCTTAATATGTCATATAATATCTAATATAGACCGTTTATTCTGTATATATTCAGGTGCTTTTCTAAAAAAAATTATAGTAATGCGATCTGCAAAATCGCATTACTATATCCATGATTAGGAAGTATAAATATTAAGCCCCCCTGTTTAGACCAATAAGAGATGGGATTTATCTCCCCCAATTATTTGTCAACCCACCTAAGCGGTGATTGACAAATCACATTATCTTTGCACGTGTTTACTATAGTATTATAAACTCAAGATGTCAATACGACTAAAATCACCTGGTTTTACGTACAGTTGATTACGTATTATAATTTCTTGAGAAAAGAAGTTAAATTTATACCTTTATTGGAGATAACTAATTTCTTACGGATTCGTTCACGATGCTTATTCACAGTTAAGACAGAAATACTGAGGGTCTCGGCGATTTCTTTTGAGGTTGCTCCGTTTTTAATCATGCTGCAAATTTCGATTTCTCTTGGTGAAAGCTTATCATATGCTTCCAGAATCGTGATCGAATCATTTGACAATTCTTTGAGACTACTTCTTAATATATCTATA
>JAAEQD010000014.1 GCA_024231855.1 Candidatus Zixiibacteriota bacterium
GAGTGCCTCTGGTTATATGTGAAGGTTACCGAAGTTTCATTTGAACAATTGATTACAGGGGAGATCAGCCAATCGGCAATAGCGTTGTCGCCGGCAAAGAGAACGCGGATGATATCGCCATTCCAGTAATCAGGGTAGGGGCCATTGATGTAGCGTGACCATGATGTCGCGTCCCATTCCGGTACGCCGCTATCTATGACAGTCCAGCCTGGAACCGGATTAGTGACAATCGGGCCAATCGGGCCATCGAAATCTTCAAACAATAGCGTATCAATGGTTGTTATTAAATCGGTTGATAGATCGTTATCGGCGGAATACACGGGGGCTGTCATCAGCATAAGAAGACCTATAAATACGATTATTTTTTGCGATACTTTAGCTACTCCACTCATATATTCTCCTTGATTCGGGATTAAGATTCGGTTTTATCATCACTATTTAGTGGCGGTTTTATTACTCAATGAAGAAACTTCAGCTGTAGCAAATGGATGCCAAATACAAAGGGCCTGTAATCCTTTATTGCTACAACTTTTCAAGTGCAATATACATATTATGTCGTGAATTGTCAAGAATTATCGACGGGCTACCCGGGATGTTTAAGGATTTTGCTACTGGTAAATGCTTTTGTAATAATCTACTAATAGCCTTGGACCGGCTGAATGACGCGCTCTAGTATTTTTATGATTTTTCTCTTGAATTAACCGATAATTTGAATATCTTTGGGGATGCCGATAAAAGGAAGTCTGGTTGACAGCGCGATTTTCGAGGATTTTTAAGTCGGCGAATAAAAACAGAATAGTACGCAAGCCGAGGTAGCTCAGTTGGTAGAGCAGCTGATTCGTAATCAGCAGGTCGTCAGTTCGAATCTGATCCTCGGCTTTTTGTTGTGGGGTGAATTAAGTTGGTTTTATATTGACATATCTTTCGGTTGGATATATCTTTTGGTTGATTGACAACCGGGATCGATATTCTGACCCGCTTGGTATTACTCCAAAAGAAACTCCGGAATTGAGCGGAATATAATATATAATAAGATTTCGAATCTGGAGGGAATATGAGACAGGCTATTATTTCATTATTAGTATTTGTATTTGTTATTACTGTAACTGTCAAAGCCCAAGACAGCACCTATGAATACCTTCCCGGTGATTGTAACATGTCTTATGGCAGTTGGCCCCCCGCGGCTAACGCAACAGACGTGTCGTATTTAGTTCGCTATTTCCGTTTATTTTCAGGCTACGACCTGTGCTATAAATATAATCCCGAAGCGCCAAGCCCGCCGGATACGCTTTTTTATGCGTCGGCTGACGTCAATGGTGACTGCAAAATAACCGGCGGAGACATAGTGTATTTTGTTTGTTATTTCAGGGCAATAGGCACCTCTCTTCAATACTGCCCATATTATCCTCCGGAATGGCTTACTATTGATGATATTCCACCGTACCCACCGGATAATTGGCCGAACTGCCACGAACCCCCGGCGGCAGAATATATCGAACCGTTCGTGTCATCACCATATCCGATTGTAACGTTCTGGATCGGGGACCCCGATTCATTATCAATCCCCGCTGAGGTTGGTCAGGTTTTTCCGGTTAATGTATATGTCCAAACATTTGAAGGCGCTTATGGCGGCGATATTCATGTACCTCTGGGTATTGATAATCAATATATTCAAGGTTTCGAGGACTCGGCTGTTGCTTATTATCCCTTAACCGATTGGGACGTGATTGATTTCCTTGAATCCCAGGGTTCTCCGCCAAATCCTTCGGGATGGTCAAGCAGATCGTTGGTCGGCTGGGCGGAAGTTATATCATATGATGCTCCATTTATTAATTCCACTATGCCGCATAAATTAATGACTTTTTATGTGAGAGCCGTTTCAGATACGAGCATGAGCGGTAATATCGTTAATTGCTTGGATGTCGGTGGCCATCCATCCTATTGGACACTAGATATTGGCGACACCCTGGGTCTGGGTAGTTTTCCGGCAGCCGTTTATGTATTACCTGTTAGGTTTGGCCGGAGCCAATTGGAATATCTCCCCGGCGATGCCAACATGTCCAACGGTATCTGGCCGCCCGCCGTTATCGGCGCGGATGTTACTTATATGGTTAATTATTTTAGGGCACTAAGTGAATCTTGTTTACTTGAAGGATTCTATTGTTCGGCGGATATCAATGGTGATTGCCTCGTAATCGGCAGTGATGTGACAAGACTGGTGAACTATTTCCGCGGCGATGCCGGAATATCCTGGTGCCCCGACTACGAATCCGCCTGGCCAATACCTGATGATCTGCCTATCGATGCTCCGGTAGGCTGGCCGAATTGTGAGGTGCCAGTTGCGGGAAGTAGGACTATCCCGAATGGAGCAGGGAAGTAAGCACATTATTAAGATATTGATGCGTCGGGCGGTCTATGGATCGCCCATTTTCTTATATTATAGCGATGAAAATATCCAGTGAAAGATTCACCAGATTTTTACTATTGTGATTGGCGGGTAATCTTATCTCCCCGTGGCGACAGATTTTTGGTTATGACTTCAAGTTCGTTTAAGAACGCTGATTTGTCGTCAGGCGAGATCAATATAAATGTCAATTTGCCTTGTTTGTGATAGTCAATACGTAACCTGTCAAGCGACCAGGCCGGCGAGCTTGAAGGATCTCGGGAAGGTTTAACGCTTTCGATAGTTGAAAGTTCTATGCTACTTTTCGTTAATCCGCTACGAATAATCAATTCAGTTTGAGAGATTTCGTATGATACAGGATAAGCTAAGCCGAATATGACCGCTACCAAAAAAATCGAGCATAGTAGCAAAGCCAATGTGGCGGGATGATATAATCCTTCAGAAAGTAATAATTGAATAGTGCCGCCTAAGACTAAGACACCGGCTGCAATTACAATTAAGGCAAGCCATAAATCTACTTTTGATTTGTAAATTCTATTATTCATATTATATACCTCCGGTTCGCGGATAATTAATTCTTTAGTTTATATTTACTTTATCGCCCGGCTTAGAGTTGTCTTAACATGAATAGCAATTCGGATACTAAGATTGTCGAAAGGTGCGTTTCGAATTCAACATATTTTCGGTTTGGATTGAATCCTCGATTTTTGCTTTCAATGATAAATTCAAAGCTTTGCGACTTATAGATTTATAGCAATTTAAGCCATATGAAATATTATTGTCTTACTAGTCAATTTACTTTTTAAAATTAATCATTATATTAGTTCTGCTCCTATTTGTTGCTGTAGCGTTGATTTAGGCAGATAATCCCCCCCTTAAGTCTGCTTTCATTTAACCTCATGAAATGGAGCAGGCTCCGGTAACCGCATTATATCGGGGCCTTCTTTTTATGGTGTGTTTTATTTTATCAGCCTGTTTTCGTTTCTCAACACCTTATCTATAATTCTGATGAACTTTTTGATATTGAGTTTCTGAAGGCTGTATAGATTCCAGTGAGTCTTTTCCTGTTGGGGGAAAGTATTCTTATCTTTTATCCGCTCTATATCTTCGTTACTCATCGTCTCTACAGAATTTGAAATGGTTTCGGTTTTTAGTTCAAGCAAGCTGCTTTAGCCATCACGTTTTACCTGTAGGTCAATCGGATACTCCTGGTTTTGAGTTCGAAACGGGACGCGTTAGTACAGCCGGTGCAAGATGTCATGAACCCGTTAGCCTTGTTGTACGACTCTCGTCTTATTAGTCGCCGATAACGTATTTACTATTGTTAACTAATAGGGCAATACATTTGTTTCATATGTCGATAAGTAAAGCGACTTGTAATCACAATGCTGAGATTAAAAAGAAATAAGCTGGTAATCCATTTTAGCCAGAATGATTATTATCGCATATTTTTTGATTACCATGATGCCTAATTATAATTATAGTATCATGTTACATAGTAAGTTACATCGATATAGAGAAGGGTGTCCTTGACAAAACCAGAAAATTGATTATAATATAATTAATATTGTGTTAATTTTTCGGCTTATAATATAGCGCTAAGAGTCGAAAAGTCAGAGCCTTATGGAGGAGAAATGTTAAGAAAGCTAATGGCTATCGCAGCCGTATTTTTGTTCGCGCAAATCAGTTTTGGAGTCAGTATCGCGCCGGAAATTGTCCAACATCTGAAAGATACCGGCCAGCTTGAACAAGTCGTTCAGGCCGACAGATTAGCCCGAGATCGAGGTGTCTGGGAAGCTAATCCCGATCCGATCCAATTGGGGGGACTCGCCACCGATATCGACACTGTTTATTGCATAATTGTCCTGGTTGATTTCGAGGATATGCAATATACGGATGGTTTGACAGTATTACCGGAGCAATTCGATAGTCTGCTTTTTTCTGAAGATGTTTTCGAACCGGGCAGTATGACGGATTACTATTTCGAAACCTCCTATGGCGGGACATTGCTGTTAGGCGAGGTTACCCAGTGGTACAGGATGCCGCAGACTTACGACTATTATGTAGATGGTCAGCGCGGTTTCGGCAATTATCCGCGGAACGCCCAACGTCTGGCGCAGGATGCCGTTCTGGCGGCCGATCCGGATGTGGATTTTGAACCGTATGACAACGACGGCGATACGATGGTGGATGGTCTGTTTATAGTTCACGCCGGACCTGGTTATGAGGATACCGGTAATGTGAATTATATCCATTCCCACGCCTGGCAGACTTACGTCAATGTCTGGCTGGATGATGGCGTTTATGTCAGTCGTTACTCTATGGAGCCGGAAGAAACGGCTTCGCAACAAATTATCCGTATCGGAGTATTCTGTCATGAATTCGGTCACGTACTGGGCCTTCCTGATCTTTACGATTATGATTACGATTCCGACGGTTGTGGTTACTGGTCGATTATGTCGGCCGGTTCGTGGGGTGATGGCGGCCGGACCCCGGTGCATTTCGATGCCTGGAGCAAGATGGCGCTTGGTTTTGTAAACCCGACTACCCTCGATGGAAACCTGTTTCAGGAGCAAATTGACGCGGCTGAGTATAGCCCCGATATCTACCGTTTGTTTAGCTTAGGCGCACCTATGGCGCAATATTTCATGGTGGAAAACCGTCGACGGGAAATGTTTGACGCTTTCCTGCCGGGGGACGGATTGTTGATATATCATGTTGATGATGACGTTGACAACAACAACGATCAGACTCATTATCATGTCGCGGTCGAACAGGCTGATGGCGAGTTTGATTTGGAAAATAACAGAGGCTCCGATTCGGGCGATCCCTGGCCGGGTTATACCAACAACAGGACTTTCGATGATTTTTCTGTTCCAGATGCCCATCTATATTTCTACGGGCCATCTGAGGTAGCCGTGGCCAATATCTCTGATTCCGATTCGACAATGTACGCCGATTTATTCATCTGGTATGACGCGCCGTTATATGAATTGTTAAACGTCGAGTTCGATGATACCGAAAACGGCAATGGCAATGGCTATCCTGAAGCTGGCGAGACCTGTGATCTTATATTTACGGCTCAAAACGTGAGAGCCGACGCGGATAATCTGAACGTGACAGCTTCATCATCGGCGCCGGAAATCGTGTTTACCGACGACGTTTCATCGTTTGGCGATCTGCCGATAAATACACCGTTTGATAATGAGTCCGATTTGATCACTTTTGAAGTGCCTGATGGCTATCCCAATGGATTAGTCAATTTCACGCTGACATTTTCGGCCAATGACGGCGATCACGTGCAGGAATTCGTTCGCCGAGTAGTGATCGGCGAGGCCGAGCTCCTTTTAGTCGATGACGATGATGGTGATGTGCTGGAGATGTATTATACCGACGCCCTGGATGAGCTGGATATTGTCTACGAGGTTTGGGATATCTCCGCTCAAGGTTCGCCGGCGGCTGAGTTGGCGGAGTATCCATTTGTTATCTGGTTTACCGGTAACAGCCGGCCTGAGGATCCTCTATCGGAGGATGTAATCGGCATAATCGACTATCTCGATAACGGAGGCCGCTTATTGATGACAAGCCAGGATTTCGTGCAGAGATTGCATATTCGCTGGGAAGAGAACGATCAGTTGCTTCTGCAATCATATATGAAAGTCAGTTATCTTGGGCGGGAGTCCAACCATTTCCCGTATGGCGAGGATGGTACACCTTTCTATGATTTGGAATATATTACCGGCGGTAATGAGGGCGCCAATAATCAATCATCCCAGGACAAGTATGTAATGCTGGACGGCGCCGTTCAGCTTCTGACATATACCACCGGTACTGTCGCGGCGGCAGGTGTGACCGGCGATAATTATGGCGTTGTGACCTGTGGATTTGGCGCCGAGGGAATCAACAACGATTTTCAGGATTACGATTCGAGGGCAAGTTTTATAAACGCCGCTATAACATTCCTAACTCCAAGCTCAATCGATGAGTCATTCGCGGGTTTGCCTAATGAGCTAAGTCTGAGCCAGAACTATCCCAATCCGTTTAACGCGCGGACAACGATCTCGTATTCGCTGGATAAGCAGGCGGATGTTAAGATTGAGATTTATGATATACTTGGTCGGATGATTGCCACGTTAGTAGAGGATGAACAGCCGGCGGGATCGTATCAAGTTAACTGGGATGCCGGGGCTGTGTCATCGGGGATTTATTTCTACAAGATTCAGGCGGGGGATATTGCCGAGACACGGAAGATGGTGTTGTTGAAGTAATAGATAAATAGTTGTCGGGTGAGGGCACCCGACAACACGTTGAAGTAGTCAGATCCCACAGCAAGCTGTGGGGCGCCATGATAATAAACTAATTACCTCAGGATGGAAGCTTTGCGATATCTCGCAGAGTTAAAAGTCCTGAGGTAATTTTTTAAATCTTTTCGACAATTATTGTTAATTCCAAAGCTATATGTAGGGTAATGGTTTTTGGACCAGTCGGGTTGATGGGAATCTGCCTGACGAGCGATTAGTAATAATTATGGAGATTGCTTCACTGGCGTCTTACAATTAGATGACTGGGCAGTCATTGTGAAGATGAAGCGATGCGGCAATCTCCTTTTCTTATTAAAATTATACGAAGACAAGTCATATAAGTTGCCGGGCTAATTTTAGATCAAGCGCGTATTTAAGTGCAAGATTCTAAATTATCATCGAGGTTACGAGATAATGTGGAATAAAATAAATATATGATTGTAATAATATTGCATCGCAACACGGGCTTATAATACCAGCCTAACTTATTAAATCATGCCCAGCTTTAAAGATTATATGAAATGTCGTTTAAAGGAGAGTTTATGAGAAGAGTTAATGGATTCATCTTTTGCTTAGTGATTCTAACATTAATTTGTAGCGCGGCCAGGGCGGAAAATGTCAAGATATTGCTCTTGATGTCCAACAATTATGGGGCAAACCATTACCTGGACCGGGATAATTTCGAGGAGTTTGGCTGGGACGTTACTACGGCTGGATTATCGCAGACAGTTTCGCCCTGCCCGCTTTATGCCGGGCCTCTGGGCTGTCCTCCAATTATCGTAGATTTTCATGTATTAGAGATTACGGATATTACACAATACGATGTGTTGGCTCTTATGCCGGTGAGTTGGCGTGCCGGTAATCCTCATAGCGATTTACTGGGTAGTCCGGAAACACTGGATTTGATCGCTGAAGCCGTTGATTCGGGTCTGGTTGTCTACGCGCATTGCTCCGGTCCGATCGTGCTAGCCGCCGCGGGAGTGCTTGAAGGCGTAAATATTACGGGGCGCCCGGAATACCAGGCTGAATATTTAGCCGGCGGCGCCAATTACCTTGGATCAAATGTGTTGCCTGTTATTGATGGTAACATAGTAACCAGTACCAGAGGTATGTATTATCACGAGGCGAATTGCCAGGCGATAGCGACAGCGCTGGAGAATAACCAAATTCGAAATATCCAGGATGATGATAAGGAAACCGGCGATGAGGAGGAGAAATGAAAACAGCGGCTACTATTTTAGTGATTTTCTTATTGTCGGTTGGATCAGGATTCGCGCAGATGGATACATTGTTTACCAGGACATTCGGAGGAGCCGGTTCCGAGGGCGGACGTTCTATAGAACAAACTGTTGATGGCGGCTATATAATCGCCGGTTACACTTATTCGTTTGGGGCAGGTAATGCCGATATTTACCTGATTAAAACTGATTCGGACGGTAATGAGCAATGGTCGAATTGTTTTGGCGGTTCCGGGTGGGAGTATGGCAACTCCGTATGTCAAACCGCTGATAATGGATATATTATCGCCGGTTATACGACATCATATGGAGCGGGCTCGAAGGATGTATACCTGGTTAAGGCCGATTCGCTGGGTAACCAGGAATGGGCCGGTACATTCGGTGGTTCAGGATTAGATGTCGGCAAGGCGGTTATTGAAACGGGCGCGGGCGGTTATGTAGTCTGCGGCTATACGGAATCATTTAGTATCGGTGAGGACGATATTTACCTGATAAAAACGGATTCAGGGGGGAATGAAATCTGGTCGGAGACTTTTGGCGGCTATGCTTCCGATGTGGGCTTGTATATTCGAGAGACTGATGATGATGGCTATATAATTGCCGGCGCTACCGGTTCTTTTGGATCCGGTAATAGAGATATTTATTTGGTGACGGTTGATTCATCAGGAAACCAGATTGATGTAAGGACTTTCGGTGTGGGATCGAGCAATTACGAGTGGGGCAACTCAATATCGGAAACCAGCGATGGCGGACATATAATTGTTGGTGATGCCGATATTCATAGTTCCGATTTGCTTGATTTTTACATCGTAAAAACGGATTCTGAGGAAAATCTTGAGTGGCAGTTGAAATTAGGCGCGAGCAATTTCTATGATTATGGCGTGTCAATTCTCGAAGCAAGTGACGGCGGTTTTTTGGCTTGCGGTACCTCTAAGTCCAATGTGACTTTAAAGAACGATGTATATCTTATAAAAATCCACCGGGACGGTTATCAATTATGGTCACAGGCTATTGGCGGTCCTGATTCTGATTGGGGTTTTTCGTTATGTGAAACCAGCGACGGGGATTACGTAGTTATAGGCCAGACTGGATCCTATGGTGCCGGCGCTTTTGATGTCTGGTTGATAAAACTCGCCGGAGAGGTTAACTCTGTGCGTGATAAAGGCGCCATAATACCCGAAGCCTATTTATCCTCATCTAATTTTCCAAACCCATTCAATGCCAGGACCATTATATCATATAACCTGGTTGATCGGTCTGATGTTAGAATTGATATATTTGATTTAATTGGCAGGAAGGTTAAAACGTTCTTTGATATGGCTTCATCCGCCGGTAAACATACAGTGGTTTGGGACGCCGCTGATGCTTCTTCAGGGATTTACTTCTATAGAGTACAGGCAGGCGGTAGGCATGAAACGAAAAAGATGACGCTTTTAAAATAAAATCAAAACGGACAAACCAAGCGTTGAGGCAATAATCACGAAAGTTTTAATGCATTGACATCGTTAAATCGAAAGGTTATTTTCATTTTATGATTAGTTGCCACAGGTTATACAATTAGCACCTCCATGATGATAATTTCAGGATGACATGGGTATATCTTTAGATAAAGTCACAGACTTGCAGGCAAGCAATAATCCTTTTTTAAACAGGCAATTTTGGCTGAGATTCGTGGTTTATTTATCGATTTTCCTTCTCAGCGCGGACTTGGTGTATAAAACCGTATATGGCATAACCTACGTAAACAGGCAGGACTGCATTTTATACGCTAATCTTTCCCGGCCGCTATTTTTGTTTTATGAATATTTTATCGAATTGTTTTTGGTTGTGATCGTTGGAGTATTTATAGCTGCCATATTGGAGAAACATTTCTCCAGAATGAGTAAGTTTATTCCAAGGAATCCGGTTACCGCTTTTTTATACGCCTCGGTCATTCCGGTTTGCTCATGCAGCGCCGTACCCCTGATCAAGGCGATGAATCACAAAATACCATTTCGGACCATTATCACATTTGTCGTAGCCGCTCCGCTTCTGAACCCGTATATCATAATGTTATCGATTACCGTATTGGGCTTGCAATACGCGATTTTACGGATTGTCTGTTCGTTTGTTCTGGCAATAGCTACCGGCTATGCCGTGGAGTTATTCTACCAAAGGACGAGCGATAAAAAAATCGGCCTGCTTGAGGGCTGTAATACCGGAGGTAATTGCCGGGTTCGACAAAACGATGTTTATGAATCAGGTTACTTAATTTTCAAAAGGATTTTACCGTTTTTGCTTCTCGCCGGGGCTATGGGTTTGGCAATCGAAATACTGGCGCCGGGAAATTTATTAAGATATTTTGACTTAAGCAGTAATTTTATCGGCACCGCTCTGGTTATTCTGATAGGAGTGCCGGTTTATTTTTGTAATGGCGCCGATGTGTTGTTTCTTCAGCCTTTGATCAATCATAGCCAACTTCCAATGGGCACGGCGATGGCATTTTCTCTCACATCTACCTCCGTGTGTGTGACCTCACTGGTGTTGTTGGTCAAATATATCGGTAAGAAACTGACCTTCATTCTATTATCTTGTGTCGTGCTGATGACTTTTATATTGAGTTTTGTGATTCAGTTGATTTCGAAATTTTAATATCGAAATTTAAGCGGGCGTCTTATTTTCCTCGTTGACCAAATCGATATATATTTCTCTTAAGCGTTTTGCCGTAGCTGGAGCGTGGCCGGCATAATGGTTATTGGCGAAAACATAGGCTTCAACCTCGCGATCCGCCAAACGCTTGAGAACGCCCGCCCAGCGTTTCAATTTGCCGGACTGGTCTATGACCTCCTTTTCCCAGGATTTGGTAATCGCCTCTATCTCTTTACGATTACCCAGCAATCTGATATAGGAGAAACCGGTGGTTACCGGATCGAACCATTTTTCCACCTGTTCGCCATGAGGCATCCAGGCTTGATCGGCCAACACCAGCGCAACATTGTGTTTGCGGCACATATCGGCGAAGCTTTTCTTCAGCCAGTGGCGATTACGTATTTCCACGGCGTAGCTAAAGTCTTTGGGCAAGTCGCCCAGGAAACGATCCAGTCGTTCGAAAAATATATCTTTGATTGAAAATATGTTCTTTGAGAAATACGGGAACTGAATTAATAACGGACCGAGACTGTCTTTCAGACGGCCCATCACTTCGAGAAAGCGGTCTCGTTCGCCATATGTGGAATCCCGGTTTAAAATAAGCTGCGCGTTCGGTTTCTTATCTTTCCCGGCGTGAACGATGGTACGAGGGAATTTAGCCGATATCTTGAAATCCGCCGGAGTTTTTTCCAGCCAGCCATCGACCGTATATGAAGAAGGTATTGAATAATATGTTGAGTCGATTTCGACGGCGTTGAATTTTCTGGAATAGTGCTTGAGGAAATCCATAGGCTTGATACCCTTGGCATAGAACGGCCCGATCCAATCTCTCGATGAAAAAGAGGAGGTTCCAAATCGAATAAGGTTGATTTTATCGTCTTTTTCGGCCACCTTAAAAATCTCCCAAAGCCAAATCGAACAATCTTGAAATCAATAATTACTACTGCGAACGTTCTTTGATATTAACAATATCTAAAGAACGCTTTACTGAACAAATGCCGACATCAGGTTAAACTTATCCAGCAATATAAATGCATTAGCGTCTTGAGAAGTTCCGGAAGATATACTTAAATCGCACATTAGGTCTTTGAATAGTTGATGTGCTCAGTACTGTTAAGTATAGCGGTCATGCGCCAGCTATAAATATCATAATATTTTATTATTTGGATATATTTGCCGATATGATCAATAGGTTTGGCAATAACCAGCTAAACCCGCACGGGGTGATTTGTGTTAATCTTTGTTGTTGAAAGGGGTTAGGTCATAACATTAACATCTAAAACAACGCAAAAAGTGGAATATATTCCTTTGAATGAACATTCGAGTTATAATAATTCCGATGGTTTGAAGGGCGATCAGCTGTTGGATTTCATCGCCGCAATGGTTCATGATCTACAAGGTCCAATTGCCAGTATAAAAACTCTCTTAAAACTGATAAAAAATAATCGATTCAATCCGGGTAATAAAATCCACGCGGATCTGCTAAGAAGCAGCACATTGGCAATCGAGCGGTCAGAATCGATAATTTATGATTTAATTGATTCGGCCAAAACCGAGAAGATAGGTTTATCGTTAACAAAAGAATTCATTGACATAAATGAGGTTATTGAGAATAGCAGATTAATGCTGAATGCCAGCGCGCTGGAGTATGGGGTTACGATCCAGGTTGAATTAAATTCATCGGTAAAAGCCCAGGCAGATCGCAATCTTCTGCTGAGAGTTTTAGATAATCTTCTATTTAATGCAATAAAACATAGTATAAAAGGCGGTAAAATATTTATTCAGACCGATGTATCCAGTGAAACCGTAGTTGTTTCAGTCACCGATGAAGGATATGGCATTAAAGATATAGATCCAAAAGATTTATTCGATAAATACAAGCAGTTGGATTTAAGACAGGAAGGGAAGTTTAAGGGTGCGGGCCTGGGACTTTATTTCTGCCGCTTGGCTGTGGAAGCGATGGGGGGCAAAATATGGGTAGAGGAGAATCCTCGGGGCGGAGCCAGCTTTAAATTCACGCTAGTTAAAGATAGAGGAAAGGGATAGATAATGAATTTAGATGCTGAATCTTATCTGCAATCCGGCAGCAATGAGTTACGAGTCCTGGAGTACACGGTCTGCGGTCGCCCTTTTGGTATAAATATCTTGAAGGTGCGGAAAATTTTGGCTCGGCCGGAATGTTTGACTTCAACAATGAACAGCCATCCCAGTGTGGTAGGCATTTTTAAAGATAATGATACTGTCATTCCGCTTATCGATCTTGGTCATTTTCTAGGTTATGAGCAATCGGAAGACATCAGCAGCAAAAAAGTTGTTATAACCGAGTTTTTCAATGTTTTAAACGCCTTCCTCGTTGACTCAGTTGAGTGGATCCATCACTTCGTGTGGGAAGACGTGATCAACGCCAATGATGTCATGAAAACTATCGAACAGAAATACGTCATTAGTATAGTCAAACCCGATGGCGAACGAATGGTACCACTTCTGGACTACGAAACAATAATTCTCGATCTCTGTCCCGAGCTAGGCTTCAAGGAGATGCATAAAATCTCCAAGGATCAATTCAATGGCGAAGGAAAAAGGGTATTAGTCGCCGAGGATTCACCATCGGTAAGGAACATGTTGGTTGCCGAGTTGATGGAGTTGGGTTTTGACGTGGTTTCGGTTTGTGATGGCAAAGAAGCGGTCGATATTCTGGATAAGGATAAAAAATTCGATCTTGTAATTTCCGATGTCGAGATGCCCCAGATGGATGGCCTGGCCCTGACCACAGCAATACGAACCAATCCCGAAATCGCGGAAATGCCGGTTATAGTCTACTCATCGATAGGCGATATCGGTATGAAAACCAGAGCGGAGTTTTTAAAGGCAAGCGCGCATGTAACTAAACTTAGTATCGAAGAGCTAATGGAAAATGTTATGAATTTGACGGGTGGAACTAAAATCGTGCCTGATATTGAAAAACTCGCCGAATCAAAAGATACTGAATCCGTTGGCACATCTGGTACTGGCCGCGAACCTATCGAAAGCCAGGGGGCAGCTCAACAGGCTAAGGCAATAACTGAAGCGTCAACTACGGCCATCACCGAATCGACTAATCAACCTGAGCCGGAAAAGGACAAAGACGAAAGCCCGATTACTGATGAGCAATGGCAAGAGATCATTGCCGAGCAAAGCAAGGCCGAATCGCCTGTCGAGAGTGAATCATTTGATGATTCACAAAGCGACGAGCGGTTAATCGAGAATTCGCAAGCTTCGGATGTTGTTTTTGAAGCCAATAAGGTGACTATAGCTATGGCAAAACAGGTTACTATTATTGAGGCGGAAACCGTTGATGTGGTACATGCCGATAATCTCGAGAAAGATAGTAAAACCAGCAAGCAGAAGCCTGGCCAGGCGGCGAAAAAAACAAACTCCAAAAATCAGCGGGATGAAAAAGCGGACATAGCTTTGAGAACTAATCCGGGTTCCTCTTAAAGATTGCGGCAAGCAGGCGTTTAAATATATTTTCATCGTTCAGGTGTCCGGTCCCTGTCTAAGTAATTTTATCAATTGCATTTCAACAATTACTAAAATATGCTGGCATAGATTATTGTGTTGAGTGTATAATACCAATCTAATTCGCTTGGGGATAGGCGAATATTGGTCGACACCAAAGGTTTTACTCTTAAAGGGGATAATCCTTGAGTACGAAGTTAACAACTCCTGATTTATCCGAGCCAGCCGATCGAAAAGCTAAACGGGCGGCTTTGATTGTTGCTACATTGTCGGCGTTTCTGGGTCCGTTTATGAGTTCCTCGGTTAATGTCGCGTTGCCCTCGATTGGGCGGGAATTCGCGATGGGTGTCGTATTGTTGGGCTGGGTCAACTCAGCGTTTTTGCTTTCGGCGGCAACATTTTCCATCCCCTTCGGACGTCTCGGTGATATATATGGCAGGAAGAAAGTTTTTATGACCGGGGTGTTCACTTTTACGATCTCCTCGGTGATGATCGCTCTAGCGCCATCGGCGCTGATAATAATCATATTTCGGGTATTTCAGGGAGTCGGAGCGTCGATGATATTCGCTACCGGTATGGCTATCCTGATATCGGTGTTTCCGGTGGGCGAACGCGGCAAGGTTTTAGGGATTACCGTCGCGGCAGTCTATTTGGGTCTGTCATCCGGGCCGTTTTTCGGCGGGATAATTACACAGCATCTTGGTTGGCGATATATTTTCTGGATGAATTTGCCGCTTGGAATTTTGCTATTATCCGTTATTTTCCTGATGCTGAAAGGCGAATGGGCCGAGGCGAAAGGCATGAAATTCGATCTGGCCGGCTCGCTTATTCTGGGTGTATCTCTACTATCGGTTATGTATGGCTTTTCGAAATTACCATCTTTTTTTGCCGGCGGCTTAATTGCGCTTGGTCTTATTGGCCTCACGATTTTCATTTTCTATGAATCGCGGACTGAAGCTCCGGTTTTGGATATCGATCTTTTCCGGCACAACATGGTTTTCGCTTTTTCGAGCCTGGCCGCTTTGATAAATTATTCCGCCACTTTCGGAGTTAGCTTTCTCCTCAGCTTATATCTTCAGAAAATCCGAGATCTATCACCTCAGGAAGCGGGACTGATTTTGGTGTCGCAGCCGATTGTGCAGGCGATTTTCTCGCCCATTGCTGGTCGTTTATCCGATCGGATCGAACCGAGAACAGTTGCCTCGTTGGGCATGACAGTTACCCTGATTGGTTTGATATTGTTGACCTTTATAAACGCCGAGATTACGATAACATATATAATCGGTTGTCTGATGTTCCTTGGTTTTGGTTTCGCCTTATTCTCCTCGCCCAATACCAACGCCATAATGAGTTCAGTTGAACGGAGATTTTACGGCGTGGCCAGTGCCATGGTGGGGACCGCCCGGCAGGTCGGCATGATGTTGTCGATGGGTATTGTTATGATGATAATGGCGTTGCTTTTGGGCCAGGCCGACATCGTCCCCGAAAATCAGGCTCTTTTCGTGAGAAGCATTAGAATCGCCTTCATAGTTTTCGCGATTATGTGCTTCGGCGGTATTTTCGCCTCGCTGGCGCGGGGGAAGATGAACCGGGGTGGGGGAGATGTCGTAGGGTCGGGTGATCCTACAACACGGTGAAACGACATCTGGTTATAAAGCAGCGCTTTGTTACCAGATTGGGGCACAAGGCGTATGCAATACGCGCCCGCGGATATATCATAAGTCATTGTGTATATAAACTATTAGCGGATTAATTTAATTAATGCTTTAACCGTGTTGCCGGCGGTATCATATGCCCAGTTGTAGAACCATTTGCCGAGTTTATCGCTCCAGCGATTGGGATGAATCAGGATACAGGTATCCTGATGGTGCTTACCAATATAATCGATAAGGTCGGGTGTGGTTTTCAGCGCATGCTCCGGTTGCTCGCCGACAAAATCGTAGATATTACCGCGCTGCTCATCCCAGGAGCGGCCGGTATCGGAGAAATAACGCACCTTTTTGTAATCGATATTGAGATAAGCCGCCACCGCAATATCAATATCCTTGAAATCGCGTTGTTTCCACAGGTCCCGATTATCCCATTTCGTGAGTGGATTGCCATGCATAGCCATTACTTTAACCGGCGCCAGCTCTCTGAGTTTCGCCAGATCATCTTTAGCTATCTCGAAGGCTCTGGTATAATCGCCCTGAGCTTTATCAAGGCATTCGTAATGATAGCCTATCTCCATACCCAGATCAGCGATCTGTTTAATAATATCAGGCTTGAACACCGAATCGACTACCCGGAACATATAGGTTGAGGCAAGGCCGTGTTGCTGTTCGATCCTCGCCATCTCCAAAGCCAGACCGGCGTCCCGGTCGACATCGTGGCGAAGCATCAGGCGGGGCTTATCGGATTCGGACGTATCGAAGTAATCGCCCATCACGGTTGTTTGATAGCCGGCTTTGCTTATAGCCTGGCACAGTTGGTGGTACATCTTTTGGGTGAAATCTAACATTGGTGGTTATTCTATGAAAGAAAGGGGGGTATGTCAATCGAATAGTCTATCATAAGGACGCCTCGGGGCAGACGGGGACGTCTGCCGCCCACGAAACTATTTATCTTCGATCAAGCTAATAATCTTAATATTAGGCTCGCCATCGGCAACGCAGATACAATTATCACAATAATTTCGAAATAGAAATTTCGATACTCTTCTCGCGAAGCCGGGAGTATCATAGCTTGCCGTGATCTCTATCGGCGTATTATCTTCGAACCGAATAGCATGAATCCCGGCGTTTCCATCAGCGACCATAATGTACCCTCTATCGAAAATAGGCTGGGGCAAACATCTATATTTTACGCCAGGTCTCCCCCGGAAGCAGTCCAAATAGTTTAATGATAAATCCACCGCTTTGCCCGGAGTGTCAAAACTACTGACTATATACGGATTCGTATAAATTGAATCGATATACAGTATCCCGGCATCGCCATCCGCTACATATGCCTTTGAAACCCAAATATCTATGCTATAAGCCTCGCCAGGAGTATCCAAACTTTTAATAATTGCCGGATTTGCCGGATCGGTTATATCTACAAATTGAATACCGGCGCTACCATCAGCGATTAAGATTCTTGGAACTGAAACGTCAAGCCCATGAGCCTCCCCGGGCGTATCGAAAGTAGTTACTAATCGCGGATTCAAATTATCGGCAATATCAATTATGCTTACGCCATATTCTCCATGAGCTACAAAAGCGTAGGTTTTATACCAAACTTTAATATCCTCAATCGGATATGGCATTTTACATAATCCCCAGTATTCCGGACCTTCGGAAGGGATTACGTACTGATCAATTGTTGCCAAAGCGCAGCTTTCATTTCCAAGGTCGAAGCCAATAATAAAGGAGGAATTACTACCATCAATCGCTACAACCCTGCCGATTAATGAATCATGACTTGTACGCAATTCAGGTTGCAGGATATCCCGCTGCAAAAAAACCCGGACTCCTGAGTTATTGCCCGCGGCCGTTAAGTTAATGTTATCAACAAAGACATCCAGACATGAATCCGGCAAAGGGTAAGTCGTCAGCAGCTGGAAGTGAGTATTGTCTTCAGATCCGGCGCTTATTTCAGCTGCAAGCACCAGAAATAAAATTGTTAAGATAAAGAGATGCGGTATAGACATTTTCCATTTCATAATATCCTCCTTATTATAATATACGATTGGAGGACAATTTTATTCCATCTAATCAGCGATAAATATATAATTATACTAAAAATATAAAAAAAGATACTATTGCACTATTTCAACAGCGTCATCTTCTCGGTTTGCTCAAATTCACCGGCGGTGATTTTGTAGAAATAGATGCCGGATGAATAGCTATTGGCATTCCAATTCAATGAATGCTCACCGGCGGATTGGCTTCCGCTGTGTAGTGCTTCAATCAAACCGCCAAGCATATCATATATCTCAATCGTGACATCGGTAGGTTCGGGCAGAATGTAGCTGATCGTGGTCGCGGCGTTAAACGGATTTGGATAGTTGTTCAGCAGCATAAAATCCTCAGGCAATGATTTATTGTTATCCGCGTATGTCGGCTCAAACGGTAACGCCCCGCGGTCGTTGTCATAACGCCCGGTGCCTATACAGGGTGAAGTAGGCTGGAGATTATAATTGTCCGTTTCCTTGTCGACAAATTGCGGATCGATGTTTTGGTCACCCAAACTGGGTTCAATCGGTTCTAGCGTGCCGCCGCCTCAGTCGGGGCATAGTTCGGCATAGCGGAACATCTCCATGCCATAAACCGTGTTGTAGCCTATGTAGACGGGAATCCAATCCTCAATACAGAGGAAACCGATAACGCAATCAGTAATAATATTATCCCAGATTTCGACGTCAAAATTCATATCCTGATACATCACGGAGATTCCTGAGTAGCGGCATCCGACGACCGTATTAGAGTGAATCGAGCCTGCCGATAAGGTGTCATAGTAGATACCGTAATAACCATCAACGATTACACAATTTGAGAGATCGAGCAGACTTCCCATAACCTTTATCGATGTGCTGTAGGAGCGGCCTTGAATCAGGGCGCCATGGCCATTGAGATAAACTCGAAGTCCGGCCGGGATTTCGAGATCACCGATATATTCAAGTTCGGGATCGAGTTCGATATACTTATCATACTCGCCATAGCTTTCCGACAGATCGAAAACCTCTTGAAGGCTCTGATCAGCCAGAAGCGGCACGCAACCCAGCAGTAAAACGGCGGCTGAGATTATCCATAACTTCCTCATCTAAATCTCCTTAAGTTGTCTAAATATCATGCTATCTCGAATCACGGTAACCGGTATGGCGATTATCAGGCGCCAACCTCTCATTATTTTAACAGCAGCATCCTTTTTATTTGTTCGGTTTCACCCGCGGTTACTTTGTAAAAATAGACTCCCGATGAAACACGCTCTGCTTGCCAGACAATCGTATGATGGCCGGCCGGTTGTTTATCATAAGTGAAGCTTTCAACATAACGGCCAAGTATATCATATATTTTAATTTCTACATCCATCGCCTCCGGCAGATTGTAGCCGATTGTCGTTTGGGCGTTGAACGGATTGGGATAATTACTCATTACCGCGAATTCATCGGGCAGTGAATTAATATCTTCGATGACAGTGGGATCGAATAGCAGCGCGCCGCGATCATCGGCATCCCGACCGGAGCCGATACACGGCGAACCGGGCAATAAATGAAAGTCGTTGCTTTGCTGATCGGTAAACATCGGATCTAAATCCTGATCCCCCAGACCGGGGTCAATCGGTTGAATCGTGCCGCCTCAGCTTGGGCAGAATTCCGCGTATCGAAAAACCTCCGCGTCGTATACAGTGTTATAACCAAGATAAACGGGATGGTGCTCCTCGATGCAGTAGAATCCGTAGTAGCAATCGACGATTATATTATTCCAGACTTCTACGCCAAAATCCTCGTCCTGATAAATCGTGGCGATTCCGTATTGATCGCAGCCAACAATCGTATTGTTGAATACCAGTCCGGATGATTGGGTGCTGTAGTATATGCCATAACTGCCGCCAATGACTATACATCCGGAGACATCCAGCCTGCCGAAAAACGCGCCAATCGAAATCATATATGGCCGGCCATGGATGATAGCGCCGTTACCGATAAGACAGACATTTATGGGATCGGAGATATGTAAATTGCCGAGATATTCAACCTCGGGATCGAGTTCTATGAATTTATCGTATTCACCCGATGGTTCAGCGGCTTCATAAATCTCCTGAAGGCTTTGATAGGCGAACGCGGGGACCACAAAAATCAATAACATCGAAAAAACGATAAGGGGAATTTTATACATTTGGGACTCCCTTCTTTATGATGTTCATTTATTACATAAATATAGTAAAATATTTAATCAATTCAAGCATTGTTTTCGTATAATCGCAGACGTGTACTATTATGTTATTACTTAAGTAATAGCATTATTCTGGATTGTTCAATTTCACCGGCTGTAATTTTGTAGAGATACGTTCCCGATGAGAATCCTTCGGCGTTCCAGATTAGCAAATGCGAACCGGCGAGTTGGATTCCTTTATCAAAAGCCTGCACTTTACGTCCCAGTATATCGTAGATATCGAGCGTTACCTCGGATGATGAAGGCAGGCTATAGCTGATTGTGGTGCTGGCGTTGAAAGGATTGGGGTAGTTGGGGAAGAGTGTGAAATTTGCCGGGATATCTGATTCTTGTCGTGTAATATCAAGAGGCAGCACTGCGCCGCCACCATATGCTCCCATATCGGCTCTATTCGTTCCCTGCCCCCACAGGCAATCCACTAATATATCCAGGCTGTCAGGATGTCCGGCATCGATACAAGGCGAGTCATACGTATCGCCGCAGTATTGAGACATCAGATGAAAATCGCCGTTTTCGGGATCACGCATCAATGGTTCGGATTCGATATTTCCTTCGCCTTCATAACCGCCCTGAATATCGCAATAGGCGAAGATCGGAGATCCGGAGCCAAAAACCAGGTTGTCCCAAATGATCGAGTTCATTATCAGAGGATTGGACTCCGACCAAAAAATCCCGAGTTGGTCATTGTTAATTATCGTGTTATTGATAATGACAGGGCTGGAGTAATACCAAATATCGAGGCCGTCGCCGGTACCACCCGCGTTATTATCGGATATCACATTGAAGCTGATAATCGGATTTGAATAGGTTCCGCAGCTTATTCCTCCTCCGTAGCGACTGAAATTTCCGCTGATCATATTACCGCTAATTATCGCGTTCGAGCTAATCAGGCATATTCCACCGCCGACATTTTGACTTGAATTATCGAGGATTTTATTGTTTTTGATCAATGGATTGGAATTTTCGCAATAGATACCGCCGGCGTAGTTATGAGTAAAACCCAAATTAGTATTTTCGCGAATCTCATTATTCATAATCTTCGGGTTTGACCAGTAACAATATATACCGGCTCCGCGACCTTCCTGGTCGCGCGCGTCGAAATGGTTTGCTATAACGCGATTATTTGATATAAGCGGATTCGAGAAATCGCAAAAGATTCCACCGCCATTGATATTCAATCCGTTTTGAATAGTAAAACCGATTAGAGACGTTGTACTGTCTTCAGAATTCATGATAGTTATTACCGAGCCAGCAGACCCGCCATCGATAATTGTCGATGAAATGTGAGTTGTGTCGGATGTTAGTAAAAACATCGAAGCCAGAGCGATTTGACGGTCATTAATAATTATATTTTCTTCATAAAATCCGGGTTGGACTAAAACTGTATCACCGTCGGCACCGGTCTCTATTCCTTCCTGAATTGTAGGCTGGTCATCCGGTATACTAATTACCGTTGCCGTACTGATAGCGTAAAACGCGAAAAAACATAATCCCGCAAAGGTCCACTTTATTTTTATCCTGCGACAACTGGAAAACCAATTATTAAAACGAGAGTAAATCATAATCGTTAGATAGAGTACAATTGAAGGAGTGAATTATTCCGATATTTACTTCAATAATATCATTTTCTCAGCACGTTCGTATTCACCGGCAGTCAGCCTGTAAAAATACGTTCCCGATGAAAAACTGTCGGCGTTCCAGATCAGCGAATGCGAGCCGGCTGCTTGGATGCCGTTCTGAAGCGTCCGCACTTTGCGGCCGAGGATGTCATATATCTCAAGGGTGACCTCGGATGACGTCGGCAGGTTATAGCTGATCGTGGTATTGGCGTTGAAGGGATTGGGGTAGTTTTGAGATAATATGAAAGATTCGGGTAAATCAGATTCGTTATCGGCGATCTCTGTGGTTGAATGCATAATTGAATCCAAAAACATAAGGCCGATTGGTAGCCTGGCTGGATCGTAGTGATCACCGCCAAATGATTGAAATTCGTAGGCGATGCCCAGATTATCAAGCGTATCGGCGAAAGCCGTATTCATCGGGTAGAACTCGAGATGATCCCAGGTACCGCAATCGAAATAGATTGATAAATCTGACTCTTGAGGCAAAGATGAGGCCAGATTGGCCGGGTTATGCTCAAACCATCTGTTAACGACCGAATCGATCATATTGCCGTTAGTATCAAGTGGAAAGTCAACGAAGAAAGGCGGATTATCGAGATTTGGCGAAAATGCTCCGGCGGCGGTGAAAGTTAGAAGTGTGAACGTGCCCGCGAACGGCGAATAATTAAATGGCGGGGAACCGCCGTTTTCCACCCTTATATGCGGCAGCCAAAGTTCGGTGCCGATATTTAAATCCAGAGCGCCGCTCAGAGCGGCAACCCCGGCGTATATATCAGAATGAATCAGCGCCAGTTTCATCGAGCCGATACCACCCATCGAATGACCCATGACGCATCTTTTTTCAGCCTCGGGAATTGCCCTGAAACTCGTTTCGATGAAATCAATTAAGTCATACACGATATAGTCTTCGAAATTACCGTATAGCTCTGAATTAGTGTACATACTACCGGCATAGGGGCCGATATGGCCATTCGGCTTGACTACGATTACCGGTTCGATATGTTGATTTTCGATAAGCGTGTCGAGGACATCGATTATCTCCGGGTAGGTGTTTTGATTGCCGCCGGCGCCATGGAGGAAATAGACTACAGGATAATCAATGCTGCCATCAGGATCGTAGCCTTCTGGAAGATACACATCGACATTACGGTAGAGTACGAGCGAAACACTGTAGAAAGATGTATCTACCAGAGTTCCTTGTCCGGAAGCAATTGATGTCAGCAATACAAGAAATGCAATTATTCTGATAAATACGCTAATCTGAATTTTCACGCAAAACCTTCTCTGTTTAAACCGCAGCTGTTTTTGTCAATTTAATACAAAGATAATTATATAGCCAGGCGAAAATAGCGCCGCCGATCAAGCCGTCGAAAAAGCCCCAGGCCAAACCGATTACACTGCCTGATGGACTGATACAAAAGCCCCGATAAACCATACCGATAATTGTCTGCTGCTGAGTTACCCCTTCGAAGAGAATTATCCACCAGGTTATGAAGAATAATCCAAAGCCGGCAAACAAGCCGGTGGTTAGGGCGAAAGCTTTAATATTGAGTTTCATAATGCACCTCCTATTTCAATAAAATCATTTTTTCCGTACGTTCAAACTCCCCGGCGGTTACTTTGTAGAAATACACGCCCGATGAGAAACCATCAGCATTCCAAATCAGCGAATGTGAGCCGGCAGGCAGACGGCTTTCATGAAATGTCTGCACTTTGCGGCCCAATACGTCATAGATATCTAGTGTAACTTCAGATAATGTCGGTAAACTGTACTTAATTGTGGTGTTGGCGTTGAAGGGATTGGGATTATTTCCCATTAGGATGAATGTATCAGGTACAGGTTTATCGGGATAGTCATCGATATCAGTTGATTCCGCTGCTAATTTAACCATGTATAAATCGCGTTCCCAATCATCATCATAAAAATTAGTGGTACTGCCGGTAATTACATAACCGCCATCATCAGCCTGGATAATACAGTTACCTTCGGAATATATACCCCTGCTGATTTGCTTCGTCCAGACAGTATCACCATCGGCGTTATAGCAAAGAACCGCAACATAATTTGTGTCGGGCTGAACGCGTTCTGTTTTACCGGTAATCATGTAGTTTCCGGTATTATTAATTCGCACCGAGTTGGCCCAATCCTCGAAACCTCCATCGAATGTAGTTGTCCATAAAGTGTCGCCATTTGAATCGGTTTTCAGGATATACATATCGCGTAAATACGAACTTGATTCGGATGTCATATAACCAACTACAATAAATCCGCCATCCGATGTTTCTTTGATATCAAAGGCTCTGTCACCTCTTGAGTAACCATATTTCCTGGTCCAAAGGGTATCACCCGTGATATTTGTTTTGACGATATAGACGTCCTCAGCATTGGCATCGGATCCGTTTTTTACTCCGGCGATGATAAAACCGTTATCCGATGTTGGCTCTACGGCGTAACTATACTCGCAATAAGGGCCGCCTATCGTATTTGTCCAGAGCGTATCGCCATAAGCGTTAAGATACAACAGCCAGAAATCGTAGTCGCCGCTCCCGTAAGATTTTGTGCTGCCGATAACGATAAAATCACCGGAGGGGAGAGCTTTTATTTGTCTGGCATAATCATCCTCCGGGCCGCCATACGTTCTTGTCCAGGTTTCAAAACCTTCCGAATCGGTTTTAACCATATAGACATCTCGAGTCGCGTAGGGCTCGTAATAGTTATAACTGCCGACAATCATAAAGCCCCCATCGGCGGTTTCGACTACCCAACGTCCATATTCGATTTGAGGTGAACCATAATGTCTTGTCCATAGGGTATCACCGTTGAGATCGGTTTTCAACAAGTAAGCGTCATAACCACCAAAGGAAATCGAATGAGTATTACCGGCAATAATATAGCAATTATCGGAGGTCTTCTGAATACACTCACCGATTTCATGATGATCGAGGCCATATATTTTGGTCCAGACCGTATCGGGGGCTTGAGCGAATATAGGTGATACCCCGATCAGGAAAACGATAGTTAAAATCCATAGATGTTGTTTCCTTGGCATTGAACGGCCCTTTCTATTATTTGATTAACGTCATCATTTCCGTTTGTATATTTTCTCCGGCAGTTATTTTATAGAAATACATTCCAGACGAGAAACCATCGGCGTTCCAGATCAGTGAATGCGATCCGGCCGGCTGATTACCATTATGAATAGTTTGTACTTTTCGTCCGAGTACGTCGTAGATATCGAGTGTGACCTCGGAAGATGTCGGCAGGCTGTACTGAATAGTAGTAACCGCATTGAAGGGATTGGGGTAGTTGGAGGAGAGGGAGAACTGCATCGGAATCTCGGCGATTTGCTCGATACCTGTTTGGGTGAAGCGGAGGATGAGAAGTGTACTGCCGTTGGCGATGTAGATGTAATCGTTATCCAGGAATATTTGATTTGAATGACTTGGCGTAGGGTAATC
>JAAEQD010000015.1 GCA_024231855.1 Candidatus Zixiibacteriota bacterium
ACCATATCGCCGATATCGGTTGTCGATAAACCGTCTGTTGCAGACAAGTCGGGGATTTTTTTCGTCTCAAGTAGATGCCTTATAGTCCCCTCAATAATTCCCGCCGCTTTTTGTTCGCCAAGGTAATCAAGCATCATCGCTACTGCCGATATTGCCGCAATAGGATTGGCTTTGTTCTGTCCTTTATATTTAGGCGCAGAACCATGAATTGGCTCAAACATAGATAGTTTTCCGGGATGAATATTACCCGAAGCCGCAACTCCCATTCCGCCCTGGAGCATCGCACCCAAATCAGTGATAATATCGCCGAATATGTTATTGGTGACGATAACATCAAAATCGTTTGGATTTTTAATCATCCACATACAGCAGGCATCGACATAGGCATGATCCGTCTTAATATCAGGATATTCTTCGGCAACTTCGGCAAACGTACGCGTCCATATATCCATAGCTCGGATAGCATTCGCCTTATCGACCAAAGTAACTTTTTTCATCCCGTTTCTCTCTTTGGCTAACTCGAATGCATACCGGATAGCCCTTTCAACACCTTTACGCGTAAAGACCATCTGCGCAATCGCTATCTCATCGGGAGTACCTTTTCTTATAATTCCACCGGTGTTGGTATATAGATCTTCC
>JAAEQD010000016.1 GCA_024231855.1 Candidatus Zixiibacteriota bacterium
AAAGTATCTCCATCCAGTATGGCGAGGTCATCAGCCCGCCGATAAATATCTCCAGGTCGCCGTCGTTATCGATATCGCCCAACGCCGGCGAGGATAACCGGCAATATCCGGCTCGCACCGGCCAGCCCTGCTCTGAATTGCCCTCATGATCCCAACAATAAAGGTAATCCTGGTTTGAGGTATCATACGCCGCTACTACGATTTCCAGCATCCCGTCATTATCGACATCACCCAACGCGGGCGTTGATTTCACCGTACCAGACGTCGCCACCGGGAAGCCCTCCAAAACCGTGCCATCTGTATTCCAGACATAGACTTCATATGGATCGGGTCCTACGGGCCCGGCCAGAGTTCCGGCAACTATCTCAAGTTCGCCGTCGTTATCGATATCGCCAATCGCCGCTGATCCGATATCCTCAGGGGCCGAAACCGGAAATCCTTCGAAATATGAACCATCATGATGCCTGACATACAATATGCTATTAGACGGATAAATAATTTCCAGATCGTTATCGCCATCCAGGTCAGCCAGTGCCGGCGATTCACTGATACCCGTACCTATCGGCCAACCGGGATAATTAGTGCCATCATGATTGAAAACGTACATGCTGGACCAGTCGCCAACCACTATCTCCATGTCACCGTCATTGTCGACATCACCAATCGCGGCGGACGCGGGAATTGGCCCGCCGGTGGTGATAGGCCAGCCGGGCAGAGGTTCACTATCGATATCGAGAATCGTGATTATTCCCGACCAGTAAGGATTGGGCGGCAGGCCGTATGTTGTGCAGATAATATCAAGCACGCCGTCGCCGTCAATATCGGCTATTCGGGGTGAGGATAACATCGAGGCACCGATACTGTAAGTCCAATCGGTGACATCAAGCGGTAAAACTAAATCAGCATTATCATTTTGAGCGATATTAGAAATTATCAATCCATCGTCGATATTAGACCTTGGATTTTGGGATATAATCCGGTTATTTTCTGGTTCATCCGCGAAAACCGTCACGCAAATCACCGGAACCAGCAATAATACCAGGTATTTAACTAAGGATCTTTTAATTGCTTTGTCGATTATCATACTACCACCTTGTTGAAGTCAAAGGTATATGTTTCTTATAGTTAAAAGATAACACAGTTTTGAATTAAGTCAAGGCAATTGCTTTGGAATATCCGGGGCAGAACTACCCGATATACATTTGATTAAAATGAGGAAACATTAAGCTAATTTTAATCGTTGACTTATTTTGTCCATTATACTAAATTCGGGGCTTGTTTAGAGGAGGTTGAAATGAAAGATCTTACCGGAAAAGTAGCGCTTGTCACCGGCGGCACCAAGGGAATCGGCAAATCGATAGCATTGAAGCTGGCTGAACGGGGCGCGGATGTAGCAGTAAATTACTTCAGATCGAGAAACGCGGCGGATGCCACAATAGATGAGTTAAAGGCCCTGGGTTCTAACCCTCACGCCATACGTGTCAATGTCGGCAATCATGAGAAGCTGCCGAAAATCTTTGCTGAAATCAAGGAAAAATACGGCCATTTGGATATACTGGTATCCAACGCCGCGCTGGGGTTGTTCACCCCGGCTCTGGAGATGACCAATAAGGCCTGGCATCTGTCGATGAATACCAACGCCGAGGCATTTCTTCATAGCGTCAAGATGGCCAACGAACTGATGCCCAACGGCTCGAAAATCGTAGCCCTTTCATCGCTGGGCACATCACGTTACATCGGCGGCTACGCCGCAATCGGCGCCTCGAAAGCGGCTATCGAAACCCTGACCAAGTATTTCGCCGTTGAACTGGCTGATAAGCATATCAATGTAAATACCGTTTCCGGCGGCTTTATCGATACCGATGCTCTAAAGGTATTCCCCAATTATCAGCAGATGGTCGATGAGGTCAGACGTCGCACGCCATTCGGCCGGATTGGCCGGGCCGAGGAAGTCGCCGATGTGGTAGTATTCCTCTGCACCGAAAAAGCCCAATGGATAACCGGCCAGGTGTTGGTAGTGGACGGCGGCTATTCGCTGGCGTAAGAAATTCTGATAAAAATTATTATATTGCAGCGTGCTGTCGGGTGCCCTCACCCGACAGTTTCATTAGGCAAGAAAAAGTCGTCAGGTCGGGGGACCTGACGACACATTAACATTGTCATTCCCGCGAAAGCGGGAATCTACTACCCCCCCAGCACCATATCCGATTCTATCAGCCCGTCTTTGATCTTCACGATCCGGTTCCAGCGTCGGGCTATACTCATATCATGAGTGATCGTCACAACCGAACGACCCTCGGAATTTAGTTGCTCAAACAGACTGATAATCTCGCCGCCGGATTTCGAATCGAGGTTACCGGTTGGCTCATCGGCTAAAACGATATCAGGATCGTTGGCTAAAGACCGGGCGATTGCCACGCGCTGCATCTCGCCGCCAGAAAGCTCGGTCGGCTTATGATCGGCACGGTCAGCCAGGCCGACTTTTGATAGGCAATCCATAATTTTTTCTTTGCGATAAGATGCCGGTTTGCCGGCGAAGATCAATGGCATCTCGACATTTTCATAGGCGGTCGCGTAATTGAGCAGGTTGAAATTCTGAAAGATAAAGCCGATCTTCTGATTTCTCACCGATGCCAGTTGATGAATCCCGAATTCGGCCACCGATTCGCTGTCGAGATGGTACGATCCGGCAGTCGGCATATCCAGGCAACCCATGATATTCATCAAGGTCGATTTGCCCGAACCCGATGGGCCGATCACCGCTACCAGCTCGCCTCGTTTTATATCTAAAGATACACCGGCCAAAGCCGTAACATGTACCTTACCGGAACTATACACTTTCGTTATATCTTTCAATGAAATGAGTGTGCCGTTTCTATTCATTATTCATACCTCAAAGCCTCAACCGGGTTAATCGATGCCGCTTTCCGGGCGGGGAAGAAGCCTGCCAGAAAGCCGATAACTGCCAGGGTCAATACCGTGACAATCGCCACCGGCCAGTTAACGGTAGGCCGGGATAACAGTTCAAGGGCGTCCTCCATGGGCAGAAACCAGAATAGGCGGCATATCCCTACGCTTATGAGTATCCCCAATGTTCCACCGACAAATGCTATCGCTAATGCCTCTATCATAAATTGAAATATGATATGTCCTTTTCTCGCGCCCAGGGCGATTTTCGTGCCGATCTCCCGTGTTCGCTCACGAATCGCCACGTACATGATATTAGCCACACCGACACCGGCTATCAACAGAGTCATACCGCCGATAAACCACATGAATATTTTTACGCCAAGAAACACCTTGGCCGTCGTTTCCGCTTGTTCAACGAGATCCCAGAACCAGAGGGCGGGGCTGTCATCAGGATCGAATCGGTACTTGCCGCCGAATAGTTCAAACATTTGCCGCTCGACATCTTTCGTGTCCACCCCCGGCTTAACCGAGTAAACGATATTGTCCAGGTAAGGGTCACCGAATATCATGACAAAAGTCGAAGCGGGGATCACAGTATAATTATCATCGGGCCCGTGGTAATTAGAATCCTGCATCTTATCCACCATCACGCCGATTACCGTAAATGGAATGCCATTTAAAGTTATGATTTCTCCAACAGGATCATGATCCGCGAACAACTCCTCGGCGACACGAGTACCTAAAAATATGACTCGCTTTTTATTATCGTAATCGATTTTATTTATAAACCGTCCACCCATCTGCGCGTAATGCGCTCGCAACTCCTTAAATTCGGGGTAGACTCCGCTGACGAGCTTATTGATCTGTTTCCGGCCCCATTCCATAGTTACGCCCCATCTGAGGTATTCGCCGGAAACCTGCTCGATATCCGTTAAACGTTCCCTAATCAGATCAATATCCTCCGGACGGTACCAGATTTTTCTGCCGGGGGGGAGGCCCTGCCAGACTTTTGATGTCTGGCCGGCCCAGGATATGACAATTCCTTTGCCAAGGCCAGAGGTGGCTTTTCTCATCTGATTTTCCAGCCCGACACTGAAAGCCATCAATAAAGTAATAGAAATCGTACCCCAGGTAATCGCCAGTATAGTCAGCGACATTCTAAGCTTTTGAGCCTTAAACTCCCTTACAATGAGCTTCAAAAACAGCATCAATTTATAAAGCATAATCTATAACCTCAATGCCTCTACGGGATTTAATTTCGTAGCCCGTCGAGCGGGGAAAAGACCCGCTAAAAATCCTATCAGGCCAATAATGCTGATCGTAATAAGAACATGCTCGGTGGAGATAACCGGATTGCCGATATACTCCTCAAAACCGAAATAAGGAAAAATCGCGGCTAAACCTTTGGCCAGAAAATAACCAACCGATCCGCCGATAGCGGTCATCAATAACGATTCAACTATGATTTGGCTCATTATATGACCACTGGTCGCGCCCAGGGCCATTTTTAAACCGATCTCCTTGCTGCGCTCTTTAACCACGACGAACATAATATTAGCCGTGCCGATACCGCCGACAATCAGGGTGAAGATACCTATGATACCTAAAAATATTTTAAAGCCTTGAAAGAAAGGAGCGAATTGCTTGAAGCTGTCATTGGTATCCCAGATAAACAGCGCTTGCTCGTCTTCAGGGTTGAACTTGTATTTCTGCCCGAAATACTTGAATACTTCCTTTTCAACCAATTTTGATTTATCGGGATTGGCTACCTGGTAAATAATGTTATTAGGGTGATTCCGGCTGAACATTGTTTTATACGTACTCGATGCTATCCATATATGACGCTTATCCCGGCCGCGATAAGATGAGTTTTGATCTTTATCTTTCATGACTCCCACAACCAGGAACGGAGCGCCGCGAATTATGATATGCTTGCCGACGGGATTGTATCCCTCGCCAAAAAGATCCCTTCGAACATCCGTTCCGATAAAACAGGTTCTCTTTCGGTATTCAAAATCAATATCATTGATAAACCGGCCACCCGCTTCGGGAATAAGATTTCGTACCACGCTGAACTCGGGGTAAACGCCTATTATATTTTGCGAGATAGTTTTCCGACCATACGTAATCTGCGTGTAAGCGGAATATTCCGGCGATGATCTGATGATCCCCGGAACCTCCGTTTTGAGCATATCGATATCTTCATCAACAAACCTGATCCAGCGTTTTTTCGGCAAGCCCTGATACTCCATCGATGTTTGCCCCGGCCACATAATTACCAGGCCCTCGCCAAGACCCAGAAACTGTTTCTTATTATGTTGAAATATCCCTTCGCCAAAAGCAACCAGGATAATAATCGCGGTGGTGCCCCAGATAATACCGAAGGTAGTCAGGAAAGTTCTGAGCTTTTGCCTTCTGATGTCTTCAAAGAATTGTTTGAAAATAATAAGCGCTTTCAATTATTCGATCTCCTTGGGCGGACGTTCAACGACTTTTTGATCAAGGTCAAGTCCCTCGATAATTTCGATATTCAAACCATCGGAAAGGCCGACTTTAATTTCAAGCGTATCGATTATGCCCGCCGAATCCTGGACCTCAACCGAGGCTGTATCGCCTTTGAAATTCACCAGACGCTCCGGGATTATTAGCACACTATCTTTCTGATTGATAATCACATCAGCATTGGCCGAATAACCGGCTCTTAGCATAGATTCTCCTAAATCAGTGATTTCTATCTCGATATCGAAAAGAGTTGTGTTATCCTCTTTACGGGCTTTAGGCGATATTTTCGATAATTTGCCTTCGAGTTCGGTATCGGGAAGCGCGCCAATTTTTAATTTTGTAGTCATGCCTTCGGTAAGCTTGCCGACATCGATCTCATCGACAGTACCTTTAAAGACAAGCTCATCCATAGGCGCCAATGTTAGAAGCGGCGTACCGGCTTGATAAGAAGTCAATGGTACTACGGGATCGCCCTCGCTTACCAATTCCTCTAAAACAGTTCCATCAATCGGCGAGATTATGATATTTTCGGTTTTACCCTCTCCTGTTGCGCCTTTTTGCAATAGTTCGAATTTCTCATTGGCCAGTTGATATCTTAGATCGGACTCGGAGTATTGAGCCTGGCTTATATCAAAATCTTGTTTGCTGATTAGGTTTTTTTCATACATCCCTTTTTTGCGTTCGAATATCAACCGGGCATTTTCAAAATCGACTTCAGCCAACTCCAGATATCGTTTGGTTTCGGCATACTCCAAAGGCGTCGGATTTGGCGCTACGGTAATGAGTGGATCGCCGGCTTTGACATCCAGGCCGGTTTCCACATGGAGGGTTTTAACAATACCGGAAATTTTGGATTTTATCTGAATTTCCTGCCGCGGTTCCAGTTGCCCGACCGCTAAAGCTTTATCGACAATCGTGCCCTTAGTAACATCAACTAACTCGATTCCCGTTTGCTCATCTCCGGAATTACCAAAGGTCAGAAACGAAACGACCGCGATTACTATTATAATTACGGAAATAACTATCACCTTTTTCATTAACAACGCTCCCTTGATTTGTTTAACTTAAACGGCACGATTTATTTACGTTAAGCATATTATTAAGTTTCGATTATTTATAAATTATCACAATCAGTCAATAGCCATTTTGGGCGATTTTCATAAATGAATATTACATAATAATTATATCATTATCAAGTAGTTAATATAAAATTGTCGGTTTATTATTACCCGAAAAATGTCAAATTCCTATAAAAAAGGCCGTACACGATGAAAGTGTACGGCCATGATCGAGATAGCTCTCGGCGCTATTTCACTGAATCGTCTGGTACTACCTTACTTGTAACTATGCCAGTTTCACAGTTAGGCCAGCCAGGTGGGGCATCAGGCGGTAGGTCATCAGGAGTCGGCCAGGCCGGTTCGTAATCCGCGCAAAACGTGATAGTCGTTAGGCCTCTAAAGAAACTAACCAGCTTGGTGACATCACTGCCGATAACTAAACAATCCCCATTGGCATCGGCTGAACACCAGAAGCCCTCAAGCAAACATGCGGGGCTGGTTGGCATTGCCCTGAAATAGTTTACTAAATAGGTTACATCGCCGCCGATAACCATCGGTGGCCATGAACCATTTGCCATGTTAACATCGCCCGGCAAATACTCAATTGAGACTACGCCATAATTAATTATGAAGGTGAATGTAGTCGAGAAAGCTGATTCGCCAAAATCGCCCTCGGCGGAAACATGCCAGTAATAAGTGCCTTCATCAAATGACCCAACCGGGGTAAAGGTATTATTGGATAAACCGCCTAAATCGAGTATCGGTGAACTGAAGTCATTATTATCATCGATAACAAGCGTATAAGCTGACGCGCCTTCCGGTACCTCCCAGATAAACGTCGGCGGATCAGTATCATCCTCGTTGCCGTTGGGCGGCGATGTGAGTTGCGGAGAGTTTGGAACGGACGTAGAGAAATCCCAGGCCGCGCTGTAATCCGACCATATATAGCCGTCGAAAGCCCGAATATGCCAGTAGTAAGTTCCAGGGGAAATCGGCGAGGAGACCTGATAAGAAGTATCGGTGACATTTGAATTATTGAATATCGGCGATGTAAAAGAGGGCGAATCGTCGATTTGAATTTGATATCGTATCGCGCCCGGCGCGGTAGTCCAGATAAAGACGGGTTCGGAGTCAAATACGGTTCCGCCGTCGCCCGGAGATACCGCTACCGGCGTCTCGAGTATTGAAACGATGAAGTTCCAGGCAGGCGAGTAGCCTGACCAGTCTTCCCCATTGCCGCATCTTACACGCCAATAATACTGGCCGGTGCTTATCGGGCCGGCGAACGAATATGATTCCCCGGTTAAAGCATCGTTATCGTAAACGGGTGAGCTGAAATCGCTGTTATCGTCAACCTGAAGATGATAAACAGTTGCCTCACTCACCTCCGACCAGGTGAGTGTCGGAGTGGTGTCATCCGAAATATCGCCGTTAGGCGGTGATACGAGGCTGGGAACCTGAAGCACAGCCCCGCCGATCGAAGTTGTTATCTTCACCGCTCTACCGCTGGCGATAGTAGCCGCCGCGGGGTGGTACTCATTGTTCCATTCGTACTGGATACCGTCATCTTCATCCCAATTCTCAAAACCGATTGATGAATAAGCCGCCGGCATGTCTGGATCGGAAGAGTTATTATCGTTATTGGTAATCGTATGGTATTGAAAAACGATTTCCGCGTCGCCGGTAGGAGTTGGGTAGAAGGTCGGATCGTATATTATCACCTGGAATTTTTCCAGAGCATTAGTGATAGCATGCCTTACGTTGTTCCATTCGATAATGAACAGGTTGTTGCTTACATCGCTATATGTATAAATATTGCCGGATGATAATTTCATGTCATCCCAGAATGGCGAAATCTGTCCTTGAGCGCAACCCGGATCGGGTATGGGATAATTATCCCAATTGTGATGGTAGTGGCCATTCCAAATCTGGGCCGTATCCGGCGAGATAAAGCCATTAGTACTGACAATAATGTGCGAATAGGAATTGCCATAATAGACTAGTCTGAAAGGCAACCCAACAACCGAAGAGGCGTCATCCGCGTCGGTAAATGATACCGGCGTTCCGATCGAGCTAATTTCAACCCAGTCGTACGTCGGCTTTACATCATCATAGCCGATATCGTTGTTTTCGTACATGTAATAACCGTAATTATCCGGGCCGATAGCATCTTCGGACCCGACATCACCGAGAACAACGTCAAATGTAGTAGTCGCTTCAACGCCGCCGCTTGATGTTAATTCAAGCTCGAAAACAACGTTTCTGCCGTCATACGCCGCGGCATCGGCGCTAACAGTGAATGGGTCGGCGCTGTTGGATCCTGAATTACCGATATTGATCGTGCCAAACGAGGCGGTGTTATCCGGAACGCTTATGTATTGATCATCGCTGCTTAAAACGCCGGTTAGCCCGGAACCATTGAGATCACCGATGTTGTCAATATCTATCACCATGGTACAGGTTTCGCCGGGATCTAAATTAGCGCCACCACTTGGATAGCTTTCCCCGGTCTGAGCGAATCTCATCGATTCTACATGAAGAAACAGTTTCGAATAATAGGTTCCCTGGTCGGTCGTTACCGCTAATGGCAGCTCAATAACTTCATCATCGGGAATGTCGCCATCCAATTCAACCGCGAATTTGCCGCTTGAAGGCATAGCGGCGCCGTCGGCCGGTATATCCGGATAGGGAAGAGCGCCGACGATAATAGTCGCGGCGGGATTGGTTGATGTCAAGGTCGCGTTTACGTTGGTTGCCGTTGTGGAAGTGCCATAATTTTTCAATTGAGTTTCTAATTCAACCGTCTCCGTGGGATTAACCTCGCCGTTGTCGTTGCCGCTTGAATTGCCGCTATTGTCATCATCGATTAACGTACCGAAAGGGCTTACCATAATCGCCTGAGATCCAACGGTGCATATACCCTGATGAGGAATGTAATTTCTGTGGCTAACCGTGACATGCATATCATCGGCGGTAGTTGTGGAAATTTCAAAAGTGATATTACCCGATTCGTCGGTCCAACCGCCGGTGAAAACTTCCTCCCCTATACCTCCATCCTTAACCAGACACACATAGGCGTTGCTTAAAGGGGAGTAATCATCGCCATCCACTTGAACATCCAGGAAATTCGTGCCCACGGGGATGGAGCTGTTATAGGTAACCGTCATGTCCTTTGGAATGTCGGTTCTAATCGAAAGCTCCGGGTCACCCAGGCAGTTATAAATATGATAATACCAGGTCCAGCCATGATCGCCTGGAACATGCGGAAAAGATCTGCGGCCGTTTAGTTTGCCGGCGATTAAGACCGCGCCCAGATGATAAGTATCGTGCTCGATTAAAGCCGACGTTAAACCCATCAGGATCGTATTATTCCAGGCCGTATGGGTCCAGTAATCCGTCGGCCCAAACGCGCCGACGCCGCCCTTCGGATATGTTTCGCTCCCGGCTCTAATCCAGCATTCATTGAAGCATTCGGTACTGCCAAAGTTACCGGTACCGCAAACGATCGATGCCATTATGCCGATTTTCCAGCCGTTACTGAGACTGCCGATATTGTCTGTATGCCACGAGGGGTAGCTCCAACCCGAAGATCCGCCCCATCCCCGATAGGTAGTGAGCGAAACTCCATCACTGATTAGGGAAGTTATTCTATTGGTATAATAAGAATCGGAAGTATTGGAAATGACCGTATCCACGGTTACGTAACCATGGTCGAGCAACGTTTGCCTGACCCAGGTTGCCATGAAGCGAGGCGAGGTAGATCCATATGGACCCGCGACCGCCAAACCTCTTTTCCAGTAATCAGGTTCTCCCATGTATGGAGATTTCTCATAGCTGAGAGTTTTCGCCATAATGGTGTTCAGATGGTTTATATCCCTGACCGACATTCGGCCGACAATTACATCAGGTTCATCATCGCTACCTTCAAGCATTGAATAGTTATGATCGGAGACATCACCGGCATAAGTATTTGTTGCCACCTTATAGCTGGAGCCATCCTCATCGCCAATAAGCGTTACATATTCGATCTTGGGATCAGAAGTATCATAAGCGTTCTGAATGGCATTTTTGACATAAACAGAAGTGTTACTGCTAAGATCGCTGGTAGAAATAATCCGAACATCATAGCCTTTTCGATGTTTCCATTCGGCCAGTTCTTTGGCCTTCGTGGTGCAAGCGTATGCCGATACGATCAGGTAACCGCCGCGCTGCGGCTCATAATCAAGCAATACATCTTCGGCGTTGGCCAGATACTCCGTGTATAATGGCAAAAACGCTTCGGATATGTAATTATTTGTCCGGGTCTTGATATTTCGGTTATCGAATCCATCGTACACAAGCTCGTAATTGATATCCGAATATACCCGCAATTCTTTCGTCGCGGGATTATACTGGAAGGGGTGCACGATAGATTGCACCACGCGGAAATCCTTGAATATCGATGGCTCGCTTACTTCGACTATATTAGCGGGATAGAATTCATTTCGCGAATAAGCATCCGAGTTTTTAGTGAAGGGGATCGGATCATCTTTGCCTTCGACTTCCATCGGTTGAGTAGGCATGACCTCAACATCGAAGATTGTCTCATAATCAGCGGAAATAATATTAATCCTTACACCGGCTTGGTCCGGGATTATAACGAAATCTGAGTATAATGGCAAATCCGGCATGCCCTCTTCGCCGATTCGGCCGAATACTGCGGGATTGGCCGCCAACGGTTCGGGCTTGATGTAACCTGCCCGATCGATTTGGGCTTCGGCTAAATTTACTCCCCCCAATTGAAAATTGATAGCAGTCGAATAATTGCTTGAGTAAAGAACCGTGGAATTTTTCAAGTCATCGTAATTGGACTTGTAAATTGTTTGATTACTCTCGTTTGCCAGCAAAGCGCCGGCTGCCAGGAAAACCAGCGTGAGTACCGAAATTTTGCGCATGAGCACTCCTCGTTTAGGTTATCAACTTCTTTCTTAACCAAAGGCAGGGTAATAGGGTCGCCTTCAAACTATAATAATTATGCTTAGATCTATCGGGTTTTGCCGATAGATAAGCATTGAAGTTTGTTTCAAGGAATATCGTACTCGCGCCATTTCCAATATGGCGCGAAGCAGAAAATAAGAAAGTACTGCAATATTGAAGTGTTACTTCATGCAATTACGATTTAGATCCGGAAACCTCCTTTATCGAATAAAATAATTTCGTTTTTCCGCGTTCCATAACCTATCTATGATTCTCGCTTTTCGCTTCAGGTATCGTCCTTATTGCAGCGCCGGTTTGAACCGCGGGCGGCGGAGGAGTTTGAGGACACCAACCCGGTTCAGGCCTGTTATCTCTGAAGTATTCAATCAAATACGTGATATCAGAACCCAGGAAACGGCAATTACCGGTAACATCGCCGGCGGCGTATAACCATGCGTTCGTGGAATTATTCCAACAGCTGTCCGGTGGCGCCTGGCCATAGCCATGGAAATACGTTACAGCATAAGTAATATCAGCAATTGATAATTCGCCGTCATTGTTTATGTCACCGGGGACGTAATCGCAATCGGGTGCGATAAATACATTGAAATGTACCGGAATCTCCACCGATGGATAATCGAGATCGTTCGTTGCCATGAAAAGTATGCCTTCGTACTGATTTACTTCGAGCCCGGTAGCGTCACAGATAATCGCGACAGTATCGGTGGAGTTTGATTCGACCGTGTTAGCCGATGGTATTACAGATAGCCACCTGGGGAAGGCGCTTAATTTGATCGCCAGCCCCGGTTCGATATAAGCCGCATTGTAGCAAACTTGCAGGCCGTCATTACCGGCGGCATTCTCGATCCCGATAGTCGCCTGGTTGACATCCGGACCTTCAGCTCGAGCATACTGGTAGATAATTTTCCCGGACCTTAATAATATTATCTGAAATGTGAATGCTCCATCCTCGAGGTAATGGGGAACATCGATATAGGAAATAACACAGCTATCGGCATTGTTGCTGTAATAATATGCTTCTCCGCCCGAATTGAAATTGAGATCATCCCAATAAACTGCCAGCATATTGTTAGGCTCGGCGACATCGGGGATCGGCTGATTGGAGTATGGATAAACCGTACTCGTAAAGGAGACAAATCCGTTTGAAGCGGCTCTGAAAGAATTGAAGGAATCGCCATAGAAATTAAAATCGAAACCGATCTGGAACGGTCCCTGGCTGGACTCATCGCCCATTCCCGTAATCTCGGTACCGATTGAGGTAATATCTATCCAATTGTAAACCGGGCCGCCGGGTTCGTTTGAATCGATCCAGGTGTAACCGAAATTGTCAGGGCCGCCCGAATCGAGAATTACCGGCGGATAATAAGGACCGCTGAATCCTTCTGATTTATCCTCACTGGCCGTACGCGGATATGATCTCGCGTTATTGGTACGTATCGTGGATGTAACATCCGGGGCCTGGTCAGAATTGCTTCCAAGCAGAGTTTCGATAACTTCCGCCGTGATATTATAAAACAACAAGCCTTCACCGCTGTTTTCGATTATCAATTGGCCTTCGACCAAATCATTAGGCTCACACGCCAAATCGAATTCATCCGGACTATATGACATATCCGGCGGGGCCGATAGGCCGGTCGCGGTCGTGATTTTTATCGCCAAACCCGTTTCGAGAACAGCCGCGCCGGGATGATAGCTGTTGTCGAACTCGTATTGAAGGCCGTCGTTCTGATCCCAATTCTCGAAACCTACCGATGAGTACGCGGCCGGGCCGGTATAATCATCGCTGTAATCATCATTATTTACGGTGTGATACTGAAAAACGATCTCGGCATCGCCGGTCGGCGTGGGATGCATAACTGTATTATAAATAATCATTTCGATCGTCTGAGCTGAATTCGTTCGGGCGTGAACGTTTCCGCTCCATTCGATTATGAACTGGCCATTGCCTTCATTGTGATAAGTATAAATGCCGTTATTAGAGCCGGTCGATTTTAGATCATCCCAGAACGGGGATATCTGCGCCCGGGCGTTGCCGGGATCCGGTATTGGCCAGTTATCCCAGTTGTGCCAGTAATTTCCGCCAACGTCGTAAGGAATCGTATCGAATGCTACGAAACCGTTTGTGGATACTATCATGTGGTCATAATAAACACCGTAATACTGAACGGCAAACGGCAATGAAATTTTCTCCGAGGAGTCGTCATTGTGGCGCATCGTCAACCTGGTACCTGGACCGCCCTGACTGGGATTGATTTCAAGCCAGCTATAATGAGGGGCGTGGGCGTAACCCATATCAGTATTATCATACATATAATAACCGTAGTTATCAGGTCCAACTGGATCGAATGTACTGACCGCGCCGATAACTAACGAGAATGTTTTATCGAATAGCACATCATCTATATCAGCCATATCAGCGATGAAACTGGCGGTGAAATTTATATTCCTGCCGTTGAAAGCCTCGTGGCTGACACTTACCTGGAAAGGATTGGCGCTATTATCGCCGGTTTGGCCAACATCGATATCGCCGAATCCGCCGGTAGCATCGACAATCGTGATATACTCATCCTCGCAGCTTAATTGCGCCGTTATCTGCTGTCCATCGAGTTCGCCGGCGTTTTCGAACGAAATAACAAGGTCGGATGTTTCGCCGGGATCGAGACGATTGTTGGGATTGCCGGGATAGCTATCGTCAACTGAAACAGGTTTGATCGATTTAATTTCCAGCACAACTTGGGCCGACCAGTCGCCCTCGTTTGAGGTGATCGAGATGTCGATAGGTACTCGGTCGCCGTGGGGGATATCGTTGTCAAGTTCTATGACGAACTCATTGTCAGGCATCGCGCTGCCGCCGATATTTATATTAGGGTAGCTTTGATTTCCGGACACGATACTGACTCGCGAATCCGCTGACGATATAGTCCCATTCACGCCGGTTGCATTAACAGCGTTACCGAAATTATGAAGTTGGATTGCCAGTTCCAGAGTTTCCGCCGGATTAGGGAAGCCATCGCTGTTGCCTGATGATCCTCCATTGTCATCGTCATCTGTAACCAGGCTGTCCGCGCCAAGCGCGACGCTTTGCGCTACTGATTGGCATTGTCCGATATGCGGAATATAATCTCGTGCTGTAACGGTTACGAATATTGTACCGTCAACCGTATTACTGAAATTAAGCGTAACATTACCCGCGGCATCCGTATGCCCGCCGACAAAAATCTCTTCGTTATCACCATAGCCTTTAACCAGGTTAACATAAGCGCCTTCGAGAGGCTCCGATCCGCTGGTTACATTAACCGTAAGGAAATTCGTGCCGACAGGAATTTCGGAATTATAATCAGCAACCAGTACTAGCGGAATCTCTGTCCTTACCGCTAATTCCGGATCGCCCAGGGAATTATAGGTGTTAAAATATTTATTCACCCAGCCGCCGGATCCGGTATAGCGAGGGAAGCATTTAAATATATTAAACTTACCCATAAACATACACTGTGAAAAATTGTAAATATTCTGCTCGAATAAAGCCCAGAAGAAACCTACCTTGTTAGGATTGTTCCAGGCGGTGTGAGTTCCGCCATCCGTGCAGCCATAGAAGCAGGGTCCGCCTTTCGGAAAAGTAGGCGAACCGTAGCGAATCCAGGCTTCACCAAAACATAAGTTTGACCCAAAATTACCGGTACCGCAAACGATGGAAGCCATTATGCCGGTCTTCCAGCCATTTGTTAACTGCCCGATATCGGTAGTTGAATAACCGGGATTATACCAACCGCTCGAACCCGCCCAGCCGCGATATGATACAAATGAAACGCCCGCGTTAATAGCCGCGCTTATAGTACTATGATTCGGCGCTCCGCTACCCCAATCGAAAACCGAATCGACCTGAGTATAACCATGATCTATGGCCAGGTCACGCACCCAGAGAACTGTGATCCTGGGCGAAGTGGCGCTGATATTACCGGCAACTGACAAGCCGCGTTTCCAGTATCCGGGATCGGTTAAGTCCGGAGATTGTTCGTACCGCAGCACTTTATGCATGGCTGTCCGAAGCTCGGTCATATTATCTATCGACATTCGGGCTATGAATAAATCGGAGATATAATCATTTCCATCAACAGTAGAATATTGATGATCCGAAGCATAGCCGCTATATTCATAATCAGGAATTTGCTGATCTTCATCTCCGACGATCATCACGTAATCGGGCGGAATTTCCCAATTCTCATAAGCATCTTCGATATAATTGCGAACCTGCAAATAGGAGGGCGTTCCTGATGGAGCAATCTCGGTTGAACGCGTGACTACCGTATTATAACCCTTAAGATGTTTCCATCTGGCCAATGTTTCAATCGTATCGGCGAAGTTATAATTACTGGGAGTGATAATAAGGTAGCCACCCCGAATCGGTTCGTAATCGGTTAGGATTTCCTCGGCATTGTCAAAGACATTCCTGTATATCTCAACGAATGATTCGGAAATATAATTATTGCGCCTGACCTTGATATTACGATCATCCGTCCCTTCATAAGCGAGTTCGAAATTAATATGCGTGTAAACTCGAAGCTGCCTGGTAGCCGGATTGTACTGGACAGGATTAATCGATGTTTGAACAAATCGAAAATCTCTCATTATCATCGGTTCGCTAATAGAAACCAATTCCCGGGGGTATAAGGCGTCGCGCGCGTAAAACGCTTCATCCTTGGTGAATGGAATATCCAGTTCGCCCGATTCCAATTGCCAGGGTTGGGCCGGGGCGATTTCGATATTCTCATAAGTCTCATATTCGGATGACAATATGTTTATTTGTACGCCGGCTTCATCGGGTATGATTACCATCGATGAATAAACCGGTAAATCCGGCAAACCTTCCTCACCGGTGAAACCGAATTCGTTAAGCTCTTCCAGTAAGGGCAAGACCTTAACATAGTCTTTGCCGTTTAGTGTAGTGGTTTCAGTCGTTAAACCGCTTAATGAAAAATCAAGGGATGTCTTTGCCGCGTCTGATCGCGTTACTTCAGCGGCTGTTTGAGCCCTATCATCATACATCAAATTAGTGCCGCCAAAGCACAAAGCCGGAATTAAAAACACAAGTACAATAATTGCTTTCATTAATATTCTCCTTACACTAAAAGCAATGACCGTCGATAGGGGAGTTACCGCCCCTGAAATAAGTAACCAGGTAGGTTACATCACTTCCTATATTTCTGCAATCACCATTGGCGTCGGCTCCGGGATAAAAACCGTCGACCTCTATCGGTGGAGTAGTTATACCTCTGAAATAATTCACTAAAAATGTTACATCCGAGCCGATGACAAGTAAATCGCCGTTGGCATCGCCGGGAATGTAAAATATCGATGATGTATCCGCCTCAACATAAAACTCCCAGGGCGTACAATACTCACCCCAGAACGGGGGCAGGTAGGCTTTCGCGCGCCAGAAGTAACCGCCATTCTCAAGTGAATCGGTGTTGGTATATTCAGAGTTGGTTAGCGTCGAATCAAATATAGTCAGGCTACCGAATCCGACATCATCCGATATCTCGATTAAATAATTCGTAGCCCCGGAAATATCTTGCCAAGCGAAATCGATATAAGGCGAGGTAGAGTAATAACCTTCGCCCGGAGATATAAGAACGGGCACCGGCAGGTCCAGTTCTACCGTAAACGAAGCTGCCGCCGATGGATTGGAATAGCCATACGTGTTATGAGCCGTTACTCGCCAATAATATATCCCATCAGCCAGAATTGAGCTGTTCTCACACTCAGACAGCACAACGGCCGAATCATATTCAATAGTATTACTGAATCCCACATCGGATGCCAATTCGAACACGTAATCATCAGCCCCGTCGGAATCGCCCCAATCGAAAGTTACAATCGATGTATCTACCGTGGTATCTATCGGAAAAACAAGCGCCGGTACATCTGGCAGGGGTATTGTGATTTCTACCTGGAACCAGGCTACAGTCGATGGATCGGAATAGCCATACCCGTTACGCGCCGTAATCCGCCAATAGTAATCCCCATCGCTTAGAGGTGTACTGTTTTCATATTCCGAAAGAGCAACAGCCGAATCACGTTCTATAATAGTAGAAAATCCCGCGTCGGTTGCCAGCTCGAAAACGTAATCATCGGCGCCGTCGGCATCGCCCCAGTCGAATGTCACAATCGATGTGTCAACTGTCGTATCGACAGGATAGATTAACACCGGCACATCCGGTACAGGTACGATGATTTCGACTGTAAACGAAGACACTGAAGACGGATCGGAATAGCCATTGCCATTATATGCCGATACTCGCCAGTAGTAAACACCGTCGCTCAGTGGTGAACTATTTTCATATTCGGAAGGCGATACGGTCGAATCATATTCGATAATCGATGAAAAAGCCGGATTGGAGGAAAGCTCGAATACGTAGCCATCGGCCCCTGTAGAAACTCCCCAATCAAAAGTTACATGCGATGTGTCAACCGTGATACCAATTGGATAAATCGGCACGGGTACAGGCGGCGGTGGGGGAGAGAGCTGAATTTCGAAATGCCGAACTTCGGATCTGCCCGAATAGCCGTTGCCGTTATATGCCGTACAACGCCAGTAGTAATCATCCTCTGAAAAAGCGCCGGTATTCTGATAAGTCAGCCCGGTTACCGTCGAATCGTACTCGACCATCGAGCTGAAACCAACGTCATATGCGATCTCGATAACATAACCGGTGGCGGTCGATGCCGCCTCCCAACTGAAATCCACATATTCAGTTTCAATTATAGCGTAATCAGAAGGAGCGATTAAGTTCGGCGACGGGGGTACGGGATTGTTGGAAACTAGCAAAACATCGGTTGTCGTCGGCCCCGATGAGCCGACCGAGACATTGTATATAGTCTGTGTTTGATACCCATCTTTGAGAAATCTCAAAGTATATGATCCCGATGCCAGCAGGCGATGATAGCGGCCGTAATCGGGGCGTGATAGACGGGGATTGATATCGTCATTTATATGCTGCAATACCTGGACCTCGGCTTCAAGCGGCTCGAGTGTCGCCGAATCCCTGATTCTGCCGGTGATTCCCGATCCGAGCGCTCTATCAAGAAGATAATATTGGCCATCGAGATGAGCCTCGACAATCGAATCGACCAGGGCCGGATTCTGTATAGTGGTATCGGAAACCTCAACGCTGAATGCCACCGATCCGAAATTGCCGTAGAAATATGTTTTCAAATCGCCCTTGTTTACCAACGCCCGTCGGGCTTCATAATGTATTCCGTCAGGATTGCCTGTCGTATCGGGAACCGCCACTATTAGATCGCAAAAATCCCAACAGACATCGTTCATAAAGCTTTCATCGGGTCCATAACCATGCCCGCCTTCCGATGAGTACCAGTACCAGGGATAGTAGGCCACATTCGGCCTGCCGTAAGTGGGTGAATGATAATCGATCGCGATGATCGGACGGTATTGCCAGCCGAAATCGGCCAAGGCTACGTTTTCGTTTTCAGAAAACGGCGCGAAGCCTTTGAACATCAGGCTTTCAGGTGTAGTCGCACCCACGCCGTCATCGATACTCCAGCCGAAATCGTAATTGCGGTTGTTATCGACGCCATCGTGATAATCGAAAATGTCGTTGTCATCGTTATCGCTTTTGTTCTTGCGCCAATCCAGGTCGCCGTTTTCAACGACTATATGACCCTCGGGATTGTTAAAGGGCACCACGAATATTTCAAGCTGATTGATATAGCTTATGATATCGGGATCGCTGCTATCGTACTTGTCGAGTATATCCAGTACGAAATTTATAGCGACTTCGGCGCCAAGAATCTCGTCGGCATGAACGCCGCCATTGAATAAAACCGCCGGCTCGTCCTCACTGACAGCCACGTTATCGGAGATTTTCACTAAAAGCATCGGGATACTGTCACGGGTGGAGTAGCCCATCGTGTCAACTGACATTATCGATGAGAATGAACCTTGTAAGTCCGTCAGGGTATCGAGTACCTCTTGATAGGTGTGGTAGCGTTCCGGAAGGTCATCGGCAAACGCCGAGCCGGCCAGCAACACCATTAACGCTAGGATAACATACTTAACCTTTTTCATCTTGCACTGCCATTTCCTGGGTTGGTTATTACGTCGAATCTAAAATGCATCAGCTATTCTGTTTTACGTTGATTGACTTGTTGTTACGGCCGAAGCACGGCGGGGTAGCGACACTCCGCGATAAAACGTCTTCGGTGCCATTAACAGATAAATTGAAGTTTATACATTCCGCTCCACAACAACAGTACAATTTAACACAAAACTCCTTAGTTGTCAACAAGATAATCCCAGCTCGACGTCTCGGTGATTGGCCTCCTGTGATGGTTAAACTTAGCCCGTTACATGTTAAATTTAATCGGCCAAAACCCCAACATCCTGACAAATGCCCACAATCAACCCCCAAAACCGTTTAAAAGAGGTGAATCAGCCGTTCAGGATTGAAAAAACAGTAACAACATATAAAGTAAACTTGTCATTCTCTCCCACCCCAAAACCTGCATTCCCAATACCCCTACCTGTCATTCCCGTGAAAACGGGAATCTCCATCCACTACACCTGTCTTTCCCGCGAAGGCGGGAAACCAGGGGAAGGGCGCGGCGGGGCAGAAGCGCCAATTCCCCCACGAAACCCTTGACAATAGCCGCCCGCCTATACTATATTAAACCGGCCCGAATAATGCTGTAAACACCAACAACTTAAGCCCGAAAGTAAGGGGCATAAACGCACTGGGGAAATATCATGTCTGATTTGGATATTTTAAAGAAGCTAGAAAAGAGAATAGGCAATAAATTAGCATTAGTAGATTATGAGTTTATAAATGACATAGATTCATTTTTATCATGCTCTCTTGGAAATAATGATGAAGTAATAGGTTTGAATATTAGAGGCGGCACAAGTCGAATCTCTTATAAAATTATGCCAAATATAGGACGAGAGTTAAGAAAAACTCTACGGGGGAATAAGCTGGTAAAATTTCCAATTGAGATTACCAAATTAAAATCTTTAAAAACATTAAGCCTTGAAGGAAATAGCTTAGACAGTATACCGATAGATTTAAATCAATTAGTATGGCTCGAAAGATTATACTTAGGGAATAACCAATTTACTGAGTTTCCCAATGAGATAAGCCAATTGACAAAACTTGAGGAACTAAATTTATATAACAACAGAATAACCGAATTGCCCAAGGAAATAGGTCAACTAACCAGATTGACGTTATTAGATTTAAGCAATAATCAATTAACTGAATTACCAAAAGAAATAAGCCAGTTGACAAATCTAACAGCGTTATTCTTAAATAACGTACCGATAAAGACTCCTCCTTTAGAAATTATCGAAAAAGGCATTGATGCCATTAAGGAGTATTTTAAATCTCTCGAAGGCGAAAAAAGGCCCCTCAATGAAGTTAAAGTCTTACTCGTGGGCGATGGCGGCGCAGGAAAAACATCGCTAGTCAAGCAGTTACGTGGGGAAAAATTCGATAAATCCGAACTACAAACACATGGAATAAAAATCGAACCATGGGAATTCTCGGAAAATGGAACTGATATAAAAGCCCATCTCTGGGATTTTGGTGGACAACAGATAATGCATGCTACTCATCAATTCTTCCTATCAAAACGTTCATTATATGTTCTCGTACTGGATGGCAGGAAAGATGAGAAAGCCGAATATTGGCTCAAGCATATCGAAAGTTTCGGTGGCGGATCACCAATAATGGTTGTTATCAATAAAATTGATGAAAATCCCGGCCATGATGTGAATCGAATATTCTTGCAGGAGAAATATATAGGGATAAAGGGTTTCTATAGGGTATCATGTGAGGATAGAAGGGGCGTCGATGAATTCTCAAAAGATTTATCCGCCGAATTGGCCAAGGTAGAGATGCTTCAAACAACCTGGGCGACAAGCTGGTTCAATGTAAAAAACAACCTGGAAAATATGACTGAAGATTTCATATCAATTGATAAATATGAAAAGATTTGCCGAGACGAAGGTATTACTGAAAAACCGGCTCAAGATACGCTTGTTGATTTTCTTAATGATCTCGGGGTAATCCTTCATTTTAAAGATTTTGAGCTTTTGGATACGCATGTTCTGGAGCCAAGATGGGTTACCGAAGCCGTTTACAAGATTATCAATTCAGAAAAACTTGCTGAGTGCAAAGGTGTTTTAAAGCTAAGCTATTTAAAAGATATATTGAAAAAGGGTAAAGGCGATAAGTATGATTATCCGCAAGGTAAGTATCAGTTTGTTATTGACCTGATGAAAAAGTTCGAGCTTTGCTATACAATTGATCCCCAAACAGTACTAATCCCCGATCTTCTGGAGATACAGGAACCAAAATTTGATTTCGATTATGATAATTCACTGCGATTCATTATAGATTACGATTTCTTTCCTAGATCGATAATGCCCCGATTTATAGTAAAAATGCATAAGGATATTAAAAATGAATATCGCTGGCGTACCGGTGTAGTTCTTGAAGATAAAACATTCAAATCAACAGCCGTTATCAAAGCCGATGATGAGGATGAGAAAATATATATCTATGTGGATGGTGAACAAAAACGAGATTACTTCGCTGTGATTTTATTTACTCTAAGGGATATAAATCAAAGTTTCGAAAAACTTAAAGCAGCCGAATTAGTGCCAATGCCAGACCAACCGGATATCACGGTAAGCTATCAGCATCTAATAAGATTAGAACGAAAAGGCATAGTGGAGTATCTTCCAGACGGCTCAGATAAGGAATACAATGCTAAAGAACTTCTAGGTTCAATTCATCAGCCCGAGAAAACCGAAGACGAAACATTGCAAATCCTCCGTAAATTAAAGGATCAATTCGATACTGAAGAAACATTAAAAGAAAAAGCCAACTCGATTATTACTTTACAACCAAACTTCTTCGGTATTGGTGTTAATGTTAATGAGTTTATTAAACGTCTCTTTAATAGGGGCAAATAGTTTGGTTAAGAATCATTAAATGCCGGAGGTCGGAATCGAACCGACACGGGATTTTCGTCCCACTGGATTTTGAGTCCAGCGCGTCTACCAGTTTCACCACTCCGGCATCATCGAATATTACGAATCCTGATATTACATAATCCAAGCCGCTCAGTCAAGCCAAATTATACGGTCATATCCGGGTAAATCATCTTACAGACGCGCAAAATAGATTGCCGCGGGCGGTCAAATGACTTCCCCCGCAATGACTTGAAAGGGTTGACATTGCCAGGGACCCATTTGGATAACTGCGGCAATCCGTAAACTTTCGTGGTCCATCAGGTCACACCCCGTAAGGTATGACCCAACATAATTTAATTTAAAGCGTAAAACCGCGCCGGGCAAGCTTTCATTCGGTGTCCTGCGCAATCAGAAGATGCTTACCCTCGATAACCCTAGGTCTGACAAAGGCGTAATTCAGGCCATTGCGGTTGTAACCGGCGATCTCCTTGAATATCTTATCAGCGGTCGCCTGATCGTCATTTTGGCTGTAGCTCAAACCGAGGTAGTATTTGGCGTATTGGCTTTGACTATCGGCCTGTTTCAGTTCATCGATTGCCGCCACATAGTCCTTTTTCCAGAAATCGATGATGCCTTTGAGTTCATGGAACGTCTTGATGGCGTTAGGATTATTCGAGACACGGGCCGATTTTTCGTACTCGGTCAATTTCACTTGCGCCAGCTCGGGCTTTTTCTGATGGCATAGAATCAGGGCTTCGGTATAGGCGCAGTCGCGAAGGTATTGATCCCGAAGGGTGCCCTGGAACTGCGTGTTCATAGCCAGTTCCCGTTTCATTTCGATCTCTTTCATAGCCCGCTTATAGTCGCTTTTTTCGATATAGATAGCGCTTAAGTGGCCGCGGGTTCGGGCCTCGGCGTAGATATCATCGCGAGCCTGGTTGAATTTCAGCCTGTCCCGAAGTGTCATGATGGCATCGGAGAATCTTTCCTCATGAAGGTAGCAGATCGCTTTCCAGAGATAGGCGCTATTGGTATCGGCCACGCTTTCGGCAAATTCGTAAATCTTGTCATACTCTTCCAGGGCTTTCTCGTATTCGCCGATGAAGGCGTAATTGTGTCCCAGGCCGGCCCTGGCGGTGATAAAATTCGGGTCGAGTTTTAAAGCCTGGCTGAAAGATCTGACAGAGTTCTCATGATCACCCATCCACAGGTAAATCTCGCCCATCGAATCGTGAGGATTAGGATCATCCGGCCTAAGTTCCGAATATTTTTGGAGCGATTTGATGGCCTCCGGATAATTCGACAGGTTCGAGTAGACATAGCCTAGCTGATTGTAAGCCAGGGTGAAAGAGGCATCCAGTTCGATCGTTTTGCGATACTCTCTCTCGGCTGAATCCCATTCCTGGCGGCCGTAATAGAAATTGCCATGCAAATAATGAGCCCGTTTACATTCGGGCAATAGCTTTACCAGTTTCTCCGAGTATTCCCGGGCCAAATAAACCTCATCCTCGAACAATGCTTTGGCCCGCATGATTATCATTTTTTCGGGCTCGGTGACTTTGGGCAGAAGTTCAATCGCTTTATTGATTCTATGAGCGTATTCTTCTGTTGTATAGGCCAGATTGCTCCAATAATAGTAAGCCATGGCGAACTCCGGATCGGCCTTGATAGCTTTCTCATAGAACCTGCCGGCTTCCTCATCCTGAAACGCGTCATCCAGTTCCAAACCGGCCATAAAATATCCCCTGGCCTCCGGTGACTGAGTAGTAAAACTGATATCTGTAGATTTTTGGCCACAGCCCGATAACAAGCCAAGTATCGCTGCGGCTACGATACATCCTTTAAATAGTTGCATAAATTCCCCCTTTTGGGTCAATAGTTTATTATGCGATATCTAAAATAGTATATTATTATATTTGATTATAATTTAAGCTATCGGACTGCTGCTTGTCAACCACAATATGGAAAGAATTAAGCTGTTGTTTTTCAAAGATTTGCGAACACTAAAAATATGTTAATTTTAATCGAACCTCCTGAAAAATCTATCTGAACGCCCTGACAGCCGCCATGATATTATCCAATTTGTCTTTTGACTCCTCGATTGACCTGGTTTTAAAGCCGCAATCGGGATCAATCCAGAGCTGATTTTCGGGGATATACCTAAGCGCCTGTTTAATCCGATCTTTAATCATCTCGACATCCTCGATTTTATGAGAATGAGAATCCACCACGCCAAATGTTATGTCTTTGGTGAATGGATGTTTCTTAAACATCTCCAACATATTGAGGTTGGAATTGGACAATTCCAGATCGATGTTATCTACGGGTATATCAAGCATCTTGGGGTATATTTTTTCGAAGGTGCCATAGCAGATATGAGTGATAAAATAAGCCTCCTGGCCATCTATCACCCTATGCATAGTTTCAATCGCGGCGTCGAGTTCATCGGTTCTAACCGAAATCGCCGGCTCATCGATCTGGATTATCTTGCAGCCGGCCTCGATTAACGCGCCCACCTCATCGCGGATACAGTCGGCCAGTGCCAGCGCCGCCGTCTCGCGATCATCATAATGTTCGTTGAATGACCAATCCATGATAGTATAGGGTCCGGTCAGCATACCCTTAACCGGGCTGTCGGTTTTGGACTGGGCATACTTCCACCAATCGGCAGTCATCGGTCCGGGCCATTTAACTTCCCCGACTATAATCGGTTTGTAGTAGAAACGGTTGCCGTAGGATCGCACCAGGCCGCCTTTGTCGAATCCAGGCATATTCTCAGCGAAAAAAGCGACCATATCGCCGCGATACATTTCGCCATCCACGGCCACATCGATACCCGCCTTCTGTTGGTATGCCAGCCACTCATCGGTGGCTTTCTGTTCGAATGAATACAGCAATTCTTTATTTATACGCTGCTTGTTGAAATCGGCCCTGGCTTTGGTCAGATATCGGGGCTTGGGAAATGAGCCGACACTCGTGACCGGCAAAAACGGAAGGTCGATGCCAAGTTTTTTCAATTTCTGATTCATTTCGCCCCTCCTGTCAGCGCCTTGGCTACATCGGCGCAAAGATTCAATTTATCGAATGCCCTATTCCGAGGCAAAAACTCCAGACCACAAGATGTAGTGATATAAACTTTTGCCGATTTTAAATTATTTAAAATAGCGTCAGCCTTACTAGCGACTTCGGCGAGTATCTCCATCTTTGTATTGCGCGCGTCAATTATGCCCAGCCCGATATTTTTAGAGAATCCATCCAATGAATCGATCAGACCGGGGGAGTAGGTGAAATCGAAACAGTAACCATCGACAGGTAATTCATTGAGTTTCGCCAAAAGGGAAGTGGCATTGCCAAAATAAAGCCCGATTAGAATTTCCGGTCTGGAATCATAAGCCGCTATTTTATCATAGACGGATTTAAAAAGCCCGATATCATCCGGATTGTGCAAAATTGCCGGTTCGTCGAGTTGGATTAAACCGGCGCCTTTGCTTTTAAGTTCAATAAGTTCTTTCAGGTAAATATCGGCGAGGTTGGCCAGGCAATCCTCAAAATCGCCGTTGACAATCGACATCTTTAACAAGCTATAGGGTCCGATCATTACGGAACTGGACTTCGTCTCGACTTGACCGCGCAGGAATTGAAAATCATCCGCGATTAACGACTTTTTATAAGTCAGCCCTGAGACGGCTTTAGGCTGGCGATAGAGGAAATTGGTATCGAAAAACCGCAGCAAGCCGGTAATTTTAAACCCGTCAATCTTTCGGGCAATATATGATAAAGGATCGCTGCTTCTGATCTGGCCATCGGTTACGATATCACAGCCTGAAGATAATTGCTCCTCGATAACCTCGGAAACCGTATCATCCAGAATCTTCTCAACTTCGCTTTCAGATATTTTCTCCTTATCGAGCATATTATATGCTCGGCGAAGTTTCTGGAGTTCTGGTTTATCTCCAACTCGAGGGTAGGATGAGTGATTTTTTGAGAGTATTTTCATTTGATCTCCGGATAATTCTGATTTTTATACACATTCGAAATATATAAACTTTGCTAAATCAAATTAAGTTCGATTTATTTGAAATTTATTTGATCTGATTCAACCGGATCAAATAATCATTAGATTTCCACGTAAAATCTGAATCCGGAATCAGCTTGAACTGGCTATAAATCTTTCAAAAACGATTTGCAGAAATAACATTCTGCCGGGCTTAGAAATCGGATCGTCCGATTTCGGGCCAGTAAATTCCCTTTTTAAGCTGGGCTTGAAAGCTATCGTAAAATTCCTGTTTGCCGGGTATCTCTTTCGGCCATTCGGCGTTAAACAGGCTGTCCGCGGCCTCCGCGTCGCCCGCGTATATATAATCGAGCATCATCCCCCATAAAAGCGATGGTGGAAAACGGTAAAACTCGTGTTTCGGATCATATTCTTTTTCCATTCTGGTCTCGGTGAGTTTCTTCAGTTTTTTCGGATTATCTTTATCCCGTTTTCCCTTTAGATAGTCCGAGAACTTGATATTGGCCAGACGGTATTTGCCCTCGTACCACTTCCATATTAACAGCGGCATCGGCGACTCATCGAAAGGCGCGTTCCATTTTCCGAAATTGGCATCGCGAAATATGATCTCCGGTAGCGAATCCTTATCTAAATCCTCAAGGTAAAATACATCGACATCCAGAAGCTTAAATCGACCGATTTCGGTTAAAAATTTCTCATCGAGACTATGAATACTGATATGATTGCAGCAGCTCCCCAAACCGGTATGTCCAACTACTATAATGTCATCAGTCCCGTTGCCGTTTAAGTCCTTAGTGTAGCTCGCCCCGGATGGATCGTCGGCATCGGAGCCAAAATTATATAATTGGATCGATTTGCTCATTGTCGACATGGCCGGTGACGGCCCCAATTTAATCATGAGCTCTTCATGCAATTTCTCGCCCTCAAAGCTGACCGATTCATAAGTTATGGCCGTATATCGTCCGATTGTTACGGAATCCCGAACCTGGCGGTTGTATTTCGGATCTGCTAATGATGTCGACGCGAGGATCACTATAAGCGCTATTGCCGTCACGGGATTGATTAAAATTCTTGGCATATTTCTCCCTGATTTAGTTGTTGCTACTACAATCCCATGAAAGGAATCGGTACAAAACATAATATGAATATAATAATACAAAGATAACCGATTGTCAGTCTCTTTTTATCGAGTGGTATATCATCCAGTACGGTTGGTGGATGTTTGGGCTTGACCAGGAAAAAACCCAGAATCACCCAGATTAGCCAGCCAAACCACCAAAAAGACAAGATAATCATACCTGCCATTATCGCATAAACGATTTTATGCTGAGCTTTGCCAAACATAGCGTACAAAATATGTCCGCCATCGAGCTGGCCTATAGGCAATAAATTGAGCATTGTCACCAAAAAGCCAACCCATCCGGCAAACGCCACCGGATTGAGTACGGCAATTAGTCCGTCAGGTATTGGTGGCTGAACAATACCGGAGATAATAATGAAAAGGAGGGAATCCCCCAGATATAATAATCCAACCATTGCCGGAGTATCCGGAACAAAATTTGGATGAGCAAGGCCCCAAATAACCAATGGTATAGCTATCACCATACCGGCTAATGGCCCGGCGGCGCCGACATCCAGAAGTTGCTTTCTCGTTATAAAAGGCGATTTCAGGCGAATAACGGCTCCCATTGTACCAAGAAGCGGACTTGGAAAAGGAATAAAATAGGGCAGAGTAACTTTTACGCCATGCAGTCTGGAGGCTATATAGTGGCCGAACTCATGAAACAGAAGTATCCCGAGAAGTGAAAAAGAAAACGGCATACCGGCTCCCAGAATAGTCAACGGCGCTTTCCAAAACAGCTCCGGATTACTAAAGTAATCAATACCGGCATGAGCGGCGCCCGCGATTAGCGTAAAAAGTAAAGTGATAACAAACATACCTATGTTTACCCAGGGAATCTTCCTCAGGCCCGTTTTGCCTGGCATCTGAACGCGGATAACGACTTTTGGCTCGGTCATGATTACTTCTGATTTGCCGGGGAGATGTTTGATTCTGTTTAAGATATCCGGGTTCGACATTTCGACAGGCGAGGTGAAATTTCCTCGAAGCAAGATGTCCTCTTTACCGCCATAAATAACATCGATCTCAATCGCGTCCTTAAGAACTTCGATATACTGTTTGATTAACGCATTGGTAAGCATATATTTATCTAAGTATATTAATCCTATACTTTAAATCTCTAACGTCCGCGTCCTGGCCGAAATCGAGAATAAATATCTCATATGTCTCAACTCCCTGGTAAGTCGGCATAAACGAATAGGCTATCCTGGAACCATCCGGGGAAATTGCCAGGTAGTACTTATCACCGCCATCATAAGTTAGTCGGAATTCGATGCCATCCTTAGCGTAGTAGATATCAAACTTGCCGGATTCTTTCACTAAATAAGCAAATTCGGTACTGTTAACTGCGGCCGGATAAAACATCGTTTTACTAAGCCATGTGGTTTTTTGATCAAGCATCTTTCGTGGTTTACCGCCTTCCACAGGAATACCATATATATTTGTTGTTACTCTACCATCAGTATGGCCGGCTTGAAACATGATGATATCATCTCCGGCGGAAAGGTTCTGAACAAGCGGCAGCGATCGGCGCAAAGTGAAAACGTCGTCGTTATCAAAAAGAATGTCTTGCTTCGATTCGATCAGATTTATCTTTGTAAACGTATTTTCTCCAAATTGGTAACATACTACTCCATCGCCATATGAACAGTAATGTCGGCTTCTTAACCGTATACACTGTATAGATGTTCCCCACTTTAAATAATATCGATTTAACATTACCGCCCCGGAGAAACCAAGGTCTGCTTTACTGCCGCCGAGGTAATAAAAGCAAGTATCGGACGAAAATCTCGGTTTAAATGCGTTTCCAACAGGTAAATCCGGGATGATTTCGCGGCTTAATTCAAAATCATAATAAACAATACCGGTGGTACGATTTTCATACCAGTCAAACAAGCCATCATCCAGACGAGTCAGCGACGTATCACGAGAGTAGACGAGTTTATCTCCTGATGGTGAGAATCCGCCGACTCGGTCGGCAAATACATTGTTGGTCAACCTTACCAGATGGTAATTGCCGCCCAGGATTATGGCCGCCTGTGGTATCAGAGTCGAGTCAAGTTCGACTTGATTTTCAATTTCCCTGATGGCATCCTTTGTTAAGCCTTGATGCCACATATCCCTGGCTAAGGCCAGTCGCGCATCGATAGAATCAGTCGCAATCTTGTTGATCGGGATTCCCTTTCGGGCCGTTACTATTGATGTAAAACCGATAATTATTGCCACCGCCGTGATTACTATTCCACGATTTCTAGAAGGTCGAAACATTTCCAATCCAGTCCTGTTCATCGATATTAGTCATTTCGGCAAAAAGGCGATAATTCGCCAGCCACAGCAAAACTAATATATAACACACATAAATTCTACCGATATTTATACGAATTTGTTCACTTAATCGATGCCTGAATTATCTTAAATGCCGCAAAGTTTTTCAACGGGCCTGGAATACTTGGCGATTTTACTTGATTAAATATGTCAATATATTAAATTTCTAGGTTATCAGAGAAACCATAACCTTCTCTGGTTGAAAGCGATTGAATTAGTTGTGATTAAAGATGGTGAATAGTTGAATAAAAATACCAGACTTGAATTCATCGGTATCGGCTTAATGCCGATCAATCGTATTCGTTTGTCCGAAGTAATATTGAGTAGCCGGGAAAGCAATCATTAAATGAGAATAAATAAATATCTAGCCCGATCGGGTGTAGCTTCTCGACGTCACGCCGATAACCTGATCCTTCAGGGCCGGGTAAAAGTTAACGGTAATTCCATAAAACAGTTGGGTGTACAGGTCCACGATTATAAAGATATTGTCGAAGTCGACGGCAGGATTGTTTCGCCGGAAAAAGGGACATATTATATCATGTTGAACAAGCCGCCGGGCTTTTTGGTCTCCACCCGTGATCCTCATCACAAGCGTCTGGTGACTTCTTTGCTCAAAGGCTACAAAGGTAAAGTGTTTCCGGTAGGTCGCCTCGATTTCGATTCGTCGGGCTTACTAATATTTACCAATGATGGAATGCTGGCCTTTCGTCTGAGTCATCCCCGCTACCAGGTGAATAAAACCTATGAAGTCAAATGCAAAGGCGCCATTGAAGACTCTAAACTTCGTCTACTGGAAAAAGGAGTCATGCTCGAGGATGGTATTACGGCCCCGGCTAAAACCAGGCTTCTCTCCAAAACCAAGGAATCGAGCACTGTGCAAATTACAATTCACGAGGGCCGGAAACGTCAGGTTCGGCGCATGTTTAAAAACGTGGGACACCCGGTAACCTGTCTTAAGCGAGTATCATTTGGCAATCTTAAACTGGGAACTTTGGCTGAAGGTAAATTTATGCAGATTAAAAAATCCCAACTCATCAAACTTAAAAATTTGGTTGGTTTAAAATAATGGGAAAAGTAATCGTAATCGATGGCCCGGCCGGATCAGGTAAAAGCACCACGGCGATCGCGCTGGCAAAAAAACTGGGTTTTATATATCTCGATACAGGGGCTATGTACAGGGCGGTGACATATAAATTCCTTCAACTCGGTTTTAGTGATTTTAGTAATTCTTCGAAGATTAAAAATAACCTTAGTAATACGAAAATCGATATCAAGCCTGCCGGTGACGGTCTTCAAATCTATCTCAATGATTCGGATGTCACCATGCAGATTAGAAGTGATGAGGTGGATGGCTTTGTGTCGGAAGTTGCGGCTGTCGATCAGGTGCGCGAGTATATGCAAGAACTTCAGAGGCAGTTTGCCGGCCATTTCGATATTGTAGCCGAAGGCCGGGATCTGGGCACTTACGTTTTCCCTGATGCAGATATTAAAATTTATCTGGTAGCCGATCTCGATATCAGGGCTAGTAGGCGATTACTGCAGAAAAACGCCGCGGCCGATAATTTAAAAGCGTTTCGAGACAATCTTACCAAGCGGGATCATATAGATTCCAGCCGTAAGCATTCGCCTTTGAAGAAAGCGCGGGATGCTATCGAAGTTGATACCACTGATTTGACTTTCGATCAACAAGTGGAAGAGATTTACGAGATATGTCGGAAAAAAATCGGGTAAACTATCTATTCTGGTTTCTTCATACTTTAATATATATATATATGCGCTTATTAGGCGGATTAAGGCTGCGCGGGAAACATAAAATACCTCGTGATGGCGGATTGATAATCGCCTCCAACCATATTGCCGCCGCCGACCCATTTCTACTGGGTTCGGCGATCCCTCGTGAACTATGGTTCATGGCAAAAAAAGAGCTGTTCAAGCCGTTTTTGCTTGGCCGATTTATCGCCAAAGTAAATGCTTTTCCGGTCGACAGATTTGGTTTCGATATCGAGGTGATTAAGAAATCGATTTCTCTGCTCAAACAGGGTAGAGCGTTAATTATGTTTCCGGAGGGGACTCGATCGAAAGATGGCCGGATTATGGAAGGCAAAATCGGAGTTGGCATGCTGGCCTACAAAGCCGGGGTTCCGATAGTGCCGGCCTATGTCGCCAATACTAAAAGAGCCTGGTGGAATCTGTTTAAAGGTAAGCGGATGAAGGTCAATTTTGGCGATGTTATCGAGGCAGATTGGATTAAATCGCTGCCTGGCTCAAAGGAGGGCTACCGGCAAATTACCGATCTGCTGATGGAAAGAATAAGGGAGTTACAAGGAGATTAATCGAAAAGAGTCCAAATTAGGCCTAAAAATTACGAGTAAAAGTTTAATAATAATGGGTTTACGAGCTTTTTAGAATTTATTTTCCGCCGATAAAAATATAGATTGCATTATCATAGATAATGTATATATTATCTGCCGATCCTAGCGGATCAGCCCTTTGGGGCAATTTCAGTTTTAAGGAGGACTTTTTTAAATGCCAGAAAAAAAACGTTCAGCGGCGGCAGGAAAAACCGCTAAAACGACGAAAAAGACTGGAGGTGGTGCCAAGAGTAAAACCGAGAAAGCTAAAAAGCAATCAAGAGCCGTGGCTACTGCCAAAAAAAATGAAGCCGCAGTAGTAATTGCTGCGGAAGCCGCGCCGAAACGGAAAACTCGTACTAAAGCGCCAAGAACAAAAATCAAGAAACTTGATGTTCCGGTTGTTATGACAGCCGAGGAGATCGAAGAACAGGAATACTCCGACGAAGAGTACAACAAATTTCTCGTCATGTACGAGAGCACCATCCAGGATTTCAAGGAAGGTGAGATCGTAACGGGTAAGGTTATGGCTGTAACCCGTGATGACGTCATTGTTGATGTCGGCTTCAAATCCGAAGGAATAATCCCGATTAGCGAATTCACGCCACCGATTAATGTCGCGGTCAGCGATCAAATCGATGTGTTTCTGGAGGCTATCGAGGATAATGACGGTCAATTGGTTTTATCGAAACAGAAGGCCGATTTCCTGAAAGTCTGGAGCAATATCAAGGATGCCCATGACGCGGGCGAAACTATCGAAGGCCGGGTCGTACGTCGTATAAAGGGAGGTTTGGTTGTCGACCTCTTTGGCGTAGATTCATTCTTGCCTGGTTCCCAGGTGGCCCTTCGTCAGGTTCCTGATTTCGATGCCCTGATCAATCAAACGATGGAATTGAAGATCATCAAGATCAACAAAAGCAGACGTAATATCGTGGTCTCTCGCCGCTCGGTACTCGAAGAGCAGCGTAAGGAGATGCGGGAAGCCCTGCTGGAAGAAATCCAACCGGGCCAGGTGCGCGAAGGTATAGTTAAGAATATAACCGATTTCGGTGTATTTATCGATTTGGGCGGAGTCGACGGTCTTTTACATATTACGGATATGTCATGGGGCAGAATTAATCACCCGTCGGAGATTACAAAACTTGGACAGGAAATCCGGGTAAAGATTCTGGATTTCGACCAGGGCTCCGGCAGGATTTCACTCGGCCTGAAACAACTCACGCCGTACCCATGGGAGAATGTCGAAGAGAAATTCCCTGTAAACAGCCGGGTCAAAGGTAAGGTCGTATCGATAACCGATTATGGCGCTTTCATCGAACTTGAACGCGGCGTTGAAGGATTGATACATATCTCCGAAATGTCTTGGACCCATCATATCAAGCACCCCTCGAAAATGCTCTCGGTAAATGATCAAGTCGAGGCGGTCGTTCTCACGGTCGATAAGGAAAATGAGAAAATATCGCTAGGCCTTAAACAACTCGAACCCGATCCGTGGCTGACAATCGATCTTAAATACCCGCTAAATAGCAATGTGAGCGGCAAGGTTAGAAACCTGACCACATTCGGAGCTTTCGTTGAGATCGAAGATGGTATCGATGGCTTGATTCATATCTCCGATATGTCCTGGACCAAGCGTATTCAACATCCTTCCGAGATTATGAAGAAAAACGATACTATCGAAGTTCGCATATTATCGATAGATAAGGAAAATCGTCGAATTTCGCTTGGTCTCAAGCAGGTTATCGATGATCCATGGCCGGACCTCGAAATGAGATATGCTATTAATACCGAAACTCTCGGTACTTTAACCCGTCTTCTCGACCGGGGCGTTATCGTTGAACTCGATGGCGATGTGGAAGGATTTGTGCCGACTCATATGCTCGGCAAAACTGATATCTCCAAACCGGCCGAAGCGTTTTCGGAAGGTGATGAAATTCCGTTGCGAGTAGTCGAGTTCGACTCGAAAAACCGCAAGATTTTACTCTCCGTGGAAGCTTACTATGCCGTTAGAGAAAAAGATGAGCTGGAGAAATTCGTAGCTGAACATCCGACTCTAACAGTTAAAGTCGGGGAAATACTGGGCGAAGAACTCGCTGCCAAATCCGAGGCGTCGGCGGAAGTTAAACCTGAAAAAGAATCTAAACCTCCCGAATCGGAACAACCATCGGAAGATGTCGAAGTAAAAGCCGAAACAGAACCTGAGCCGGAACCGGAATCCGAACCCGAGCCTGTACCGGAACCTGAACCCGAGCCGGAACCTGAACCTGTATCGAATCCTGAAACCGAAGATAATACCGAGGCTGGTACCGAAACCGAGCCAAAATAAATAGATAAGCAATATCAACCCCCGGCCGCGAATTCAGCAAGATGCCGGGGGTTTTTATATGGCTTAAAACTCGATTTCAATACCCGAATAGGTTGTTAGATATATGGCGAATAACCAAAATGATTTATTAATTCGGTTGACAAAATTAAAATTAGCAGTTCTTTATAGGGAATGTTAATTTGGCGATAATCAAGATACGCGGGTTTCGCCTCGATCTGATGAGGAAATGAAACTAAGTTGAAGAAAATTAAACTGCTGTTCAAGATCGGCTATGTCTATCATAAGGCGGCTTTTGATCCAGTAATCGAATTGCTTTTAGATGATAACAGGTACGATGTCTGGTTTTCACTTGAATATGAGAGGAAACGCCAATTCTTCATCGACCGTAGGTTTCGACCCCCGGTTATAGAAGAATGGAAGAATCAGGGATATCGATTCACGAAAGAAACCAAAGGATTTGACATAGTCATTGCCGGCGATACTATCAAAAACGCCCGCGTTTATGGCGAAACTATATTGTGTTTTCTAAATCATGGCACAGGCATTAAAAACATACTGTATCGAAATCTGGCAAGCGTCCCCGATCATCGCTATCAAATTTTCGTGGAGGGCGGACATCGTGTTGAGTCGATCGAGAATTCGGGCGCGCTTGGTAAAAATGAGGTTCATCTTATCGGATTGCCGAAACTCGATTATTATTTCCAGGGCAGATACGGCGATAAAAAAGCCATCCTTGATAAATGGGGATTGAATCCTCAAAAACCGACCGTGCTTTTCGCGCCAACATACAAGCCGACCTGTCTATATATGATAAAAGATGATATATTCGAACAGACGAAAGATTTCAATCTCATTGTCAAACTCCATCCTTATAGCTGGATGGGCAAATACGCCCCCCATCGTCAACACCGGATTTATGAAAGGAGGGTTGGAAAATACCCTCACGCGGTGCTATTGCCCTACGATGAGTACAATATAGTCCCATATTACGCGGCGGCCGATACGATTATTAGCGAAGCTTCCAGTACTGTCTTTGATTTCCTGGCATTCAGAAAGACCGGGATTGTGTTTGATTTACCTTGCGACAGGTTAAAACATTCGGATGGCCAACCGCTTTTAGAGATAGATAATCGTGAATTCCTAAAAGGCGCTTTTATACATATCGATGAGGGGAAAGATATCGGTAAGGCTGTTAAAGCGGCGCTGAATCCATCGGTAGAGATGAAAAGCGTCGCGGATGAATATCGCGAAAAGTATTTTTACGAACTTGACGGTAATGCCGCGAAACGTATGGTTGAAAAAATCTATCAACTATATGAAGAAGGCGGGCACGAAAACCGGAATTAGAAATGGAAAAGAGCTGAGTTGAAAGCTGTAATCGTGGCGGCCGGTAAGGGCAGCCGCTTGTGGAGACAGACATATTCTATCCCCAAAACATTGCTGCCATACGGCGGAGGTACTATTCTATCGACAATAATGAATAGTTTTAACCAGGTAGGCATTAACGAATTCGTTGTCGTTGTGGGTTATCAATCCGAATTCATTACTGATTATCTGAATAAAAACGACAATTTGGGATATGATATCAAAATAGTGGAGAACAGTGATTGGAATCTGGGCAATGGCATTTCGGTTTTGGTCGCCGAACAAGCGGTTGGCGATGGTGATTTCATCCTTTCCATGTCTGATCATATTGTCACGGTCAGCGCCCTGGAGAGGATTATCAATCACCCGAGCGATAATAACCTGCTTCTGGTTGATAAACGGGTAGAAGATATATTCGATATTGATGATGCCACCAAAGTGGCTTTACAGGGCCGCATGATTACCAACATAGGCAAGGAAATTACCGGTTATGATGGCGCCGATTGCGGCATTTTCAGGTTAAATGGTCGATATTTCAGGGCTATGCGGGAAGCATTGAAAGTAAATCAAGACTCAATCAGCGCGGCGATCAATAAACTAATCGCCAATAATGATATGGAAGCGGTCTTTATGAATCCGAGTGAAAAGTGGATTGATATCGATACGCCATCGGCCTATCAGCATTCCTTGAATAATATAGAATTTTAAAACCTGGATAGATGACGAATATTGATTAGAGTGACCGTTGATCAGAACTTATCATTTTGCCGGAGTACCGTTTAACGGGTGTTTTCAATTGACATGCGGCTATGCCGCGGATTACATTTACATGTTGTTGAAATCGGCGATGTTTCGGGAAGTAGTAAGGTTTAAACTGAGTTATCGGATCAGGTGATTGAAACGGGAGATTAGTTAGTGAATCTTTACAAACGGCTATTGAGATTTGTCAAACCTCATTTATTGTTTTTTATTCCGGCGGTTATCTGCATGTTCATGTACTCGTTTTTTAGCGGGGTTTCATTGACTACAATCGTCCCGGTAACCCAGTTAATATTTGAATCCAGCGATGATAGTTTTGAAAATATACCGGATGATTATTCGCCCAGCCTCAAAGAACTTCGCAGTTTCGACAAGAAAGCGGTCCTGACTATAATCGGAGGACAAACCAGAATGGATAAACTCCTTCGAGTCTGTATCATAATGGTGCTGGTTTTCCTGATTAAGAATATATTCTGGTACAGCCAGAGCTTCCTGATTGCCCGGGTTGAACAGGGTGTGATCAGGGATATCAGAAACGAAGTGTATCGCAAATATCAGACTTTGCCATTGTCATATTTTCATGGCCATAAAGCCGGCGAATTAATTTCGCGCATATCCAACGATATCATGCTGGTAAGAGGAGCGGTTGGGGATGGCCTATCGAAACTAATTAAGTCCACTTTTAATTTCATCTTTTTCCTTTCGATCGCGCTACTGGCGTCGTGGCGAATGGCCTTGGTCAGTCTAATTGTATTGCCTCCGGCGGTGATACTTATCGGCCTTCTAAGCCGGAAGCTTCGGTCTAACTCGGCCATAACTCAGCAGAAAATGGCCTCGGTTATATCGATTCTGCAGGAAACGGTTTCAGGTATCAGGGTGGTCAAAGCCTTCGGTATGGAGAAATTTGAACTGAACAAGTTTAAAAAGATAGCTCATGATTATTGTAGGACTATGGTTCGGCTAAGCCGCATCGGCTATTTAAGTGTACCGTTAACCGAAATACTCGGGGTAACCGTTGGCGCTCTGATTTTATGGTATGGAGGTAAACAGATACTTTCCGGCGGCGGGTTGACTACCAGTACATTTATCTTATTTTTGGTGGCTGTGTTTTCGACCATGGATCCGGTTAAGAAGCTCAGCCAGGTTAATATCGAAATCCAGCAAGGTTTGGCAGCCGGGCGAAGGATATTTGAGATACTTGATGCTCCTCAGGAGATATGCGATAAGCCCGACGCTATCCGGATAAAAGGCTTTAAGGAATCGATCAAATACCAGAATATCTCTTTCCATTATGACACGGGTGATTTCTCTCTGAAGGATATAAATATCGAACTGAAAAAAGGCGAGATACTCGCTCTGGCCGGTCCTTCAGGCGGCGGCAAATCAACTCTTGTCGATCTATTGCCCAGGTTTTACGATGTAACAGGCGGTAAAATTATGATCGATGGCGTCGATATCAGGAATATTTCGATGAAATCATTGAGATCGATGATGGGTATTGTCACTCAAGAGATTATTTTGTTTAATGATACAGTTGCCAACAATATCGCTTATGGGCAGGCCGGAGCTTCTTCGGAAGACATTAAAAAAGCTGCCAGGGCGGCATTCGCCGATGAATTTATCGAAGCCTTGCCGGATGGTTATGATACGGTAATAGGCGATAGAGGAGTCAAACTTTCCGGCGGCCAGAGGCAGAGGCTATCGATTGCCAGAGCGTTATTTAAAGATCCGCCAATTCTTATATTCGATGAGGCAACATCTTCGTTGGATACCGAATCCGAGATGTTAATCCAGAAGGCGATTAATAATCTCCTGGCGGGAAGAACGGTAATCGTGGTGGCCCATCGCCTTTCGACTATTCGAAATGCCAACCAGATTTTAGTAATTGAAAATGGCGAGATAGTCGAGGAAGGTTCTCATGCCGAGTTGGTTAATGGCAATGGTCCGTATAAGCGGCTCTATAACATGCAATTCGTAGATTTAAAATGATACCCGAAAAAGCGCTTTTCATCCAATTAAAGATGCTGGGTGATATTATGATGCTCACTCCGGCAATCAAGGCCTTCAAAAATAAATTTCCTGGCGCCAGACTGGATATTGCTGTCGAACCGCCGGGCGAAGAATTGGTAAGATTAAATCCTCACGTCGATAACACTATCGTTTTCGATCATCGTCATTGGTTTTCGGTTTTCAAGCAATATAAAGCAATCAGAAAACTACGCGAACAAAATTACGATCTGGCAATTGATTTCCTGGGCAATCCGCGCTCGGCTCATTACACATTTCTAAGTGGCGCGAAAACCAGGATTGGTTATAGCGACGCCCAATTCCAGTATGCCTATAGTAAAACATTTAACAGAACTCACTGCTATTCGGCATTGTCCAAGTTAAAATTTCTTGAGTTCCTGGAAATCGAAACGTCCGATTACATGCCGGAACTGGTTATCGATCCGAAAACCGTGCTTCCCGGTGAATTAACCGATCTGTCGCGTAAAAACCTGATAGCAATATCGCCGGTGAGCATCAGGGATCATAAAGTTTGGCCAACTGAGAATTTCGTCGAACTGGTAGAATATCTTTACTCCGATTTCAATCTTTACTCGGTGGTGATTGCAGGCCCTGGTGAAAGAGGATTCCTGGATACGTTCAGCAATCTGGTCAGTATACCTTTTAGGCCGATGTATATAGATAACATCATGCTGCTGGGAGCCGTGTTGAAACGCTGCGGCTTGTTCATCGGCAATGACAACGGGCCTAAACATATAGCCTTAGCCTTAGGCTTGCCGACTTATACCGTATATAGTAATTCCAGCGACCCCGTCTGTTGGGATTATCCCGATAAATTAAGATATCGTTTCATTGGAGGCATGAACCGACCCGATGAGTTGCCGATAAAAAAAATCTCAATAGCGGAAGTGAAAACTCAAATCGCTGAATTTATCAATGATCTGGGATTGATTGAAAACGAGAAGATGACCTCCGATAAGCGAACTGATTCCTGATCATAGATTCAGAGAAAACTTGCAAAAACAGTTCAAATGATGTAAAGAATACCCTGTCGAATCGAAAATCATTTGAAGCGGATGGAAAAGGCTGATGGAGGCCGGCAATGGAAAGGACAAATCCATATCTGAATAACATAGCCTTTTATTTGCTCATGTTATTCGCCATTGTTCTTATTCTGTCGAACGCTCTGGCCGAATTCATGGCCGCTTTGATGCTGATGATATGGATAGCCCAATCACTGGCCTATCGCCGGCGCGAATGGATTAATTATCCGCTTTTCAAACCAATAGCGGCCCTAATATTATATAAGATAATTGTCCTGATTGCCTCGGGCTATAGAGGTAATATTGGTGTACCACTTGAGCAGATTACCTTACCGTTTCTATATTTTATAGTACCAACTATAGTGGTCACCGTGGAGAGGCGCTGGAAAATCGTATGGCTATTTATCTCCGGGGCCATTATCGCCGCCGGGATCGGCACTATCAAATATCTTGTCGGTAATGATAAAGTCGCGACATCCACGGTTTCCGGATGCTATACTTTATCGAATTACCTCATCATTATTTTGGGATTTTTAATGGTGGCATTCGTGTTTTCAAAGCAGGCCAGGGATAAAATATTCCTGGGATTGATATCGATACCGCTGATCGCCGGGCTTATATTCACATTTACGAGAGCCGGCTATCTGGTTGGCGCCTTTTATATTATTATTCTGGGGATTTTTAAAGATAGAAAGCTTTTTATTCCTGTTATTTTAATAGCGGCATCGATATATATCCTTTCACCTTCAACGGTAGAAAGATTAGTCCAGAGATTCGATATTTCTAATAAGAAACAGTTCTATTCTCATCGGGATGATGTTATTGACTTTGCCAAAACTAAAATTAATGAAGTTGGATTTTTCGGCTACGGTATAAATAGCTATCCCGATTTGGCTAAAGACTCGGACAACCCGAGAATTAATGATTTAGTATTGAAAACCTGGCATAATTTGTATCTCGAGTATTTATTCGATGGTGGGCCATTCGCCCTGGTCATTTTATTTTGGATTATTTTTAGTCAAGTTCGCTACTCACTGGCGAGATATCGAAAAACCAAGGATATCAAGCAGAAATCGTTCCAGTTGGGCATCTTGATGCTTATTTTGGCTATAATTGTGATAGGTATGTTTGCCGATCCGTTGAGAGATCCGATTATATCTATGCTTTTTTGGGTGTTACTTGGCCTATCGATAATATAGATGATATAACTGGAAACGATAGTATGATAAATATATTTTTAAATATTAAGCCCAGAGCAATTTGAAAGTAAACCATATGTCCAAAGTTAAGCTGGTAGGACATGAAAAAATATTAATCATCAGGCCCGACAGAATCGGGGACCTTGTTTTGACATTACCGGTTGCGGCGATGTTGAAGAAATTTTATCCGAAGCTGACTATTCACTATCTGGTTTCAGGATATAACGCTTCCGTGATCAAATACGCCAGGCATATCGACGATTATATGCTGATCTCGGATTCCAATGGGGGTCGAGTCGGTTCAGCTAAACTCGTGGAACTTCTTGAAAGTCAATCATATAATCTGGCGATATTCAGCAAGCCCGGCTGGTTGACTTCTTTTGCCTGCTTCCTGGCCGGTATACCGTTACGCCTGGGCACTTCGCGAAGATCATATTCGTTTTTCTTCAATGAAAGGATTGAAATGTCACGTCGGCATTCCAATATGCATGAGGTGGATTTGAATTTGATGATGCTTAGAGCATTTGGTATAAATAGCGAACCCGGCACAATACATCCCGAATTAGCCAGAATCCCGGGCAAACTATCAACTGTTCCCGAGTTGAATAATATTAATGAATATGTGATAATCCATCCCGGCTCAATGGGATCGGCGCCCAATTGGTCTTTTGAACGATACGCCGACTTAATCGGGCTTTTGAGCGAAAAAATGCAGGTAGTTGTCACTGGTCAAAGCAATAAATCGTTTGAACTGCCCGATCGGGCGATTAATCTGATTAATAAAACGGATTTCGATCAATTGATCGAAATGATCTCCGGGGCTAAATTATTTATCTCGGGAAGTACCGGTCCGATGCATATTGCGGCCGCTTTCGGAACGCCTGTTTTGGGTCTTTTCCCGAACCATCCAGTGATGGGCCCCCAGAGATGGGCGCCCCGGGGAAAATGCGTTTCTTATATAACACCGGCAAAACAAAATGGTCATATCTGTCGTATCAAAGACAACGGGAGTTGCGATTGTATGGAAGGAATCTCGATGGGCGACGTATATGATAAAGCTTTTAAGATGATGACAGCGGGGAAGAGGCGATCATGAAGCCAAAAATGAACCTGGCCCAATTTATTATATTTATCGAGTCATATAACGCGAATATCAATATCCCTTTAATCAGAACAGCATATGAATTTTCCGATAAAGCTCATGACGGCCAGTTTCGTGAATCCGGTGATCATTTTATCGAACATTGTTTAGAAGTAGCGTTTATACTGGCCGAACTACACATGGACTCGGCGACTATAACCGCCGGTTTGATTCATGACGTGGTAGAGGATACCGCTGTCAGTATACAGGATATCAAAAAGGCGTTCGGTGATGAGATAGCTCACATGGTCGATGGCCTGACCAAACTTTCGGGTTTAACCTACAAATCGACTACCGACAAACAATCCGTGTATTTTCGCAAAATGTTGCTGTCCATGTCCGAGGATATCAGAATAATCATTATTAAACTGGCTGATCGACTTCATAATATGCGAACTCTGGACGCGTTACCGCCAAGAAAAAAGCAGAAGATAGCTTTGGAAACTCGCGAGATATACGCGCCTTTAGCCCATCGATTCGGCATGGGCAAGATCAAATCCGAATTGGAGGATTTGTCGTTCAAGATACTGGAACCATCTAATTTCGAATTCGTCAGCAATAAGATCGCTCACAGTCAGGAGGATCGGGAGCAATACATTAACGAAGTTGCCGAACCGTTGCGCAAGGCGTTGGCAGAGAACGGTATTCATGCCGAGATCACCGGTCGAGCCAAGCATTATGATTCTGTTTGGCGAAAGATGGTTAAGCGCGAAGTGGAATTCGAAGAGATTTACGACCTGTTTGCTATCAGGGCAATTGTCGAAACTGAAAAGGATTGCTATCAAACTCTTGGTATCGTTCATAATTTATGGAAGCCCGTGGCTGAGCGTTTTCATGATTATATCGGCAATCAAAAGTCTAACATGTATCAATCGATGCATACGACGATAATCGGTCCGCGCGGGCGGATGGTGGAAATCCAGATAAGAACCATGACAATGCACTACCGGGCTGAATATGGGATCGCCGCTCACTGGTTGTATAAGGAGGGCAAAAGAAAATACGATGAGTCCGACAAGCGGATGGCCAGGGTGCGGGAGATATTGGAATGGCAAAAAGAACTGACGAATCCGGAAGAGTTCCTGGAATACTTTAAGATTGACTTGTTCCGGGATGATATATTTGTCTATACGCCCGCCGGTGAACTCAAACACCTGCCCAAATCCGCTACCCCGTTGGACTTTGCCTTTGCTATCCATTCCGATGTGGGTTTCCATTGTATCGGCGCCAGGGTAAATAGTAAGCTGGTACCATTGAATACTCCCCTCAGTTCCGGGATTACGGTCGAGATATTAACCTCGCCTCATCAACACCCATCAAAAGATTGGATAAATATCGTTAAAACCAGCCGGGCGAAATCGAAAATTAAAAGCTGGCTCAAGGAGCAGGGCTACAATCAAGCCGTCTCGTTGGGTTGGGAGATCTTCGAGCGCGAGCTAAAACATCAACGCATAAAAAAGCCGACCGACCAGGATCTTCTGGAATTAGCCAACGAAATGGGCTTTTCGGAACTGGATTTGATGATGGCTCGTCTGAGTGCCGGGGCGATTTCAATAGCATCGATAATCAACCGTATTCAACCGCCCAGTCGCGAAAAAGATATGTCGATTCTTCAGAAATTCGTCGAGAAGGCCAGACGACATCCCAGGGGCATAAGAGTCAAGGATGTTGACAATATCATGTTTCGATTCGGCCAATGTTGTCAGCCGGTGCCGGGCGAGGATATCATGGGTTTCATAACCAGGGGACGCGGTATAACGATTCATAGCCGAAACTGCCCTAATGCCGTGGCAATTGTTGAAGATGACAGGAGAATCGAAGTGGAATGGGATGTCGAGAAAGGGCAAAATTTCCTGGTGCGACTGGAGGCTGTGGTCCAGGACCGCAAAAACCTGCTAAGAGAGATTACCGATGCCATCTCTGAAGCTGATATCAACGTCCGCGGCGCGGAAATAAAAGCCGATAGCGGCGCCGCCGACAGCAGCCCGACTCTGGGATATTTTCACCTGGAAGTCTCAAGTCTGGCTCAACTCAATAAAGCCATTCAGAAAATAAGAAAAATAACAGGCGTAATATCCGTTGCCAGAAGCAAAGGCAAAGTTGGTAATGATTGAAAAAGATTATCTGAGAAAATCCTCAAACGGAATAGCATATCTCGATTTCAGCGATTTCATGAACGTTTTCTGCGGTATCGTATTGAACAATGAAAACAGACCAGCCGCCGAAATAGAAGATTTCATATTAAAAACGCGCCGGTCTTATAACGGCAACAGTCAGAAAAGAAGTCCGGCTAATTTTAATCTGATTCAGTTAAATCAAAAACACACAAATATTGTCATCAGCTCCGATGGCGCTCTCGCGGCGCCCGCCGATGGTGCTATTACCAGAAAGCCCGAAAATATTTTGACAATAAGAACGGCCGATTGTTTTCCGGTATATATCAGTGACGGCAAAACCGTGGGCCTTCTACATCTGGGATGGCGAAGTGTTTTTGCCGGAATCCTCGGCAATTTTTTCGACCTGGCCGTTAATTTAGATCGAAAGCAAGCCAAGGTAATAATCGGGCCGGGCATAGGGGAGTGTTGCTTCGAGGTTACATCGGAGGTCGCGCTTCTGTTCGACAAGAAATATCATCGACAAAAAGACAACCGATTCTTCATTGATCTTAGAAGATTAATTCTTGACGAATTGGCCGGATTTGGGATAAAATATATACTGTCAAGTGAGTCTTGTACCGCCTGTAGCGATGGGTTATTTCATTCGTATAGGCGAGAAGGCGCAAATGTAAAACATATGATAAGCTATATCTGCTTGGGAGGATAAAAGTGAAGACTTTAATAACAACAATGGCTCTTATCGCTTGCTTAACTATACCGGCTTTCGCGATTACCGGTCTGGGTATTGGAGTTCATGTCGGCCAAACTACAGGCTATGACAATGGTAATCTTGATACTAAAATCCAGGAAATTTCTGATGCCCTGGAACAAATAATAGGTCCTGAGGCGGCTATAGAAACGCCGGAATTTAAGGAGAAGCTAACCAATATCGGCGCGCATATCAAATTCGGTACATTACCCGTTATTGATTTCATCGGTTTTTTCGATTACTCCTGGAAAAAGAAGGAACTAACAAGCAATGTCGATTTGCGTGTTTCGAATCTTACCTATGGTGTGACGGCTGTGAAGAAATTTGGGGTCGCTCTATTCAAGCCATACGCGGGCGCCGGGATCGCGTTTCATAAAGTAGTCTACAATATTGAATCAGAATACGAATCGCTGCTTTTGCTCTTACCGAATGATGAGACGAAAATGGGCTATCATTTTGTCGGCGGCGTGGAACTTGATTTCCCCCTGTTTCCATTGGCGCCCTATGCTGAAGGCAAGTACAATATCATCACAACATCCGATAAATCTACCAAGTACTTTCTATTATCGGTTGGATTGACTATGAATTTTTAGGAATTGGGAGTTCATATGAGGCATATTAAAATTATTAGTTTCTTGGCGTTAACGCTTACATTGGTTTTCTGTACAGGAGTATCAGCCCAGTTTACGGCCCAAATAAATCCGGCTGAAACTGTCTTGAAAGGTACTTCACATGCTTTCGCCAATGTTGGACTGTATGATGATGTTACTACGCTTATCGGCGGTTTCCGTCATGGTATTGGCGGCTATACCGATGCCGCCGTAAGGTTCGGATTCGCTGATGTTGATAGAGGCGGCGATAATGGTTTTATCCTTGGTGGTGATCTGCGATATCAGGTAATGGAGATGCGAATAAAAGATCCTGTCGATCTTTCAGTCGGCGGACTCGTGGAAACCGTTTTGGGTACGGGTGTAGGAAATGTCTCACTGGGTGGCTTTGTTGTTGGTTCGAGGAATATCGTTCTTACCGATTCCCAGGACCTTTGGCCCTATGGAAGATTGATTATGCGTTGGGACCACTTTGACTCTACCGATGAATTTAATATCGGTTTTAGCGCCGGCGCTTACATGGATTTGAACGAATCAACCGGGGTTTCGGCTGAATTTCAATTCGATGATCAATTCGGTTTCATCTTAAGCGCGGTTTTCGATTTATAATTTGGGCTTGATTGAAGGCATAATACTGGGTGTCGTTCAGGGCTTAACCGAATTTTTACCTATTTCCAGTTCGGGTCATCTCGTTCTGGCTGGAAAAATATTGGGCAGCCGCGCGTCAACCGGATTGATTTTCGAAGTGATGGTTCATTTCGCGACTATGGTCGCGGTACTGATATATTTTCGCGGAAAGATTGGAAAAATGATACTGAGCCTGTTGCCGCCATATACATCCGAGAAAATGCCTTTGCTCAAACTGGCGGGTATCATTGTTCTGGGAACGATCCCGGCTGTGATTTTCGGTTTGGTGTTTGAGGATAAAATCGAGAGCGCCTTTGGCTCATCGAAGATGGCATCACTAATGCTTCTGGTAACGGGATTAGTGCTTCTTTCGACAAAACTTATCAAACCGGGGCAAAAACCTCTCGATTTTAAATCCGGCTTTCTTGTCGGCATAGCTCAAGCGGCGGCGCTATTGCCGGGTATCTCGAGATCGGGTTCAACCATTTCGGCCGGGATGCATTTAAAAATCGATCCCGCCGAAGCCGCGGAGTTTTCCTTTTTGTTGTCGCTACCGGCAGTTTTTGGCGCGACCTTATTGAAATCATTCGATCTGTTTTCATCACCGATTGCCAGTGGGGCGATCGGCATATATATAGCAGGATCATTGACGGCTTTTGCCGTGGGCTATCTTTCGATTATTTGGCTTATGCGGATTATCAGGCAGGGGCGGTTTTTTTATTTCGGCGTCTATTGTCTGGCAGTCGGCGTTTTTAGTCTGGTATTATTATGAAACTGAAAAAAATACTGATCATACGTCTTAATGCTATGGGTGATGTCATATTGGCTTTACCGGTGGCAATGGCTATCAAAGATGCTTATCCCGCCGTAACCGTCGACTTTGTCACCCGCAAAGCATACGCGCCTTTGTTCGATCAGTTTCCCGCGGTTGATACGGCTTTCGCTTTCGACCAAAGTATGCGGGAACTGCTAAAAGAGTTGAAAAAACAGAAATATGATACAGTGATCGACCTCCAGAAGAATCCCAGAAGTCTAATTCTATCGGCCGGCATTAATCCCAAAAACGTAGTAAGTTACCCCAAACGTCGGTTTAAGCGTGAATTGATCGTCAGGCAATCGTTATTGAAATTGAACGCCGGCCACACCGTTGATGCTTACTTGAAAGCGTTATCCCGATTGAAAATCAATCCATTAAGCAGGCGTCCCCGCGTTGAACTTCAGCCGGAAATCGCTAAATTCGGCGACTCTTTCATAAGCAACGCGAAATTCACGGGCAAGATAATCGGTCTGTGTCCCGGCTCGAAGCATGAAGAGAAAAAATGGCCGCAATATCAGCAGCTGGCCGAACTGCTTATTGGCGAAGATGATAAAAACGTGATTGTATTCAGTGGCCCGGCCGATAGATTTGATCCCAACCTGAATATATCATCTGATAAGCTGGTGGCCGCTCATAAACTGCCAATAGATCGCGTGGCCGGAGTAATGTCGAAATGCGACCTGGTGGTTACCAATGATTCAGGACTGATGCATTTGGCCGTGGCTTTATCGGTGCCGGTGGTGGCGATTTTCGGGCCGACTCACCCATCGCTTGGTTTCTCACCCCTGGGCGATTACGACAAGGTAGTCTGTGATAATGTTGAGTGTTCGCCCTGCAGTCTGCACGGCGAAAAAAAATGCAAAATGCCCCGCAAATTTTGTTTTGAAAATATTTCGCCAGAACTGGTGAAAAGCGAACTAGATAAAACTCTTTATGTCGAAATTCCCAGCCAGATATTATGACAATCTTCCCGATAAACGGGTGAGATGTACGCTTTGTCCTTCTAATTGCGCCATTAAACCCGGCAATTTTGGTAATTGCCGTCTGCGTAAAAATGATAATGGTGAATTAATTGCCGCCGGCTATGGGCAATTGGTATCGCTGGCAATCGATCCGATCGAGAAAAAACCTCTTTACCATTTTTATCCGGGCAAACCGATATTATCGACCGGCCCCAACGGCTGTAATCTTCGCTGCCCATTCTGCCAGAACTGGACAATTTCACAGCAGGAAACTACTACCGACTTTGTACCGCCGGAACAACTTGTCGAGATCGCCGAAAAAAGAAATTCAATCGGAGTCGCGTTTACCTATACCGAACCGCTGATCTGGTTTGAATATTTTTACGATTGCGCCAAACTGCTCAAAGCCCGAGGCTTGAAAGTCGTTGCTGTCAGCAATGGTTACTTGAACGAGGAACCGGCCCGCGAGTTATTTAAACTTATTGATGCCGCGAATATCGATTTTAAATCGGCTTCGAAAGAATTCTATAAAAAGACCTGCCGGGGAAATCGAGATGATGTAATACGCACGATTAAGATAGCTAAAGAGGCGGGGGTATTTGTCGAATTGACCAATCTTCTGATAACCGGTGAGAATGACAGCGACAAAGATTTGAACGAAATTGTCAACCTGATCGCCGACATAGACCCGTTAATCCCGTTTCATATATCGAGATACTTCCCTCAGTATAAGTATAATAATCCGCCGACCCCGGTATCCACGCTTAAAAAAGCTGTCGAAATCGCCCGGCAAAAACTTGCCTATGTCTACCCTGGGAATTATATTGACGGCTCGGATACCGTTTGCCCCGACTGCGGCCGCATCCTGGTCGAGCGAAGCGGATATTCGATTGGATTGCCCGATGGGGAGACTCAAAATTGTCCCGGCTGCGGACGTAAGGTTGATATTATATGGTAATTAAAACGAAGAGGTAGACATGGCCAAAGTTAATATTTCAGGGCGAGCGGCTTTGCTTCCGCCATCACCGATAAGAAAATTGATCCCGTATGCCGACCAGGCCAAGAAACGCGGTGTTCATGTATATCATTTAAATATCGGTCAGCCCGATATCGAAACTCCGCCGGAGTTCTGGCACGCGATTAACAATTACTCCGAAAAAGTGCTGGCTTACGGTAATTCGCAGGGGATGGCCGATTATCTCGATAAGCTCTCCGCCTATTACAAACGTTGCGGCCTTGATATCAATGCCGATGATATCATAGTTACCACAGGTGGTTCTGAAGCGATTATTTTTGCCATGACCGCGATCTGCGATCCGGGTGATGAGATTATCGTATTCGAACCGTTTTACACGAATTACAATGGCTTTGCCGTGCAGGCGAGCATCAACCTGGTGCCGCTGACCACCAATGCCGAAGATGGTTATCATCTTCCTTCTGCCGCTGATATCGAAAAAGTTATTACCGATAAAACGCGCGGAATAATGTATTGCAATCCCAATAATCCAACCGGCACATTGTACACTATCGATGAGATAAACCGTCTTCGAGATATCGCGATTAAGCATAATTTGTATTTGTTGGCCGATGAGGTTTACCGCGAGTATATCTATGAAGGTGAATATACCAGCGTAATGTCGCTAGAGGGGATAAATAATCAGGCGATCATGCTTGACTCTATCAGCAAAAGATATTCCGCTTGCGGCGCGAGAGTTGGCAACTTGGTTACCAGGAACAAAGATATCTACACCGCCGCCTTACACCTTGGCCAGGCCAGGCTTTGTTCGCCGACGCTCGAGCAGGTAGGAGCCGCCGCCGCTTATGAACTCGGGGATGAATATTTCGAGAAAATGACAAACGAGTACCGCCGTCGCCGTGATGTCGTTTATGATGGTTTAATGAAGATCGAAGACACGGTATGTTTAAAGCCCAGCGGCGCGTTTTATATTATGGCCAAGTTACCCATTGACGATGCCGAGGATTTTTCCAAATTCATGCTAACGGATTTCGACTACGACGGTAAAACTGTTATGATGGCGCCGGGACCGGGATTTTACGCCTCGGATGGCATGGGCAAAAGCGAATGCCGGATCGCCTATGTTCTCAACACCGGCGATCTGAAGGATGCTATGCTGACTTTGAAATATGGCGTGGAAGCCTATAATTCACGATGAAAGTTAGACTCGGTATAGATCTCGGTGGAACGTTCATCAAAGCCGGGATAATTGATGAATCTTTTAAGATAATTTATCGCTTTAAACATCCGGCCGGAGCCGATATCGACTCAATCACGGTAAGGCGCAATTTGAATTTTATCTACAAGCGCCTGATTGAAAAATGCGATCAAAAAAATTATGAACCGCAATCATTGGGAATCGGCAGTCCGGGGACTATAAGTCAACCGAAAGGTATCGTCACCGATGCTGCTCCTAATATCGCGGGCTGGACCGGGACCGCTCTAACGAAGGTTTTCGGCAATACAAAAATACCGGTCTTTGCCGATAATGACGCGAACTGCGCGGCTTTAGCGGAGTACTTGGTTGGATTTAAATGCCTGTATACCGATATGATCTTCGTCACGGTTGGCACCGGTATCGGAGGCGGCATAATAATCGGTGGAAAATTGCATCGAGGCAGCCATTACGCGTCTTCGGAGATCGGCCATACGGTAATCAGGCATAATGGTAGATTGTGCAAATGTGGCATCAAAGGCTGCCTGGAGGCTTATGCCAGTGTGCCTAATATGATGAAGAGAGCATTATATTGGGCCGTCAAATATAACATGAAAATAAACCGGGATATAAAACCGATCGAACTGTTTAATTTATATAAAGGCGGGAACAGATTTGCTATCAAGACCATAAAAGAGAATGCCGATTATCTAGGTGCAGGTCTGGGATCGCTAGTTAATACCCTTAATCCCGAAATATTGATAATCGGCGGTGGATTTTCGGGAACGGGCAAAGAGTATGTGAAGTTGATTAAAGAGTCAATCGCGCGGCAGGCATTTAAAGCCGCCACCTCCAAACTGAAGGTAGCGAAAGCGAAAATGGGAAACCATGCCGGATTTGTTGGAGCGGCGTTATTATCTTTTATTGAGAAAAATGGAAAAATCAAAAAACAAAAATAATAAGCGCGAAAAACGCGAATTTATTGGCGTAATTTATAAGTGCTGTCATGTTTATAGTCGTATTTACTTAAACAAGGCAAAAACGGCCTTCGTTGGCTGGTGCCCCAAGTGCGGCGCTAAAATGGAGATTTTCTTGTCTCCAACTGGCTCAAAATCGAAGTTTTTTGCGGCGGAATGATAAAAGATGTTGATTTCTTTCGTATCTAAAACATACATTAAAGCTACAACTTATGGATATTTTGTTTTGGCAGGTCTTGGCAGGATGCCTGTTGATTGCGCTTTTGATAAGCCTGAAATTCAGACCTGAGAGAGATGATAATAACAATCGGAACCAAGAGGACCGATCGGATATGAATGAGAAACTTTATATAATCCCGCTTGATGAGGGGACTCGCAAGTTCAGCGGCTGGCTTCTTAACGAATTATGCAAAAGATTTACTTTAAAGCCTCAGTCAGGTATTGTCTCCCGTCTGCCTGAAGAATCGTTTAATCAAAAACAAAATCAATACTATGCCACGACGATATTGAGCAAACTCGAACTACTGAAGGGAACCGATTTCGAGATGATCCTGGCCACCACCGAAGAAGATCTTTTCATTCCCAATAAAAATTTCGTTATGGGGCAGGCCAACAGCACCAGTCATACATCCGTAATCAGCACTTTCAGGATCAAACCGGAATTCTACGGTTTGCCCGAGGATGAGGTACTTCTCAAATCCAGACTTCTGAATCTGGCATCGCATGAAGTAGGCCATATGTTGGGTTTGAAAAATTGCCTAAACAAGGATTGCCAGATGTATGTTGCCGATACGCTGACCGAATTGGATAATCGGCCGGAGACTTTTTGCGCCGAATGTATTTTAAACCTGACCTTGCCTTCCAAGGTAAAAACGTGATTTCTTAAAACTATCCGTTTTATAATATTTTAATTCGTATCAAGTCATGAGTTTTATCAAAATAGATATTCGAATTAAACACTTTTTGCGGTTGTTACGGTTTGAATGGATGAATATGTTTTACAATTATTGCTCGTTCCTTCAAAGAATATATAAACCGCTCAAACGCAGTTTTTACTTGCAAGATAGGCGGTATTTTCATATAAGTAACCCCTTAGAGGAGTAATATGAAATTTATTGGTATCGACATTGGTTCTATTTCTATAAGTATCGCGGGAATAGACCGTTCAAAAAATATACTTTTCACCGATTATTTTCGTCACCAGGGTGCCCCGGAATCAGCCTTGAAAAAATATTTGGCGGGTATAAACCTGCCGGCTTTCGATGGTATAGCTTTTACCGGCACCGGTGGTAACAAGCCTGCTGATATTCTGGGGTGTTCGTATATAAATGAAATAATCGCTACCGCCGCGGCTTTAGCCGAATATAGTCCCAAAACAAAATCAGCAATCGAAATGGGCGGTCAGGGCTCGAAATATTTTCATCTGAGCGGTGATTCGCTTGTTGATTTTGCTACAAGCGGCTTATGCGCCGCCGGTACCGGTTCATTCCTCGATCAGCAAGCCGCCAGGCTGAGAGTTGAGATCGATCAGGAATTCGGCAACCTGGCTTTAAAATCGGAAAGCCCGCCCCATATCGCGGGGCGGTGCTCGGTGTTCGCCAAATCCGATATGATACATCACCAGCAAATCGGTACTTCTGATTATGACATTATCGCCGGTTTATGCTACGCCGTTACTCGTAATTTTAAAGGCACTATACTTCAAAAAAAGAAGCTGAGCAAACCGGTCGCGTTTATCGGCGGAGTTGCTTTAAACCAGGGCGTAATTAAAGCTTTCAAAGACGAATTGGAATTGAAGGACGATGAACTGATTATCCCGGATAATTGTCTGTATTACTCAGCCCTGGGCGCCGCCATAAAAGCATTTGAAAAACAGGAAAAATCCGCGGCAGGGCGATTCAAAGTTACTCTTCTTGATCGTAAAATCGTTTTAAAAAGGGGTGGGGAGCAACTGGAATATAAGAACCCGGATACTAAACATTATGATATCACATCCCACCAGCCCGAAATCACATCGACCGTCGGCTATCTTGGCGTTGATATTGGCTCGCTATCGACCAATCTCGCGGTCATTGATCCCGATGGCAAAGTGATGGCTCGCCGCTATTTGATGACCGAGGGAAGACCGATAAAAACGGTTCAACGAGGCTTGCGGGAAATTGCCGGTGAACTCGATGGAAAAGTTGAAATCACGGGTGTCGGCACAACGGGATCAGGACGCTATTTGATAGGCGATCTTCTGGGAGCCGATATCGTTAGGAATGAAATAACCGCTCAAGCCAGGGCCGCGGTGTTTTTCGATTCGGATGTGGATACGATATTCGAAATCGGTGGGCAGGATTCCAAATTTATCAGCCTCGATAACGGCACTGTTATCGATTTCGAGATGAACAAAGCATGCGCCGCCGGTACCGGTTCGTTCCTTCAGGAACAAGCCGAACGCCTGGATATATCGATTGAGGAACAGTTCGGCAAAATGGCTTTGAAATCCGGTTGTCCGGTAGGCTGCGGCGAGCGCTGTACTGTCTTCATCGAATCTGATATCATTAGCCATCAACAACAGGGCGCTCCCCGTCAAGACCTGGTGGCCGGACTGGCTTATTCGATAGTTAATAATTATTTGAATAAAGTCGTAGGAAATCGGCGAATAGGCAACAGGATATTTTTCCAGGGAGGCGTAGCCTGGAATAAGGGCGTAGTAGCCGCTTTCGAAAAAGTTACCGGTAAGAAAATTATCATTCCGCCTCATCATGATATTACCGGGGCTATTGGCGCGGCTTTATTGGCCTTGGAATATAACCGGAATGACACGTATTTCAAAGGTTTCGGGGTTGCCGATATCGAGTTCAAGCAGGAAAGTTTTGTTTGTGAAGACTGCGCCAACGTATGCACGATAAGAAAAATAATCGGCACCGGCGGCAAAGAATTATACTACGGTTCGCGCTGTGAGAAATATGATGCCGAGGAGAAAACTTCAGACTCCGGAGATAGCAATAATCCGGTTGCCTGGCGCAATCGCTTGATGTTTTCCTATGGGCGCAAGAAACACGAGATGCCCAAAGGCGTAATAGGCTTGCCCAGACTTTTAAGCAATTGGGCGCTATGGCCGCTCTGGGCTACCTTTTTCAATGAATTGGGTTATAAAGTTATGGGATCCGCTCCAACCAATAACACCATAATCCGCGAGGGCAGCGAGATCGTCGGCTCGGAAACCTGTTTCCCGATAAAAGTGGCGCATGGACATATATTAAACCTTCTGCAAAGACAAGTAGATTTCATATTCTTGCCATCGATAATTAATCTCGAAGCTCATAAAGATGAAAAACTTGAAAGTTATTTATGCCCCTATGTACAATCAATACCCTATCTGGTCAAAAGCGTTATTGGCGGAAGATTTAAAAAACAAAAACTTATCAATCCATCGATATATTTAGGCTATGGCCAGAAACTTCTCGAAAGACAGGCGGCCCAATTGGGCAAATCGATCGGGTGTTCAAAACGTAAAGCAATTAAAGCGATAAGAATCGCTCAAAAAGCCCAGGCTGAGTTTAATATCAAACTTCGCGAGAAAGGCCAGGAATACTTATCCAGGCCGGATATTAAAAAACTGGTAATGGTAGGTAGACCTTACAATACATGTGATCCGGGCTTAAACCTCGAATTACCCAAAAAGATCAATAAACTCGGGGCGCTGGCGATACCGCCTGAAATGGTTCCTGTCGATAATATTCCCATAAAGGATGTCTACTGGCATTTCGGCAAATCGATTCTAAGGATAGCCGATTATATAAAAAGTCGTGATGATACCTATCCTGTTTACATCACGAATTTTGGCTGTGGACCCGATTCATTCATAAGCCATGATTTCAGGGATGTTCTCGGCGACAAGCCATATCTCACTCTCGAACTCGATGAACATTCCGCCGATGCCGGTTTAATTACGCGTTGTGAGGCATTTCTCGATAGCATCAGCTCGTCTAAACGATGTTTTCGGGATTACCCAAAGGCGGCTCCCGAATTTGTTAAGAGGATTAACTCAGGTAGAAAACTATATATCCCCCCTATGTGTGATTTAGCTATGATTTTCGAAGCTGCTATGAAACATTGCGGCCAGGATGCCGAAGCTATGCCGGAATCCGATGAATTGACAGTAGAACTGGGCCGAAAACATACCAACGGCAAAGAGTGCTATCCGGCTGTCCTGACAACCGGTGACATGTTGAAGCTGATTCAAACGCCCGGTTTTGATATCGATAAATCGGCGTTCTTCATGCCTTCCGCGGGGGGACCTTGCCGTTTTGGGCAATATCACAGATTGCATCGCAGAATACTCGATAGACTTGGCTATGGCGGCATTCCCATATTTACGCCCGACTCCGAAGATTCGTATGGCAATTTCCCCGGCATGGGCAAAGGTTTCAGGAAGTTGGCCTGGCAAGGCTTTGTCTTTGGCGATCACCTGTTCAAACTATACATGGCTTCCAGAACAAGAGCATCGGATATTTCTCAAGCGGATAGCATACTGGATGAAGGTATGAAAGCGGCGTACCTGGATGTCGTAGAGGGTGGAAATAGGCTGCCGGAAATTTTGTACGAGAGTTCTCGCCTATTTGCCAATCTCGATAACGGCCGGCAACCGAGAGTCAAAATCGGAGTTGTCGGCGAAATATATATTCGCAATAATCGATTTGCCAATAACAACCTGATCTCAAAACTCGAGAAATACGGGGCAGAGGTATTTCTGGCTACGTTTACGGAGTGGATCAGCTATACGACCTATATGTATAAAATGACCAGCGCTTTGCGGCGGCAATACGTCAATCTGGCAAAAGCCCATTTGCTTGATTTTATCCAGAAACGAGAAGAACATAGAATCACAAAGCCGGTGCATAATATGCTAAACGGTAACGCCGAAAAACCGGTTGATGATGTGATTAAATGTGCCTCGCCGTATTTAAACCACTCAATCGGTGGCGAAGCGATATTATCAATCGGTAAAGCGTTTGATTATGTAAACTCCGGCTGCGCGGGTATTGTTAATTGCATGCCGTTTACCTGTATGCCCGGCAATATCGTTCAAGCTTTATCGGTAGGCGCGCGTGAAGATATGAATTATGTGCCCTGGTTGAATATTGCCTACGAAGGACCGGGAGATCCGACCGAGGATTTAAAAATCGAAGCCTTTGTGGATCAAGCCGAGCAATGGCAGAAAAAGTATGGAAAAATATAACTAGTAATTCGTTTACCCTGGTTAAGTGTAACGACAGTTCTAAAAAGATAACTACTCTATTTTTTGGGCTTATAATAAAGATTTGGCGGCCCTCCTTAAGTCAATAAATTATAGATTAATAAGTATATATTTAATTTACTTGACACTAATTATATATATGATATTTGTCATAAAAGATATTCACGATGTTTCAAGTGTTAACATGGTGTTATCTTGTCGTTATTCTTTTTAAGGCAAATTGCCGGGTTTCATCTATAACCTTAATGGTATGTCGATATATGTTAATAAGAAAATAAAGGGTGAATTATATGCATCTTGAAAAATTGAATTTTGGCTATAAGTTAATTTCCAATACCAGGGCCGCTAATATTTCTAATAAGAGAAATTCTGCGGATCAGCCAGGCGAAAACGCCTTGGAGTTGATTAAAAGATTAAGAAATATGTTCAAATCCTTTTTTCCCGTGTCTGAATGCAATATTTCTCTACATTACGAAGATAATATAGTTAAAAACATCAGCCCTAAGAATGGATGTATTGATACCGACTTAAAAAACGATATTGTTATTCCGCTGAAATATGGCAATAATATTGTAGCCTTTATGAAAGTAACTGCCGAGGAGAAGCTTTCGGAGAAACACCTGGCGAAGATAAACATGCTGGCGGATCTTTTTGCTTTCTTAATTTATCATCATCTGTCAGCCCATCATTTGCATAAAGAGTTGCTTCAATCAAAAAAACATCAACCTGATAATAGTAGTAAAGAGATACCTGACATCAGGATTTTTCATGAAGAGAAAATTAGGGCTTTGCAGCAATTAGCCGGGGGATTGGCGCATGAATTGAATAACCTTCTAGGCGGTATTTTAGGCGTAGCGGAATTCGCCATGTCCAGTAATAAGGCCGAGGATGTAACCTACGCTTTGGAAAATATCCAAATTGCCGGTGAGAGGGCCAGCGAAATAGTCAATAATCTCTTTAAATTCAGTGGCAATCTGCTACCCGAGAAAAAATTTAGCCAACTACATAAAATCATCGATAGCGCGCTTGAAACACTGGCTGAAGAGATTGATGGAAGTGGGATTATAGTAAATAAATCATATCTGGCCGCTCCTGAAATGCATTTGGATTTCGAAATGATAAAAAATGCCCTCCAATGTCTAATTCAAAACGCGTTAGATAAAATGCAGTCGAAAGAAATTCTGAAACTAACTCTTGAGACCAACGATAAATTTGCTATTATTCAGATAGAGGACCCCGGGCCGGGGATACCGGATGAGGAAACGCTTGAAATATTCGAGCCTTTTTATAGTACAAAAGGTATTCTGGCAGGCGGCAAAGCCGGTAATCTTGGCCTTGGGCTGTCAGTAGCCTATGGTATAATTACCGCCCATGACGGCGATCTGGAGGCAAGCCAAACAGATGATGGCGGGCAGCTATTTACAATAAAACTTCCATATAATACTTATCTTTAATCCCATTTTTATCTTGTTAAAAAACATAATATCAGGCTTGAACTTTGCGGATAATAAGGGGCTAAGTCGTTATTAAACATGCGGATCATGCACTTCCGTATAAAAGCCTTGATTTTCAATGGATATCGAAATAAAATTGATGGAATAGAAATTAATTAGAAACGTAATAATTTGGAAGAGAAAGATTTAAAAATAAATGGCCAAATCCCTGACCGGGACGTAATTGAGCTAATGGAGAAATTCGCGTCAGGCGATAAAAAGGTATTTTCGGCTATTATGAAAAAATTCCGTAACAAATCACTGAATTTCGCATATCGTTATCTGGGTGATTTCGATGAAGCCGAAGATGCCACACAGGATTGTTTCGTGAAAATTTACTTCAACTGCCACAAATTCGACCCATCCCGGCCTTTCGAGCCGTGGTTTTATAGTGTGTTGGCGAATTGTTGCCGCGATCGATTGCGACGCCGGAATCGATTCGCTGATTTTATTGAGCGACTAAAATTGTCCAGAAGTTGGGAATCATCTCCGGATACGACGATTGATAGAGATTACGCCGGACTTTTCAACAAAGCGCTTCAAAGGCTTACTCCGGCAAAAAGGGAAATAATCGCTTTGCGATTTACACAGGATATGAGTTATCAGGAGATTGCGGGCGCGCTTGGCATAAGCCAGGGTACAGTGATGTCTCGTTTATTCAGGGCAAAAAAAGACCTTGAGAATATTCTTAAGGGAATGGGAGTTTCCAAGTAATGGATTGCCGGAATTTCGAAATTAGACTCTGGGAACATCCTCATCGGCATAGAGATATTGATCGATTACCCCTGGATTTGTCCGAACATATCGATTCGTGTGGCAAATGTCGCCAACTTTATCAGCAATACCTGAATGTGGCTGATCTCGCTTCAAAAAGCGAAATAGTTAAGACCGAAGGCTATTGGCAAAAATTCGAGGATAATGTTTGGGATAAAATCGAACAAATTGAAAACGCGCCGGGGCTCGAATCGGATTCAGTTGATAAACCGGTTCTGCGTGGCACCAGAACATCGATGACTCTCGAGCATCTTTTTACTTCCATAAGCGTTGCCGTTACCGCTGTTGTCTTAATGTTTATGGCCGTTTCCGATATTACTCAAAGAACTGATCACCCGATACCGCGGGTAGGTGGTGAAAAGGCTCATAACATGATAGGAAATATGCCTTCTCCACATTCTCAAGCTTTGCCACCAAGCATAAACGTCCTACTAAACCGGTCTTTAGACGGCAAATTCGATCTTGGACAATACTCAATACTACCTCAGCCTGAGACAAAAGTCGTTTCCGATGAAACCCTGACCACTATCGAATCAGCGTTTTTAACGGATGAAGGGCTCGAGGATAAAAACATCGAGGTTAATAAGGCGAATATCAATGGTATTGTCATTAAAACCGAGAAGGTAGACCACTCATTCGCGAAAATGCAGGCGCTCACGGAAGAAGCGAAACCATCGGAATGGATTATTTCAGTTGAGAAGATGCCGAAAATGATTAAAGCGGTGCCTCCTGATTATCCCATGGGTGCCTTTGGCATGAATACAGGTGGCGAAGTTTGGATTAAGGCGTATATTGACGCCAGGGGCAAAGTAGAATACGCGGAGATATATGATTCCTCCGGAACCAATTTTGGCTTTGAGGAGGCTGCCCTTGAAGCCGCAAAAAAGAACGAATTCGAGCCATTTGAAATTGATGGCGAGAACCATCCAATATGGGTAATTTATAAAGTGAGTTTCGTTGCCAAGGAATAATCTATATCATCATTAGTTTTAATCGATCTTGGCAGGTATGTGATGAAAATAAAAAAGCCCTTACATCATGCAAGGGCTTTGAGTGCTGTGAGACCTTGGTCGAAGTGATCCTCTGGAGGGGGAAGAGGACCGACCGCTCCTATGGCCCACAGCGTCAATTTTGACGATTGAAGCTTGTTCTCGTCTTTATTTTCCTAAATTCATAGCCATAGATTATTTCATTCACCGCCCATATCAAGTATCGTAATCCTCGTTAATCATAACAGGTACTACTGCACTACACCCCAGCCACAATAATATAAGCTTTAGCCTATCTATTGTCAAGAGTAGTTTTCTCATCTTTGCCAATTGGCGATTATTTAGTATTTTCAATTTTCTCTTTCAGCCATTTAGCTTCAAAGGCTTTTTTAAACCTGTCTAATCTTTCTTTGCTGATGCTACCGGGCTTTTCATTTTCGACTGAGCCGGTTTCATTCAGATCATTTTGCGATGACGACACCGTTACCTCCGTTATGCTATAACTATTTCAACAACACCATCTTGCGATACAGTCCAATATTATCTATTTTTAGCTCACAAAGATATATTCCCGAGCTGACATCGTTCTCATAATTATCACGGCCATTCCATTCCACTTTATGACTGCCTGCTTCCAACTTGTCAGTATTAAGAGTTTTTATCAATCTCCCGGTGATATCAAAAACCGTAATCTCCACCCGGGCTGATTGATGTAAGTTGAAGCTAATAGCAGTCTTAGAGTTAAATGGATTGGGATAATTATGGTGTAGTTCTGCTATATTGGGTATTATAAATTCCTGATCCTCAATAAATTGTGGGACTCCGATGGCTACATCGGCTGTCATTGTAGATGCAGAATTACTGATACTGGAAATAGATACGTTTGTAGCTGCTCCCGCATAATCGTTAGAATTCGGACTGCTCGAGACATCAAAAGTCCTGTTAACCGTCGAGCCGGGATAAGAATCACCACTATTACCGCGATTGATATTATGCTCCATCTGCCATAGATTATCCGCCTGCGCCAGGCCGACGAGATAGTGAGAACCCCCGGAGCCTGGCCACCATTCGCTGGTGTTAGTGCCAATATTATCATCGATATGCCAAATTAGCAGGCCATTGCCGGGAATATAGGTATCATAGCCGGTTTGCTGCCTGTTTTCTATTAAGAAATATTCATTGGCCGGGCTTCCATTTGTCCAGAGTTTGAATACTGTTTGATTAGTTTCTACGGCAGGGATCGATAATCCGCTTTGATCAGTGGCTATATTATTAGGGGTGACAAATCCGAGTTGGATTTTACTCCAGGCATCCGGATGAGCCGGTGAATTGCCCAGGGTTCCGTTCCAACTGCCACCTGCCATCAAACTCCAGTTGCCGATACCCTCAGATGAATTATCAGTATCATAAAGATCGGGTAAACCGAAAACATGTCCAAGCTCATGGCAATAAACACCGCAGGTTATATCGCCGACAGATGACCAGTATTCCGGCTGCATCGAATAGGTACTGATATATACGCCGTCTTTAAGTCGCGGAGAAATTCCCCATTTATGAGACCAGATATCGTTGTTCGAACTTGTAAATTCCGCGCCCGGACCGGCATGGACAATAACCAGGCCATCCACGTACCCGTCAGTATCATTATCGTACTGAGAAAAATTGACGAAGGGATCGACCGCGTCAACGATATCCTCCGTTAGTTTCTGAGCATTTTGAGGATAAGATCCAAAACCGTTCTGTCCATTGACATAATAAGCGTATGTCTGAGGCGCCCGGGTCCAGCCCAGTGATGACGGTAATACTACCGTGGTTATAATCAGGTTGTTATATGAAACCTCTTTAAAATAATTTACGACACTTCCGCTTATATCGACATACATGAGCGTATCAAAAGAAATAGCCGGCGCCTGAGAGATTTTATCAGAGAAATCGACCAACACGGTAAGGATATTTAAGCTGCCGGAAACGGCGGTTTTGGCTAAACCGTCTTGTTCGTGCCTGGTAAGAACATCCCCCGGCGCGTTTAGGCCCTGGCTAATTAGGGCGGCCTTGTTATTAAGGTAAAACGATTCGGAAAACTTGCCCGCCCCGACCTTGCTGAATTTGCCATCCCCATAATATGGGGGCATCGCGTTTGCCCCGGATACCAGAATAAGACCTATGACAATTGCCAGCAATGTTGTCACCGGCATCAAGGATATTCTTGGACATCCGCGATTAGTTTGCCTGGTTTTACGGGAAATGCTCGGCAAAGCCGGCAAGTTATCCTTGCCGGCGGCCGTTTTATTCGTGCTTTTCATGTATGCCATATCTTTAATTGTCCCCCATTAATTAGCTATGTCTAGAATCTCAAGCCCATGCCAAAGGCGAAATGAACGCCTTTCGTCTTGCTGGGACTAAACGAGCCGTTATTGGCAATGGCCATATCTATATGCATCGGACCCATGTATAGGCCGAAGCCTGTCGAATATATAGTACCTCTGTCACCGCCAAATGAGGTGCCGATACGAACCGGGAAGAAGTTAACGAGTCGATATTCCAGTCCGCCGGAAACCCTGGGTGTTATTGCCTGTGAGGCTCCCGATGAGGTGCCTTGCTCCCAATCTACGGCCCAGGTAAGCTTCTTATATGATCTGGCCAGGCCCAATTTTACGACTGTAGGCAGGGTAGAGGAAAAGCCGGGAACCGCGTAGGTTGTGTCGCTGGATTCGACTAAGGAGTCGGAATCTTCATCGGCCAGATTATCGAAGTTAATCGGCTGCATATCAAAGATGAATCGCATCTCTTCGGTTTCATTATTCCAGTTGATCTTGGAATATATATTCTGCCAACTGGCCGAGAAAACCCAATCCTCTCTAAATACCAGAGCCACACCCAGATCAAACGCGGTACCCTGACCGCCAAGCGATGAACGAACAATCATCTCACCATTGCCGACAAATCCTTCTTCGGTCGTCCTGACACCGCCCTGGGCATAGGTTATCTTTTCATGAGCGATACCATAAAGGTAGTGGAAAGTGGCGCCAATCGCCAACTCACCGTCGGCCCATTTCATCAATGGATGGCCATATGATATGGCGCCGTCACCGATTGCGTATGCTTCGCCGCGAGTATCGTCAAGGTTAACTTCGGATTTGACCGCGTTACCGAACAATAGAAGTTCGAATGGATCTTTATCGAAATTGACCTTTGAGGCGCCCAGGCCGCGGAAGGAAAAGGCCAGTCTGCCCACCGAGAAATTCAAGCCGGCAGCTTCGGTAAGAACATTTAATTTCAATCCTTCAGCCGGGATTTTGGCCAGGATATCGTTTTTATCGGAGTCGGTCAGAAATTGGCCGTTATATTCATTATAATCGCCTAGCGAAAAGCTGTTGTTCTTTACGCTCAATCCAACACTTACCAGGTCAAAGCTGAAGGACTGATTCCTGGACAAGCCCAGGTTGGCCGGGTTTGTAGCGGATGCCTCGATGCCTATGCCCAAGGCCGTGTACGCGCCGCCCATCGCCATCGCCCGGGGATTAGACTCGCCCCAGGCGAACAGCGGTCCGGCTGACAGCAACGCTATTACCAGTGCCGCTCCGATTATTCTTAAGGTGATATTTTGCATTATATATTCCTCTCCTTAATTATCGTTGTCGTCTTCCCAGAGATGTTCTCCGGCATTGACTTTTACCCTGGCGGTGGCAGTTATATTAATATAGTCACTACCCTGGATTGCGCTTCCGCCGGCGCCTGTCGGCAATAGTTGAACTTGCGGCGCGATATAGACTATGTCGTTTTCGAATATCACTATCTCGGATGATGTCAGGGAGTCATTAAAGACCGAAATCGCTTCCTCGATCGCGTAGCCATTAACATCGGTTTCCGCTTGTTCTAACGTGAAAGGTCCGACAACAACCGAATTAGGATCGGAAAATATTCTATCATCGGCATAGAAGCCAATATACAAGGCAACTCGCGCGCCAACGGGAAGATGACTGGTCAATTCGGCATTGATTGTACCATAGGCGAATGTTTCTTCGAAATCAGGCAAATCCTCGCTATCGATTTCGACATCGCTGGCGTCAAGTTCTATCTCAATCGTATCGGATAGAGCAAACGCCAGAGGCGAGTAAATTTCCACTTCGCCGTAGAAGAAATCATCTTTGGAGATCCGCACCGAATCATCGCCGGCGGGATTAAGTATCGCGGTACCGGAGATATTGATTATACTGGGCGCCGGATTGAGAAACGCACTAAGAGTCATTGATTCTACGATAATCTCGGTTTCCAAAGGGGTAGATGCTGCTAAAGCTCTGGCTTGTATCGTATCTTGCACAACCAAACTTCGGCTGCCGCTTTCATTTTCCAAAAGCAGGTCTACGTAAACTTCGGTAGTACTGTTATTATATAATATCATCCTAAGTTCGGCTTGAGTCAACTGGGCTTCAGCGAACTCATCGGGAATATCCACATCCTGGCTCATGGGATCGATTGTAATTTCAGCCGACTCGATTCTGCCCATCACTGATCTAAAAGTGATTTCAGATACGTCGGCGGAGACATCCAGGTTGTCAGAACTGTTTATGAGATATTTGGTCGGCGCGGAGCCAACAATCACTGCCGAGACATCTATGGAAATTGTCTGCGGCGAGGAGATCCCCGAGGGCGTGAATGTATAATCCGTAAGATCGACCACTCTATAGAGTGTGTTATTGCCGGCTATGGATTCATCTATGGTGAGTGCTGAACCGTCAAGATCGAAATTAGGAATCGACAGGCTGACATTCATTGGCAGGCTGGTTCCATTGTCTATTTGAAGGGTCATCGACCCATCGTCGATTTCGGCTTCGTATATAACCGATTCATCACCCAGATCGACTACCTGGTTGAGGTCTTTGGTAAAACCGGGAATTTCAGCCATCGCGCCCGATACTGATAATCCCGATGGGAAGGTCGTAGTAATAACCATATCGTTGGCCGGAGCAACGATACCCTGAGAATCGACAACGCCGAAAGTGATCAAGGTGAGCGCGTTTTCCAGCCGTTCACCGGCCAGATCGATTTGGCGATTCAGGGTCTGATCGTCGGCTATGCCGGTTTCGAATATTGTGAAGCCAATTGGCGTGCCCAAATCGCTGGTGTTATAAATACCGATAGCCAATGAATCGATATCTATACCCAGATCGTTGGCCACTTCGATATTAATCTCGCCGGCGCTTATGTCGGCCCAATCGAAATTGCCAAAGGCGCTGAGGTCCTCATTAATAGAAAATGACGTGTCAATCGGTATCACATCGATTACTATTGGCAGGCTTAAGTCCGCCAATGCGAAATTCGTGGGTGGAACTATCGGCGCGTCGATATCGATTATGCCAAGTGAATCGGAATAGGTTTGATTGACCGCCGGTGATGTCAGATTGTTTTCCACCGCGATCGTATCGATTTCCTGCGAAATCGAGAAGCCCGGATTGCCTAAACTATCAAAAGTGATCTCCTCGGAATCCATTTCCTCGATGATCTCCTCGATGGTGTAGGTCTTATTGGTTAACGGCATGTCCCAGGTGGTTTCCCAACTTGGGGCTTCGGGCTTTTCAACCGAGCAACCGGTAATTATGACTCCGGCAGCTAATAATAGCAATAGCCCGATTTGAAATTGGAATTTTTTCATTAACATTCCCCTCCTGATAGTCGTGAGCGATATTTTTTCGTTTTTTAAGGAATGTATAAGGCTACCAACATGCCAAAACGGTTAAGACCCGGTTCAAAGCGTTTCATGTCGACCTAAGAGCTTGTATGACAGTACATTAAATATAGAAAATAATTATTAGTAATATATAATCTTAATGACAACTAAATGATAAATTATGGGATAAATCCTATACTCTTGGGATTCTCGCTATTGACTTTATCGCTTCTTGTCAATAAGTTAGGTTATGGCTCAAAAACAGTGTAAAATATGCGGTGCCGAGTGGGAAGAGAATTTCGATGAGTGCTATAATTGCGGCACAACGGCCGATCCGGATGAGCAACTATGGTTCGATAAAGATGCCCGGGAACGAGTCGAACGGCGTAAAAGAAAAAAAACGCTCAGACGGCCATCCAGGCTTAATCGAGGAATATTCCTGCCTTTGATTCTGGGTAGCGGCGCTATGTTGAAGATAATCGCTCAGGGCGGCTTTAATATGACATCATTGACCTGGGATATTATCGGGATAGTGATGTTCGTAGTCAGCGTGGGCTATATAATCAAGACTAAGTTATTCAGGCGATAAGATTTACTAAATTATATCTTTCGGTTTGACGCAAAAAAAGGTCAGTGCACATCGCCCTCAAGGTTGTCGATTCTAAGATGCTCGGTGACATGCACCAACCGCTGATGGAGCTCCCTCACATAAGCCTAAGAATTAACAATAAATCGTATAGAATTTTGATAATTTGGTAAAAAGTAAAAATATATGATAATATTTAGGGGAATTCTCATTTAATCAAAGTCATCCGCTCGGAAAACACCTCATCGCCAGTGGTTAGGCGGTAGAAGTAGACTCCAGATGATACAGGATTACCGTCATTTGTTTGACCGGCCCAGATAATTGACTTCTCGCCGGCGGCTTGGCTTTCATCAATCAAAGTGGTTATCTGGCGGCCGAGGATATCGTAGATATCGAGTTTTACCTGCCCGGGATAGGGGAGGGCGTAGTTGATCGTGGTCGAGGCGTTGAAGGGGTTGGGGTAGTTTGGGGAAAGGGAGAAGGTAGTGGGGATTGTCGCGACTTCCTCGATTCCGGTTTGGGGATTTAAGAAGAAGATAGAGAACGAGAATTCGTCAGCGACATATATTGTATCTTCCTGAACATGAATACGCTTGGTATTACCCGGAGTGTTTAGTGATGCAATTAAACTTGGTTCATAAGGATTTGAAACATCTACAGCGTAAACTCCATGTGATCCATTGGCGATAAAGACATGATCATCCTCAACATAAATATCCACAGCCGTACCTGGCATATCGTAACTTGATACAAGAATCGGATTAGCCGGATCGTCGATATCGATTATTTGCATTCCACTCCAATAATCCGCGATGTACGCGTAATTATGTCGAACAAATACACTTCGTGCCTCGCCGGGCGTATTATAGTTTCCCTCTACATAAGGGGCTTCAGGATCTGAAATGTTGATTATTTGTAAACCGGATTGGGCGTCGGCAATATAGGCGTAATCGCCACATACAAATACTCCCAAAGGATCGTTAGGAGTAGAACAACTTCCAATTAAGTCAACGTTTGATGGATCGGAAACATCGTATATTCTTAATCCTTCATCCCTTATCGTAACGTATGAATAGTTGAATTCAACATGAATATCATTAATAGATTCTTGCCAGATATAAAAAGGATATATTTCAATTGGGTTTAACGGATTAGAAATATCTATTATAAGCGCTTCACCATTACCTGCAACATGAGCGTAATTTCCCTCAATAGATATCAATTTATGGCGTGAATGGTCATAAAATCCAACCTGCAGGGGAGCATTAGGATTTGAAATGTCAAATATTTTTAATCCCGAATGCCCTCTATAACCATAATCTATGCAATAAGCATAGCCGTTTCTAACGCAAACATCCCAACAATTGTCGTTAGAGCCATAAGTCGTAATTCGAGTAATGTTCCAAGGATCGGAAACATCATAAATATCGAAGCCACTGCCCGGAGCTACGAAAAACATGAAGTGCTCCCAAAGCGAAATACGATATGTTTGAGATAGTTTAATATCAACTACCTCAAGTTCCGGAAATGTAAGGATTGCCAGGCCATCACCAAAAAAACCGGCGAAAATGTAATCATCAAAAAGAAGCGCTTGAGATGCAGTAGAATACCCATATTCATCTTCATACATATTATATCTATCAAGAAAAATAGGATTAGTAATCTCTGTGATATCTATTAATTCAACACCCCGTACGCCCGCGACCATCAAGTAATTTTCATGAGTGGTTGTAGAAAACGCGTAAGAATCATATTCGGAAATAATATTGGGATTATAAGAATTGGAGATATCCACGATTTTAACGTTGTCACCTGAAATAAAGGCATAATTGCCATCAACATAAACATGACGAGAATCGCCGTCCAAAGAGGCAATTAATTCAGGAGAGGTGGGAGCCGAAACATCAACAACTTGCAGAGTAAAATTCGCGGGGGCAAGGTATGCAATATTATCCCTGACAAATACGCTGTTTAAATAATCTTGCGTACTGAAAACACCGACCAGAATCGGGTTTGACATATCGGCTATATTTATTATGAGTAAACCCTGATCCCCGGCCGCAGCATACAAATAATCTCCGGATATAGTGAATTCCTCTATTTTTCCATATAGATATAAATGATCTAGTATCTCAATATTAGAGAAATTTGTAAAATCATATATAATCAGCCCATTTCGGAAGGCTCCGATTCCATAATCGCCTACTCTTTGAATATCATTGATTTCATACCAGAGGGCCGACCCAATATATTCCAATCTTTGGCTATAACTTAAACCGGATAATAATACAACAATACCCAAAACCAGAAATATAATTAGCTTTTTCATTTTTGCCTCTCGATTTAGCTTCCGCTAATAATAATATAACTCAATATCTCCATATGTCAATAGCCTTAAACTAATCTTTTGCGTATATCCTACCAAAGCAGAAATGTTAACAATTACTAAAATAACATCTTCCGCTTGACATTATCGCCTCCGGCAGGTAATATTACGGCTCAGGTGATGGGCGTTTGAATTGGCCCTCTAATCAATGCCCCCGTAGCTCAGTGGATAGAGCATCGGCCTCCGGAGCCGTGTGCGGCCGTTCGAGTCGGCCCGGGGGTATTTTATGATTTCGGCAATTGGGCAATCCGTATGGGTATGTCATGCCGTGTCCCTACGGATCGCAAGATTAGCGAGTGCTCGGGCCCCAAGGGCGTATGCAATATGCCGCTACGAACATCAACGCTCACCCAAAACATTGTCATTCCCGCGAAGGCGGGCGGATGGAGTCCTTTATTTATCCAGGGGGATTGTAGGGGTCATAGCTTGACTCGACCCGGGACGGGGGAGAGGGCAAATTCCGCGACCGGTCCAATAACGCAAGGAGAGGACAAAACAACGAATTCATCGATAAATATCGCCCCGTTTATGACGATTATTATAAGATACGCGAAAATTTCATCAAATAGGAGATAAATAACAAGATGCTTTGGACCAAGACATTCATTCCGACCTTACGCGACGATCCGGCCGATGCCGAACTCGTGTCACATAAATTGCTAACCCGCGGCGGCTATATCCGCAAGCTGACTTCCGGTATTTATAACTACCTGCCGTTAATGCAGCGGACGCTTCACAAGGTGATGAACATAGTGCGTGAGGAGATGGACGCCTCCGGGGCGATTGAAATCACCATGCCGGTACTTCATCCCGCCGAACTCTGGCAGAAAACCGGCCGCTGGGACACGATTGGTAAGGAACAGATGCGCATGAAAGACCGCCATCTGCGGGATATGGTCCTGGGCGCCACCCACGAGGAGGTGGTCACCTGGATCGCCCGCGGCGAATTGAAAAGCTATCGTCAGATACCTTTGAATATGTACCAGATACAGGTCAAGTTCAGAGATGAGATCAGACCCCGATACGGCTTGATGCGGGGCCGCGAATTTATCATGAAGGACGCTTACACATTCGATGCCAACGAGGATGGTTTGAAAGTCGCCTATAACAAGATGGCCGATGCTTATTTCAAGGCGTTCAATCGTTGCGGTCTTGAGGTCAAGATGGTTGAATCGGATGTCGGCAACATGGGCGGATTCGGGGCGCATGAATTCATGGTGCCGGTCACGACCGCCGGCGGGGAAGAGGTTATCCTCTCCTGCAGTAGTTGCGATTACGCCGCCAATGTCGAGAAGGCCCAGTCGGTGCCGCTTGTCGAATCCAAACGGGATGAGGAACACAAAACCAAAGAGATGATCATGACTCCCGATATGCGGACAATCGAGGAGGTCACCGAGTATCTAAAAAAACCGGCCGAGATGCTGATTAAGACCTTAATATACCTCGCCGATGGCAAACCCGTGGCCGTGCTTATTCGCGGCGACCGCTCGATCAATGAGATAAAGCTTATAAATTACCTTCGCTGCCTGGAGTTGGAGATGGCACCGCCTGAGACAATCCTCAAGTTAACGGGCGCGCAGGTCGGATTCTCCGGACCGGTCGGATTGACCGGATTGAAAATTATCGCCGATCCTGAAATCAAAGGCATGGTCAATTTCGTAGTCGGCGCCAATAAGGACGATACGCATTTCATCAATGTCAACCAGGATGATTTCAAAGTCGATGACTATGTTGAACTCCGAAACGCCGAGGCCGGAGAGGGTTGCGCGCGCTGCGGCAGGGGACATCTCGAAGCTTACTCCGGCATCGAAGTCGGTAACCTGTTTATGCTGGGCACCAAGTACTCCGAGGCGTTGGGCGCCACCTTCGTCGATGAGAAAGGCGAGGAGAAGCCGTTCGTGATGGGATCCTATGGAATAGGAATCACCCGCACGGCCCAATCGGCTGTCGAGGCGTTCCATGATGACAAGGGCATAATCTGGCCCAAGCAGATCGCGCCTTATGATTTCCATGTGATCCCGTTGTTTATGGATAACGATCAACAACGTGAAGTTGCTTTCCAAATTCGCGATGATCTCGAAGACGCCGGTTATTCGGTGCTCATCGATGACCGTGACGAACGTCCCGGCGTGAAATTCAACGACGCCGACCTGATCGGCATGCCGATCAGAATCGCCATAGGCGACCGCGGCCTCAAAGAGGGCGTAATCGAGATAATCCGCCGTAAGGACATGCAGATGGAGAAAGTCCCGGTTGACCAAGGTGCCACCAGGGCGATTGAGATTTGGAAAGAGCTGTAGTAGATTACTAAATTAGTGAAATGAACCTTCGTGGGGCGTATTGACATACGCCCTTTTTTAATTGAAACAATATCAAGGAAATTGAATATTAATATATAATAGCACTATTCGATTTGAAGGAGGTAACTTGATAAAAGGTATTTTAACATCATCGCTCCTTACTATTCTATTATTAAACTTAAGTTGTTGTTCATCTTTAGGATGTCTAGAACAAGATAGCGAAATGCGTCAAATGTATGAACCTCCTGTATCAAAGCTAACAGAACAAGTATTACCAAAAATCGAGAATATTGTAACTTTAGTGTGCGACGTTGCCGGTAAAGCTATTAATTCCGACGTTACACTAAAATCTGATTTACTGAAAAATTGGGCTAAAAATGATATTCAAAATCTGCATAAATGCGTAGAAAATGGTAACCACGAAATTGTGCTCACAATGAACAGCAATTATCCGTTGATAACGATAAGAGTCATATCAGAGAATAATGACTTACTGCTAGATATCGGCATTATTAATGCCCCACGCGCCGGCCGCGGTACTATATATTATCTAGAAAAAGAGGGCGAATTTTATAAAATATCAGGTATAAAAACAGAGTGGAAATCTTAACATTGTAATCGAGTAGCCGAGTAGGTCAGGTGCTGTAGCACTTGACGTTCGGCTGAAAGTTTATGACTCGGTCAGAAGCCACGGCTCCTGACCTACCCCTGAGCAAAATTAATTTGAACATCCCGTCAAATTTATCTATATAATAACCATGAATTACCGCCTTATTAAATCAACCCTTGCTCTAATCACCATAGCGCTTTTTATATCATCCACCCCCGCCACCGCCCAATCCCCCACCTACACCTGGCTCAATCATCACGACTCAACCCAGAGTATCGCCAATAGAATCCCGCCGCCGGATGATCACAAATGTGTGCCCGTAATCCCCGGCTCATTCGGCCACTGGTTGCGACATCTACCGCTTAAAGAAGGCAATCCGCCGATCTACTATCATGACGGCGGCAAGAAATTCAACCAGATGGCCAACTATGCCGTGATCGATATCGATGTGGGGGAGAGGAACCTTCAGCAGTGCGCCGACGCGGTCATCCGTCTCCGGGCGGAATATCTCTACTCGAAAGCCATGTATGACTCGATAGCCTTCAATTTCACCAGCGGCGACAGGTTCAAATATCGTGCTTGGCTTGATGGTAAAACACCGATCATAGAAGGCAACAATGTCAGTTGGGACCAACAAGCAGCGAGGGCCAACGACCGGGCGAACTTCCGCGAGTATCTTGATATCATATTCATGTATGCCGGCTCATATTCATTGAGTAAAGAACTTGCGAAAGTTAGCGATATCGCTGATATTCAAATCGGGGATGTTTTTATCGAGGGCGGTTTTCCGGGTCATGCCATAATCGTCGTCGATCTGGTCGAGCATATCGAAACGGGGGAGAAGCGATACCTTCTGGCCCAGAGCTACATGCCGGCGCAGAGTATTCATATCATCAAGATGCCACTTTCCAATCCCTGGTTCGATCTCGGTATCGGCGACAAGCTTTGGACCCTGGAGTGGGTATTCGAGAAAGATGAATTGATGAGGTTTAGATAAAACGGGCGTAAGCGATACGCCCCTATGGTCTTTGTTCTTAGCGAATCCTTATTTAATAGGAGTGAATGAGAATCCATGGTGCCCCATCCGCTTGCGGTGGGTTCTATTTTGCGTCAGAATTGTAGGTCATGTCCACTTGGGACTTGACGCGGCGAATTACTCACAGTTGCTCGGCAGGCCCCGAGTGGGCCTGCCTAGCCTAAATATTATAGGAGAGAATATGAATCCAATCGATAAGATAACTATAGCTGTCGGGAAAATCGATGAGACGGTTAAATTCTATTCGGAAACATTTGGAATCAGTTTTAATGTTATGGAAATCGAAGGTAATAAGCTGTACAAAGGATTATTGGGCGATATCGAGATACTTCTATGCCCAAAAGCGTTTGCCGGTATCGAGGCCACTGAAAATACGATCCAATTAAGGTTTGTCATTTCGGATATTAGTGTAGCGATAGATAAAGGCGTGAAAAGCGGGGGAACGATATTAAATGATATCTTCAAATCCGAAGGAATATCATACGCGTCGCTTCGGGACCCCAATGGTAATTCGCTGGAGCTTATCCAAAAAGCGTAGGTCAAGTCCACTTGGGACTTGACGTGCCCGATTCCCCACAGCAGCTCGTCAGGCCCCGAGTAGGCCTGACCTATGGCCGATTAATGTGGGCGGCAGACGTCCTCGCTTGCCTTGAGGTCTGCCCCAGGTTGAAATAATCGCCCAAAAATTCAGTTCCTTACCCGAAAATCGGTAGACAATTTTAATCAATAGATTTACTTTACGCACATGAAAGCATTAACGCGCAAGGAAATGGTAAGAGCGTTTACCGGCAATGACAGTTCATATGACGGCAAATACTATGTGGGTGTGCGTTCGACCGGCATATATTGCCTGCCATCCTGCAAAGCCAAACTTCCCAAGCTGGAGAATGTCGTGTTCTACACCAGCCGGGAGGAGGCGATAGCCGCCGGTTTGCGGGGTTGCCTGAGATGTAAATCCGAGCGTTACCCGGATGTTCTACCGCGCTGGCTGCCCAAAGTTTTAGAGTATATGCGGACCAACCGTGATGTCCGCCTGACCGAAGCCAAGCTAATCCGAATGACCCGGGTCGATATATCAACCGTGCGACGATATTTCAAGGACCAATTGGGGATGACGCCGTTGGCTTTCCATCGCCGGCAAAGGTTGAATTACGCCCGGGAATTGATCGATTCGGGCAACGATTACCTGAAGGCCGCCTATGAATGCGGCTATGAATCGGCCAGTGGTTTCCGGGATGCATTCAGAAGTCAATTCGGCTATCCGCCGGGGAGGTTATATGCGAAACGGCCACATACTATATCGTGATATCGAAAGCCCGTTAGGAGAGATGATCGCCGGTGCGACATCCGGGGGAGTATGTTTCCTGGAATGGCATGACCGTGGCGGCGTGGATGCGATCAAACAGCGAGTGATCAAACGCTACAAGACGACACTCGAAACGGGCAATAATGGCCATCTCGATTTATTGGAGACGGAAATTCAGGCCTACTTCGACAGCCGGTTGACGAAATTCACCGTACCAATCGATGTTACCGGCACCTCGTTTGAGAGGTCAACCTGGAGTAGACTTCTAAATATACCCTTTGGCGAAACCAGATCCTACGGCGAAATCGCGGCTTTGATGGGCAAACCGGGAGCATCCAGGGCGGTCGGACGGGCCAATGGCGCTAACTACCTTTCGATTGTTATCCCTTGTCACAGAGTAATCGAGGCAAACGGTAACCTTAGAGGCTATGGCGGAAAACTCTGGCGTAAAGAGAGATTGTTGGAATTGGAGAGAAAGACAAATTAGGGGCAATGCGAATACCTTATTCCGGCATCACAAACTTCGAATCATCTATCGGTTCATTATGTGTGACTTCCTCGAATGTATAAGTAGTCGAGCCACCCTTACGGCTGGTTGATATACGATGAGGGAATAGGACGCCATCGATTTCCTTATAATCCGCCAAATCCCAATAGTAGCCTATTCGAATCAGCAAGCCGGTATTAACATCGAAATAAAGCCCATAGTGAGCCTCGTCACGATCGGTCGATATCAGATAATACGCGGTTTTATCATCAACTTGTTTTTGGCCGCCCAAAACCAGATTCGGGAAATACTCTTTGATCTTTAAAGCATTCTGAGGATTAACGAGCCAGGCGAGTTTCGACCAGCCAGTTTGGTTATCTATCCTGGTGCCGCATTTATCCTCATGCCAGCCGGAATCACCGTAATAGCCCCATCGTTCTCTACCGGTATATGATTGCGAAAGAAGGTAGTAGCTATCGGGAATCATGGAGTATGTCTTTATGGTGTGCTCCTCATAGACCGGCAATTGCCTGGAGCGCAGATCGGTGATTACCTTTGCTCTGCAAATCAGGGTTGTGAATTTCTCGATAGCGGCCCGTCCGCCGATAGCTTTGATATAGCGTTCCAGGATTATGTCCACATCGGCCTTGGAATCATCCGGCGTTTCCGTGGGTTGGGCTATCTGGGGTATTACCAGTATCATAATCAGTAGTATTGCCAGGAACAATAATGACCGTTTCAGCATTTTAACCTCCTTTAGTAATTTCGATCAGTTTCAAAACCTTAAAAAGCAAATCTTATGCCAGGTTATAAGTTGCTGCGACTAAACAAATTAAACATCAAGGTATTGATTTAAGCGTGTCAAATTTAGAACAGATGGGCATATTTTGACACATTTTTTTCATGAACGAAATATCGCCATTCGCCAACAATAGCCGGTGTCACAGCGGATAAATCGGCCGCAATCGTATGTTAAAACATCATCACGTCTCGTGATAAACCGGCTGGCCCATGTCTTTAAACGAGAAATTGTAAAACACGTTGTGGCCATTGTAATCGAGAACGCGCAAATCATCTTCCTGTTTAACATCGTTCATGATAGTCGTGTAATGAGCCTGATATTTATCCTTAACGATATCCTCGGAAAGCTCATAGGCTATGAATTTCTTTATCCCCTTGGCCGATAACTTCTCGATAAAATTAGGATTTTCTACCGACTCATAAGTGGTCAGGATAAGAACCGGTCCGGTGCCTGTAAATATAATTACGTTTTTCATGGAAAACCTCCTGATTGAAATCCGATTGTGCCTGCTTATTAATAAGAGGCTGTGCCGATGGAGCAGAAACCGCCGCAGTACCCTCAAATGTCGGGACTCTCGGCTTACGGCACAGCCCTTTTGATTAGCTTATCTAATCCGACTAAATGTAAGAAAATTCAACGACTTTAGGCTTGACAATCCTCTCGAAATCCGCGTAGCGCATCTTGACCAGGTCGGTATGATTACAGGCATTAAACGCGATCTCCTCATCCTCGGCCAGTTTTTCCGAGGCGTACACGTCGATATTATATAGGTTCCCAAACGGCGGCATTGCTCCGATATCGCAATCGGGAAAAACATCTTTGAATTCCCGCTCGGTGGCCAGTTCTATGTTAAGGGCTCCCACGGTGCGTTTTAACAAATCGAAGTTGACACTGTAGGACGCGGGCAGCACGGCCATTGCTAACTTGCCATCGACTTTTACGATGACGGTTTTAGCCATTTCCTTCCCCGGGATATGCGCCGAGGCTGCCACCTCCTGAGCGGTGTAGGCCCGCGAATGGCTGATTATAGTATACTTGACATGCTGACTATCCAGGTATTCTTTGAGTTTTGTTATCGGCATGGCAACCTCCCTTATGGTTTTATCATTGACAAATGCCCATAAAATAAAATGGTTTTCATTTCACCTGAATTGGAATTGCCCCCACCAATCGGCTAGAGCCAACTCATTGGAAATTACCTGAAACCCTATAATCACATGTTCAACAGATTTATCAGGACCCGTCCCTGAATAATAATAGGAAAAACCGGCAAGCCTGTCAATCGATAATTTAATATATCTCTGGGCGACCATATAGCTGGCCGCGTCCGCCGAGGGTATCGCTATCTGTCCGGAGGCGGCTACCTGCGTGGGGGCGCTTGAGATGTTGTCATCGGATGGCTGGATCAAGCCCGACGAGCGGGTGGTGATATTCAACACCTGCGCCATGCAGAAATATCCCGAGGCGATGGCCTATGAGATGCCGAAGATTGATAAGGACAAGCCGATTGACTGGGAGGGGATTGCCGGGGGATCATAGCCGAAGTTACAGCCTTGCGTGTGATCGGCGAACTATAAGATTTGAAATTACCTTATTATGAAATATAAAATAGATAATAAAATTATACTACTAAAGTAAACTGTTACTAATATCTTAATTGAATATACACCTATCTTATAGTAAAACATTTTTATTCTTAAATGGCTTAAAAGCACAAAATTTGCATCCTTCAATCCTTCTAAAATATTATTTTCATCCAATTTATCTATGTTTTCATTATACTTATGAAGTTGATCCTCTAAGTACTTACTTATACTCTCTTTCTTTATAATAGAAAATCCTAATTTTTCTTCCCAACCTTGTCTTGGCCACATAAAATTGAATTTCAAATCATCATTCCATATTGGCCCTACATTATAGGCCAAAGGAAACCTAGTCGGCCTAATTGTTTTTAATAACATAAATACAGAAATTAGTAGTATTATAAATGTAATAACTATAAACACTGGATATATAAAGTCAGGAATAGAATGTATTTTTTTTTGTATCGTTGATATATCCTCAATGTATTTTTGTAAATCAACCTTCAACAAATCAATATCATTAAGGCTTATTTTCAAATTATCAAAAATATTATTTTTATTCAAGAAATTTATACTTGATTTTAATAATCCTGCATATACTGCAAATAAAATTCCATGTGCAGCAATTAGAATACTTGATCTATTATCAATCATTGATATTCTATTTTCTATACAATCAATTGCATACTTTAGGTATTCTATTCTTTCTTGTCTTGTATTACTCTTATCTTTAGCAAATTGACCATTTGTTTTTTTCTCATCTTCAGCCATAATTAAATTATCCTATACAATTTATATCCACACAATTTTTAATAAAAATCATCATAATTTATACTCTTATTTCTTATTATACCTTTACTATCTTTCCCATGAATTACACACTTGTTTTTATACATTAATATCTTCTTCCCTATCAATTCAGTTTCAGCTGGAACTATGAAACGCTTAAATAACCATCCAATTTTACCTAAATTAATATCTACTAAATTGGAATCAATAACGATAATTCCTCTAAAAGTATTGAGTTTATACTTTTTATTGTCCATGAATCCTTTATCACATGTTATTAAGAATCTTTTCCTCTTATCTGCTTCAAAAAGCTGTTTCTTATCATCTTTTCCTAAATTGCCTAATTCATCAGTTGTTTTAATATTAATCTTTAGGTCTTTTTTTAGAAAATTTACATACTCAATATTCATATTTTCATCAGCATAGAATTTTATTTTGCTAGATTTTTTGATTGCTTTGCTTTTCATACTGTTATATTACATTGTTGAAAATATTGTTAATATTAATTCAATCTATTTCATCTTTAAGATACTTTTCTAATCTATATTTTGAATATTCTTGCTCTTCTATATTTAAATCCTTTTTCAATACCTCAAGATTAGCGGTAGTTCTAGAAATTCTGATTTTTCCTTCCCCGTCTGTATTTGAAATTTTAATCCACTGTTTAGTCATTCGTAAAATTAAGATGGTATATCTAGATCTATTGCCATTACTTGCTATATTTTTACTATTTCTTTTAAATAATTTTTTAATAATTATATTTAAAATATTTACTATTCCGATAAGTGTAAGTCCTACTGATAAATATTGGTTACCCAGTAAATCGACAATGAATTTAATATAAAAAGAACCAGCATGCATGCCTTTGGCTTCGTATTCACTAAAAGCAATATTATCAGCACCAAAAGCTCCTTCAAAGATTTGTTTTTCTTCCTCATCAAGAGAAGGCTGATAAGTAATAACAATTTTATCTTTTATCATAATTGGTTCCTAATTTTGCACTTCCATAAATGCTTCGTTTGCTAATTTGTCAGCTTTTTTTGCATTTGTTGATTTACGCGAATGATGCAAAAATTCAACGCTTTTATATCTCTGAGAATATTTTTTAGCCTCATCAAATAGAGGTCTGATGTGGTCTTTTTTCATTCTATACTCGCCATTCATCCATTTTATTACTAATTCGCTATCCATCCATACTTCAATATCATATCTAACTATGCTTACAGCTTGGTCTAATGCGAAAATAAGCGCTCTAAATTCTGCTTCAGGAACTGTCATTTCTCCCAAATATTTTTTAAATGTAGTTTCCTCGCCTTTTTCATTAATAATCAAAACGCCACAGGCAGCCTTACCCTTTCCAGATCTACCTTTTATGTGTGCATTTTTGACCTTGCAACAGGCGTCTATTATTATTTTTGCTTTTGGCATTCTTTGAACCCATCCTTATTTCCAAACAATTATTCCACCAGTAGGGTGGACAAAAAACAAATTAGGGAAACTCGTCAAATACTACTCATCCCTACAAGTAGCTACTTATTTACTTAACTATCTAAATAAATATATGTTGTTCCGTAATTACTGTCAAGATGGATTCCCAATAATAAGATACTTACATGGCTATAATAATCTTGTCAACTGGTTTAAATCCTTCTAATATTAGAATTAGTGAATGAGGCCACCAAATTCTCCTGTTGCAAATATCCGGTAAAAAGACGTATAATATAGCCAATATTTGCCTTAACCACTGATTTGGGGCAAATATCAGATGGGATACAACAATTGACGATTCGAAAGGTCCGAAATGAAGCTTGGAAATATAGAACTCATATCGATACTGGAAAATAGATGTAAACTCGATGCCGGAGCGATGTTTGGCATAATTCCCAAAGTAATCTGGAGTCGGATGGTGGAAGCCGATGAGTATAACCTGATACCGCTTGATCTTAATCCGCTGTTGATCAAAACAGGCGCCGAGGTTCTGGTTGTAGATACCGGATTCGGCGATACCATGACCGATAAGCAAAGCAAAATGTTCGGCCTGAGCGCCCCGACTAAATGGGATGATGAGCTGGCTAAACACAAGATTACCCCGGAATCTGTAACCGGGGTAATCTTTACTCATCTGCACGCCGACCACGCCCTGGGGGCCTTAAAGAG
>JAAEQD010000017.1 GCA_024231855.1 Candidatus Zixiibacteriota bacterium
AAAGAAACCCCGTACCGATTCCTACATCCATTACCTTCAATCCCCTTTTAGGATTGACCAGCGAGATAACCGCAGATAACACTTTATAATAACCGTTGAAAGGAAAAGTGTTCAGGTGGAGCTTTATGCTCTCATCATAGCGCCCGGCCCATTTTTCGAATCCATCTTTATCTAACATTCTATCTCTCAGCTAATGTTTGTTAATGATACGACAGGATATTATATGTGTCGGATTTCACATTTTCACTGCGTTCGGATTCGGAACAGAGCTACTTTAGCCGTTCATGTGTCATCGGATCACCGCACCACGCGGAATACTGCAATGTACGGCGACCCTGCAGCACAATTAATTTTCAACGAGAGTCAATTAACAATTCACTTTCCCATTGCACAAGGACTATTTTGTTTGTTATAATGGTTCTAATATAAATGAAAATATAATACGCGAGGAATGACGATGAAAGACCCGAGAAATGAAGTTTTGGCAAAACAGCTTCTTGATTATTCGATAAAACTGCAAAAAGGGGAAGTCCTCTATCTGGAAATTAAGGGTAAAGACACTCTTGAACTTGGTAAACATATTATTAAGCTTGCTACCGAAAAAGGCGCCACTCCGTTCTGGTATTACAACGACGAATCCCTCATCAGGCAATGGGTAGCCAATGCCGGGGACGACCAGTTCAAAAAACAGGCTGAACTTCATATGGAACTGATGAAACGCGCTGATGCTTACATCGGTCTGCGGGGTTCGGATAATCCGTTCGATCTTGCCGACATCGACAGCAAACAGACCGAGAAGAACAATACTCTTTTCTATAAACCGGTTCATCTTGAGCAAAGAGTGAAAAAAACAAGATGGGTGGTGCTGCGTTATCCGAACAACGCTATGGCTCAGCTTGCGGAAACATCGCAGGAGAGGTTCGAGAAATTCTATTTCGATGTCTGTTGTGCCGATTATGCAAAGATGTCCAAGGCGCAGGATAAACTTTTCGATCTGATGATGGCAACCGATAAGGTTCATATCAAAGGGCAGGGAACCGACCTTACTTTTTCGATCAAGGGAATCAAATGCGAAAAATGCGACGGGCACCGTAATATCCCCGACGGCGAAGTTTATACTGCGCCTGTGCGCGATTCTATTAATGGAACGATAACCTACAATACTCCATCGCTTCACAACGGAGCGCTTTACAACAACATTTCCTTCACATTCGAAAACGGTAAAATTATCAAAGCGACTGCCGATGCTTTCGAGGATAAACTAAATAAGGTCCTGGATACCGACGAAGGATCACGCTATATCGGGGAATTCGCTATCGGTGTCAATCCGTTTATCATGCATCCGATGAAAGACACTCTCTTTGATGAGAAAATCTCCGGTTCGTTCCACCTAACACCGGGGCAGTGCTATGACGAAGCCCCCAACGGCAACGATTCCGCTATTCATTGGGATCTGGTACTAATCCAACGCAAAGATTATGGCGGCGGTGAGATGTGGTTCGATGATAAATTAATCCGCAAGGACGGTATCTTCACCGACAACGAAATGGAAAAATCCTTTTCGAAGGAGAATTTAAAGGGGATTTAGTTATCTTCTTTTCTCTTTTCCGGCAGAACACCAGCCCTCATCGTCAGCGCGATGCGTTTGCGTTCGAGGTCGATGTCTAAGACAGTAACTTTGACTTTCTGGCGTACTTTCAAATATTCGGATGGGTCTTTAACGTAACCGTCGGTTATCTGGCTTAGATGCACCAAACCATCCTGATGCACGCCTATGTCTACAAAGGCGCCGAAACTGGTAACGTTGGTAACAATTCCCGGCAATGTCATCCCTACATGCAAATCCTCAATGGCATGAACTTCCTCGGAGAACGAAAACGGTTCGAATTCGGGACGGGGGTCCCTTCCCGGTTTATCAAGTTCCGTTATGATATCAAGAAGAGTCGGCATACCAACATCATCGCTGACATATTTTTTAAGGTCTATCTTCTGGCGGAATTCTTCTTTGAAGATTAAATCGGAGATTTTGCATGATAAGTCTTTTGCCATTTGCTCGACCAAATCATAACGCTCAGGATGAACTGCGCTGGCATCAAGTAGATTATCGCCGTTGAAAATACGCAGGAAACCCGCCGCCTGCTCGAACGCTTTGGAACCGAGACGGGGGACTTCCAACAATTCCTCGCGTGTTTTAAACGGTCCGTTATCCTCGCGCTGCTTGATGATATTTTTCGCTAACTGCGGGCCTAATCCGGCAACGTAAGTCAGAAGCTGAACGGAGGCGGTATTTAGTTCGACACCCACAGCATTGACGCAACTAATAACAGTGTCGTCCAATCCCTTTTTCAGAGCAGTTTGATCGACATCATGCTGATACTGCCCGACTCCAATTGATTTCGGATCGATTTTTACAAGCTCTGCTAACGGATCCTGAAGTCTTCTGCCGATAGAGATTGAACCTCTAACGGTTACATCAAAATCAGGGAATTCATCACGAGCAACAGCGCTGGCCGAATAAACCGAGGCTCCGCTTTCATCAACCATCACTATAGGTATCCCAAGATTGAGTTCCTTGAGGAAACTTTCCGTCTCCCGGCTGGCGGTACCGTTGCCGACGGCGATAATTTCGATTTTGTGCTGTTCGCACATTTTTTCAATTATCGAAGCTGCCTGATCCTGTTGTACTACCCCCTTAGACGGATAAATTGTGGCATTCCCCAGAAATTTCCCTTGTGCATCAAGAGCAACAACTTTGCACCCGGTGCGGAATCCGGGATCGATTGCTAATACTGTTTTTTGCCCCAGCGGAGCAGATAACAACAACTCTCTCAAGTTTGAGGTGAAAACTGCAATCGCTTCGGTATCTGCGGCTTCTCTGACGGCGTTGATAAGCTCTGTTTCAAGCGACGGAGCTATCAAGCGTTTATAAGAATCATGCGAAGCCTGCTTCACCAATTCGCTGGAATCATTATCACCATGAACGAAATAGCTTTCAACGATGCTTAACGATTTCGCCTCATCAGGCAGAGCATGAACGATCAGGAAACCTTCCTTTTGTCCACGGAGCATCGCATGGATTCTATGCGATGGAGTTTTGTCGAGCATTTCACTCCATTCGAAATAATCGCGGAATTTGACCGCTTCGGCTTCCTTCTTCTTAATCAACTTCGATTCTAATAAAGCATCCTTTTCAAAAAGCTTCCGCAGTGAACTGCGCAGGTCGGCATCTTCACTCACCCATTCGGCGATAATATCCTGTGCCCCGTCGATAGCTTCATGGATGTTTTTAACGCCCTTTTCAGGATCGACATACGACGACGCATCGACAGGTTCATCCTTCTGCTCGAAGATTATCTCCGCCAGAGGTTCCAGTCCCTTTTCCTTGGCGATAGTGGCGCGTGTACGTTTCTTGGGACGGTAAGGAAGATATAAATCTTCAAGTTCGGTGATTGTCTCTGCGGCTCTGATTTTCTTTTCGAGTTCTTCTTCGAGAAGGTCTCTTTCCTTTAAAGATTCGAGAATCGCCTCGCGACGTTTGTCCAGTTTTTCGAGAACTTCAAGTCTATCACGAATAGCCTGAATCGCTACTTCATCGAGAGAACCGGTGACCTCTTTACGATAGCGGGCGATAAATGGGATAGTAGCCCCTTCTTTAAATAATATTGCAGTAGATTCAACCTGCTGCGGTTGAATCTTAAGTTCTGCGGCAATTTTCTTTGAGTAGAGGTCTTGATTCATAACTTCTAAAGGATAATATATAATTTTCGCTATGGCAAGGAACCCTTCTTATAAATCGCTTTTATCGGTATCGCTGAAAATACCAGTGCGATTACAATTAGAAATCCGCCCAAAGCCCGATAGGTCACAAATGCTTCGTTGCCCAAAGTCCATGCAAAAATCGCCGCAAACAGGGGTTCAAGGGCAAATATCAACGAGACTCTCACCGGTGAGACGATTTTCTGAGCGACAACCTGAATAACAAACGCTGATAAGGTCGGGAAAAGCGTGAGGAACAGGATTACGGAGAAGATATCTAAATTCACAATCTCAAACGGTAAGCGGAAAACCGCTCCGGCAATAAAACTGATTACTCCGACAACGAAAAACTGCTGAAAACTTATTATATAAGGATCTACTCCCTTTTTGATATATTTATCAGCGAAGAGGATATGAACTGCATAAGTTACAGCCGTGATTAAAGTCATCAGGTCTCCGGTATTAACGCTTTTTAATCCTCCGGTCAGAATCCATAGTCCGCAAAGAGAAAATCCTGATGCGATAATACCCTGAAGCGTCGGTTTCTTCCTGATTATGAGATATGAAAACAGGGGAACGAAAGCGACGAACATCCCGGTGATGAATCCGGAGTTTGAGGCTGTTGTAATTCCTAAACCGATTGTTTGTGATAAATATAGAATGGCAATCAATATCCCGAGCACGAGTCCTTTTGAAAAATCACGGAAGAGTTTTTTCTTCTGAAATATCATCACTATTCCCAGAAAGACGGCAGCCAGGGTGAACCTGTATCCTACGAGGATGACAGGATGGATGTAGCTTAGAGCATTTTTGACAATGAAAAATGTTGATCCCCAGATGACCGCGGAGTAGAACAGTCCGGAGTTGGCTAATATGTTTTTGTATTTACCCTGATTCATTCTTTCTCTTCGGGAGCAGGTCACATTATTCAATTTGTTGCTTGACATCCTGCTATATTCGGTACAATTTACTATTAACTTTTAAAAAGGAGTAATGTTTTGATTGAGATATTGAAAACATGGATCGAAGGATTCGGAATATCAGGTACCGGTGCTGATTTTCTTTGCTGGGCATTAGCGGCTGTGCTTGTCATTGTTCTCGCTATAATAGTGAATTTTATCGTTTCCAAAATAATCCTAAAGATAGTCAGCGTACTCATTAAAAGCAGTAAGAGTAAATGGGATGATGCCCTTTTAAACCGCAGAGTGTTTCACCGTCTGGCAAATCTCGCCCCGATTATTGTAATATATTTTTTCGCTCCAGTGTTTGCTGAAATTCAAGCATGGATAGAAGGGGCTTCATTTTGCGCTATCGTCATCATTGGAACACTCGTTATAGATGCTTTCCTTAGTTCCGTTGAAGATGTTTACCGTTCTTATGAAATCTCAAAAGAGAGGCCTATCAAAGGTTATCTTCAAGTTGTAAAAATTATTATCTACGTTTTCACTTCCATCCTTGTCCTGTCGATAGTATTAGGTCAATCCCCAATAGTGTTCCTCAGTGGACTGGGCGCAATGACAGCTGTGATTCTCTTGATTTTCAAGGATTCCATTCTGGGGCTTGTTGCCGGGATTCAGCTTTCCGCAAACAAGATGATTCGCAGGGGGGATTGGATATCTATGCCGAAATATGGCGCGGATGGTGATGTAATCGATGTGACTCTTAATACAGTTAAGGTACAAAACTGGGATAAGACAGTTTCAACAATCCCAACCTATGCGCTAATCTCCGATTCATTCAAAAACTGGCGCGGGATGGAAGAATCGGGAGGTCGAAGGATAAAACGTTCGGTTCACATAGATATGCAGAGTATCAAATTCTGTACCGAGGAGATGCTGAATAAGTTCAGGAAAATCCAATATATATCGGAATATATTGATAAGAAATCAGAAGAAATCGAGAAGTACAACAGTGAATATAATTTCGACAGATCAATCAAAGTCAACGGTAGGGCGTTGACCAATATCGGTACATTCAGATCATATTTAAACTCATATCTACGCAATCACCCGATGATAAAGCAGGATATGACATTTTTAATCCGTCACCTTGATCCATCCGAGCATGGACTGCCGGTTCAGATTTATGTGTTCAGTGCCGATCAGGCCTGGGCGAATTATGAAGCCATACAGGCTGATATATTCGATCACGTTTTGGCAGTAATCCCTGAATTCGATTTGAAAGTTTTCCAGAATCCATCGGGACATGACTTCAGGTCTCTTTCGGGAAAAATAGCCAATTAGTATCTTAAAATGAGAAAGAGAATTTTGAATATTGCCATATCAATAATTTCTGTCGTCATCTGCTTTTACATTGCGGCTATCCTTTTAATGGTCATCTTCCAGCCCAGGATGGTATATATTCCTCATAGAGATATAACAATGCTGCCATCGGATGTCGGGCTATCTTTTGATGATGTCCGTATGACTACAAGCGATGGAGGAGAAATTAACGGCTGGTTCATTCCTGCGGAAAATCAAAATAAAGTACTGCTTTTCTGCCATGGCAATGCCGGTAATATATCGCACCGCATAGAATCTTTGCAGATTTTCAATAAGCTCGGTTTGAGCACCTTCATTTTCGACTATCGGGGTTACGGCAAAAGCGAAGGGAAACCTACCGAAAAAGGGACATATCTTGATGCGGAAGCGGCATGGAATTATCTTATCAATGAAAAGCAAATTAAACCTGAAGATATTGTAATCTTTGGTCGTTCACTTGGAGGTTCGGTAGCATCATGGCTGGCAAAAGAGAAATCCCCCAGTGCCCTAATCCTTGAATCTGCTTTTACTTCGATTCCGGATATAGCCGGAGAACTATATCCTATTTTCCCGGTTCGTTTACTTTCCCGCTTTCAATATGACACAAAAGAATATGTTGCTTCAGCCCGATGCCCGGTACTTATCATTCACAGCAGAAAAGATGAATTGATTCCTTATCATCATGGTGAAACTTTATTCAATAGCGCAAATGATCCTAAGGAATTTTTAGAAATTACCGGGGGTCATAATGATGGTTTTATTCTATCTGGTAAGCTTTACGAGGATGGATTAGCTGGATTCATCAATCGCTTGTAAGGCTGTTCATTCTTTCGGGTCGCCTCGTCAAACCAGATACCGGTTGACATTATTCAGTAATTTACTATACTTAAATTAGCATCTTTCCGGAGGTATTTTGAGACGGATTGTATTAATAATTATTATTCTGGTTTTAGGGATTCCTTTAAGTACGTTTGCTGAATGGCCTGTGGGTGGAGTACAGTTAAGCGGTACGGTCAGCGATTGGGGATTGCAATGGGATGTGGTTACTGACGGCGAAGGTGGGGCATGGATTGTCTGGACTGATCCTTCAGATGATTTATGGGATATACGAGTACAGCATATTGATAACGAAGGCAATCTTATGTTTGAATTACCAGGATTAAAAGTAGTAGATGATCCGGATGTTCAGCAACGCCCAAATGCTTGTTCAGATATGCGTGGAGGAATGGTCTTGTGCTGGGAGGATTATAGGAGTGGAAGTCGACAAGATCCCTATGCTCAACGGATTGATAGAAATGGTAATATCATGTGGGATAGTAATGGTATTCCGATTATTTTACATCCGAATGAACAATTTGATGTTAAACTTAAAACAAATTCTACCGGATATACAATATTCGCATGGACGGATGTTAGGGGAACCCAGGGGATACCTACGGAAGTATATGCGCAATGTTTTGATATTGATGGCAATCGTCAATGGGATTCTCTCGGTTTATTGATAGCCGGAGGAAATGATGACCAATTCAAATCTGATGTTTCGATGGATAGTTCCGGATTTTTTTATATTACCTGGCAAGACCAGCGAGAAGATTCTGCTGTCGGAGGAATTTATGCGCAGAAGATAGATAGTAATGGAGACATATATTGGGATGAAGCTGGAATCAGAGTAGGTTATGGTCTATTAGGCGATGTTAGTAAAATATATAGTGTTACTATAGATGGTCATGGCGGATTATTCTTTTCATGGTATGAGCGACACACTGGACAAGCGGAAGTTTATACCGGGTGGATAGATTCCCTTGAAAGCGTTCCATGGGGATTAGAAGGGATTCAAATTACAAATGTTGGGGCATGGAAAACAATGATAGAATATGATGGTTTCAATGGAGCATATATCTCATGGAAATTATCAGTTGATGAACATCGTATTCAGAAAATAAAAATGGGGACAATAGAAGAAGCATTGCAATGGGAAGAAAATGGAAGATTAGTAATGCTCAATAATGATTCAGAACCGACTGCATTGGTAAATGTAAGCGATGGGGAATGGATATTACACACAAGCAGCGGTTCTGGAAATTTTTCTCAGAAGTTTGATACTACTGGTCAAAATGTTTGGGATATCAACGGAAAAAATGTATGGCAATGCAGAGATTACACAGGAGTTACCGATAATGAAGGGGGAACATTAGTTTTCGGGGGTAGAAGCTATAAGCTATGGGCACAGAGAATTTATTCTGATGGGCATTATGCTGGTGAAACAGCCGTATTCGATGATTTTGATGATAATATTCCTTCAACCTACCTCCTCCATAATCCTTATCCCAATCCATTTAATTTTACGACAACACTCAAATATTCGATTCCCGTTTTAGAATCAGGGAATGCTATCGTTATATACAACCTCTTAGGCCAGAGAATCGATGAGATTAGAATTCTCAATGGAAATCTGTACGGTTCTGTCTTATGGGATGCATCGGAATTCGCATCAGGGATTTATTTTGCGCGTTTGAATGGAGCGCATGCATCGAATGTGATTAAATTGGTGTTGATGAAGTAGAATGTTAGCGGGTAGCTCATCGCTTGCGGTGGGTATTCTACAGTAACAATCCCACAGCCCACAGCAAGCTGTGGGGCACCCGTGCTTTATGCTATCAGGAAAGCTATATGAGGATGGGATAGCGGGATTTATTAATCGCTCAGAATCCGACCTACAATTCTAAATAAAAAAGCCGGATGAAATAGACATCCGGCTTAAGTTCCTTGCGTTTAATTCTACACACCTGTCAATTTCTCGACTTCATCGACCTGTTTGGCAAAGAGTTTCGCTGTCGCTTCTATCGGTCCGGGGGTTGTCATATCCACATCGCATATTTTAAGCTGGTTGATAGGATAGTCGCTTCCGCCTGATGACAGTAATTTGAGGTACTTGTCGATGATTCCTTTTTCGCCGGAGAGGAATTTGTCAAGCACAGCCTGCGAAGCGGCATACGAAGTCGCATATTGATAAACATAAAAAGTCATATAGAAATGCGGTATGCGAGACCATTTGTATTTGGTATACTCATCAATCGTCACATCCTCTCCGTAATACTGCTTGGTAAGATTTTCCCACATTTCGTTCATTATATCCGGCGATAATGCTTCGCCTTTCTCTACCATCTCATGGATTTTCAACTCAAAACGAGCATAGAGGCATTGATGGAAAAACGTACCGAATGTATTATCTATATGACGGTTGAGAAGGAAAAGTTTCTGCTTGTCGTCGGTTGTTTTCTTGAGCATGTAATCCAGAAGCAGGCCTTCGTTCAATGTCGAAGCCACTTCCGCCACAAATGTCGCATAATGCGCTTTGGGGAATGGCTGCGTACTGCTGGAGAGGTAGCTATGCATGGCATGCCCCATCTCGTGCGCCAATGTGAACATATCGTTGATAGTTTTGTTGTAATTCATCAACACAAACGAATGCGTCGAATAATTTCCCCAACTGTAAGCGCCGCTTCCTTTGCCTTCGGTTTCATACACATCAATCCAACGATTATTAAATCCGTCATTCAACACCGAGCAATATTTTTCACCGAGAGGTTTCACCGCTTCGAGAACATGGTTGACGGCATCTTTATAATCAACTTCATAACTCTGTTCCGGGAAAAGCGGGCAAAGGTTGTCGTATGGGTAAGCCTTATCAAGCTTCAGTATTTTTTTGCGAAGTTCCAGCCATTTATGAAGCGATGAGAGGTTCTTCTCGGTGGTATCCAGCAGGTTGTGATAAACCGAGACCGGGATATTATTTCCATCCAGAGAGCTATGCAACGCGCTTTCGTATTTCCGTACCTTGGAATAGAAAACGTCGCCCTGCACCGCCGTGGATAACATTGCGCCAAGCGAATTGATATGTTCTTTATAGGCCGAAGACATGCCGTTGCTGGCATCACGGCGGACACGTTGATCTGTGCATTCTATCAGGAATTTGGCGGCACGTTGTTTGGTAAGCTGAACCTCGCGGCCTTGTTCATCTTTAATAACCGGATATTTGATATCGGCATCGTCAAGCATGGTAAATGCATTATACGGTCCACGGGCAACCATACTCGACATCGCTAACACTTCCTCGACTTCCCCGGAACGTATATGAGCGCGTGAACGGATAAGGTCTTCGATAAAGAAATCGTAGATATCCGTTTTGGGGAATTTCGATGCCAAATCTCTGAGCTTATCATCGGGAATCTGCAGGAGTTCCGGCTGGATAAATGCGGCGGCGGCGGCGGCTTCAGAATTTAGCATCATAGCGCGGTCTGACAACGCCTGATATTTTGAAACCCGGTTGTCGAGATCAAGGCTTAGTTTCGCATACTGGAAAAGGTCGCTGCCGGATTTTGAGATTTCGGTACTCAATTCCAGACATTTAAATAGCGTATCCGGTGATTCGCTCAATTTGCCTTGATAGCTAACTACTTCCTCGATTAGCTTCTGAACTTTCTTATAATCAGCCTCCCAATCATCCTCGGTTTTATAGATATCGGTTAAGTTCCATTTATAAACCTCTTCGATATCTGACCGCTGGGGAATACTTTGCTGAGCTTCTTTTATTTCTGTAGTCATATCACTCCTCTATACTAAGAATTAATTATCCAGCCCCTAATTAATAACATTTTTGCATAGATTGCAAGGGTTTGGGGGGATTAGTTTTTCGTGTTCTCTTTTGGAGACAAATCCTCTAACATCTTACTCAAGTTATCAACAGTGATATAATCAAACTGATACAAAAAGTGTTGTTGAGTCTTCTCTATACAGATTTCAAGAGATGGTAGAAATTCTCGCCTATTTTCTCTGATATATGAATC
>JAAEQD010000018.1 GCA_024231855.1 Candidatus Zixiibacteriota bacterium
AATAGAGTTATCGACAAGTAATCCTGATGATTGTATTATGCTCTATGTTTGACGAGTCAGCAAAAGTCTATGCAAAACGAAACTCACACTATACCTTGTATATAACTATTATAAGTATCGACTAAGTATAGTGGTCACAAAAATAGCTTTGACTTTTTACCGTTTCGTCATATTTGTGAAATTTAATTAAGATTAATTTATTGAAAAATAAACGTAAATCGTAAAGAGGTTGATAATGGTTAAACTCGCACAACGGACATCCCGCATTGATTCATCAGGTATTCGAAAAGTATTTGCTTTGGCCGCTGATTTGAAAGATCCATGCAACCTATCAATCGGTCCGCCTCATTTTGATATTCCCGATGAGGTTAAGGAAGAAGCTATCAGGGCGATTCATTCGGGTCGAAACAGTTATACCCTGACCGCCGGAATTCCTGAACTACGCGAGAAAGTCCGCAGCATATACCAGGGACGCGGGATCAATTCGGGCGAAGTAATGATAACCTCCGGAGTATCGGGCGGCCTGTTGCTATCCTTCATGGCGATGCTGGATGAAGGCGACGAGATAATCGTGCCCGATCCCTATTTCGTCATGTACAAACATCTGGTTAATTTTATCGGAGCGAAACCAGTCTACCTCGATACATATCCTGATTTTCAAATTGATGCGGATAAGATCGAAAGTCTTATAACTCCGCGCACCAAAGTAATATTGCTAAACAGCCCCAGCAATCCGACCGGCACAGTCTATACCGAAGAAACGCTCAAAGCGGTAACTGCCGTCGCCGCCAAGCATGGGATATTGATAATCTCGGATGAAATTTATGAAGATTTTCTATATGAGGATAAACTAATATCCCCTGCCGAATATTATCCTGATACCCTGATACTATCCGGACTATCTAAATCCTCAGCCATGACCGGATGGCGATTGGGTTATGCTTATGGCAATGAAACCGTGATAAACGCAATGATCAATATCCAGATGTATTCATTCGTCTGCGCTCCCAGTTTCACCCAATACGCCGGACTGGCCGCCCTGGATATATCAAAAGAAGAATTCCGCGATGATTACCGGGAGAAACGGGATAAGATTTATGAAGGCTTGAAACCCTACTACAACGTGGT
>JAAEQD010000019.1 GCA_024231855.1 Candidatus Zixiibacteriota bacterium
CCAAGAACAGTTCCAAATTTCGCCCGATCGTATCTTGATCGATCCAAGCTCGAGCCATCATTCGTTCATTCATTCGTTTATTACTCTGAGTCGATAGTCTATTTCGCCGCTTAAGCTTAACCTAAGCCAACTCCACGCCCGCGTCCGCTCACTCGTTTTTGTTCGTTCTCTCACCACCGTCCGTCCCTTTGTTTTACGAGCTCTACCTCTATACCTTCGCTACATGGCGTGGGTAGAGAAATAGCAAAAAAACAAATAGAGAAGTAGAGAACTATGATGTATCCCATACTAACTCGCTACTTCGCTACCGTTGCTATAACTTGATCGAATCCTACGACGATATTAACTATGCGGACCAGGGTACCGTGGGTTCTACTAGAATTGATGTACAGAGGCTTTTCGATGATGCTTTGATTTGATTCCGGTAAGGATTTTGCAGAATAACTGATCGATTTTAAAACCACTATAGTCGATCGACTGATCAGACCTTGCAACCTCATAGCGAATAAAAAGTAGTGGATACCCTATGCTTGAACGTATGTAAAGGGGAACTTTCCCTTTGGTGTAATAATCGATAATCGGTATGCTTGACTGCAGAAAACTATAGCAGATAATTACTTCCATGCTTAAAGATAGCCAGCTATGGGTTTGGCTGAGAGGCTCCTAGGCCGAAATCGATTGGTAAATTAGTGGGTATCGATTTTGTCATCCTGTGCCTGATTGTGGCAAAAGTCAGGTATATGGGATTTTTGACAACTTTGATTGCAAATATGGAGTGCCCACATTTGC
>JAAEQD010000020.1 GCA_024231855.1 Candidatus Zixiibacteriota bacterium
CGGAAGAGCGTCGCTATATTCGAATACTAACACTCCCGCCCCGGCCGGATAATTAATATCGCCTTTGATAGACAGATTGTTATTTTCAATCTCGGTTCTAATCTTAACTTTTGATCCCATTGGAGCAACTTTCGGATTTGGCGGAACATCTCCGGTAAGAACTCTGATGAGATAAACTAAATCAGCGACTGTTAATGGAATACCATCACCATTTATTTCCGAAGCCGCCGTCTGACCATCAATATTAATAAAGAAAGCGCTAAATCCATAGATAAAGTAGTTGGTGTAAACAACCGCGTCAGCAATTTCGTAAGCAACCTTGTTAAGGTTCAAATCGCCACGATCATCAATATCATCGGGATGGATCACGCAAATGCCGCCGTTTTTAAATTCCACACATCTAATTGGCGTTAGTTTATCTCCAACAAGACAGGAATCCGCGGCACCGATACCATTCAAACGATTTTCCTCTGGGAAGAGATCTTCATCAGCTTCATCCCAAACAACACCGCCGAAGGCATCCAAGATGATACCATCCATATAAAGATTGTTACCGCTTTGATCGGAGAAAGTATTATCGCCGCAATCAAACCAATAGAATCCCATCGGGAGGAAAAGACCTCCCACATTCCAATCACGAGTGATTCGCATATTCATTGTAAACATCGTTCCAGATGGTGTGAACTGCTCCGGCGAGGGATGTGTCATTGGGATTGTTCTATCGGCGATTCCGATAACTCTGACCATACCGGTCGGACATCCACCGCCGCAAGTAATGCTTTCCTGACTATAAGTCAGGTATTCCCATTCTGATATTGCTTCGCCCTGAACAACTCCAAGGAATGCCATAACCGATGCATCATAATATATCAACAGATCGAATCCACCGATTTCTTCAATCGCATTGACTGTAACATGAACAGGAACAGTCGAACCGACGACATAACACGTATCGGTCTCTATTGCCACTTCAATACATGTCTCACAGACATTGGATGGATATATAATAACATCAAATGATTCTACAATAGTGTGACAACCGTCGGTTAATTCTATTTCAAATGTATAAGTTATGTCATTACTTTCCGGAGTGAAACAGATCGATCCGGAATCTGCCTCGGCAGATATATATGTTCCCGGACCCGATATTTTCTGAATAGTTAGATCACCATAATCAGGATCATAACCGAATATACCGTCGATACAGATCTCCTCGTTGAAATCGGTGCAGGATGAGATAATTCTATCTTCTGGGACCGTCAATGTAGGCGCCAGATCTTCATAAATTACAATTTCCAAATCACCACAAACAGATGTTCCACAGAAATTAACCGCTGATATTTCAACCGGATACGTTCCCGCTCCGGAAATCGGAATGCAAACAACTCCGTCTTCATATCTGCCAAATGGCGAAACAGTAACTTCAGCGGCCGAACCGGTTATTTCCACCGGGAAACAAATCGAATCAGTCAAAGGAAGACAAACAGTTCTCTCAAAATTATCAGGACAGGTTATTTGTGGAGCCTGTTCGATGGCCACATTTACTTGAATATCGCATTCCACTGTTTGACACGGAGCCTCAGCCGTTACTGTAAAGTCATATATTCCGGAAGCATTTGCCTGGAAAGTCAATTCATCAGTATCTGGATTATATGATCCGAAAGGACTTACAGTAACATGCGCTGTATCAGGTTCAATCGGCAGTATTACTGAAACTATTCCGGCTTCGCAAAGTGAA
>JAAEQD010000021.1 GCA_024231855.1 Candidatus Zixiibacteriota bacterium
CCACGAACCTGAAAACTCAGATCCTTCTACAAAAAAACCTTTTAAAATACTTTCATTCCACTGACCTGCACTTCTCGCTTTTTTATTACCATAACTTTCTGCAATATAAACCATGATTAAAAAATGATCTATATGATATCCAGAAAAACAATTATGACATATTGTATAAGTTCCTTTACATTGTTCACCGACTGGACAGCCCTCTATTTTATCAGCTTCTTCCCTGATGGTAGGTCCATTCTTTCTTGCTACACCTTGTAGTTCAAGTGCTCCAAAAAACCAAATCCCACTTAGTTCCCCTTCATCTTCTTGGGATATAAAATCATTAAGGTGCTTAACTAAAACATCTGTAACGTCTGGTCCACATTTTCCGTAATAATCTTTATAACGGGGATCCACATACATTTGAAAGCCGAAAGAATCGAGGTGTAGCAACGGATTCGACCTGACATATTCATATAGATTAGCCGTATCATCATATTGACTAATTGGTGAGCATTTCGCTGAATTAGTAGCATTAAGGCCCAACATATCTTGTGTGAGCCAGCGACCGGTGTAGTAGTCGTAGAAGCGGTTGCGGTTGTACTGGATCATCCAGGCGCTGTGGCCCACAAAATCGATCCGCCGCCCGGTGAAGTAATACGGATTGCCATACGGGCTGATCTCCTGATTGAGCGTATCATAATCCCCCAGCCACATCGTCGGCTTGCCGTAGGCGTCATACTCATACCGCTCCAAAATATCCCCATCCTCATCCACCACCGCCACGACGCTGTTAAGATGATCTTTGAGATAATAATAATCCGTACCGTTCGGGTCCATCATCAACAGCACCTCATCCAGACCCCGGCCATAGACAAAGCTCCGCAACTCGGCGTCGTCCTCATCGGTCTCGGTGAGCACCTGATAATCCTTATTATAGTAGTACCGAATATAATCATCATCCAGCCCCAAAATTTCATGCTTCTGCGACCGCCGGCCCAACGCGTTATAGGTATATTGCACCACCACGTCATTGGCGTCGGTCTGCACCTCGATCAACCGGTTCTCATAATCATAGAAAAACTGATACCGGTCATAATTAACCGTGGTATTCCCGGCCTCATCATATTCCAATTCCACACCATAGCTCCCGGATTC
>JAAEQD010000022.1 GCA_024231855.1 Candidatus Zixiibacteriota bacterium
AGAAAGTTACTCCGGACGCCGTGAATTTCATAAGCAAATACGCTCGCGGGCTGATGTGCGTACCGATGAGCAATGAGCGCCTGGAACAGCTTCAGTTGAACCAGATGGTCGCTGATAATACGGCTATGATGGGAACCCGTTTCACCGTGTCGGTAGATTACCTGATTGGCACTACCACCGGCATTTCGGCCTATGATCGATCGGCTACAATCAAGGCATTGGCTGATATCGAAACCGATCCGAAAGACCTGGGCCGGCCGGGTCATATATTCCCGCTTCAAGCGCGAGATGGAGGCGTTTTAACCAGGGCCGGCCATACCGAAGCCACAGTCGATCTGGCGCGGTTAGCGGGCTTGAATCCGGTAGGGTTATTATGTGAGATATTGGATGAAGACGGTTCGATGGCCAGGGTGCCGAGCCTGATGAAAATCGCTGAGAAATTCGATCTCAAGATAGTCACCGTAAAAGATTTGATCGAATACCGGCGGCGCAACGAAAAGCTCGTTCATAAAATCGAATCCGTCGAAATGCCGACGAAATACGGCAATTTCAAACTTCATCTCTACGAGAGCACGATTGATAATTACAATCACCTGGCAATCGAAAAAGGCGACGTGGATGGCAAGGAAAATGTCCTGGTCAGAGTTCATTCATCCTGTGTCACCGGTGATATCCTGGGCTCACTCAGATGTGACTGTGGTGATCAATTAGCCGAGTCATTACGAATGATTGAAAAAGAGGGCATTGGTTTGGTTCTGTATATGCGCCAGGAAGGCCGGGGTATTGGGCTGGCGAATAAGATTAAGGCTTATAAACTTCAGGAACATGGCCGAGACACGGTTGAGGCCAATATCGAGCTCGGCTTTGGCGCCGACCTGCGGGACTACGGCATTGGCGCCCAGATCCTTGTAGATATGGGTCTGTCAAAAATCAGGTTGATTACGAATAATCCCAAGAAAGTAGTGGGCATTAAAGGTTATGGCCTCAAAGTGGTCGAACGGGTACCGATGACTATCGAGCCTAACGAGTATAATCAGCGTTATCTGGATACAAAACGGGATAAATTAGGACATATATTGAGCGACGTTCCGACAGGTGCGTCCTGTGAAAGGAAACATGATGGAACATGCGGGTAATTTAAACGCGGCGGGAAGCAAATACGCGGTAGTCGTTTCCCGATTCAATGAATTTTTCTCCGAAAAACTATTGGAAGGAGCCGTGGATTGCTTGAAACGTCATGGCGCCTCCGAAGAGGACATTGATATAATCAGGATTCCCGGCTCATTCGAGATACCTTATGCCGCATCCCGGCTTGCGGGTACAAAAAAGTATGATTCGATTATATGTCTGGGCGTAGTTATTCGGGGCCAAACACCTCATTATGACTATATTAATAGTGAGGTAGCCAAAGGAGTCGCGAAAATTTCTCTCGATAATAACCTTCCGGTTATTTTTGGACTGGTTACAGCCGATACGCTTGAACAGGCGGTAGAAAGATGCGGTTCCAAATCGGGTAATAAAGGATTTTCGGCGGCTATGACATCGATAGAGATGGTTAATTTATTCAAAGAGATTTAGATTATGGGCCAACGGCATAAAGCCAGATGCGTTATACTGGAAGTACTATATTCAATCGAAGTGGGTGGGGAAAAGAATATCGAAACGAACCTTGATTATTGTTCATCGCTTCACAATTTAAGTGATGACGGCTTTGCTTTTGCAAAGAGGCTGTTCGGTGTGGTTCGCGACAATTTGGCTGATATTGACGGCACTCTTAAACAACATATCAATAATTGGGATATAAACCGGTTGGCTATAGTAGATAAAAATATCCTTAGATTAGGTGTGGGCGAAATCAAATGTTTCCCCGAAACACCAATTAAAGTAGCCATAGACGAGGCGATCGAGTTGGCTAAAAAATACGGTTCTGCTGATTCGGGACGATTTGTAAACGGCGTTTTGGATGCAATTTGTGATATTGATGATATGGATAATGCTTGATATAATTGATAGCATATAATATAGCCCATTTGATAATTGGATCGCCCCCTTGGGCAGTCCACATTACCTGATTAAATCGGGATAATTGTATTGACGATTGGATAAAATGAATTATCTTGCAAAGATATTTCTGATCGAGTAATATGAAAAGGTCGGATTGTACGCTTATGGGAAATCGAATAAAGGAAGAGATAAAAACTTTTGATGACGCCGCCGCCTATGACGAGCTGATGGCTCGTCCATATACCCGCTTTCTTAAAAAGAATATCGACGATTATATGTCGCGAATTAAGCTTAAGGATTCGGTTATCCTTGAATTGGGCTGTGGTATCTCCGAACATGCTTATCGCTACAAAGACGACAACCAGGTACTGCTTACTGACATTACGGTCTCTTTATTGCAGCGTAATGATCCGATGTGCGCCAGGCTGGCGATTGACGCCCAGATTGTCCCATTCAAACCCAATAGCTGTGATTTTATCATTTATCTGGGTATTCTACATCATCTTCCGGATCAATACGCCTCGCTGGCTGAGGCAGCCCGGGTTCTAAAGCCGGGTGGCCGGATTTTCATCCAGGAACCGCACCGGATGAGCCTTAATTTCTTTTATTATTATGGCCGACGATTTTTCATGAAACTGGTTGGCGTTGAGAATGTAAAAAAGATGATCGGTTGTTATTCGCCGGATGAGTGGCAATTGGATAAAAGAGCTTTTAAAAAAGTATTTAAGAAAGGTTATGACATTAAAAGGTGGACCATATTATCATTTAGATTACCCCCTTTTAGATTCTTTAAGAACTGGAATCTGGATGTGACATTATCGAAAGTTTTCGACCGTTTACCGATATTTAAACAAATAGGCACAACGATTTTTTACGAAGTGGTGAAAAGGAAATAAAATGAAGCTATATAAGGACAAGATATTATTGCCATTCGGCCTGGGGGCGGGACTGTTCAGTTTTATCGTCTACTTTCTTACCAAAGCGCCGACTTTATCATTTTGGGATTGCGGCGAATTTATAGCCTGTTCTAAAATATTGGGCGTATCTCATCCGCCGGGATATCCCTTATATACTTTGATAGGCAAATTCTTCATTCTCCTGCCATTACCGTTTAACGATGCTATGAAAGTGAATCTGGTCAGCGTTTTATCCTCGGCGGTGGCGGTATATGTCGCTTATTGGTTGATAATCCGCTTCGTAATCGGGTTTGATAAAGAGATCAGCGATATCTGGCAAAAACTATCGCTGGCCGTGGGCGGATTCGCCGGCAGCCTGGTGGTTGGCTTTTCCTCTACTTTTTGGGATAACGCGATTGAGGCTGAATGCTACGGCCTGGCAATGATGCTGATGCTGATTCTCTGCTACCTGGTTTTGATGTGGGCTAACAAGATTGGTAAACCAGGGGTCGGCAAATTATTGATCGGGATCGGCTATCTGGCTTTTTTATCTATCGGCATTCATATGACCACCTTTTTAATAATGCCCCTCATAGTGGCCTACATGGCTATCAGGGATAGAAAACTGCTGTACGATTGGAAATTCTGGGCAATCTGGTTCGTTCTGCTCATGGTCGTCGGTCAGCTTGATATATTCCTGTATGGAACGGCCGCTATATTTATAATCTCTTTAGTCTCTTTATTCTCAGCTCGCGGCCCGTCATACATGACTAAAATTATTTTCGCTATATCATTTGCCGCTGTTATCGGCTATTCGACTCATATTTATCTGCCTATCCGGGCAGCCCAAAAACCGGAAATCAACGAAAACAATCCCGATAACTGGACACGCTTCAAATCACTTCTGGAAAGAAAACAATATGGCCAGGAATCGATGATAACTCGAATGTTTGACCGTCGCGGATCCTGGACCAATCAATTCGGTAATCATGCCCATATGGGATTCTGGGGCTATTTCAAAAAACAATATTCTGAAAACTGGGCGGCATTCTTATTTTTTGCCCTGGGCATCTGGGGCATATACGAAGCATTTCGCCGCAATACGATTAACGGCCTATGGCTATTAGCCTTGTTTTTAGCATCATCAGTCGGATTAATTTTATACTTGAATTTCTCTGATGGTACGCAGGGGGCTATTCTCGAAGTCCGCAATCGTGATTATTTCTTCACGCCCGGTTTCATGTTTTTCGGGTTGTTGATTGGAGTTGGATTAACTGGACTGCTTCACGATCTGGCCGGCTGGATTAAGGATAGACCCGAGCGTAAATATCTGGTTACCGCGGCTTTAATCGTCGCAATTCTGTTTCCGATCCATACCCTTCAGGCCCATCACTTCGAACATGATCGATCCCGCAATTTCATCCCCTGGGATTATGCTCATAACATTCTCAGTTCAATCGATAAGGATGGTATAGTCTTTACCAATGGGGATAATGATACATTTCCACTATGGTATATTCAGCAGGTAGAGGAATTCAGGACGGACGTTCGCGTAGTTAATTTAAGCTTATTAAACACACCATGGTATATCCATCAGTTAAAGGAACAGATGAATGTACCGATCACTTTTAGCTACGATCAGATCGAAGCCCTTAGACCGGTTTGGGATCCTGTTAAAGAACGGGTGTGGAAAGTCCAGGATGAGATGGTCGCCCACATCGTGAAAGTTAACAAGTGGCAAGTCCCGATCTTTTTCGCGGTCACCGTTTCCGATGGCAACAAGCTTGGCTTGAATGATAATTTGATTATGGAGGGCATGGGTTATCGGATTGTGCCGGAACAGGGGAAAAACAGGGTAGACCCGGACAAGATGTGGCAATTCTATATGGAGGAATTCAAATTCCGCGGTTTGGATGATACTACTGTTTATAAAAACGAGAATGATACACGTCTGGTAGCCAACTATGTTTCCGGATTTTTGCAGTTGGCCGATACGCTGAAAAGGGTCGATGAGTTGGATAAAGCGATTGTGGTCGCCGAAAAATCAATCGATATTTTCCCCAATGAATGGCGTCATCGCGCCTATCTGGCTATGCTATACGCTCAAGCCGGACAGCTTGAGAATATTGATAAAATCGTAGAAGGTGTTGAAACCGGTCAGATTGTTAACCTTCTTACATCTGCCGCACGGGATGCTCTCTACAGTCAAAAGTTTAGTGAGTCCAAGGACTTGCTTAAAATGGCCTTGGAATATAATCCAAATTCTAAAACGGCATTTAATAACCTGCTCTTTATCGAAAACCAGGTGGGAAATATAGAGGCAATTGACAGCCTGGCCGCGATGTGGCGAATACAGCATGAAGGTGATGCTTCGGCATTGGCCGAATTGGATCAACTGCTCAGATCACTGGAAGCGCAACGGCAAAAATAATATGACCCGTATACTGGCTGTCAATTGGCAGGATCTCAAACATCCTGACTCGGGGGGCGCGGAGGTCCATCTCGAGGAGATATTAAGACGCCTTGCTAAAAAGGGCCACGAAATTGACCTTCTATGCTGTAATTTTCCGGGAGGAAAAAGCGAGGAAATTGTTGAGGGCGTTAATGTTATCAGGCGGGGTAGTAGGTCGTTTTTTAATTGGATTGCTCCTAACGCGATAAGAAAACTTGTTAGGCAAAATAAGTATGATGTAGTATTTGAAGATATCAATAAAATCCCGTTTTACTCGCCGTTGTACTGCAAAATGCCGCTTTTAGTAATTATTCCTCACTTGTTTTCCAATTCAATATTCAAGGAAATCAATTTTCTTCTGGGAACTTACATTTACCTCGCCGAGAAGCCTTACTCTTTTATCTACAAACGCAATCATACAATGGTGATTTCCGATTCTACCGCCGAGGAAATTATAGCCAAAGGCATAGCCAAGGAACAAGTGCATGTGGTCGAATGCGGAATCGATAGCGATAGCTATTCTTTCGATCCGACCATTAAAAAATTCGAGCAACCGACTATTCTATATGTGGGACGTATAAAGAAATACAAATCGGTGGAAACCTGTATAGAATCCATGCCAAAAATCCTTCAACGGGTGCCGGAGGCTAGGCTGGTTATTATCGGTGATGGCGATCATCTTCCGCACTTGCGGAAATTAACCGAAAAGCTGAAATTATCAGAAAAGGTCGAGTTTTTGGGTTTTGTCCCCCATGAAGTTAAAATTGAATACCTTAGGCGGGCGCATCTCTCGACTTATCCATCGCTTAAGGAGGGTTGGGGCTTGACTAATATCGAGGCAAATGCTTGTGGTACGGCGGTTTTGGCTTCGCGCGTACCTGGTTTGCGAGATTCGGTTGATGAGGGCAAATCGGGCCTGCTATTTGAATATGGCAATTTAGAAGATTATGCCGAAAAGGCAATTAAGATAATATCCGATCATGAATATCGATCTAATCTGGAGAAAGGGGCGCTTCTGCACGCGGCTAAATTTTCCTGGGATAAAACCGCCGAACGGACTGAAAAACTTATGGAGTTGATTCTAACCGAAAATGAGTAAAGTTCGCTGGAAAGTTATTACCGGCCTGGCAATAAGTTTTCTATTTCTGGCTTATGCCCTGAGTCGAGTTAATTATACCGAGATGATCGCGGCTTTTACCGATGCCAACTACTGGTGGACTATTCCCATGATGATATCGGTAGTAATTACGATGCTTATTCGGGCGGCGCGCTGGAAATGGCTGGTCGAACCCATACAACCAATTTCCTTCAAATCGCTGTATAGCTCGGTTATGATCGGATTCATGGCCAATAACCTTCTGCCGGCCAGAATAGGCGAGGTAGTCAGGGCTGTTTCGCTGTCACGGACTCATTCGCTGAGCAAATCGGCAGTTTTTGCCACCGTTGTCGCCGAAAGAGTTTTTGACAGCCTGGGGCTTCTGTTCGTTTTTATGCTGACGCTAATATTTATCGATTTTCCCGATGAATTGAGGCAAGCCAGCCTTCTGGTAGCGGCTTTAACTTTCGGTGTGCTGGTTTTTCTGTATCTGCTCAAAGGCCAAACCGATTTGGCCGTACGTGTTTTCTGCAAGCCTGTTGGTTTCTTCTCCGGCAAAATGGCCGACAGGGCGGATTCGATTCTCAGGAAATTTGCTGGCGGGTTGAGTATATTAACCTCGCCCGTTTCAATTGTCGTGATTTTTCTGTATTCGGTCTTCTTATGGGTTTTCACGGCGATTTCCGGCTATCTGATTTTCATCGCCTTTAACCTTTATCCTGATATTTGGGCTGCATTTATCGTATTATTCGTAACGGTATTGGCGGTATCGCTGCCGGCATCTCCGGGCTATATAGGCACTTTTCACGCCGCCTGTATAATAGCCTTTAATTTTATCGGGGCGCTGGGAATGTTCGGCCAGGAAGTTTCGAATTCGGTAGCGCTTTCGTTTTCGGTCATTCTCTGGTCATGTCAATTTTTTCCGGTTACCATTATAGGACTATATTATTTGAAAAAAGAGCATCTGAAATTTAAAGACATTGGTGAGGGGGATGTTCTCACTTCAGCCGATTAACAGGGCAGGCGTCCTGTCCTGGGTCGGCCAATTCAATCGTAGCGGGAAAGCCGACGATTGTCAAGCAACATTGGAGGAGTTTTGAATCCAGAACAAGAATTCGGCAGAAAGCCATCTAAAAGAAAGGTCTTGGCGCCGAAGAAAAACGAGGAAGTTCCTAAAGCAGACGTTAAAGAATCGCTGTCCAGCGGCAAGGCTGATGGTGACAACAACCGGAACGAGAGTACCGAAAAAAAGAAACCCGCCAGATCGAGATCGGCCGGTCCGCCGAAGAAAACATATCGAAGAGATTCGCGATCCGGTAGAGACCAAAAGCCCAGAGGGGAGAGGCCGAAAAAAACTGATACAACCAGGCGGCAACCCAGAAAAACGGCCAACGCGCGAACCGGTCGAGGAGGTCGATCCGGGATGACAAAGTTAAGTGTGGTTATTCCCGCTTATAACGAAGAGAGCAACATTGAGCCATTGCTGAATCAGTTTAGTCAGCTATTCAGAAATCTGCCTTACAAGGCGGAGATGATTCTTGTCAACGATGGCTCTGAAGACAGGACGTTTGTCAGGATTAAAGAACATCAATCGAAATACCCCTGGTTGAAAGTCTTCAGCCATAGAAACAACCGTGGTTTGACCGTTGCTCTGGAGACCGGTTTTGCTAAAGCTAACGGAAAAATAGTCTGCTTTTATCCGGCTGATTTGCAGTACCACGCCAACGAGATACCTAAACTTGTCTCGAAACTTGATTCCGGGGCGGATGTTGTCACCGGTTGGAAACAGGGCAGTTACGGCATTAAATCGTTCGGATCGTTTATATACAACTGTCTGTCTCGAGTCTTATTCAAAGTAAAAGTGCATGATCTCAATTCGATTAAAGCGTTTAAGAAAGAAGTGGCCGAATGTTTCACGTACCGTCCCGGCTGGCATCGCTATATGGTTGTGATGGCCGCTCAGGCCGGTTTTATTATCGATGAAGTAAAAGTCAAACTTCTTCCCAGAAAAAGTGGGAAATCCAAATTTGGACTATCTCAATTACCGGTTGGCTTCCTTGATCTCTTAAGCGTGAAATTCGAATTGTCATTCACAAAAAAACCTCTGCTTTTTTTCGGGTCAGCCGGTATTATCTCCGGTACCCTTGGCTTTATAACCGGATTAATCGCTTTGTATTTAAGGTTTGTCGAAAACGCCGGTTTTCGCCCGCTTTTATATATGGTAATCCTGTTATTGGTGTCGGGCTTGTTGCTTTTCACGATCGGATTTCTGGCCGAATTAATTGTCAGCGTGAAGGATGATCTAAGCAGGAAAAAAATCGTCTAGAAATGATTTCTTAAAGCGGCTTTAATTCATCCGCGAGATAAAGAGATTTATTAACCGGGCAGTTTACGGCTGCTCGGTTAGACATTCATCTTTTCAATTATGAATACCGGTTCTCGCGGCGGCAGATGCATCGCTCAAATCAACAGCCGTTTGGATAGGACCTGGAATTTATGCATATCGAGGGAAAAAATAACTACCGGTTCAAAGTTTCGATTTTAATCGTAACCTATAATAATGCTTCGACTATCAATCGGTGTCTCGAATCTTTGCGGCGGCAAGAGTCTGCCGATTTTGAGATCCTGGTTAAAGATAACGCGTCGGTGGATGAAACCGAAGAGATACTTGCGAAATATGAAAACATCAAGGTGTTCACCGATAATAAAAACCTCGGTTTTGGCGCGGCCATGAATTATCTGGCCAAAATGGCAGAGGGTGAGTTTCTGTTTATTCTAAATCCCGATTGCGAATGCCCGGAAAATACGCTGGCGCGATTATATGAATTCGGGCGAAATCATGGTGGGGCAATATCGCCGGCTCTTAAGTACCCCGATAACAGCCTTCAGGTTTCAGCCAGAAATTTCCCGGATTTTAGAAGAATCGTTTTCTCCAGGCGATCGCCTCTTTTTCAATTGGGCTTATTTAAAACAGGCGATGCCGGCTATATTAAGCCTGATCACCCGGCCAAAGTACCGGCGATCTCTGCTACGGCCATGTTCATAGGGAAAAACGATTTCGAAAGCGTTGATGGCTTTGATGAGCGATTTTTTATGTACCTCGAAGATATCGATCTTTGTCGTCGACTTAATAGCGCGGAAATAGATGTCTGGTATTTGCCCGATATTCAAATAAAACATGTCCTCGGAGCCAGCTCGTCAACAACCGCTTTCAAATCCTCATTTCATCATCATCTTTCTATATATAAATACTTTACAAAACATTTTCCCGGAAAGTATATTAGAAACTCGTTTTTAGCGATTTTGCTTTTCGGTGGTTTGATGACGACGATTTTAATGAAATTACTGGGTTTTAGAAGGCGCCAATGATAGATATTCCTTCATATGTCATCATAAGCATTTTAAGCGGTTATCTCTGTTATCTGTTTGTGCCGATAATTTGTAAGTATTGCGTCGAGCACGATCTGTATGATATGCCCGGCCCCCGTAAAATTCACAAAAAACCGATCCCACGATTGGGCGGTGTAGCTTTTTTCGCGGCCTATTTCCTCGGGTTATTACCCGGATTCTTGCTTCTACCCGATCTTTTTTGGTCCAATATAAAATCGTTGATAGGTATATTTGCCGGTGGCCTGATAATTTTCGCGCTGGGTCTGGTAGATGATATTCGGGGACTTAAACCTCTGACGAAATTAAGTTGGCAGGTGGTCGCCTGCCTGGTGCTTGTGGCATTCGGCGTGCGTCTTGAATATATCAATATTCCATTCTATAAGCTGATCGATTCCGGTGTCTGGGGCATACCCTTAACGGTTATCTGGTTGGTTGCAATAATCAATACGATTAATATAATCGATGGCCTCGATGGTTTGGCTGCCGGGGTCAGCGCCATAATCGCGATAAGTTTTCTGGTTTTAAGCCAGATTATGGGATTGGCCTTGCCTTCACTTCTGGCGGCCGGGATTATCGGCATAACATTGGCATTTTTAAAATATAATTACTTTCCGGCCTCGATTTTCATGGGCGATTCGGGGGCTTTGCTATTAGGGTATCTATTTGGCGTAATCTCCCTATTTTGGCCAAAAAGCTTTGCTACTGTCGTCATGTTTGTCCCGATTTTAGCGCTGGGTGTTCCAATAATCGAGGTATTCACAACCTTCACCAGAAGAATGTATGCCGGTAAAAAGTTTTATATAGCCGATAAACGCCATATATTCCATTATTTATTGGATTTGGGTATCCCTGAAAGAGTAGCAGTTTGGCTATTCTATTTGGTTAGTATTCAGTTCGCCCTGGCGACTTTCGGCATAGTCGGAGGGAACCGCAATATTTTAATTGTGTTACAGACAGTATTCATTATATTAACAGCTATTATTGTTTCCAGGAATTTGAAATTGGAAAATAGAAGATGAAAGATCAACAGTATTTAGATTTCGAAAAACCGATTATCGAACTTGATCGCAAAATCAAAGAGATGAGGGAACTGGCGACGGCTGAGAATATTGAGCTGTCTAAAGAGATCGAACTTCTGGAAAAAAAGCGCAATCGTCTGCGCAAAGACGTTTATTCGAAATTATCGCGTTGGCAGCGAATACAACTTGCCCGCCATCCGCTGAGGCCATACAGTCTTGATTTAATTAAACTGATATTTACGGATTTCATCGAACTTCATGGCGACCGATATTTCGCCGATGATAAGGCGATAGTCGGTGGTTTCGCTAAAATTGAAAACGAAAAAGTTGTTATTATGGGTCAGCAAAAAGGACGTGATACCAAACAGCGGCAATATCGCAATTTCGGTATGTGCCATCCTGAGGGTTATCGTAAAGCCTTGAGACTCATGAAACTGGCGGAAAAATTCAACCTCCCGATAGTTATATTCGTGGATACGCCCGGGGCTTACCCGGGAGTAGGCGCCGAGGAGCGAGGCCAGGCCGAGGCGATTGCCCGAAATCTGCGCGAGATGGCGGTTATTGAAGTTCCGATAATCGTTGTAATACTGAGTGAGGGCGCCTCTGGCGGCGCTCTGGGTATCGGATTGGGCGATAAGGTTTATATGTTGGAGAACTCATGGTATTCGGTTATTTCTCCGGAAGGCTGCGCGGCTATACTCTGGAAAGCCGATGCCGCTACCGATCCGGCTAAATTGGAGGCTAACCGGAAACAAGCCGCTGAATCTTTGAAACCCGTCGCCAAGGACCTTGAGGCATTAGGAATTATCGATAAGATAATAGAGGAACCTCCCGGCGGCGCTCATCTCGAATATGAGGGAACCGCGGAGAGGATTAAAGCGGAGTTGATCCTGGGACTGGCCGAATTAAAATCTTATTCTGCCGATGAACTTTGTAATAAAAGACTTGAGAAATACAGGAAAATGGGCGTATATAAGGAGTAGGGCTAAAAATTATGTTAAATGATAAGTTGCTGGAAATTCTGGCTTGCCCTAAATGCAAAGGCGATCTGGAATATGACAAGGATAAAAATGTTCTTCTGTGCAATGCTTGCCGGTTGATGTACCGAATAGAAGAAGGTGATATTCCGGTAATGCTTATAGATGAGGCAGAAGGATTTTAAGGAGGAAATATGATTAAGCTGTCAAGATTCATTGAAGATAAACTTATTACGTTTGATTTGAAAGGTAATACCAAGGAGGAAATAGTAGCCGAGTTGGTTGACTACGCGGCTAATTCCGAGATGGTTAAAAATAAGGAAGAACTCCTGAAAGCGGTTCTGGAAAGAGAAAAACTGGTTACTACGGGTGTAGGCTATAATGTCGCGTTCCCGCATGCTAAAACGAAGTCCGTGCGAGGCGTTGTGATCGCTTTCGGCCGTAAGAATGAAGGCATTGATTTCGAAGCAATGGATCGTAAGCCGGTTAATCTATTTTTCCTTATCGCGGCGCCTGAGGACGCAATCGGCGCCCATCTCAACGTTATGGCAAAACTTTCATTCCTAATGAAAAACGAAAAAAATCGAAATAAATTACTGAAAGCAAAATACAAGGAAGATTTAATAGAAGTTTTAGATTCCAACGAATAGATGCTTTCATCTTTATCAAATTACTTGAAGCAAAGGCAGCTTATACCCGTAATTACGGTGTTTTGTATCTGCGTTTTGTTTATCATTCTGCCTTCCGGTTTCAAATTAATCTTCTCGGAATTCTTCGTTTCGACAATATACTATCCATTTACCGAACTTGACAGATTTCTAGCCGATGTGACCCTGGCTAAAAGTAATAATATCGAATTAAATCAGCGTCTCATTCGGCTATCGATGAATATGGCCCGGTACACCGAGGATCATTATGAAAACACTCGACTGCGCCGTATGCTGGATTTTGACCTTCAGCTGCCTTATCGATTGGTCCCCGCCGAAGTAATAGGCTTAAAGCCGGGAATGACAGTTAGATCAATCGTTATTAATGCCGGGACAAATAAAGGAGTCAGTTATAATATGCCCGTGGTTTCCGCGGACGGGATCGTTGGCAAGACCATCGAAGTATCGGAAAACTCGGCGGTTGTTCAGCTTCTGATAGATAATAATTGCAAAGTATCAGCTATCGATCAAAACACCCGGGCTATGGGAATAATAAGATGGCAAGGCGGTAAGCTTTTAGAGATGGGCGATGTACCGATTGAAAGCGGCATAGCTGTTGGAGACACGATTGTCTCTTCGGGACTGGGCGGTATTTTCCCCCCCGGACTCCTGGTGGGATCGGTGGTTTACGCGCAGAATCGGGAAGCAACACTTTTCAAAGATGTTATGGTTAAACCATCGGTCGATTTCGGAACTCTCGAAGAAGTATTTGTAGTGGTATACGGTGAATAAAATACAAGCATTAAAGTTTATTTTTAGCGCGCTATTCGTAGTCTTTTACGATGTAATAATAGTTTCGCGCCTTAGTATTGCCGGCGTTCAAGCCGACATGGCAATCGTAATAACGGTTTGGATCGCATTGAATCTCGGCCCCAAAGCCGGGACGCTTTTCGGTTTTTCAATCGGAATTCTCACCGGAGTGCTAACCCCCTCGGATTTAGGATGGGCGGCGCTGATTCTAAGCCTGATTGGTTATTCCGCTGGAAGTCTGAAAAATAAACTGGCAATCGAGCCGGTATCAGTGCAATTAGTCATTTTGCTGGCAGCATCATTTATCTTTAATTTGCTCTTTATATTCACTACCAGCTTCGGTTTGATTTTATCTAATCCTTCGTATGTTCTCACATATACTTTATATTCCGCGCTCTACAGCACCTTTATAGGTGTGTTCGTTTTTTATTTGATTCGCTATCGCTACATTTTAAGGAATCTGTTCTAATGGATCGCCATCATTCAAAGCCTAAGCTTAAATTGCGATTGATGCTGGCTATTGTTATCGTTTGCTGCCTTGTATTAGCGGTCAAGCTGTTTGCCCTTCAAGTATTTGCTTCCGGTTATTATCGCAAAGCCTCAATCGATAACAGTGTTAGAATCGTTCCCATCAAAGCGCCAAGAGGCATTATCCTTGATCGCAACAACGAAGTCATCGTCCAGAATCGACCATCCTACTCGGTGTACCTGGTGCCGCATGACGTTCCCAATATCGATATCGCTGCCGCCCGGCTGGCCGGAATGCTTCAGATGGATGAAAGCTACCTTAAACAGATTATTTCATCCGGTTGGAAAGGCAGGTTCCAGCCTATCAGGCTTAAACGCGATGTGGATTTTAAAACGATCAGTATCCTGGAAGAGCATTCGCTGGATGTACCCGGTTTGGTATTTCAGGTGGAGCCGACCAGGCTTTACCCCGACAGCGGCCACGGCAGCCATCTGTATGGATATGTCGGCGAAGTATCGGAAAGCGAATTGTCCAAGAATGAAAATGCCGAAAGAGGTGATATTATTGGAAAAAAGGGGCTGGAGAGATATTATAACGATTATCTAAAAGGTCGCGATGGCGTTTTATATTTGCAGGTAACCGCCAAAGGTAGAATCCTGGGTAAATACGCCGATCGTCAGGAAACTCCACCGGTAACCGGAGACACATTAGTATTAAATATAGATTGGCCTTTACAGAAAAAAGCCGAAACGCTTCTGTTCGAGAAAGGTCAGGGTTCGGTTGTCGCTATTGATGTTGCCACGGGAGGTGTTCTGGCATTCGCTTCTAGCCCCGTGTATGATGCCAATCTGTTTTCCGGTGTCGTACCGGCTGATAAATGGGCCGAAATCATGGCCGATTCCACATTTCCGCTCTTGAATAGGACTATCCAGGGGATTTACCCTCCCGGTTCAACTTTCAAGGCATTCACTGCCGCCATGGCCTTAAATTATGATAAAGTGAAAGATGAAAAACAATTTGATTCATGCCGTGGCCAGAAAAAGTTCGGCAATCGCTTTTTTAAATGCTGGCGTCCGGGCGGACACGGTAAGCAAGATTTGCATGGTGCTATAGTGAGATCGTGTGATGTTTATTTTTATCAACTCGGCTTGGCGTGTGGTATGGAACAATTCGGCGAATTCATGCCTCAATGCCGTTTCGGCGAGTTAACCGGCATCGATATCCTTGGCGAAAAATCCGGAATTTCGCCATCCATAAGCTATTTCGATGAGCGTTATGGCAAGAAGGGTTGGACCAGATACTTGATGAATAACCTGGCGATAGGGCAGGGCGAAATACTCGTGACGCCCTTGCAGATGGCTGTCTTATACGCGGCGTTGGCTAATGGCGGAACTGTTTACAAACCGGCTATCGTAAAGAAAATCATCAAAAACGACGGCGCTGATATCGTAATGCAACCGGAAACAATGACAGATTTGCCTATCACTAAAAAGCATCTGGAGATTATTAATAATGCTCTGATGGGGGTTGTTAGTGAAGAGGACGGTACCGCCAGTTGGTTGAAAATCCCCGGTATTACATTGGCAGGCAAAACCGGTACAGCCCAAAATCCCCATGGTGATGATCATGCCTGGTTTGTATGCTTCGCGCCGTTTGAAAATCCGGAGATTGCCGTTGCGGTTATCGTCGAAAACGCGGGTCACGGCAGTTCCGTCGCCGCGCCTGTCGCGAGAGATGTCTTGAAATTCTATTTTGAACGACAAGAACCGGAAAAAAGCGAAGACCCGACCTAATCATGGGAAAACTCGACTTAGACTATGTGCTGATACTCAGCGCTCTTGCTTTATCTATAATTGGAATAGCATTTATCTATAGCGCGACTTATCACTCGACTGATTCCGGCCAGCAATTGTTTCACCAACGGCAGTCGATATGGCTGGGTGCGGCAGTTATATTGGCCGCTATCGTTTATTTCGTTCCTTTGAAAGTTCATGAGGCGATGGCTTATGTTTATTATTGGGTCGCTCTTGTTTTATTAGTAGCGGTTTTATTTATATCGACAAACGGTACCGCTCGATGGTTCAGTTTCGGCAGTTTCGCGATTCAGCCGGTCGAATTTGCCAAAGTAGCCTTATGTCTGGCCTTGTCTCGTTTTCTTGCCTATCGAAGACCAAGGCTTCATAAATTCAGAGATACATTTATCGGCATAATCATAGTCGCCATACCCACGCTGCTGGTAATAAAACAACCTGATCTCGGCAGTTCCTTAGTCGGGTTGGCTATCTTTCTGGGGCTTCTTGTTTGGACCGGCATGCCGATATCGCGTATAATCCTTGTGGTTTCGCCGGTATTGAGTATCGTAACCGCTTTTCATTGGCTGGCTTGGGCTTTATTTTTCTTTGCTTTCATCTTACTTCTGTATGTTTCCAGACCCAGGTTATTGCCCGGCTTGATATATTTTGTTATCAACCTCGTTTTAGGCATGGCCACACCGGTATTATGGAACCGGCTTCACCAGTATCAGCGTTTAAGAATATTGACCTTTTTAGATCCGGGGCAGGACCCTGCCGGCGCCGGTTATCAGATCATCCAATCAAAAATCGCCATTGGATCGGGCGGTTTCTGGGGCAAGGGTTTTATGGAGAGCACTCAAACGAAATTGGACTTTTTACCGGCCCAGCATACGGATTTTATTTTCTCGGTTATCGGTGAAGAGAAGGGTTTTATCGGCGCTTTTATTGTTCTGATTTTATTTGCCACGATAATTTTCCGAGGCTATATGATTGCTTTCAAAGTAAGGAATAGTTTTTATGGCTTCGTCGCCGCCGGTTTGACTACGGCGATCATGTTTCAGATGATAATAAATATAGGCATGACAATCGGCTTGATGCCGGTGACCGGATTGCCTTTACCATTCGTCAGTTACGGTGGCTCATCGCTGCTTTTTTTCTGGGGAATAATTGGGCTTTTGTTGGCCATTAACCGAGATTGGCAGGAGTATTAAATATGCATCCGGATTTATTTAGTATTGGACCTATTCACATCAAAGCCTACGGATTGGCCCTGGCTATATCGTTTTTTCTAGGCGTATGGTTGGCTATTAAAAGGGGAGAGAAAAACGACATTAAAAGCCAGTCGATGATCGATTTATGCTTTATTATCCTTGTGTCCGCTATTGTCGGTTCTCGCCTGTTTTATGTGGTTTACCACACCGAGGAGTTTGCCGGACATTGGCTGGATGCCATAAATCCTTTCCAGTCTTCAGGCGAGATCGGCATCGCCGGATTATCGATGATGGGCGGGGTTGTTCTGGCGATTATCGGATCGATGGTTTATTTTATAGCTAAACGAACCAGCCCCTGGGCGATGCTCGATTCGATGGCCCCCGCGTTTTTCCTGGGTTTAGGGATTACGCGTGTTGGCTGTTTTTTTAACGGCTGTTGTTATGGCTTGCCGACCGAAACCTGGTGCGGAGTTCATTTCCCGTTTCATCATGATCCAATCTGGCCTACTCAGTTGTTCTCGTCGGCCGCGGGATTTATAATGCTTGGCCTGTTGCTAGTAATTGAGAAAAAACGAACCTTCTATGGCTTCACATTTTGGCTGGGTGTGATTTTTTACGGAATCTGGCGCTTTTCAATCGATTTTCTCAGGTATTACGAAGAATCAATGATTATATTCTCCTTGGGTAGTATAAACATCACGCGCAACCAGTTTTTATCGGTTTGTCTTTTTATTATAGCCATAACCTGGTTTATTTATCTGAAACGTAAAAATGAGCAAAATGCTGAGCAATATAACGGAGAAAACGAGATTTCTCCTTGATGAGTTATTCGCTTTTATCTCCACGCCTCGTTGCCCCGGTTGCGGGATTTTACTTGATAATCCTCGTCTTCCATTATGCCCGGCCTGCGAACTGAAGCTAAGTTTCGCCGGGGATGGCCCGGTCTGCCTGATATGCAGATCTCCGCGGGGAGTTTCGTGTAACTGTCAGGAGAACCGAATAAGTGTCATTCCTCACTTATACTATTGGGCTACTTATTCGCCGGTCATGCGCGAATTGATTCATCAATTCAAATTCGAGGGACAGCTTAAGCTTGGTAAGTATTTAACATTGGCCGCGCTCGAAATAATAGCGGATAGAATCGCCAGTCAAAAATACGATTTTATTATACCAGTGCCAATGCTCAAGCGCGATAAGCGAAAACGAAGCTTTAATCAAACGGAATTGATTGCCGATACCATCTCGGAAAGACTTGATATTGCGGTAAATTACAGCATATTGAAAAAAGTTAAAAAAACGAGACTTCAGGCAAACCTGGGCCGCGAAGAGCGATGGGACAATATCCAAAACGCGTTTGAGGTCAGCGCGGAATTCAATCTGGATGGTAGTAGCTGTTTACTTGCTGATGATATCGTTACTACCGGAGCCACTTGCTGGGAAGCGACCAAAGCCTTGTATACCGGAGGCGTTAGCAAAGTTACAGTATTTACGCTTGTTTCAAGTCACTTTGACGAGGCATCATAGATTTATACCGGGGGAAGTTATATTGGGGGAATTTAAAGTAGTCGAAGAAGGCGCGTTTGGCGATTTTGAATTTGAGGCCAAAGCTGATACGCTGGAAAAACTGTTTGAAACGTGCGGTTTGGCAACTTTTGAGGCTATGACTGACGTTTCTAGGGTAGAGGCTATTGTTGAAATACATTTTGATGTCTCGGCGGAATCGCTGGAGGAACTACTCTATGCTTTTCTGGCCGAACTGATATACGTAAAAGATGTGGATAGCGTTTTCATTAGTAAGTATGATATCAGTCTGCAGGAAAATTACGATCTAAGCTGTAAGGCATGGGGCGAAATTATTGATAGTGAAAAACATAATTTAAGAACCGATGTGAAAGCTGTAACTTATCATAAACTGGAAATAAAAAAGAGTAATGGCGGTTACAGCGCTCACGTAATATTGGATTTATAATTATGGAAAAAATTAAAATCAATGAGTACACATGGGAAATCCCCAAAGGATCGAAACCGGGGATGAAAGTACCGGCCAGGTTAATCACCACAAAAAGCTTGCTGGACAATCTCGATGTTGGCGTTTTAGAGCAGATAACGAATGTAGCCTGCTTGCCCGGTATCAGGAAACACGCTATGTGTATGCCGGATGGTCACCGAGGATATGGTTTCCCGATTGGCGGCGTAGCGGCTTTCAGTACAAGAACCGGTGTGATTTCACCGGGCGGAATCGGATTTGATATAAATTGCGGCGTAAGACTCGTAAGAACTAATCTAACCGAGTCTGAAGTTAAACCTAAGCTCAAGGAACTTATTGATCTGCTTTTTCATCTGGTCCCCAGCGGAGTCGGATCGAAAGGGATTCTGAAGCTCTCTAACTCCGAGTTCGATAAACTTATGGCTCAAGGGGTACCGTGGTGTCTGAACAAAGGCTACGCCTGGAACAGCGATATTGAATTCACTGAACAGGAAGGAGCCATACCCGGCGCCAATCCAGATCATGTCTCGGAGAAGGCCAGAAAGCGCGGTTTAAACCAGATCGGTACCCTTGGTTCTGGTAATCACTATCTGGAAATTCAAAGAGTCGATTTCGATGATCAATGCGATCAATCGGCGGCCGGAATTCTTGGTATCGACAGGCCGGGGCAGATCACGATTATGATTCATTGCGGTTCCCGTGGCTTTGGACATCAAATTGGCACCGATTATCTGCAAAGTTTCGGCGCGGCTATGAAAAAATATGGCATTCGCACCAATGATCGTGAACTTGCCTGCGCCCCTTTCGATTCACCGGAAGGCAAAGCTTATTATGGAGCAATGGCTTGCGCCGCTAATACCGCTTTCGTCAATCGTCAGGTAATTATGCATCGTCTCCGGGAAGGCTTTTCGAAAATATTCGGCAAATCGGCGGAAGAACTGGGGATGCATCTGGTATATGACGTGGCCCACAATATCGCCAAGATCGAGAATTATGACACAGGCCACGGTTCCGAGGAGGTTATTGTCCATCGTAAAGGGGCGACGCGGGCTTTTGGCCCCGGCAATCCCGGTATTCCGGAGAAATACAGACAGGTGGGCCAACCGGTGTTGGTCGGGGGTTCGATGCAGACCGGCTCGTATCTATTAGTCGGCACCAGGGAGGCCGAAAGGCTGACATTCGGAAGTACACTTCACGGCGCCGGACGAACGATGTCGCGCGCGGCGGCCAAACGTAAGGTCAAAGGACAGCAGATCAGGGATGACATGGAACGGCAGGGTATAACCGTGCGCAGCGCTTCAATGAAAGGTCTGGCCGAGGAAGCCGGTTTTGCCTATAAAGATGTCGATTCGGTAGTTAGTGCCGTGCATGACGCCGGTATATCAAAAAAAGTCGCTCATTTTGTGCCTTTGGCGAATATTAAAGGGTAGATATTAGGCAACATATCATAGACTTGCGCATATAGTAAATATATAATAGATATATCAAGCGGTGGACGTTTCTCGACGAAATATAATTGGATTTATCTGTTTTAATTGAATGGAGGATGCCCAAATGCGCTTGGGAAGTAAAATGGTCATTATAAGCTTGTTAGTCTTTTTATCAGTAAATGCCAATGCCGGTACAAACAACCCATCACCAAAACAGTTACCTCCTTATTGGATTTCTATCAATACTGATATGGGAATCGCCGATTTTAAGGGCAATATCGCCTATGGCTTTTACTTTTATGATATTGATACAGGGGAAGAAGCGGAGTCATGGGCTAATGTTCCTCTAAATTCCCGGATTAATTGGGATATTGGCGCGGGATTTGGATTGCCCGGCGCAAGATTTAGTTTATCAATATCCAGCTTTTCAAAGAATATTCCGCTAATTGTAAAATATCATACTTTTGAAAGTGGAGAGGTTCGATTGCAGAGTTTTGGGGACGATTGGAGCCTAGTAACCGCGTCGTTAAATTCTGCTTATTACTTCAATAGGTTGTATGTGGGTGGAGGTATTTCTATCTGTCGCGAGGAAAACACGATTGTCAGGGCTGATTCCGGATCAGTAGGTTTAACGGGATACTCAGACACAAAAACCAGAGATGTATTTGGATTGAACTTTCTCGTCGGTTATGATTATCAAATTCATCGAAATTTAATTTTATTCGTTGAATCCTCATATTTTCTAATATTTGATGGTGATTACTCTCAATCGACCATGCGGCCTCTTGGTGGTTTCTCTTATTACAATAATCTCGACCATTATAAAGTATCAATCGGCACAAGAGTTATTATTCCTTTAGCGAGCCGATAATTTAAATAGTAAAGAGATATACCGAAAATAAAAGGGCATGCAGATATAAGTATTTAACAACGGATTATTCTAACTCAAATCTCCGGACGCCGCTCTACCGGCCACGAAACCCGATGAGAAGGCAAACTGCATATTGTAGCCGCCGTACGGGCCTAAAACATCAATGACGTCGCCAGCGAAATATAACGATTTCACGAGTCGGGATTCGCAAGTCTTGGGGTCGATTTCATCACTGCTCACCCCACCTAAAACGCCACGGGTATTGTTAAAAGGCTTATGGGACCTTATCGACAAGCGGAAATCCTTGATAGCATGGATTAGTGATTTGCGTTCGAGAGTAGAGATATGG
>JAAEQD010000023.1 GCA_024231855.1 Candidatus Zixiibacteriota bacterium
ACCCAATAAACAACTGGAGATCATCCTCCTGGTGCTTGACGATACTCGGGGAGAACAGTCGCCGCGTCGCCGCCCGCATCCGGATATCGCCGGAAAAACCAGCTTCCTTGGCGACATTATCAGCAGTGTTCCCGAGACAGACTGGAATTTGTCCACATGATAATTCATGATACTCACTATTATAGATCCCCAAGACAGGATTGTCATTGCGACCGCGCTGGCCCATGATGGAAAGCTGATGTAAGCGGAAATTTGCATTTTTAAGAATAATAGTGTAATATCCGAAAAGAGACTGATTCGATGATTCCGGGTGAGGCTCGGTTTACCCTCAACCAGGAATGAAATCATCTCCTCGGAAAACCTCTCCTTTAAGTCGACGCGATAAGAAACCGGGGCTGGTGATGATTAATATGATTTTAGACACTTTCGATAAAAAGGCTGAACAACCGGATTTCGATGCGGATACGCATCGTCGTAGCTTGCCATGATAATTTTTATTTAGGAGAATATAATGCATGCTCATAAAATAAAACTCACCATTCCCTCGGATCACCAGCTTACGTTCAAGGTGCCT
>JAAEQD010000024.1 GCA_024231855.1 Candidatus Zixiibacteriota bacterium
CTGCGTTGATGCTTGCCCGATTTATGAGGCCAGCGGTAATAACGAAATCTATCGACCAACATACCGTTCAGAAGTTTGGCGGAGATTGGTTAAAAAGTACGTAAAACCGAGCGGCAAATTCTTTTCAAAATTTACCGATGGAGACATCGAAGTTAACTGGACTCTCATCTCAAGATTGATTGAATTATCTTATAGATGTACGCTTTGCCGTCGCTGTGCGCAGACATGTCCTATTGGAGTAGATAATGGATTAATCACGCACGAACTCCGCAAAGTATTCAGTCAGGAGATGGGAATCGCCGCTAAAGAGATTCATAAAGACGGTTCAGTATTGCAATTGAAAGTAGGTTCCTCTACCGGAATGAATGCGATTGTTGTCAAAGATAATATCGAATTTATCGATGAGGATATGTATGACATTACCGGCATCAAAATCGAAACACCCTGGGATAAAGAAGATGCGGATGTCCTGCTGATACATAATGCCGGCGAAATTATGGCATGGCCAGAAAATCCGGGAGCTTTTGCTATCGTTCTTGAGAAGGCAGGTATTAGCTGGACGTTATC
>JAAEQD010000025.1 GCA_024231855.1 Candidatus Zixiibacteriota bacterium
AAATATGAATATAACAGGTGGTATATATGAAAAAACCGGTTGTCTGGATAATTGTCGCGATTGTAATAATTCTTCTTGCGGTTCTTTATTTTGATATTTTTAATCTGACCTTCAGTAAAGAAAAAGCATATGCCTCAATTATTCATTATGAAGATGCGCGCTGGCTTTCCGATAAGCTCACCAATTATCTTTCAGACTATGACCCGGAAATCCGGACTCGTGCCGCACTCGCTGTCGGGCGAATCGGTGAATCTGAAGGAGCCGCTTTATTATTTGAGATGTTGGGTGACTCGGTCGAAACGGTTGCCGAGACAGCGGCTTTTGGAATTGGTCTTTGTGGAGATAAAGATTATGCCGATAAACTGCTTGGCGCCTGTGAAAGTTTTCCACCGCCCCTGCAGGCGATGGTTATTCAGGCAGTCGGACGTCTGGCCGATTCAACGATGCCTTTTATCTCAGATGAAATAGCCCGTTATCTTGATCATATTGATCACCGGGTTCGTGAGCAGACGGCTTATGCTCTCTGGCGTTCTGGTGGTAAGATGTATGCTGAACAGCTAGAAAGAATGTGTCTTGAAGATCCGGTGCGTCCTGTCCAGATAGCGGCTTTATACGCACTATGTAGAATGGGAATTGCCGAGACGATATATGCCTATGAAGAGTGGTTACCGGACAGTGATCCTTTTGTACGGTCGCTGTCTATTCGAGGTTTGGCCCTTGGTAAAGACGATACCCAAACCCGTTTGATTGCCTCCGGGCTTAATGATCGCAATAACAATGTTGTTTCGCAGACGGTGGCGTCGCTTGGTTCAATAGGTTCGTACCGGGCGCTGAATTATATTATGGGTTGTTATGATAATCTTGAGGATGAGAAAATAAAAACACAGATTCTAACTATTATGGGGCGTCTCAATAATAGTTCTGCTACTGATTATGCACTGGCTGATATCCATGATAGTGCCAATGCCAATATTGTCGGCGAGGCGATTGTTTATCTTGCCAAGGTTGGTTATCATGAGATTATTCCCCTGCTTGATTCTATCGCGGTAACGTCTGATCCTCGACTTAATGTCAAAATCGCTGAAGCATTGGTTGAGATCGGCGGGGAGATGGTCAAACCGAGACTTATTACATTATTCAGTGACAGTTCGGCGATGGTTCGAGCGGCCGCTTTTGACGCTCTGACCGTTTTTGATACTATCAACATAGATTATTATATCAGGAAAGCATTTAATGACAGCGATTATGTTGTTTGCGCCAAGGCGGTTGATAAGATCGGTGAACTCAAAAAGATACGAATGTTGCCGCAATTGATGACAATTATTATGATGCATGATTTAGCTGAGACCGATCTGAAGCGGTCTGTGATTGATGCCGCCGGACAATTTATCCCGGGATCGTCAGATTCGCTGGCGGAGGAAATCTTGAATCAGGGTCTTATGGATTATGATTATCTTGTCAGTAAAGATGCGGCCAAAATATATAAGGATAAACTGGGGATAGATAAAGATTCTTATTCCAGTAAACCATTTACTCAAATCGGTGAGCGTAAAATAAAATCACTTATTAAACAGTATAAAAATAACCCACATGCGATTATTTCGACAAAATATGGCGATATTGAAATTGAACTGTTTTTTGATATTGCGCCGTTAACGGTCTTTAATTTTATAACTCTCACTAATCGCGGGTTTTATGATAACCTTCTTTTCCATCGAGTAATCCCCAACTTTGTGGTGCAGGGCGGCGATCCTCGAGGTGACGGCTGGGGCGGTCCGGGACATTCAATCAGATGTGAGTACAGCAATCTTAGTTATAATCGCGGAACCGTTGGTATCGCGCATTCCGGCAAAGACAGTGGCGGCTCGCAGTTTTTTATTACTCATACCGCGGTACCGCATCTTGATGCCCGCTATACGATTTTTGGAACTGTTCTTACCGGTATG
>JAAEQD010000026.1 GCA_024231855.1 Candidatus Zixiibacteriota bacterium
ACCGAAATCGACCTGTTCGAGGAATTTCTCGGCCGGTTCCTGAATATCCATCCCCAGAAAGTTAAGGGTGACCATAGCCAGCGACATGAATAAGCCAATAACCATCAAACCAATAGTGGCTGGTAGCTTGATGAAGCGATAGTTTATATAGCTTGCGATTGCGGCGGCGACCAATATAATCGCGATTATATTAAATATACTCATCGCTGAACCTATCCCCCCGTTCGAGTTGATCCCATTAAATTTTGGCTATTATATAGGTTTTTGGTATAAAAGTAAAGCATCTAGTGGACTGACACGAGTAAACAGCATCTGAGGATTTCCATGCGGTATCAAGGTTATTTCATAACTCAACGGACGAAGGCCGACCTCAAAGTTAGTCTACCTGTATTCCAGGACCAGCAAACCTTCGTGGGCATCGGCTACAAAGATGTAATCATCGGTGACGAAAACATCCCGGGCGTAGCCGGCAGTGTTGTAACTCGAGACAGCGGATGGATTACCCGGATTGGAGATATCGATAATATACAGACCCGATTCATAATCGGCGACATAGGCATAGTTGCCGAGGGCGTAAATACTAAATGCCTGGTCCGGTGTATCGTAGCTGCCCACCAGATCGGGATCGATAGGATTAGTGATATCGATAACATGCATGCCGGCGGAGTGGTCGGCTACGTAGGCGTAATGGCCGCTAATGAAGATATCCAAAGCCCGGCCGGGAGTATTATAGAATCCTGTCAAAGCCAGGTTATCGGAATGTTCGATATCGACCGCGAGTATGCCCGAATAATCAGCGGCGACATAGGCGTAATTGCCGGTCACGTAGTTGCCCGAGACAAATACGCTGAAAGCCTGGTTAGCGGTAGCGTAAGAGCCTTCGATTTCCAGGGCGGCAAAACTGGTGATATCAATTACATGCAGTCCGGAATCGTTATCGGCCACATAGGCGCTGTTGCCGTATAGAAAAACGCCGAGCGCCCTGTCGGGCGTATCGAAAACGCCTGCCAATCCCGGTAATAATGGATTGCTGATATTTAGTATTAACAAACCGGCTTCGCTATCGGCGACATAGGCGAAATCTCCGGCGACTATGACATCCACCGCGTTGCCCGGAGTATCATAATAACCGGCTACTTCAAGGCTATCGAAGTCGCTGAAATCGATTATCTGAAGTCCGCCATCGTAACCATCCGCCACATACGCGTAGTTATCATGAACATAAACGGCATTGGCATTGCCAGGAGTGTTATAAGAGCCCTTGAGTCTAATTCGCGGCCCGGAATCGGATCCGGCGGGATTATCTTTGCCGCCGCAACCTAATATAACCGCAAATGACAGTATAATTAAGCTCACGCCCGTTAAAATCGCGTATTTCCCAAACATTGGTTTTACCTTCCTATTTCATTATTCAAATGATCATAATCTTACCGCTACTAATATATATTTTCGACAGGCAATGCGCCGATTTTAATAATATTGACCCGATTAAACACCAAACGGTTTTCAACGCTTTTAAACGGAACAAAATTGTGGAGGCGCCGTAATATTTAAGTGCGCGTATTTAATGATTATTATATCTACTCTCGGAGGTTTAAGTTATGAATACTGATATAGAGAAAGAAAGTATCAATAATACATTGCGGTATTTTTTCGATGGGCTTGATAATCTGGACGCCGGGATGATCAAGAAGGCTTTTCATCCTGAAGCCAGGTCGTTTTGTGTTATGGATAGCGGCTTGGGTTCCAGGTCGGTATCGCATTGGGATGATACGATCCGAGACGCCCAGGACGATCCAAATCACCTTTTCAGAGAGAAAAGCCGGAAGAATATCGTGTTTATTGATATCACTGGTGATGCGGCATCGGCAAAGGTGGAATGGGTATTTACTGATTTGATGTTCATCGACTATTATAATCTTTTAAAATTAGATGGGCGATGGTATATCATGAATAAAATATATCATACGACCTTATTTGAGAAATAAACAAAAACGACCATAAAAGATGGCCGTTTTGTAATTTATAGATAGATATAATCTATTGTAATACAGGCAGTTTAGCCTGATCAACCAACAGGTTCCAGCTTTTTCTGCTTGGCCTCAGACGGCTGGTTGCTCTGCGTTTCCTGGCTTTCCGGACTCGGGTTCAACTTAGGCTCAGTCTCAATTTTCCAGAGATCGCCGGTGGCCCTGGCCCGTGTAAATGTCCATATAGCCAGCAGCATCAACATCGCCGAAAAACCGGTGCGAAACATACTGCCGTAACTGAAAACTGTATCCAGAAATGAAGCAATTCCCAGAATGAACATAGTGACGCTTAAAATAAACATATTCCCTCCACGGATAGGCTTACTTATTTACCGGATATCGGAGCCAAAATGGTGTAGTTGACATTTTCAGAGCTTAATCGCCGGGGCCAAACTAAAATGGGTTAAATACGGTACATTTTGAAACAAAATGAAGCCGGATTATCAAAATACCGATCCATTTATGGCGAGTTTTCCCATAGGGAGAAGTAAATTATCAAATAGTCAAATAACACTCATATTAATCATCGCCTGAAATCCGGACTATAATCCTGTAATTCCAACCCAAATAATTATGTCGAGAATCAGGAACTCTTATCGCGGTCTCACTTCTATAATAGTCGACCGGTGTCCATAAGCCCAGCCCTTCGCATCTTTTGAAGTGAACATGGATTTCATCGCGCGATCCAAGTTCGACTTCATCAAATAGTATGTATGACCCCTGGTAATAGCTTTCCTCTATATGTCCTTCATATTCAAAAATATTAGAGAAAATTCCATCCGAAATTTCCGGTGACGCTACAGGGCTAACCGGATATTGCTGCTCTTCACAGCCCAAAAATAACAAGGCTGATATAGTAAATATGCAAATATATTTCATTTTTCCTCTCGTCGAGGCGGCTTGCGGGTCGGATGGTAATTCCTATCTTCATTCCTTATCCCAATGAGGCGCCTATTTATTCCTATATAAAATAAACGACCTGGCAATTACAGGAATGTTTTAAAGGATAAAAAGTTAATAATTATCTAAAGAGCTAATTTATCTCAAAGTAATATAAGGAGAATATGTCAATACGACTATAATCGCCTACTTTAACGTATATATAATTACGGATTCCATAAAAGTAAATACAAGGACTATACATGCCCGGTCTTCCGGGCTTGAAGTTTTCTAATTCACTCCGCAAAAGCCCTGTCAATATGACTAAAATTACGGGCTTTTACGTATGGAAAAATACGGATTCGCTGAATGTAATAAAATTTTCATTGTGACATTTTACTTTTCCCTAATTGCTATTTGTGATATATCATATTATAGTAATATCGTTGATAGGAATTAGCTGCTTATCCGAAGCGGCCGGGGATAATATCCCTGGCGATAACCGATTAAGGAGAAACGAGATGAAGCATTTCAGGCATAAACAGATTTTTGCCCTATTGGCTATCGGTATATTCCTGTGTTCATGCAATTTATTCGTAGAAAAGGATATCGATTTCATTCCCGAGGGCGCACAGGTAATTGAGATGGATAAGGCCAAACTCACAATGGATGATGGTGATTCTTTTTTTTATGACAGCCTCGGTATTCGGGTGCTGGGGATGGATACGCCCGAGATAGCTCATCCTGAGCATGGCTTCGATGAGGATCAAGCCTATGGCCGGGAGGCGGAGGCTCTTACGGCGCTCATATTCGAGGGGGCCGGAAACGTATCATATCTCGCCTTCCAGAAAGATGGTTATGGCAGGATGCTGGCTCACGTTTTCATCGATGGCGACTTGCTTTCGATTAAGCTGATCAGGGCCGGCCTGGCCTACGAGACGGTTTCGCATTACGGCGATAACGGTTTCCCCCAGCTGGCTGAGAGGATATTGAAGGCCGCCGAGGAATCCCAGACCAAGGAATTCATCCCACCCCATCAATGGCGCCGGGCGAACCGCAAGGCGGTGGAAGAGCAACCAGGAAATTAATTTTGCGCGCGGTAGACCTCCCGATCTGCCCGAGCATCTGCATAGCATAGCGGCCAGACCTCAAGGCAAGCGGGGATGTCTGCCACACAAGATAAGCTTCATAGTCAATTCATTGCAATCCAGCCAGCTTAAGCTCATGCAGGTCCTCCTCCATGAAAATCAAACATTTGCGCTAATTCTATTGCAGGTCCACCCCCGTGAAGCGTTATTGATTTGACATCTTCAACATCAAGACCTGGAATGATTCTTAAAGCATCGGACCATATTGATCGTATTGCATTGTCAATCGTGTCTAAATCGATTCCCGCCAACGTCGCTGCAGTTACTACAAGCCCAATTACAGACGCTGCTCGACCGCCCAGTACTAGATAAGGTGTCAATTCGTAGTAATCTTTCGGTGTCGATATCTTCCCTTCTTTCGACAAGTACGTTGCCTTTTCATGCAGCAGCTTCAAGCGCGCGCCTATGTCCGGAAACTTTCCGTAATAGGGCTTTAAAGTAATGAACTCATCATAGTTCATTTTATGGTACTGCGCATGCATGTAATGAAGACCTTCACGCGGCTCTGTGATTTCATTGATTGCAGTCTGAGCTGCGTTGTAGAACGACTGTGCATTGTCACTATCGCTGTTCGCTTCATGCGATTCGCCCATTATAAGTTGACTAACCGCGAATATATAGCTTGCCATAGGGTGATTTCGGGATTCTCTATACGCTTCGACCGCAAAATAGTTCATTTGGTATTGCAATGAATGCAGCATCT
>JAAEQD010000027.1 GCA_024231855.1 Candidatus Zixiibacteriota bacterium
CTTGCCCTGGCTCTGATAGATTTTCGATAACTCCGTGCGGGGATGTAACTGCTTATTATCAATCTCTAAACTCTCCAGAAGTACTTCCTCGGCCTCAGCAAGCTTGCCCTGGCTCTGATAGATTTTCGATAACTCCGTGCGATAGTGCAAATCATCCGGAAATTCCTTTGCCAGTTTTTCCAAATAAATAACAGCTTCGTCAGTCCTATTATTATATTTATAAATCCAGAACTTCGATAAGAGAACAGTCAGGTAAAGCTTCGTGTTAACCGAAGTTTTTTCCAGTAATTTTTCAGATAGCATATAATCAATTAGCTTCTCAAAGTTTGTGGCTTTGCCTGCAATATTCCGCTTATTGCCAAATAGTTGAACTAATATCTGAGTTTCATCATAATTTTGCGGGTCAAAAACCTTAATTATTTCAGCAACTACTTCATCCTTAATAATTTCAGATTCATCGAAGTAAAGTTCTGAAATAACTTCATGCTTTGTTCTCAAATAGTATTTATATTCAAAATGTCTGGTTTCCCGTTTGAAGACTATAATTGGCTCCCGGCTTTTTTTCGAGAATGAGTTAAAGAATTTATCCTTCTCGATTTTAGTAGGATTACAAAGTTTTTCAAGTATCGAAAATGGTAGTTTTATACCGAATAAATAAAATATCGCTATATACTTGTAGGCATCAACAAGTGAAGGAAAATGATCTTCGGCAATGGATCTATATTCAATCCAATCGAATATATAATCGATATACCTTTTCTTACGTAATTTATAGAGTATTTTATATGTAGTTTCTACCAGTCCTAATTCAATTTTTCCGATGAACTCATCAATAATCAGCCGGATGTTACTGTCATCCCTACCCAGAAGCTTGTATAGTTTATTATATATTTTATTTCTATAACTACGACTATTTATAATCTTCAGCGGTTCTATAAAATCTTGCGGATTGATATTATATTGTACATTTTCCTTTTTAATGAATTCAAATCTATTAATTCTTTCGGTAAGTATTAAAGTAAAATTCAAACCACTATCTGATAAACTTCTCAGTAAATTTTCTAAAGCGGTATGATCGAAATCGGGATTATCTACAAATATATACGAATGATTATCCCCGGATTTCATCTTAATATACCAAAGCAGCTCAGTGATTTTATCGCTGTCAAATGAAGTATTCTCAAAATCTAATAAGAACACCCTTCGACCGCGTTGGACGTATTGAATCGCCAATCTAAATAATATTGTAGTTTTGCCTGTTCCCCCCTCGCCTAATATCCAGAACGCGGAATTTGGAGAAATGCTATCAATTGTATTTGTCGCCCTATCTATAATTCCTTCATTCGGAATATCGATATTATTACATATTACCCGGAAAACAACATTTGCATTATCATTCACCATGTAATAATCTAATGATAAATCAAGCAGCGCATCCTGACTGTCAATAATATTATCTTTTGTATCATCCTGGGTTATGTATTTGACATAATTTTCAGCGTTTTTATTTACCTCAATCAGAAACTCAGAGAAATATTCCTTTAATAATTCCTGATCAGCAATGACATATTCCGTGATAGAATCCCAGCTCAAATACTCAACGGCAAACTTTAATTCTTCGGATAACTCCATGGCTTTATCTTGCAGCCTGGTATCGTTTTTAAAAGTTGTAGCGAAGTAATAAGTCTCTACCTCCAGTCCTTGCTCACTGAAAAACTCATTCGCGTTTCTTGCATCATTCGAAAAAGCCCTCATAAGCTCATTCGCGATCTCTCTATCAGGCCTGGAAGTTATATCTCTTTTTTTACATTGAAATGCTATGACCTTGGAATTATGTAGATGATAACCGTCGATTCCATGTTGTTCTTGTCTACGCCTGCCATAAAGCTCTAGGTTAGGCTCTTGATATTTTTTTCTTAATACATCTCTTATTAACAATTCAAACTTGTATTCATCTCGAATTGGAGGTAACTGATGCATTTTCGGCTCATCCTATGCTTTTAAAGCTATTAATTTTAGAAAGCATTCACTACTTAAATTCGTCCACCCCAACGCTACAATATAATAAAACGTTGCTAGTGTGGCAACTGCAATCAATAAAAAAGGCGGTCGATTCGACCGCCTTTTAATCTATGTGTAAGCTCGTGTGCTCGGTTATTCAGTGCAATCTAACAGATTGCCGCGTCAGTCAAATGACTTCCTCGCAATGACTGCTTTTGGCTACCAGCCGGCCAGTGATTCGAGGTTTTTGTTTAGCTTCTCTATCAGCTCCTCGGTTTTTATCAGCTTGGCTTTTTCGGCGTCTACCACCTCGGCTGGGGCGCGGTTGACGAAATCCTCGTTTTTGAGTTTGCGGGTCAGCTTCTCGCGGAAATTGGTTTTGTCCTCGAGCTGCTTCTCCAGACGCGATCTCTCCAGGTCGATATCGATTAAGCCCTCCAGCGGGATAAATATCTCGGCGCCGGGGACCACGGCCGAGGCCGACAACGGCGGCTTCTTGATATCGGTGCCGACTTTCACTTCGCCCGAGCGTGCCAGGTTTCTGATCTCCTCGGTGTGGGTGTTGTATATCTCGACTAACTCATCGCTTTCGCACTTAATCAGCACGTTGGGTTTCTTGGCCGGCGGAACATCCAGCTCGGCGCAAGCCATCCGGACTTTCTCCGCCAGCGTAATAACCTTTTTCATGTCTTTTTCGAGGTCGTCATCGATAAATTTCAACGGCGGTTCGGGCCAGCTTGCTATCGAGATTGAATCCTTGTTGTCGCCCTCCAAAACCAGGCTCCAGATTTCCTCGGTCACGAATGGCATAAACGGATGAAGCAGTTTTAAAATCTGCAGAAGCACATAACCGGAACTTTGCCGGGCGGCCAGGCTCGAACGTTGAAATTTCGGATCATCGCCGTTTTGATTGGCCTTATAGCGCGGCTTGATCATCTCGAGATAATTACTGCAGTAATCGTTCCAGGCGAAATCGTAAGCGGCCTTGGCGGCGGTCGAGAAACGGAAGCCCGACAGGTAGTTATTAATCTGGCCGATGGATTTCGCCAGCCTAGAGAGTATCCACTTATCCGGCATCTCAAGATCATCCTCGACGATCTTCATATCGGCGGTGAGTTTGCAGTCGCCCACATTCATCCTGACAAAACGCGAGGCGCTCCATATCTTGTTGGCGAAATTACGGCCGATCTCGAATGTCTTCTCCGAAATATGCGGGTCCTGCCCTTCGGGCGTGGCCAGTATCAGAGATGCCCGCAGCGCGTCGGCCCCGTATTGATCAATAATGAGAAGCGGATCGATACCGTTGCCCAAGGACTTGGACATCTTGATCCCATCGGAATCGCGCACCGTGCCGTGGATGTAGACATCGGAAAATGGCTCGGTACCCATAAACTCCAGAGATGACATAACCATGCGGGCCACCCACAGGTAGATAATCTCGGAGGCGGTCATCAAGGCTTTAGTCGGGAAAAATTTATCCAGTTCGGGTTTTTTCTCCGGCCAGCCAAACGTGGAGAACGGCCACAGCCAGGAGGAGAACCAGGTATCCAAAACATCCTCATCCTGGTTTAAAACGGTACAATCGCATTTGGTACATTTTTCCGGCTTGATTCGCGCGACTATGATCTCATCGCACTCATCGCAATAAAAGACCGGTATACGATGCCCCCACCATAGCTGGCGGGAGATACACCAGTCGCGAACGTTTTCCATCCAGTGAAGATAGGTTTTAACCCAGTGTTCGGGATGAAACTTAACCCGGCCGGTTTTCACCGACTCAATCGCCGGGGCGGCCAACGGTTTCATCTTAACGAACCATTGCTTGGACAGGTACGGCTCAACCACGGTATGACATCTATAACAGGTACCTGAAATCAGACTGTAGTTTTCGATTTTTTCCAGATGGCCTTTTTCCTTGAGCTCATCGACTAATTTCTTACGCGCCTCGAATCTATCCAGGCCGGCATATTTACCGGCATTTTTATTAAGTGTACCATTTTCATTTAATATATTGATCCGCTCGAGGCTATGCCGTATGCCGATATCGAAATCATTGGGATCGTGGGCCGGCGTAATTTTAACGGCGCCGGTACCAAATTCTACATCGACGTAATCATCGGCAACGATAGGCAGCTCCCGATCCAGAATGGGCAGTATGGCCGATTGGCCGACATATTGTTTGAACCTTTCATCCGCGGGATTGACCGCCACCGCCGTATCTCCCAACATCGTTTCGGGACGAGTGGTAGCGACAGTCAGGTAATCATCTGAACCCTTGATTTTATATTTGATATACCAGAGAAACGAATCTACTTCATCGTGCTCGACTTCATCATCGGAAAGAGTAGTCAGGCAGTCGGGACACCAATTGATGATTCGTTCGCCACGATAAATCATGCCTTTTTCGTAAAGGCTGCAAAACACCTCGATTACGGCTTTCGACAGTCCTTCATCCATGGTAAATCGGGTGCGATCCCAATCGCAACTGCAGCCGATTTTCTTAAGCTGATTTATTATGCGGTCGAATTTTTCTTCTTTCCATTTCCAGACTTTTTGGACGAATTTTTCGCGGCCTATATCATGACGTGATCGTCCCTCGCGGGCCAGCGATTTTTCGACAACCACCTGGGTGGCGATACCGGCATGATCAACGCCGGGAAGCCATTCAGCCTCGCAACCCTGCATTCTTTTCCAACGGATTAAAATATCCTGAAGGGTATTATTCAGGGCGTGCCCTATGTGAAGAACATCAGTCACATTGGGCGGCGGAATGACGATTGAGTATGACTTTTTCTTGCTGCTTAACTGCCCGTGAAAAATCCCATCCTCAATCCATTTGTCATAGACTTTATCTTCGACCAGTTTCGGATTATATGCTTTTGGAATATCGATCATACATACACCTTTCAATAATCGGCCAAAATAAACATAACATACCTGTAAGTCAAGACCTTCTGTAAATTATCGGACCAACATGTAGTATATTAACAAAAGATAAATAAAGTTGCAAAAATATGCCCCAAGAGCACTTATTTCCGAAGATAAAATATATTGTTAACTTTATTATTGACAATCAAGTATAATCAATAATAAAGATAATTACTGAGAGTTGCGCTAATACTGGTGAATTTAATGCAAAACGAGAGGTTGCCATGAAAAGGCGAAATTTCATCAAACAAACCGCCACGGCAACGGCCGCATCGATAGTGGTCGGCGGTGGTATATTGCTTCTGGGAAGCCGCGATGGGCAAAGTAATGATCAGCTGGATATCTACAAGCCCAAAGCTTGGCGCGTGCCTCTCGATCCCAATCGGCCGGTTCTGGCGGCGGCCAAGGGTAAGGACTGGCGCCTGGCGACGGCAGCCGCTATAGGCGCCCTGGGCGGAATCGAAACGTTCATCAAAGCCGGTGATATTGTATGCATCAAACCCAATATCGGTTGGGACAGAACTCCGCAATTAGGCGCGAATACTCATCCGGATGTGGTGGCTGAACTCATTCATCTATGCCTAGCGGCCGGGGCCGGTAAAGTGATTGTTGTGGATGTCACCTGTAATGATTCCAATCGGACTTATAATCGATCCGGTATTAAGGCGGCCTCGGAAGCAGAGGGCGCCGAAGTTATAATCGCCGGCGACAGTCATTACGCCAAGGTGGATTTCGGAACTGAAAGCCTTGGTCTGTGGAAAGTCTTAAAACCGATCCTTGAATGCGATAAACTGATAAATGTGCCGGTGGTCAAACATCACTCGCTTTCAGGAATGACCGCCGGAATGAAGAATTGGTTCGGGGCGATAACCGGTCCCAGAAATCTGCTTCATCAAAATATTAATGAAAATATCGCCGAATTAGGCAGGCTTTTCCAACCAACCCTCACCGTTGAAGACGCCACGCGAGTACTGCAAAGAAACGGTCCAACAGGCGGCCGAGTGGATGATGTAAACACTTACGATTCGGTGATCGCCTCGACCGACCAAGTGGCCGCCGATTCATATGTGACTCGTTACTTGAGTTTGAATCCAGATAAATTTCCTTATCTGGGAATGGCAGAGGAAATGGGATTGGGCCTGATTACGCCGCCGCCGGATAAAATCGCTGAAATTGAAGTGTGATGCCAATAACCTGGAAAGGATCTAAAAATATTGCGTAAATATCGAATTGCCCGGATTATTTCCCAAATCATCTTCTTCGTACTTTTCTTCTACCTGGTTTTTGCCACCCAGTATAATTACGATCCGGACAAAGAAGCGGTATCGGGCTGGTTGAAACTGTTTTTCGATCTTAACCCACTCAACTTATTCGGCACATCGTTGGCGGCCGGAGTTCTGTATTCGACTCTGGCAATTGGTTTCATTATCCTGATTTTGACGATTTTCTTCGGCAGGTTTTTCTGTGGTTGGATATGCCCGTTGGGTTCGGTAAATCATTTCTTCTCATCGTTTAAATCCGAACGAAGAGAACATCGCGCCAAAGCCTTAATGCAATCAAATATCTATAAACCATATCAAAGCCTGAAATACTATCTTCTGGCGATACTGATAGGTATGGCAATCTGGGGAAGTTTGCAGACAGGCGTATTCGATCCGATTTCAATTCTGGGGCGGTCCATAGCGATGGTGATACTACCGGCCGCGACCTGGTTCGTGAAAGCTTTTCTCGGATGGCTCTGGTTATCGGATATTCCGATCATTTCCACAGTCGGTGAGAAACTTTATCAAATCTCAGCCTTCCTGTTTTTACCCGCCAAGCAGCCTCAATTCAACGGGGTCTTTTGGCTGGCGCTGATATTTATGATTATTGTTATAGCTAACCGTATCTACACCCGTTTCTGGTGCCGGGCTTTATGTCCGGTGGGAGGATTCCTGGGATTCCTGGCAAGCTTCTCGATATTCGGCCTGAAAAATAATGAGGAAGCCTGCGACGATTGCAATAAATGCCTGATGTATTGTCAGGGCGGCGATAATCCGCACAAGGAACTGCCGCATCATCGAAGTGAGTGCCATATGTGTCTGAACTGCCTGGCGGATTGCCCTCGTGACGCGATTTCATTCGGATTTTTTGAGGATAAGACGAAATACCAGGCTAAGCCGCGAGCCACCAGGCGCAAGGTGATTTTCGCCGGCTTGGCCGGACTATTAGCGGTCCCGACATTGCGGTCGGGAATGAGCGGTTCGTATAAGACCAGCCCCCGATTGATCAGGCCGCCGGGATCAGAAAACGAAGAGGAATTCCTATCTCGATGCATCCGATGCGGCCAGTGCATGAAAATCTGCCCGACCAACGCGATCCATCCCACTATGCTGGAAGCCGGCTGGGAGGGTATATTCACACCCTACCTGGTACCTGTTATCGGCTATTGCGAATATAATTGCGTGCTCTGCGGTCAAAGCTGCCCGACCGGGGCTATCGATGCTTTAACAGTTGAGAGGAAAAACGGAACTGCCGGCGATAAACCAATTCATATCGGGACCGCCTTTATTAACAGAAGCAAATGCCTGCCCTGGGCTTTCGACACGCAATGCATAGTCTGTGAGGAGTGGTGTCCGACATCCCCCAAAGCCATCGAACTTAAAACCGAAGATGTGATTAAAGAGGATGGCACGACGGTCACGCTTCGCCAACCGTATGTAAATCCCCAGCAATGCAACGGTTGCGGGGCTTGCGAATTCGCCTGCCCGGTTGAAGGCGAAAAAGCTATCTACACTAATTCGGTCGGTGAAAGCCGTAATCCGAACAATGAAATGATCTCCCGTCGACCTAAAAAAGTGAAGGTGTCTTAATGAAATATAAAATCGCGGTGACGGTAATCCTGGCCCTCACCCTGTTAAACTGCACATCATCTGATAACAAAACAGCCACCTATGATATCAACGATATATTGATTCCTGAAATCGGCGGATTTACCCGATCCGATCAGTTGAATATATACCCGGCGGACTCGTTATATAACTATATAGATGGCGCGGCCGAGGAGTTTATCGGCTATGGCGTAACCCAGGTAGCCAGCGCCGAATACCGTAAAGGCGATTTTATCTACGCCGTCGATATTTACGAATTCGCCGATCCGTTGGGAGCGTTCGGCATTTATGCCAGACGGCGATTGCCGACCGATAGGTTCATCGACCTGGGCGCGGAGGCGCTTATCGGAAGCGGTTATGTGTATTATCTCAAGGATCGCTTTTTCGCTACTATAAATTCCTACGGTGAAGATTTACCGGATCTGACAAGCTTAAATAATTTCGCCGAGGCCTTGGATCATTATATCCCCGGAACGGCTGTTGATCTTGAACCTTACGCGGTGTTTCCTGCCAAGCGACTGATCGACCATAGCCAGAGATTCTGGCCGCATGGATTCGATAACTACGCGGTGCCCGAATCGTGTTTCTCGGCTGATTATAAGAGAGGGAACGCGGTCTGCAGATTGTTCTATTCGCTTAACCGGACCAATACCGAATACGAAACGTTCAAGACGCTTATCCAGCGCAGGGGCCGGGTGATGACCCATATGGCAGGCTTCGGAGGGAACTCGATCTATGCGATCACCGATGATGACGGCAAGATACTTCTGGGCTATTCCAACGAGATCATATTCGGCGTGATGGCTGTGTCCAACGATTTCTGGGCCAAGGCCCTGTGCGAGGCGATGTTTGAGAATTTGGGTTTGGAGATGTAGCATCTCCCCGTCCACCCCTGACAGCCCAAATGGGCTATCACTACAAATAGCCCTACCCAAATTAAAAGCCTGTCATTCCCGCGGAGGCGGGAATCTATAAGCAGCAAATGGTAGGTCAAACATTCCTGTTTGACCGGACAAGCAGGCGCCGAAGGTACGAAGTAATGCTTGTCGTACCGCATATCCAGTCAATTTATCTTGACTTGAAACGAGGAAGGGAGAAAGACATGATTATTAACCACAAACATTATGGAGTAACAGTCAGAATCCTGACATTAACAGCGCTGATTGCCGTATTTATGGTAAGTCCGGTAATGAGCCATTGCGATTCAGAGGATGGACCAATCATCCCTCTGATTCGTACTTCTCTCGAGAGTGGGGAAATCACACCGCTACTCAAGTGGCTGGCTGCCGATGACGAAGCGGAAATTAAAAGCCTTTATACGCGTGTACGGACGCTTCGTACAATATCGGATGAAGCCAGGGAACTCGTTGATGAACTGTTTATCGAAACATTTATACGTGTTCACAGAGCGAGTGAAGGGGCTCCTTTCACCGGCATCAAGGAGGCCGGGACTATGCCTCCTATTTTTATCGAACTGGACGAGGCGCTGGAATCGGGCAGTGTTGACGATTTAGCAAACAAAATAGCCAACGCCGTTCGTGAGAATATTGTCAAACGTTTCGAGCATGCAGTTGATCTAAGCGAGCATCAGGATCACTCGGTTGAAGACGGCCGTGAATTCGTCGAGGCGTACGTTACCTATATGCACTTTGTTGAAGGATTACACAACTATCTATCAGCCGGGGGGGAAGGACATCACAAGGTTACGGATGAAGGTCATGGACACTAAGGCACCACCCAGCACCTCCATTGTCGGGTTTTTCCCTCCGGTCAGAACCCGACCTACACTAAAATGTCATTCCCGTGAAAACGGGAATCCAGGGGCAGGGGGTAGCGGGGCCAGCCAATTTACCTTGATATTATCTGCTAATCATTTATCTTAAATAAGACACAGGGCTTTAAGTATGATGTATGTTATCCTATTAATATCCATTCTCTTGATTGCGCCGGTAATGGCCCAGGATTGGGGGCCGATGCAATATATATGGTGGGATGAGGGGCCACCTATCAGTTCGCCTGGGATATTTAATCCTTCTTATTGTGACGATGATTCAATGCTATATTTTGATGGCTTTTTACGATACGGATATAGTTACCCGGATATTTGGAGTGCCCAATTTGACGGATTGATTTGTCATAATGCAATGGCTTTACCTTATCCAATAAACTTGCCTGGGCAACCGGAGATCATTAATGCTATGCCCTCGATTTCTGCAGGTGGAGACACTTTATTTTTCTGTTCTGATAGGCCAGGGACTTATGGTGGTCTTGATATATGGATGTCGATTAAAGTTGATACTATCTGGGGCGAACAAGTCAATCTCGGCGATTCTGTGAACTCAGAACTTGATGAACTGGCTCCGCATTATGCTCCTGGTATACAAACGCTATTCTTTGATCGTTTAGAAGAGCCTATTAATGATCATTTTGGGCTTTACAGCAGTATTTATCAAGGTGATGGTATTTGGCAGACCGCGCAAAGATTGCCTGAAATTATCAATCCAATTGAATATGGCAGTCATGACGCTTACTATAACGAATTGGATAGTACGCTTTACTTTAATCTTGGATTTTTTGGCGAAGATATTTATATCTCGAAAAATATAAATGGAGAATGGACTGAACCTTTAGATTTAAATGACAATGTGAACGGTTTATGGACACCAAATATAAACGATTGGGTTTCAACCAGAGGAGCCTGTTTAAGTGCAGATGGTCAGTTGCTTTTTTATAGTAAAGGCATTTGGGAATACCACTGTATTGATTTTACATCGGCATTATTCTTTTCGGAATGGACAGTTGACATTGACGAAGTCAATGAGCCTCTTGTACCGAATGATATTTCAATGTCTATCTACCCCAACCCCTCAAACACAACATTCCACATTCAAATCGAACATCTAGCCACGCCATCGAATCTGAAAATCTATAACATGCTGGGCAGGCTCGTAAATAAATTTGCCCTTAATGCAGATGATTATATGATCGAATGGAACGGCACTGATACTGACGGCGCCCACGTGTCAACCGGCATGTATTTCGCGGTTGTCGAATCGGATGGCTTACAGCTTGCCCGCAAGATGGTTTTGCTGAAATAGGGGCGGCACCTTGCGTCCGCCCTGCAGGAAGGGATTGGGGGTGAACCGCCGATTTCGCCCAGCCCCCGGATCGAGACAAGCTGCGACCCCTACAAGGGCAGTGTAGGTCAATACCCGATAGGGTTTTGACGAGAATGCTCAGAACTGCATGATTTTCTATATAAATTAGATTACGGTTATTAAATCGTCAAATCCGCAGGGGATTTGACCTACGGAATTTACCGGCATTACTAAAAAAGGGATTCACTTAAATGAATCCCTTCAAATTATTAAATCATTTTAATCGAATCCTACTTCAACAACACCATCCGGCCCATGGCCGATTGCTCGCCGGCATCGAGACGGTAAAAATATAAGCCGCTGGTATAATCGTTGGCGTTCCAGGTGAGGCGGTGAGTGCCGGCCCCTAACGTGCCCTGGTGAAGCGTGGCTACTTTGCGGCCGAGTAGATCATATACCAATAATTCGATTTCCGCTCTCTCCGGCAGATTAAATGATATAGTCGTAGCGGCGTTGAACGGATTAGGGTAGTTGCTGATTAATGTGAAACTACCCGGCAGATTCTCTATCTCGTTTACGCCGGTACTCAATGTATCAGGAATTGCCAAAGATGCTGTCGCGCCGACCGCGCCTTTGACGTATTCGAAGAAGAAAGGCTGATTGATATTGTCGACATTATCTTGCGTCGTATGATAATAGGGGTGGAAATCGTTGGTGAAATCCTCGATACCCAGTATGGCCGGATAATTGTAATCCCAGAACGAAGCGTGATCGGATCTGGTGGTTGAGTTGTAAGTCAACAGATCGGTATTCATATCCAGGCTATAATCGGTTATAACATTTTCGAACAAATCACCCATCTCAATTGATTGGGTCATAGTTCCGCAATGAAGTTCACCGTGATGGTCACCGTCGCCATCCCAGCCAATCATATCGAAATTGTAAGCGCCGACTATATTGTCTCCCCGGGCGTAAGCATCCGCGGCATAAGCGGCCGAACCATGCAGACCCTGTTCCTCGCCGGTCCAGAGACAGAACTTGACTGTTTTCTCGAATAGAACATCGGCGTAAATCCGCGCCGCCTCGATAACCGCCACGGTACCCGAGCCGTTGTCATCGGCGCCGGGAGCGCGTGTCTGGGGTATTTCGGATGTACAGTCCATATGGGCGCAGATAATCACATGATCATCCGGATCGGTAGTCCCGATTTTCGTGGCAATTACGTTTCGCCAGGCTCCCTCTATACTGGCACTCTGATCAATCCAGGTTTGGCCGCCATCGGTGGTTTTCAAAACAACGCCATCACCTAAAGCGTATCCGGTCTGGTTGTCGACGAATTCCACGCCGTATAGATCTTTGCTCGTTCCACTATTCATCTCGACCCAGTCATCGCCGCCGTTAGCGGTGATATAAATTCCGCCGTTCCAGCCGACGATGCAGCCATGATCGGCATCGGTAAATTCGACATGATATTTTTCGATATTGTCGCCAAGATAAACTGTCTCCCAGTTGGCGCCGCCATCGGTGGTGTGACGGACAACGCCGTTCCAACCAACAGTCCAGCCATTGTTGCGATCGGTGAATTGAACGCCGTAAAGCCTTTCGGATGTACCCGATGTCTGGAAATTCCAGGTAGCCCCGCCATCGGTGGTATGAAGAACGGCGCCGTTGCGGCCGACTGTCCAGCCGTAAGCGGTATCGACGAAACAGACATCGTAAAGCCTCTGGCCGGTCGGCGTGGGCTGGCCTGTCCAATCCTGCCCACCGTTAGAGGTGTGAAGGATCATGCCTTCATCGCCGGCTACCCAGCCCTTGTCCGGGCTGATGAAACATAAACCGAACAGGTAATTGCCGGTACCGGAATTCTGCGTCACGAACGATTCGCCGCCATCGGACGAGAACTTGATCGTACCGTTATTACCCGATACCCATACCGAATCCGAACCGATATTATCCACACCCCAAAGCGCGCTTCCGGAGTTAACCGGCATCAAATCCCAGTCCACCCCGCCGTTAACGGTTTTATACGCAAAGCTATTTTCATCAACCATCCAGACGGCTTCATCATCATAACCGGCAATATGCCTTAACTCACCGCCAAAGAAAGCGTGATATTCAACCTGATAGCCATAATTTTCGAGAATCTCCATTATATACGCGGCGGCAAGTTCATTGCCATAGGTACCGGAATATCGCGTTAGAATCGTATCGACTTCGCCATCGATTTCAATCGCCGTTTCGCCGGAGAGTTCACCCAGTAAAGTCATTAAGCTATCGATGTTAACTTCGCTGATAAGGCCATCGACAGTTGGGTGATATTCGAGGACATCGGTAATCATGTTATCAGATATCTCAAACGGAAGTTTTCTCAGGGCCATACGCCGATATGAATCGGCCCCGGGCAGACGAGAATCGGATAAGACATAATTCGAGCCGGAATCGAGGATTTGATCATCGGCTAAACCATCACTGTTGACGTCGTAATTTAAATACAGCAATGAGGGTTCATTGTCGATTATAATGGTTTTATAGGTAATATTCCGGTTTTCAAGCCAGACGATTTCATCGCTTGAGCCATATAAATATACTTTATCGATGGTTTTACCCCAGGCTCGGCCGGGAAAACCATTCAGTTGCGATTGATTGTCGCCGGTAAGATTCTCAACTACAATCAAATAGCTGTCGTTCGCCAAAGCTGTGGAGGCTAAAACAGTGACAACTATTAAAGCCAAAACATAGTAACATCTCGTCATTGACTACTCCTTTTTAGAATTACGCTAATTCAATCTAATATAAAATCCAAAATAGTCAAGTTTGTTTATAAATGAAGTCTCCCCAAAGACATGCTTATAGCCCTCAATAAAGCCTTAAAATTAACAATAATCAATTGAAATTCGACTATTTTCCCCTAACTTTTTACGAAATTGTTGTGTATAATAAGAATATGGCGGATGATTATCGCAAATACCTGGATCCGGAGACGGTCAGCCGACTCGACGGCATGGAGTTAAAGGCCCGTCTGGTCGTGGAGGGCTTCATCGTTGGGCTTCATAAAAGCCCCTATCATGGCTTTTCTGTCGAATTCGCCGAACATCGCCAGTATATGCCGGGGGATGATATCCGTCACGTGGACTGGAAAGTTTACGGCAAATCCGACCGGTTCTATATCAAGCAGTTCGAGGAGGAAACCAACCTTCGCGGACATATCCTTCTGGATGCCTCGGCCTCGATGGGTTTCAAATCCGATGGCATATCCAAGCTTGAGTATGGTTCATACCTGGCGGCGGCGTTATCTTACCTGATGCTTCGTCAACAGGATTCGCCGGGGCTATTGGTTTATGATGAGAAAATCCGCAGCTATGTTCCGCCGCGAGGAGCGCGATCACATATCAATAATATCCTGAAAGAACTCAACAAAATCGAGCCATCGGAGAAAACCGATGCCGCCTCATCGTTTCACGAACTGGCCGATCGGATCAAACGCCGCGGCCTGATCGTTGTGATCTCCGACCTGTTCGATGATCCGACCAGTATGCTAAAAGGCCTGAAACATTTCCGTCACCGCAAGCATGAGGTGATCGTATTCCAGATACTCGATCCTTTCGAACGTCATTTCGATTACAAGGCCGAAGCCCGTTTCCGCGATATGGAGACCGGCCAGATGCTTCTGACAAATCCGCATCAGATACGCCAGGAGTATGTCGAGAGGCTAAACGAATTCGTCGAAAGTTTCTCCCGCGCCTGCCGCGAATCACTGATAGATTACCATTTGCTGGATACTTCGGTACCGTTCGACAAGGCATTGTTCGGGTATCTGGCCAAGCGGAGTAAGCTGGGGTAGATTGGCGCGAAGTAGTTTTTAGTTTCTAACACTTTAAAATTCTATACGTCGGGATAGCTTCGAAGAACGAGTAGCAAATGAAATGACATCTCGCAGAGTCATAAGACCTGACGCTTCCGGCGCCCAATATTCAGGATGTCGCTCCGCTTCCATCCTGAATCATAAATAATCCCGTAAATCCCGAATTTTTTCCGGAATAAATCATCACTTCATTTGTATACTATCTGCGCGCGAGCCTGATCGGTTCTTTTTTCAGTGACAGATAATTGCCACCCCCACACAGGAGATAGTCGGCAATATATAAGCCATTTGATTGAATACCCAATCAGGTTCAAGCCAAATAAATGGTTGACGCTTGTCCCCCTGAAACAAGAGGCGGTTTGTC
>JAAEQD010000028.1 GCA_024231855.1 Candidatus Zixiibacteriota bacterium
AGATCCAGTTCCGAGTTTGGAGCGGATTATGAAGCTACATTGGTCTCGCTGGAGACTGGATTTTTTTTCCAGCCGGTTTCGGGAGTATATACCGGGTTTAAAAACAGCTATACCCATAATTATATCGGCGATCTAAAAAGAGATAGAATCGTTAATGTTATGCAATCGATTTTATATTTTAAACCATCGACATATCATCTCCTGGCGCTAAGAACCGTAAGCTCTTTTGCCTGGAGACATAAGGCGAATTACCGAACGGTTCTCGGCGGCGATAACGGACTTCGGGGTTATCCTGACCGCTACTTTAACGGTACCAGGCTGGCGTTAGTCAACACCGAGTATCGTGTTTTCTCCCCGATTGAAATCTTGACTGTAGGACTTGGCGGAGCGCTATTTTTCGATGCCGGGTATATCTGGGATGAGCATGAGAAAATCGGCCTGAGCGATTTAAGAAGCAATATCGGTCTGGGCTTGCGATTCGGCCTGACTAAATCATCTACCGCCAGGATAATCAGACTTGATGTAGCGAGGGCTTTGAGCGATGATAACTGGTTCATTTCATTTGGAACGGAGAATCTCTTCAGCCTTGCCAGATTCCAGTAAATACACCAGGCGATTTTGGCTGTTTATCATTTCGATTACAGTCATAAGAATGCTGATGGCGCTGATCCTGGGTTTGGCGCCTCAGGAGGCTTATTACTGGAATTACGCCCAGCATCCCGATCTGTCTTATTTCGATCACCCGCCGATGGCGGCATATTTAATCAATCTGTTTACCTCGATATTGGGCGATAACAAATTCGGCGTGCATTTCGCGGCGATCTTCGTTTCATTCATTCTCTCGGTGCTGCTTTTTAATTTTTTGAAGTTTATTTTCGACTACAAAACAGCCTTCTGGTCGGTAGTGATCGGCTCAACTACTTTCATTTTCGCCTTGGGAGGATTGATAATTACACCCGATGGGCCGCTTCTTTTATTTTGGATGTTAATGATGTTCGCCCTGTATCAAGCGGTTCAATCAGGCGATCTGAAATGGTGGATTCTAACGGGTATTTTCGCCGGTTGCGCCATGGTTTCCAAATATCCGGCGGTTTTGGCCGGAGTGGGCGCGCTGTTATATTTGATTTTTTCGCCTATAAGAAGGAAACATTTGACCAAACCGGGGCCGTACCTGGCCCTCATCGTATCGTTTTTAGTATTTCTACCGGTAGTTGTATGGAATTATCGTCACGACTGGGCCAGCTTTGGTTTTCAGGCCGGCCGCAGGGCCGCCGAAGCGGTTAATATCCGACTTGATTACTTCTTTGGTTTTCTGGGTTCGCAGATCGGCGTGCTGGGATTATTTCTCATGCCCTTATTTATTTGGGCGATAGTTAAGGCGTTCGGTTATCTTAAAAACGATTCCCGCATATCGCTGTTTTTTTGGTTTGCTATGCCAACCCTGGTATTGTTTACCGCCGTCTCGCCGGTTCATTATGTCAAGATGAACTGGCTGGCTCCGGCTTATCTATCGATTTTACCGGCGGCTGTCTATCTCTACTTCAAGTCCGACAGTCGCGTTCTCAGGCGGTACGGTAAATTCGCGGTTAGTTTCTCTATTGCGGCTACTCTGATAATTCATATCTTGATTCTTATGCCCAATATCGGCCTCGGCAAAGGGGATACAATAAACGGCTGGCCGGAACTGGCAGTCAGAGTCGACCAGATAAAATCTGAATTTAAAGCCGCGGGTGAACCGTTTATCTGCGGCTACGAATACAAAACCGCCTCCCAATTAAGATTCTATCTCGATGGTCAACCGGAAACCTATTCCAATAATATTGTCGGCAAGCGTGGCCTGGCGTATGATTTCTGGTCTGAACCGAATGTTCTTGTTGGCAGAAACTGCATCTTTATATATGATCAGAGAAATAAGTATAATGGGCCCCGGCCGCTGGATGACTTCTTTGAAAAAACCGATGGCCCGGAGATATTAACCGTATGCAGAGGCGGTAAGAAAATCACGGATTTTTATATCTATAGATGCTACCGCTATAAGGGGATAAGATGAGTGTAATGATGACTAATCTGGGGGATGTGAAACTTGCCAATCGAGGCAAAGTTCGTGATATTTATGATCTCGGCGACGAACTTCTGTTTGTGGCTACAGACCGAATTTCAGCTTTTGATTGGGTGTTGCCTAATAGCATACCCGACCGGGGCAAAATTCTCAATTCGATGTCGGTGTTCTGGTTTAATTTCACCAAAGACATAATCGACAACCATCTGATTACAGACGATTTTAACAGTTATCCCGATGAACTGAAGCCATATCGCGATCAGCTCGAGGGGCGTTCGATGATTGTTAAGAAAGCCAAGCGGATCGATATCGAATGTATTGCCCGAGGTTACATTATCGGTTCCGGGTATAAAGATTATCTAAAAATTAAACCTGAAAACGGTAAAGTCAACCTTCACGGAAACTTGTTGCCTGAAGGTTTGAAAACGGCCGATAAATTGCCCGAACCGATTTTCACACCATCCACCAAGGCCGATAGCGGCCATGATGAAAACATCAGCATCGAGAAAACTTCAGAACTGCTTGGCCAAGAGTTAACAGAGCAGCTTAAAGAGATGACAATCGCGATTTATAAGAAGGCAGCCGATTATGCCCTTACCAAGGGTATCATCATAGCCGATACCAAATTCGAATTTGGCTTTCTGGACAACAAGCTGATCTTAATTGATGAAATCTTATCGCCGGACTCATCACGTTTCTGGCCGGCCGAGACATATAAACCCGGCGAGAATCCATCCAGCTACGACAAACAGTTCGTGCGTGATTATCTGGCCGGCTGTGATTGGGATAAAAACTCCGAGCCGCCCAAGCTACCCGATGAAATAGTAAATAAAACTTTGGAAAAATATAAGGAGGCCCACCGCAAGCTGGTGGGGAAAGACATTGATTAAACGTGCTCTAATATCAGTATACGATAAGACCGATATCGAAAAACTGGCCGGTTACTTAAGTAACAACGGCGTGGAAATAATCTCGTCGGGCGGTACATTTGACAGAATCAAACAGGCCGGCATCGATGTGAAGAAAGTCAGCGATATCACCGGCTCGGCCGAGATACTAGGCGGGCGGGTCAAAACTTTGCATCCTGCCGTTCATGCCGGTATTCTGGCCCGCGCCGATCAACTCGATGAGCTCAATTCGCACGACCTGGCTCCGTTCGATCTGGTAGTGGTCAACCTGTATCCTTTCGAGACAATTGTCGCCGAGGGGGCCGATCTCGAACGGGCTCTGGAAAATATCGATATCGGCGGCCCGACAATGCTTCGGGCGGCAGCCAAGAATTTCCCCCGGGTGACCGTTGTATGCAATCCCTCGGATTATGATGAATTAATTGAGCAGATGGAAAACAACAACGGTGATACCACCTCGGAATTTCGTCATCAAATGGCGCTGAGAGTTTTTGCCCGGATAAGCTGTTACGACAACAAGATAACCCATTTCCTGGCAGGCCAACTCGGTTCAACCGTTAGCGACAACACTTTCGCCGATAGCTTATCCCTGGCATTCACCAGGAAGAACTCTCTTCGCTATGGCGAAAATCCTCATCAGAAAGCCGCTTTATACGTCGAACCCGGCTATCCATTCACCTCGTTAGCCGATGCCCGGGTGCTATCCGGCAAGGCGCTATCGTTTAATAATCTTTGGGATCTCGAGGCGGCCCTGCAGATGGTTTTGGATTTCGACAGGCCATTCGCGGCTGTTATCAAACATACCAATCCATGCGGCGCCGCTGTTGGCGAAACGTTGGCCGAGGCTTATCATAAAGCACTCGAATCCGATCCGCTTTCGGCTTTCGGTTCGGTTATTGGCTTGAATAGAACGGTGGATATTGATACCGCCCGACTGCTGCATGAAACTCATTTCGTCGAATGCATTATCGCGCCTGATTATGATGCCGAGGCGTTGGCTCTGATGAAAAAGAAAAAAGCCCGACGGCTGGTGGCGGTTGGTGAGCTGAATCCGCCATCGGATGATTATTTCGAGATGAGGCGTATTCTGGGCGGGGCTTTGGTCCAGAATCGTGATACCGCCGAAATTACAGCGGATGATTTAAAAACAGCTACCAAAATTGAACCCACACTGGAGCAGTTAGAGAATTTACTCTTTGGCTTCAAGATGGTTAAGCATGTCAAATCCAACGCGGTGCTAATCTGCAAGAATGGCGCGACTTTGGGTGTTGGTATGGGACAGACCAGCCGGGTGGACTCCTCGATGATAGCGGTACGCAAAGCCGGCGACCGGGCCAATGATGCCGTGGCGGCCTCGGATGCCTTTTTCCCGATGCCTGATGGTTTGGAGGTCTTGGCCGATGCCGGCGTGAAAGCGGTTATTCAGCCCGGCGGCTCCAAGGGAGACCCCGATGTGATAGCCGCCGCCGATAAAGCCGGCATAGCCATGGTATTCACCGGCATGAGGCATTTTAAGCATTAGCATAATTATAGACTCTGTTAAATCAGAAATATCCGCGGTCGGGTGCCCTCACCCGACTGCTTATTTTTTGCACCGCTGTCAGGCGGATGAAGTCCTTTGTTCATCCTTTCCTGACGGAATTAGGGTTACTTAAGAAGCATCAATTTCGCGCTCTCCGAATAATCACCGATCTCGAGCTTGGCGAAATATACTCCCGATGGTAAGTTTTTAGCATCCCAGGCTATTTTATATTCTCCGGGAGATCTGACTTCGTTGACCAAAGTCCGGATTTTTTGTCCGGCCAAATTATAAATGGTAATAAGAACGTTGCCGGTTTCATAGATGCTAAAGCTAAGCGTAGTCGATACATTGAATGGATTGGGATAATTTCCCCGAATTGAAAATTGCCCTGCTATATCCTCTTGGGTTTCGATTAAGCCGGTTGGATTGAAATCAAAAATTAAAAGCGAATCAAAATCGGCGACATAGATATAATTATCATTGGCATAAATCCCATTGGCACTCCCAGATGTCTCATATCCGCATACAAATGAGGGGACTGCCGGATCGGTAATGTCAATAACATTTAACCCGGATTCATTATCAACCAGGTAAGCGTAATTACCGACTACGTGAACATCAGTGGCATGGCCCGGCGTATCATATTGTGAAATCATCACCGGGTTCAATCTATCGGATACATCTACAATAAGCAATCCAGCGGTTTCGGCCGCCAGGTAAGCGTAATTGCCCTGAACCATAATCGATAATGACCTGCCTATAAGGTCCAGGTGTGACGCCGGCTCAGGCTGACCTATATCACCGATATCGAATATGATCAATCCGGCCACGCCATCGGCGACATATACATATGAGGATTCAGCGTAAACGCCGTAGGCGCTGGCGGGAAGGTCGAACGGAGGAATGACATAATAATCACCGAGACCGGGAATGCCGTAGCGATATACCATTTGAAAGATGCTTAATACTCGATGAGAATATTCCGAACTGACAGCGCAGATATAGATCGTATCCTGAATCACGATCCCATAAATATCCTGCAGATTTTGATCGAAGCCAAGAGTTACATTATTCGAGGAGTTGGGATCCAAAGGTAAACTGACATCCACAGTCATAATTCTTCCATCCACATCCGCGACCCAGGCAATATTCTCGCCTTCACGTTTCCAGACGGATTTCGCGATATCATCGCTTGTCGCGTGAGCGGTCCCAAGGTAGTTTGGTATTTGATGGTCGGTAATATCGAAAAGAGACAATCCCATCTCGCCATCGGCCACATAAGCTATATCGCCTTCCGTAATTAAATCCCGGCAATCGCCCGGCGTGACAATACTGCTAACATGCTCGAGCGTTTGCGAAAATACGAAATTTCCGCCGGCCAGTAATAAGATTACGCTTAAAATCACATTCGCGATTTTCATACTTACCTCCAATGTTAAATTTTCATGATAAGACTTCTTCTGAAAACTTTGATTAAAGCACCTAAGCTATCCATAAAATATACTTTAAGGTTATTTCAGTCAAGATATTATTGCATTTAGTGGCGATAATAATAGATAAGAAACATTATCAGTCATAAATTAAATAAAATCACGACCTTGACGATTCCATTAACATATGGAATATAGAATTGAATTAATCTTGATATCATGATAAGATCGGATTGGGATAAGCGGAGAAACGGGAAGTAGTATGCGGCTAGCGGCTTTCGACAAACTAAACCTCTTCATCCGAACATATATTACCATGTTCGGCAATGTAATCAGGTTTTCCTCATGGTCGCCATTTCTTTATCTGGCGATATTTCAGCTATTAGGTATAGTCTTGATGGCCTGGATATCGATGCCGGGCTGGAAAAACTTCATCTATCCGATTCTTTCGCTGGCAATACCGACGGAATTATTCCATTTCCCCGAATACCTGCTGGTGATTCCTCACATCTTTTCCGATTTCGATAACTATATCCTTGGCCCAACCGCCTGGGTAATATTTTCCGCCGTTGCCGTTTATAAGCTCGGGGGGTTATACTCAAATGAGAAACTATCCGCTAAAACCGGTTTTTCGATCGCTTTTCGTTCGTTTTTGCCGCTGTTGATTGTCTGGTTTATCGAATTGGCCCTGGTTTTTGTGTTATTCAAGGCCTCAACCGTTTTATTAATCGAATTTATCTACGGCTCGCCCAAGCGGGTGATGGCATTGAATGTTACCCTGCAGCTAATTGCCTTTATCCCTTCGGCGTTTCTGGTTTATGCCGTTCCGGGAATCATCCTGAATCGCATGAGGGTGATAAACGCGATTGGCCACAGTTTAAAACTCTGTTATCAAAATTTCTTTATGACCTACTTCATTATATTGATCCCTGGCCTCGTGCGCCTGGGTTTTGATATTATCATCAAGGATTTCGGCCCCAAAATCGCTTTCAGTCTCAATCCGAACTTGATCATCGTCTTTATGGTGATGAAGGTAGTCGCCGGAATTTTCATCAATTTATTTATCCTGGGCGTGGCTACATATATTTATAGAGATCTCACTGGCAAGAATTAGAGCCTACCACTATTTTAAAAAGCTTAAAGTCATACATTTTTAAATCATCATTATTTATATTTTTACTTGACAGAAAAATTGATGTGTAATAAATACTATTTCCTTTATAGGAATTTAAGTGGGGGTAATTTAATATAGCGAAGGGTGGTGGTTTATGCATTAGTGCGTATTCTTATGTGATTAGGCTACAAATAGTTTTTACTTCTGTTTTTTGACACTTCTAAACACATCGGGGGCGACAACCAAGGAGGAGTTTTGAAAAAGTTAATAACCATAATCATTTTAATCATTCCATCGTTATTGTTTGCTGATTCGCTCGGCGTTGATGTATTGCCGTTTGGCGCCGTTGATCTGGATCTTTTTGGGAATGAAACGTTCACCGGGCAACTTGATACGCTCAGCGATTCACTAGGATTTAATGTATTTATACAATATGATTATATTGACGTGGATAGTATCAGAGAATTCGGGGAAGCGGGAATGTCTACATTTCCGCAGTTAACAAGTTCAGATGATATAGCCAAATTTAATCGTTATCCTTATGCCAAAATAGAAGCCGAAGAAAGAGAGTCAGGTGTAAGATTTTATGATTGTAGCGGGGAAACCATAGGTGATTATTGGGTTTCTGATTATGGAGCAGATACTTTATTCGGCCCGGACGCATTCAAAGGACCATGTCATCCTGGCGAATATAATTATCTGAAGATCACAAAGGACTACATCGCTGGCGCAGACACTTCCGGCCCAATTGAATATCATCTCGACATCAAGATTAAAATCGATACTGTGGGAACAGGCTCCGATTCGACTGATATCATTGCGTATGTTAATGCTGATTTTCATACATGGAAGTGTGAGTATTTAGATGAGTACATTCTAGATACATTGTATGCCTATGATTTTTCCGCGGATGATTCACTTAGCTTGTTTCAATATACATTCAGTGTCCCTGATTATTGGCAAGCAGATTGCGGACAGGGAGAAATTACTATAGATTCGGATACTACTGCTATCGCATTTTCTGTTATTTTGGCTTGTACTGGCGCAAGGGAATTGAGCGTTGACTATATTGAGATATATGATTCACTTGGATATGAGCTTGTTATCAACGACACCTATAATGGCGATATAGCAAGCAATGCCAGTACGTATTCCGTTTTGGCGGATACAATTTTGGGATTTTATTTGGCAGAGTTACCATATCTTTATTATATGCCGATGGGAAAAATTCAAGATGTTCTTGCCGACTCGATTACTAACGCCGATTGGAATTCTGTATCGCCGATCGTTCACGAGGAATACTATAGCTGGTGGTTTGAGACCGTGGATTCAGATTTTTTTACTCCATATATTTATCCATACAGAAAATTTATCTATAACGAGAGCGATGATTCAACATCCTATTTCGGATATTGCGAGCCAAACAATCCTACGGACAAAATAAGGGAACTTCAGACAAGCTTGAATTACTTCGCTGAACGGTGTTCATTGGCATATAATCTTGCCCAAGAATACGACGCAGAATTCTGGCCGATGTTACAATCCTTTGATGAAGTTGATCCACCTGACCATAGACGGCCGACTGATTCAGAATTTCTCTGCGAAACTTTAATAGCGCTCGCTGAAGGTGCAGACGCAATTATTTATTGGAAATACGGTATTTCGGGCGAAAATAACACCGGATTGACAGATAATGATTCGTCTGATTATAAAACTGATTTATGGTATGTATTAAAAGATGACATCAATCCCTACATTAAAGCGATCGATGAGACGTACTTAAGCCTGACCTGGGATGATGCTTATTCGGTTTGCTACGATGAAGGTTTTGATGAGTTCGGCGATATTCTCGACAGCGTCTATATCGATAACGCTTACGGCGATCCCGGCCCCGATTCCGGTTGGTTCCATGTTGGCGAGTACCACGACGCCAATTATGACTATTTCATGCTGGTCAATCGGGCTTGCTCCAAAGATACCCTCGGCACTGAAGCAGATTCCATATCAGCAACCGTGGTCTTCGATGGGGCCGCGACAGGGTCAGCTTATGGCAATCTGATCGTAGATATCGCTCAGGATGTTGGCCCGGGCTGGACAGCTATTCCTGACACATCCGATGTTTTGTACGCGGCGGGATCAAGAGTCGAATACTCCGCAAACCTCAATGCCGGCGAGGGCAGGCTTTTCAAAATTATCGTCTGCGGCTCAATAAGCGGTACGGTAATGCAGCAGAGCGACACTACGACAAAAATTGAGGACGTGACTATTACGGTTAACGACAGCCCTGAATCGACTGCCACGATCAGTAACGGCGGGTACATTCTCAGAGGTCTTGCACCAGGCTCTCATGACTTCACTTTCTCTCATCCCGACTACCGGGACACAACGATCTCAGCCAATATCACTAAAAACCACAATATTCTGCTCAATGTGCAGATGGATGGAGTGGGCGTGATTACCGGCACCGTGAAAGCGGAACATGATACGACAATCACAATAGATTCAGCGATGGTAATACTCGATGAGCTTGACGACACCACATATACAGATACTGCCGGTTACTTTGAGTACACTGATGTACCGGTAGACACCTATTCCGTATCGTTTTCACATGACAATTATCAGAATAAAACAGTCAGTGACGTAGAAGTAACCTTAGGTGATACTACCTCGCTAGAAGTATTGATGACCGGCTTAGGTTCTATCTCCGGTACGGTTGTTGAATGTCACGATACATCAACCGGGATAGATTCAGTCATGGTAATCATTACTGAAACTTCGGATACCACATTTACCGATGACGGAGCTTACGCATTTACCGATATCCCGGTGGGTGACTATTACGTGACATTCACTCATGATGACTACAACAGTGAGGCAGAGGACAGCGTTGAGGTGTTATTCGATAGCACGACTACAGTTGATATCTGCCTTAATTTCCCCTGTTATTATGTTCCGGGAGACGCCAATGGCGATGATGATGTTATTGGCTCAGATCTAGTATACCTTAGTAATTATCTTCGAATGATCGGTCCGGCCCCACCGGATTCGTGTTGGAATGATTCAACATATGCTTGGCTTTATGCGGCGGCGGATGCAAATGGAACCTGCCAACTTACTAACGGCGATGTTACCAGGATATTGTACTATTTACGGGGACTTGCCATTCTTGAAAATTGCCCTCAGACTCCTCCTGTTTCGCCTAGTTTACTCAGCGTAAAGATTATCCCAACCGGCAAACCGGAAAAACAGCCTTTAACCGAACAGCCTAAAAAGTAATTCCTCTTTCAAGCCGCCGGGTGAATAACCCGGCGGCTTATGTTACCGGCAAATTTTCCCACAAAAAAACCGCCCCCGAAACGAGGGCGGCTAAAGTAATCTTATCTTAATTATTTTCTACGTCTACGGGTTACCAGGCCGGTGCCTATCAGGCCGGCGCCGAGAAGAATCAGAGTGGCCGGTTCGGGTACTGAGGACAAGCCTACGACCATATCATTGTGGTAGTGATGAGACTTTGAAAGGGGATTGTCTTCGGCAAAAATGAGATAATCGTAATTACCGCTGAATTCCACTCCGCCGTATGAGAACCTGTTCTCACCAAACGATGAAACATCATAAACCATGAAACCCTGATGAGTTAAATCTTCCGCGCCGCGGCTCAACGCTCTCTCCGAATAGATATGCCGGTCATAACCGTCGTAGATATCATTACCATTAAGGTCATTCAAAAGCCAGAATCCTACATCCGTGCCCGCTTCGAAGTTAGTTGAAGCCATATTGCCGGCCGAATTGGCGGCCTCGAAAATCGTAGTGGTGTTTAAGCCTCCCGCCGTGGTAAAGCCGGGATTAAAGGTATCTTTCCCGGAATCGTTGAGCCTGCCGCCCAAATCCCTGCTTAAATCGGTGTAAGCGCCAAATGAGTTGAGGTCGGCATAGGGTGTTCGTTCATTTATCAATTTCCAATACTGAGTACTATAGCTGAAATTAAAGACCAGGTCCTCATTGAGTCCCGTCAGGCGGTAGACTGATGCATCCGCTACGACGCCATTTACATATAAATTAGGCACTGAGGCGTTGATTGATACTGCCCCCAGGCCAATCACGGCGCAAGCGATTAATATTGTGAGTTTATTCACAGCTACTCCTTTAGGTTTAAAACTAATTTTCAATTGTCAATTGACTATTCATAAGCGCAATAACCATGCCGAAAATCCGAAAACATATAACACGTTGATTGACAATAGAGTAGTCATGAGGAACTGACATTTACTTTGTAATTAGTGGTATAAATATGAAATTTAATGCAAATTCAGTATCGGTAATGGACACTCATTATAATTATAGACTGAATGAGTCTATAAATTTTAGTGACTTGCCAGATATTAACAATTTTAAAAAGAACTTGCGCATTGACCAATCTGGTAATATAATTTGATTTCGAAAGTGATAGTTTAATCCTCTTAATTAGCAGGCTTGATGACAAAATCGATAGTTGGTGATCTCGTTGGCAAACGCGGTATAGTTTATTCTCCCGTCAACCGGGCCGGTGTCTTACTTATATTTGCCCGGCTTCTGGATGAGTTCGATATGCTTGTGGAAGAGATTGCCGATGATTGCGGTTTTGTGATAGTCCGCCGTCGGGTGGATGCCGGTTGGGAACGAGTAAAGATATCCTTATCTTTTAAAAGTTCCGAATTCAGTAATGGCTCACCGGATGATGGAGATCTATTGATTTGTTGGCATCATGACTGGCCGGATTGCCCGCTTAAAACATTCGAATTGAAGGCGTTGTTTGAAAATAATCTTGACGACAATAAAGCCGACGATCAGAATTCTGAGATTGATAATATAAATGAAAATCGGATAAAGTCTAATCCTGGTTCTCCGTCCAAAGATGACAACTCTGCCGTGATTTCGATTTCCGATATCATGCCATCTGATTCAGGCGAACTCTTGGAAAAGAGAGGGGTTACGCGTCAACGATTTGAAAAAGCGATTGGCGATCTTGACGATAAAATAAAAAAAATCTTCCCGGATGACACTTAAGTCTTGATTTTTTTCCGTTTTTCATTAGTTTACATTTGGTGGTCTACATAGATTACCATTATATTCTTCGCCAATTAAGGGCGTAGTTCTGGCTAAACTCACATATTTCAATCCGATGTAATTCGTTTTGGAGGTTAAATGAGGAAGTTGATTTCAGCGTTTGTAATCGGCCTGACGGTCGTGACTATGACTGTTGGTGTTTTCGGCCAGGATCCCGGAGGAATCGATTCTTTGGCATTCGGGAATCCGGATGGTTCCGCAATAGAAGTTTTTATCGATGATGAAATCAGCGTGCCGATATGGCTTAAGTGCGATGAGAATATCGCTTTCGTTCATTTTTGCCTGGCAACGGAAAATAATTTCATTTCAGACCGATTCGGGGCGATTCCTAACGGTATTCTCGAACAATGGACTCTTGACAGTCCTCAACCTGTAGATGGTTGGCCGGAGGATGGCTTAACATCGCAATCACTGGTTGGCATTGCCGATTTTTCACTACCTGAGACAAATTATATTAATACTAACGGCGAATGGGTGGAAATAGGCGCTTTTATTGTCAGATCGGCAAATAATCCGGACCTTATGGGTCAAACAAGCCAGCTTTATCCGGGCGAGGATCCTGTCGAAGGTATTACCATGATGTTCGATGAACTCTGGTCGCCTATTGTGCCGGGTATCGTGTCATCGCCACTTGAATTTCTGGTTAATAGCCCTCCCGGTATTACCTCACCGATTGATGAAACCACTATTCCGATAAATAATCCTTTTGATATCGCTTTCCCGGTTATCGCGGTTGATGATGATGATGATGAAATTACATTGCAGATCGATTTCCCTTACGATAATTATGAATTCACTGAAGTGGAGAGCTACCCCGGTTATACTCATTTTGAATTCTCCTGGACTCCGCCTGATAGTTGTTCTGAAATCGTTGATATAAATATAACCGCCGTTGATGTCAATAATCTTGATGATGAGATCAATACTTATCTTGATGTTCAACCCATTGTTGTAACGGTCTCAAGCGATACGACCTTGCCGGGCTATCCTGCCAGCGTTGATATAAATATGACAATTAATGGTGAGAACTCTAATATTGGAAGTTTCAATTTTTCTTTCATCTGGGATCCCAACGCTTTGACTTTCCAGAGTGTATTTTTCGGTCCCGATTTCGCCGACTGGGAATATATGAATTTCACGGTTGATCCGGATGGTCCGGGTACCTTGAGACTTTTAGGCATGGCTAACCATGATGTGGGCGAAAATCCTCCCTTAACCCAGGGAGAGTATTTTGTCGGCACAATATATTTTACTACCCTCGGCGATCCGGAACTTCAGGGAATCGTGGCTCCTCTCGATATGCCCGTAAATGATTTGGCTAATAATGTGCTTTCGGATTCATCCGGCTACTTGGTTTTTCACCCCCTGGTTCATCAGGGCGATGTTACATTTATCGATTTTGGGGATGTGCTGGTTGGCGATATAAACTTGAATCTCCTGCCATTTGAAACCGGCGATGCCGTAACATTCATTGATCATCTTGTTGATCCTGTCGAATTCCCATTCAATATAACCCAGCGGTTTGCCTCCGACTGCAATCAGGACGGCGTACCCGAGACTATCGCTGATCTTATCTTTTTGTTTAACGTTATAAACGGCGATTCACCCAATGCCGGCGGCGGTTCTGATGTGGTAGCCGGAATGAGATTCGATCGCAGGGAATCAGCGGTTTCAGTTCAGGCTCAAGCCGAATGCCCTGTAGGAGGCGCTTTAATTACCATAAATCATGCCGGAGTAATTATAGATCGAATCAATACTGTTGATGGTATGGAAATTCGCTATAAAGATGATGGTAGTATTTTAACGGCCCTGGTTTATAGTTCGGAATTCGGTGGGGTGAATGGCTCGGATTTGCTGTCATTTGATATTATCGAAGGCAATCCCGAAAATATTACGATTGATTACTTTGACATCTCGGATTCGGATGGTAACTTATTAAGTAAATAAAATCGTTTTCAGGCCCGATTAATCGCCTGATAACAATTTGCGTAAATATCTCACTCATGCAATCCCTGTCGGTTTAAGCCGACAGGGATTTTTAGCGGAAGTTATACTACTAAACCATGTTCCTGGTATTTTCAGTTCAGGCTATAGCCACCTCTTCTTCAGGCGGCTCTAAAGCCGGGTCATCAACTATTGGCCCGGGTTCCGGTATCGGTTCTGGTGGAGCGGGTGCCTGAATATACTTGTCCATCGCCGAATCGGCTACCTGTTCGACTTTATCGAAAAACGCGCCTATCCGGCCAATCAGCATCTCCCTGTTTTGATCCAGGTATTTGCTGTCTATCCCGAGACTTTGCGCCATTTTATCGAAGAATGAATTCACTTTATCGATTACTTTGGACTCTGCCTGACTGAGATATTCATCAACGACACCGAAAAACTGATTGATGAGTTCGCCGGAAACCTGGCTATTATCTACCAGCGCTTCGGTCGAATTAATATAACCTTCGGCATCACCGGTATTTTGCAATTCAACAGCCTGGGTGTTGTATTGATTTAACGCTGTAAAATTGAATGAGAAATCCTGCGTGTAATGCATCGCCAGTTTTCGAGAGGTCCGCATGAAGCCGTCGCCAAATTCCTGTTTCATTTTATATTTCGTTTTCATGCTCTCTTTATAGAACATCTCGGCCTCGAAATTACGGGCTTGCATTTTAATCGCCATCGCTTGTTTTTCACGGGTCGTGACTTTCGCTCGTTTAAATCCGTGAGAATCATGATTTCCCTCGGCCCGCGAAGATTGGATTTTTTGCTCAAATTTGGCCTTGGCTCTGAGGTCCACATGCAATCCCATATTCAAATTCGTTAGAGTAGTGGTTTCGACTTCGCCATCCTGAGCATCCTCGATAAAATTACCGATTGATTGTTCCAGTTCACTCAAATTGAAATCCATATTGAGCTTAACCATGTTCATCCATTTCGTCTGGGTTTTGACCGTTTCCGGTGAACTCTGGGGCTGTTGGGCAACCTCCGGCGCGGCAGCCCGTTTTTTTAAAGCTTTTAGTAAATCCCCTAATCCATAAGTCTGGTCGGCCGACCGCGTCGCCGGCGCGCCCGGTTTGCTAAACATTTTTTCTATGGAGTCAGGAATAGGATTCGATTTAATCGCCGGCTTATTTTTATGCAAGCCGATTCCCGGTATGGATCCCGACCTCATCCTGCCAAATGGTCCGCCCATTGACGTTTTCTGTTTTAAGGCCGAGAATAAATCCAAATTCGCGAAGCGATTTAAATTGAGGCTATTGAATAATCCTTGAAAATTCCCTTTTCCAAACATAAAACCCTCCTTGGTTTAGATGACTGATATTTTGTTATCGGTAATTCTTGAATTTTTATAAATGCCTGCCTGAAACAATTATTATGGATATATATAAATATAATAAAAGTATAATCGAGACTCTATATAACTGCAGTCCGATCTATATCTGTACGATTGACGATAATTAGTTTCAATGAACTATCCGGCTTATAGTCGTACAATTTAGAAACGATTTTTCCAATAATCCGCTTTCAAATTAACGCATATTTTAACAGCCCGGCCGCTTGCGACGATAAACCACATAGAATGATGCTTGAAACTGGAGGTGCCGTGCGAAATATATATCTTCTCATAATTTTATCCGTCGTGATTTTACTTGGCTGCACTAGCGACAAGCAAGTTGATCCGGTACACGAGGATAATGTCCTGATAACCCTTAATTTTCCGGATGATCCGTTATTGGAGTCTGTTATTTCGCTTAAAGTCACAGTCAGCTCGTTGGATATATCCGAGCCGTTTTCGGATTCGCTGGCGATAAATGCCATACCTGACAGCCTGGCTATTATTTCTACCTACGCGCCTGCCGGCGAGGACAGGCTTTTTACCATGCATCTGTATCAGGCTGACGGGACGATTGCTTTCTGGACGAATTATACCGAAGACGTGCCCGAAGAGGGCAACCTGGAATTCGCCGTTTCTGTTGTTCAGGCGGCCGCCGGATCAGCCTCAAGGATAAAAATATTCCGTGATAATCTTCCCTGGGATTCGGAAGCTTTGGATAATATGCTGGCGGAACTCGGAATCACCTTTGGCGCCGAGGATAATCAATACGTGGCATTGTCATCATCTACCCTGGATACGGTAACCTTAATAGGGGGCGAGGATTTGATGATTATCGCCAACGATCAAGCCCAGGAATTCTATAATAATTACGCTATATACCAGACTAAAATTAATGCTTTTGTCTATAATGGTGGCACTTTATTCTGGGAGGCGTGCGATCTGGGTTGGGCTCAAGGTTCGATCGAACAGGCTGGTATCGATTTACCGGAAAACATCGAAATTACCGCCGGTTATGAAAGTTATAACTACCTGACCTCATCATTGTGGCAATTAACAGCCGGCCTAGATAGTGTTTTATTCGGCACGTATGCCTCACATGAGGGTTTCCGGAATTTACCCTCCGGCGCCGTAATTTATACTATTGATAGCCGCGGTCTGCCGACTCTGGTTTCCTATAGTTATGGTACCGGCTGGGTTATTGTATCCGGCCAGCCGCTGGAATACGCCTATGATCGCGGCGATAGTTTAAACACCGGCAGCCTTCTGCCACGTATAATACGGTTCGTACTGGGATTGGATCTTCAAGAGCCGGCCAGCGCCAGATTGCCCCAAAGTAAAACGCACTTCAATGATAATAATTCATTGGGAAAAGGTTATAGATTTTCATCGGCCGTATTCGAAAAATAAAATTGTAATTCGGGCTTATAAAATACCGCCTGCGGTTTGCTTTGGATAAATATAAAAAGCGCCTTTATATTCAGGCGCTTTTTTATATTATCGGTTAGGAGATATTATTTATCGGTGGTGTTCGATTCTGTTAAAGACTTATGGTCTTTTTCCTTGAATATTCCCAGAGACAAAACCAGCGCTCCCAGACCGGTGGCCAGGATTAGAATCGTTAATATCCAGTTTACTACGGGAATCAGCAAAATAAGAGACAGCAATACAATGCCTATTATTAAAGTTGGATTGCTTAATGGCTTTTTGCCAAGATTCAGAAGCCGGCCGATATTGCAGCCAACAAATTGGGCGGCATAGATGGCCCCGGCGAAAGTCATTATGCCAAACGCGAACACAATCATCAATCCCAGCGGCATGCCGATTACCGTGGCGGTCGTGAGAAAAGCGGCCAGCGGAAACAACAGTATTAAAAGAAGGCCAAGGCCGAAGGCGACTAATAATCGTTTTTCGATAATACGGACCGCCCTTATAGCGATTTTTCGATTTAGGTTAACGATAATTACTCCGCATACAATCAGGGCTATAATTATACATGGAATAAGCAAGCCATTACCTAAAAATAGCGACGTGACAAAAATAAAGAGACTGCAGATGAAATTGAACACCAGAAACATACCGAGCATGAAGGTAATAGGGCTGAAGGCCCTGTATTTTTCGGTTTTATTATCGATTTTGGATTCTATTCGGCGAATTTCTCCGTTTATTATAACACTGTCCTCGATTTTCACTTTTTCGGGAGATTCATAAATCAGGTCACCTTCGATAACCGTATTCGGTTTTATCTCAAGTTGCTGGGCTTCTATATCGAGATTGCCCGCGATAGTACCGGCTATTGTGATTTGATCGCCTTTTATATTAAGCTCTTTGCCTACATAACCTTCGAATTCTACTGTTTCGCCTCTAATAATAGCATCCCGGGTAATACGTGTGGCCGGTCCAATACTAATTGATTGCCCGAAAGCGATTAGATTCCGGCCAATTGGCGCATTGATATCGATTTTCTGGGCGAATATCCGAACCGAATTTTCAACCGGGCCTTTAATAATGATCCATCTGGCCGCCCAATTGATGTTTCCCGCTGACGTGCCGGAGAAATCAAGTTCCTGGCTGCCACCTATTAAATCTCCGGTTATTTCGGATTGAAATCTGATTTTATTGCCGCCCAGGAAAATATCATCATCATATACAGCCTGGGGCCTGAAATTCTTGTTATCGGTACCTATAAATATAGACGCGTTTGTTATGCCAGAAAAGGCGAGTATCAGCATCAGAATCAAAAACGATTTTTTTATCGTCATAATGAACCTCCTCTCATAAATACGATTATTGATAAATATTGTTACAAATTCGAACCTCTGTAAAGAGAAAACTTGCAATCATATTATTAATAGGATATATTAATCTAATGAACGATAAACTTAAAAAATATGATACTTATCCCTGGTCCAGGATAATCCCGCGGTGGCTTTTGGGGATAGGTGAGATTGGCTTATCGATTTATCTGGCTATTTCATTTATGAAATATCTGGGCTTGTTTTTCAGCGCTTATTGGGTTTTTTCGTTATTTGTTCTTCTTCCTCTAATCCGATGTACAAAATGCTATTATTATGGGAAAAGATGCAATACAGGTTGGGGATTATTGGCCGGCTTTGCTTTTCCCAGAGGTGAACAGGTATATTTTCAGTCCGGTTATGCCCTTACTTTTTTGCTCTGGCCGCTTCGGTTTTTGCCGGTCGCAATCGGATTATTGAATCTTCTGGATGGTATTAAATTCCTCCCCGATGGCTTATTTGGGATTTATCTGGCTGTCGTAATCATTCATCGTCTATATTATCGATTATTGAGTTGCCCGGTTTGCCATCAGCAAAAGTCTTGTCCAGTCTATAATCCCGATTTATTAGCCTCAGGACAGAACTCCCGCGAACCATCTTAAAAAAACTTACTAATACAATTATATCATTATCTTATGGAATATTATAGGTAGTATTATTTTTGACTTTGGAAATATTACTTTCCAGGTCCAGATAATAATTCTATTCGGTTTGCAACACCCGGCCAATATATCTCTATCTTTTTCATAAAAATATGCTAAAGATTGTCTTATTCGCTTATCTGAAAGACAATTACGCCGATATAGATTATTGACAATATAATGTTCAATTAATTACCAGGACCGGGTTTTTGGACGACGATGGATGATTTACTAAAGAATTTATCTGATAAATCTAACAATATCAATGTAGCTTCCGAGCTAAAGAAATTCAATATTGATATTGATAAGGAAGACAATGAGCCGGATAATTCGGTTAACGGCGGCATTGGTTATGATGATTTAGCTTCACTTTATGATGTTAGCCAGGCGGTTAACTCAACTTTGATTCTTGATGATATCCTCAGTATAGTAATGACCAGATCTATCAAACTCCTAAACGCCGAACGCGGCTTTTTAATGATGTTGGATGATTACGGTAAACTCCAGTTCAAGACCGCGCATAATATCAAAAAAGAACAACTCGACTCAAAAGACATGAAAATCTCGACTACGATAGCCGACATGGTCGTAAAAACCGGCAAGGCTGTATACACTTCCGACGCGCAAATCGATGACAGGTTTTCTCAGAAAGCTTCTATTATCGATTTGAATATCAGATCGGCCATGTGTGTGCCTTTAAAAATAAAGAAAAAAGTTATCGGCGTTGTTTATCTGGATAATTCATCTCAGGCTAATATCTTTCTCAAGCAGGACCTGGCGCTATTTGAAATGTTTGCGGCTCAAGCGGCAACCGCTATACATAATGCCGGACTGTTTACGGAAGTACTGGAGCTACAGAAGTATCAACAGCATATCTTTGCCAATACGCCGGTGGGAATTCTGGTTATAAATACCGAAGGTAAGGTAACCACGGTCAATGAGACTACCGGAAAAATATTCTCCAAAATCGGTTGGACGGATTTTTCGTTAAACGAAAATGGTATGAGCGAGATGGCTCTCGCCGATGTTATCCCCGGCAAATACTGCCGAAATTTCACTCAATCGATTATCAAGGCAAAACATGCGCCGGTTGAATTACCTCGTTTAAGTGTTGATAGCAATGGCGAAGAGTATGTGCTGAAGACAAAATTCTGTCCTTTTGAAAATTATCATGGCAAATCGGCCGGTCATATTATCCTAATTGAAGATATTACCGAACAGGTGGTAATGGAGCAATATCTAATCCTTTCTGAAAAATTCATTGCCAAGGGCGAAATGGCCGCGGCTATTGGCCACGAACTTAATAACTACCTCACGGCCATATCGACAAACGCTCAACTGTTAGGGATGAATCTGGAAAAAGGAAGTTACACTAATATTCCGGGTAAAGTCGATGTTATAATGGAAAATGTCGATCATATAAAACGGTTCACGGACGGTTTGATGGATTTTTCATCACTGGAATCCAAACCGGTACCATATGATCTCCATCGTCTGATCGAGGATCTGGTTTTCTTCGTGCATCCCCAGAGCAAATTCAAGCAAGTTACTTTCGATATTGATATCCCGACTGATTCACCCCAAGTATTCATTGATGTCGGGCAAATTCATCAAGTTTTTCTGAATTTGTTTATCAACTCGGCTGATGTCTTTGCCGAACAGGACAACGAAGCTGGCGAGATATCGGTCAGTTCAAAGGCAATACCCGACAAGGAAATGGTCCGGATTATTTGCGCCGACAACGGACCGGGTATAGCCGAGGATATCAAATCAAAGATTTTTGAACCGCATATTACATCCAAAAAGGATGGTCACGGTTTTGGGCTATGGACCTGCAAAAGAATCATCAATAATCATGGGGGGAGCCTTACCGCGTCAAACGCGCAAGATGGTGGGGCGGTTTTTGAAATATATCTGCCGATGGCCAGAGATATTGATGGTAGTTGATCTGAATAATGAATTCAAATTAGAAAAAAAAATTGGCGAAGGGGGACTTTGCTCTATTTGGGAAACCCGGCATAGAGATTCCAACGAAGTTTTCGCCTTCAAGCAAATCAAAGAAGCATCCGAAATTAATCTTCAAGCTATTTTAGACGAATATCGATTTTTAAAGTTTCATCCTCATCCCGGCATCGTCGAGGTATATGATTTTAATCGCATCGATAATCTCTTGGGTATCATCATGGAATATCTGCCGGGCCCGACACTTGAAAACGATTGCGGCAACCTTGATGATGATACACTTCTCGCTACACTCGTCGGGATTCTCGAGGTCGTTAATTTCGTTCACCATTGCGGCTATATCTATAACGATTACAAACCTCAGAACTTCACATATGACAGCGCCGGCAAGCTGAAGCTGATAGACTTCAATCTTATTCGGCCCCAGGATAGTCAGGATGGCACAAGAAGCGGCACCTTCGGTTATCTGGCCCCGGAACTATTAACTGGCAGTCCGGTTTCAGTTCAATCAGATATTTATTCCCTGGGCGCGACGTTTTACGAACTTGCTACAGGTACATTGCCGTTTATCGCTCCCGATGAGGGCGCGTTGATAAAGATGATTACCGAAGCGACTCCGGAAAAACCAAAAACATCAAATGAAAAATTGAACCACGCGATCATGATGATGTTATCATTATCGCCTGAAGATAGACCGTCAAACGCCTTTGAAACGGCTGGTCTGCTGGGTCTGGAGGTTGAATTACGGGCTAAAGTCAAAACTAATTATCAGATATATCTTGAAGCCGGTTTTTGGCCATATTCGCTTGAACTCGTAAATTCCATAAAAGATAATCAAAACACCCGGAGACCGGTAGTTGTGGTATCAAGCAATGAACATGAACATGATGGATTCATCAAAGATGCGGCTATATTGGCAAAACTCGAATTCGACTCGGCTGAAATCCTCTCCGGCAAGCAATCCACTCCAATCGCTGATTCGAATTTTACCGTTCGAATTCCATCTAATAAACATAACTCCGTTAATAGCGATAAACAATCTAACCGGATTCGCGGTTCTGGGAAATCAGATTCCGGCGAGTTAAGCCCTCAATATCTAAAGGATGAGATTCGCCGATTTGCCACCGATTCTCGGTCAGCGAAAAGACTTCACCTGGTAGATTGTCAAAGCGTATTCGATGAGAGTATTGCTGCTTTAATTGAATCATATGATAGCGAAAAGCTAAAATATGATGACTTAATTCTGTTTGCTCATGCTTTAGATATTGACCGTTATGCCAATCATCTTCATATTG
>JAAEQD010000029.1 GCA_024231855.1 Candidatus Zixiibacteriota bacterium
GATTGTCCTCTTGAAATCTGTATTGAAAGAGAGAAATTACGCACTGATAAAGCTGATATAGAAAACCTCTACGAACGGGCTTTGATGGGTCAGATTCGAATCGCCGGCGTCGGTTATCCTTATGCCGAGGAAGAAAATCCCCTTTTGAGAATCTCGTCTGATAAGGTAGGTGCAATTGAAGCCGCTCGTATGATATTCAATAAACTGGTTCCTGATTTGCAATTGGATCCGGAGAGTTCTTCCAATAATTATGAAACTGAAAGTGGTAGCTAATGAAAAAGAACACCATTATTTTATTATTTACGCTGCTGATGTTCTCAGTTAGTGTTAGTTCTGGTGAAACGATTTACGAAGTCCAGTTCAATGATAGTGATCCCGGTTTCATCGGATGCTATCCTTCTCCGCTACTGTTAAACAATGTATCAATAACCGGTGTTGTAACAGCGGTTGATCCTGATGATTCGTCGAATTTCTACATACAGGATGCCGATTCTTTATGGAGCGGAATTTTCGTTAGCGATGCCGGGAGTAATTTGACGCCGGGTGATTCCGTCAGCTTTACCGGTGAAGTGAACGAGGAAAGTGATGATGGAGACGGCTACACATATTTGACAAGTATCTCCGGTCTGACTTCCATTGCCAGTGGCGTTCAGATTCTTGCGCCCCTCGTACTTTCGACCGGGATGTTATCCGAAGATTGTAATGACAGCGCCGAAGCTTATGAGGGAATGCTGGTTAAGATTTCGACGGTTGATGTTACTCAGGAGGTTGATGGCGATGGTTATTGGATGGTAGATGATGGTAGTGGCGCTACAACTATAAGCAATGAATATTACATTTTCACTCCTGTCATGGGTGAAACGATTATCTCAATTACCGGAATCGCCTCCAGTTTCAGTGATGGTAGTGATGTCTATTATAAGATTATTCCGCGCACAGCTTCTGATATTGAAGCC
>JAAEQD010000030.1 GCA_024231855.1 Candidatus Zixiibacteriota bacterium
ACCAGACATCTGTGGACTTACATCTGATTCATAAACATTTAAGTAAGGGGGTAATGCCCGTGCTGAAAATCACCAAAATCGTATTCGTAATGATTATCTGTATGTTGTTATTAATTTGTTCGAAAAACGAATCGACCGAGCCCGATCCGGAAGTTGAAACTACCGAACTTGAGGAGCTGTTTTCGGAGATAATTGGCGTTTCACATGACGGCGAATTGGATGTTGTCATTGTCGATACGTCCAGCGTCGAATTTGATCTGGGATCGGGGACAGGCGACTCTGTGGAGGTCAGCCTGGGCGATGAATCTGTATATATAATCGCCGGCAGTGACCTTGTCAGCGAAGATACCGATTTTAGTATAGATTGCCAACTTCTGAATTTCGACCAGGGTAATGATACTGCTCTGGTGGCGATGTATTTCAATTGCCTGCCTGATGGCCTGGAATTCGATAATAGCCTGATTATCGATGTCGGCTCCGAAGGCTTTAATAATCATCCTAATTCAAATGTGGTTAAATTATACCAATATAATGAAAACAACAACAGATGGAGTAATATTGATACCCAGCAGAAATCCGATCCCAGGTTGCGATTTGAAATAGATCATTTTTCAAGATATGCCATATCGGATTAAAAGTTTAAAATAGACAATTAGGGGCGTTAAGCCGGGCCAACGTGGAGAGCGGCCCGGCTTTTTTGTTTAACAACTCGCCCAGTAGGACAAGCATTCCTGCTTGTCTGGTCAAACAGGAATGTTTGACCTACTGCGATCAAGATGTTATTTCGCATCGTCAGGCGGACAAAGTCCTTTATATATCCTTTCCTGACGACATTAAGATAGCCTCCTTCAGGGGCCGGAAAGGATTCCTGCCTTCGCTTAAAAGCTAATTACACTATTATTACTGATATATGGAATTAATGTTAAGTCAAGCTGGCTACGCATTGCTCCGATAATATTAACCTAAGGGTTAATAAAACTAATTACCATGCGGAGAGCGATGTGCTCTATAAAAACGGTGGATATACACTTATTGAAGTTGTCATGGTCATAATTGTCCTGGGGATTTTAGCCAGTGTCTCAATACCGAGTTTTAAAAATATCCCGATTCAGGCCAAGAAAAGCGGCTGTAAATCCACTCTCGGCGGCTTTCGACAGGCTATATCTATTTATAATGTTGATAATATTGTCACAACGGGAATATCCCTTTGGCCGGTACTTGATACGCTATCGACAGTTGGCGCCGTAATGGATCATGAAATTCCCCAAAATCCGTTTCAGGATAAGAGCAACGCTCCTGACTCAATTGTCGAGGGATTCACCATGGGCGTGGTTGTCGGCACCCGAGGCGGCTGGGCATATAAACCGTCAACAGGCGAAATCTGGCCCAATACTAACACCACAATTCCTGGCAGTGGCTGTGGCGGCCCGGTTAATATTAATGAAAATAATTGGTAGTAGCTTAAGGAAAATTACATTCTTACGTGTATGATCTGCTCAACCTCTGACATCACAATCAGCAAGTCAAACGTTTTTTGTATAACCGGACAAGCAAGAATGTCCTCAGGACCTTGACGGCTTGTCCTACTTTGAGCATGGCGTTTATTGTAATTCATTGATATAAATAGTGATGTGTTAATTGAGACCGTATCTCAACCAGTTTGCCCATGGCATTGCTTGTATTTCTTGCCGCTGCCGCAGGGGCAGGGTTCGTTGCGGCCGACTTTCTTTTCGACTCGGACGGGCCGCTTTTTCTGGGTGCTCTCGGAGGCCTCCTTCATTGGGCCGGTGTAGCCGGTTGGCCCGTTTTCACCGGTTTGGGCGGCCTTGGCCTGCGCCGCCGTGGCCACGCCCATACCGACCGCGTCCTGCTTGGCCGCCACCATCTGCTGTTTTGGCTGATGGGGCTGTTCGGCGCCGGCGGGTTTTAACCTGTAAATATAAGTGATAGCCAGCTCGTCGAGTAGTTGCAGCATCTCGGCGAACATCCGGTAGCCTTCCTTCTTGAACTCGATCAGCGGATCACGCTGACCATAAGCTCTCAGGCCGATACCCGTTTTTAGATGATCCATCTCATAGAGATGTTCTTTCCATTCGTTATCGATAACCGACAGATAAGCAAATCGCTCGAGTTGACGCATGGTCTCTTCGCCTAGAAGCCTCTCTTTATTATCGTATATCTCAAGAGCGGCCTTAGCGAGTCTGTCGACTACGGTATGCTGATCCAGCTTGAGAATATCATCCTCAGGCCATTTAAAATCCAGAAGGAATATCTTGCGGCTTTGCTCGCGCAAACCATCCAGATTCCAGTTTTCAGGATACTCTTTTTCCGGGCAGAATTCCCAGACCCTATTCTCGACTACTTTCGGTACCAGTTCCAGCACTTCGTCTTTGAGGTTTTTGCCCTTAAGGCAATCAGCCCGTTTGGTATAAACTACTTCGCGCTGGTTGTTCATAACATCGTCATATTCCAGCAGATGTTTTCTGATCGAGAAGTTCTGGGCCTCAACACGTTTCTGGGCGCGTTCTATTGCCTTGGTTACCATGCTGTGTTCGATAACATCGCCCTCCTGGATTCCCAGTCTGTCCATAACGGCGGCGATTCGCTCCGAACCGAATAACCGCATAAGCTCATCCTCGAGCGAGAGGAAGAAGCGCGAACTTCCGGGATCTCCCTGACGGCCTGAACGGCCGCGCAACTGGCGGTCGATACGGCGCGATTCGTGACGTTCGGTACCGATAATATGCAAGCCGCATGGGACATCATTTTGGCATTCTAGTTCTTTATAAAACGGGCATTCGTTCTCATCATCAGCCCTCGAAACCAGCATGCAATGGGGCGATTTGACGATTCCTTCGCCCAGTTTAATATCCGTTCCTCGACCGGCCATATTGGTGGCAATCGTAACCGCCCCGGGACGGCCGGCTTTCTGGACGATTTCGGCCTCTTGCTGATGGTACTTGGCGTTTAATACTGAGTGGCCGATTTTCTCCCGCTTGAGAAGTTTTGAGAGAATTTCCGAGACCTCGACCGATACTGTGCCGACAAGTATCGGAATATGCTCCTTATGTAACCGAACTATTTCCTGGATAATAGCGATGTATTTTTCATTACGGGTACGATAGATGACGTCCTCTTCATCAATCCGTCTTACCGGACGGTTGGTGGGAATAACTACCACATCGAGTTTATAGATTTCCCAGAGTTCGCCGGCCTCGGTTTCGGCAGTACCGGTCATTCCGGAAAGTTTGTGATACATCCTGAAGAAATTTTGCAATGTGATCGTGGCCAAAGTCTGAGTTTCGCCTTCGACTGTGACGCCTTCTTTGGCTTCAATCGCCTGGTGAAGGCCATCGGAGTATCGCCGACCGGGCATTAATCTTCCCGTAAACTCATCAACGATCATCACCTTGCCCTCTTGCACGACATATTCGTTATCTTTTTCGTAGATCTGATACGCGCGCAAAAGTTGGTTAATCGCGTGGTTTTTATCCGAAAGCTCACCATGCCGGCGGTACAGTTCCTCCTTGGCCCGGACTCGATCATCATCGTTGTAATTTTGATCATTGTCTATAGCTACCAGCCCTTCGGCGATATCGGGAATTTCGAACAATTTCTGATCACCCGGCGAGAGGTGGGACCGACCCGGCTCTTCGAGGCTGACATTGTGCTCGCGCTCGTCAATCGAGAAATAAAGTTGATTGTTGATTTCATGCATTTTTTTATCGCGCATGTAATCCGACTCGACATTCTGTACCAGTTGCTTGATACCCTTTTCCTTATAGAGTTTTAGCAGTTTCTTGTTTTTGGGAGCGCCGCGTTGGGCGATCAGGAAACTGACACCGGCCTCGTAATCTTCGCCTTGGTCCATCGATTTCTCGCCATCGGCAATGAGCTTCGAACATAACTGATTTTGCCGCCGAACCAGGTTCTGAACCAAAGGCTTCATCTCGATGAATCGTTCGTTCATCTTCGATTCGACCGGCCCGGAGATAATAAGCGGCGTCCTGGCCTCATCGATAAGAACCGAATCAACCTCATCTATTATGGCGAAAAAGAAGCCGCGCTGGACCATATCCTCGGCCCGAACCGACATATTATCTCGAAGATAATCGAAACCGAATTCATTGTTGGTCCCATAAGTAATATCGCAACCATATTGTTCACGTCGCTCGGAGGGATACATATCATTCTGGATACAACCGATTGTTAAACCAAGAAACTCAAAAACCTTGCCCATCCAATTGGCATCGCGGCGGGCCAGGTAATCATTTACGGTAATTAGATGCGCGCCCTGGCCTACCAAGGCGTTGAGATACAGAGGCAGAGTCGCCACCAGGGTTTTGCCTTCGCCGGTGGCCATTTCTGATATCGTTCCTTGATGAAGGACGATTCCGCCGACTAGCTGACAATCATAAGGAATCATATCCCACTCGATATCTACACCGGCGGTATCCCAGCTTTTTCCTGTCAACCTTTTGCAGGCTTGTTTGACCATGGCAAATGCCTCGGGCAATACTTCATCGAGTTTATCTCCAAGTATCTCCTGGTAAGCGGCTTTTTTCCGCTCTTTTTCGAGATCGGGATTGTCCTCCAGGTGAATTAAGAATTCCTCACCAATAGGCTTCAATTCCGCTTTTAACTCTTCGGTCCGACTGGTGAACCAGTCATCCGGTTTATCGTGGAGAGATTCGTATATTTCGTTAATCTCGTCTACAATTGGAGCCAGTTTTTTTATATCCTTATCGTGTTTTGAACCGAATATTTTGGTAATAAAATTAAATGCCATTTTCGTACCTTTCTGTTTAATCAAGTATACTTCTTTAGTATATATGCGAGCAAGGGAAAAGTTCTGGATAAATAATCGCTTTCCGAGATTGAAATTGACGCCGCCAAGGAGCGGAGAAAGCGTTTTCTTACAGTTTGATTTACCTTCTGGAGCCGGTCAGGTCGAATTATCAGAGAACGCCAGGATTAGAATTTTGCCGTAAAAAGTTTGTAGTTTTTCTTGACAATAATTTTTACCGCAGTTTATATACTTTATAATTAATACCGTTAAGCAATAGTTCGATTTTTAACCATAGAGTTTTGCTGACGGAAAAACTGATATTTGCTGGATTATAAGAGCGATTGGCAATAAATAGGAGGGTGAGCGGATGCCCTATATTATCACGAATGAGTGCATCATGTGCGATATTTGCGTTCCGGAATGTCCGGAAAACGCCATTGCGCCAGGCGACCCCTTTTATATAATCGATCAAGATATCTGTAATGATTGCGAGAATTGCGCCGAGGTTTGCCCGGTTGAGGCTTGTCTTCCCAATGATAAAATATAGTGCGGCCAATTCCGCTGGTCTTTGTCTGCCCATTGAATACGCGGTCTTATCAGGTAATATCCATATTATGCTTTTACTTATAGCTATATTGGTAAAAAATTTCGTAAAGATTGAGTTGTTTGGACGGAAATTCAATCGTTCGGATTTTATTTAGATTATTGTTAAATATGCCTTGTCTCGAATTTTTAATTTGTTATATTATAATGCACTGGGGAGAGATGAGGTGCTCTATCAAAACAAAGGAGTCTTTTAATGAGAAGTAGCTTAATAGCGATTCTTATTGCGGTAATGGTTGTCCCCAATATTGGACTAGCTCAACAAGCCGGTAGTTTTATTGCTGGCGGTGAAGTAGGTTTCACCTCCGCTATGGGCGATTTTCGTAGCGATTCATTGAACGCAAATACTGGCTTTGGTATTGGAATTGAACTAAGATATGCCTTATTGAATAATATATCTTTCGGGCCTTTCTTCAGATACCATCGTTTTGGGTCCAACATTCAAAGTTCCGCCGGGAATACCAGCTACAATTTCACTCAATATGGCGGTTTGGCCAGGATCAACACGTTTAGTCTGGATAAAGGGAAATTGTATATTATCGGTGGCGGTGGCTTATTCAAACCAAATTCCCATCTCTGGACACCGGATAACACCGAGAATATAGCATTCGAGTCAGGTATGTTTTTTACCGGTGGTTTGGGTATCTCCTCCAATCCTCTTGCCTCAACTATTTATGAACTGGAAGTACGCTACAACATGGGCGAAGCTGACCCCGTATTAGCGATTGGCGAAGGAGATCCTCTGAACGCCCAGAAATTCGATTTTGTATATGTCGCTATTAAATTATCGTTTAACTCAAAAGGTACAAAAGCGCAGCCCAGATATTAATTAGATAAAAATATTACCGGATACTTAAGGGAGTCGAATAGGCTCCCTTTTTTATATTTGGTATTTTCGGATTGGTAAAATCGGTTATAAAAAATCCTTGAACGGTCCGAATTCGAATTCTCTCAGAACATTATCCAGCTTGCCCATAGTTTTGCCGAGATTCACGTAATGTCTGAAAGTATTACCAAAGCCGGCGCCTGAAACGCGGGGTTGATCGGGGTCAAATTCCCAGGGATGTAGGTAAATTATCGTAGGTCTGCCCTCGGCGGCAACCTTTTTGAGATTTCGCTTTATGAAGAAATCGGGGTAAAACCTGAAATAACCGCCACCGCCGGCCGGTATGCGCCGGCCCAGAAAATCAACTACGGTCACGGGGAATTCCTTGATCGATGTTTGGCTATCGACCTTAATATCAAAAGGTGAAACCGGAACCGATTGCGCGTCGCCATAGCGGAAATGTTTCATTGGGAAAAGCGATGAGTCATAACGAAATCCGAGATCGACCAATATCCCGAATTTCTCGCTATCGTCGGAGGCCAACGAAAAACTGGGGGCGCGATAACCGATGATTTTCTCACCCGTAATATCCTCCAGAATATCATTCGTTCGCTTCAGGTCCGTACTAAATTGTTCGGTAGTGATATCGTAAGCCAACTTGTGATCATAACCATGACTGGCAATCTCATGTCCTTCCTCGGCGATAGCTTTTACCAACCCGGGATGTCTCTCGGCAATCCAGCCGAGTATGAAAAACGAGGCTTTAACCTTATACCGATTTAGTATATTAAGCACCTTATGCGTGTTTTTCTCAACCCTTGAGGGGAAACTGTCCCATTGGTCGCGGCTGATAGCCGCCGCCAGCCCGGATACCTGGAAATGTTCTTCAATATCGAAGCTTAATATATTTTTCATTTACATACCGGCCTATTGATGAAACAGTGCTTTATAGATTAACTTAAGCCGATATATGGAAATTACCCGCAAATGCATCCGTCTAAGTCGAACCATTTTCAAAAATGATCATTTCTTTAAATACAATCCGCGTAACTACAGCAGCGGAAGATAGTTCTCTATCTCGAATTGAGTGACCGCCATCCTGTACCTGTCCCATTCGACCTTTTTATTTTCTATTAATTTGAAGAAAACATGATCGCCAAGTATTTCTCGCATGAATTTCGATTTTTCGAATTCTTTAACCGCGTTTTCCAGAGAATTGGGCAGGATATCCACTTTTTTACCCTTGAGAGTTTGTGAATCCATGTGAAAAATATTTTCTTCGATAGGATCAGCCAGGTCGTAATTATTTTTTACGCCTTCGTAACCGGACGCCAGCATCACGGCAAAAGCGAGATATGGATTACAGGCCGGATCGGGACTTCGCAATTCAACTCTGGTGGCCTCTTCTCGGCCAACCCGATACATAGGGATGCGGACCAATGACGACCGGTTGCGCTGTCCCCAGGAAATATAAGCGGGAGCTTCATAACCGGGAACAAGCCTTTTATATGAATTTACCCACTGATTAGTAACGAGACAGAATTCCTTAATATGCTTAAGTAATCCGGCTACGTAACTTTTGGCCATATCGGATAAATTATACTGATCATTAGGATTGAAAAAAGCGTTCCTGTCATCTTTAAACAAAGACTGATGAATGTGCATACCCGAACCATTGGCCCCGAATATTGGCTTTGGCATAAAAGTGGCATAATAATTTTCCGTAGCCGCTATCTCTTTGACCACTAACCTGTATAACATGGCGAAGTCCGCCATTTTAAGGGCTTCCTGGTATTTTAAATCTATTTCATGCTGGGATGGGGCTACTTCATGATGAGAGCATTCAACAGGAATGCCTACCGCTTCCAACGCCTTGATTGTTTTTTTACGCATCTTGGTTGGCGCGTCAACGGCGGCATAGTCGAAATAACCACCCTTATCTATTATCTCCGGGGCGCTGGAATCTTTGAAGTAGAAATATTCCATCTCCGGGCCCATATAGGCTGTGAAACCGTCATCGGTTAGTCTCTTTAGTACTCTTTTTAGGATGTAACGGGAGTCGCCCTCATAAGGATTGCCATCCGGGGTTTGGATATCACAGAATATGCAAGCGATTTTTTCGTCGTTTATGGACCATGGAATAATCTTGAAGGTATCCAGATCGGGGATTGCCATTAAATCGGACTCCTCTATCCGGACAAAACCTTCGATAGATGAACCATCGAATCCCTGGCCATGATCCAGGACCGCCTCGATTTCCGAGCGGGTAATGCTCATCCCTTTGAGACAACCAAGAATATCGGTGAACCATAATCGGATATATTTGATCTGATTTTCATCCATCAACTTTATAATATCATCTTTTGTGCGAGGCATCGTTTTCTCCTATTACAATGTTTTTTTTGTATTCCTTATAGTTATCGGAAAATTAAAGCATAATTATTTATTTTTTTCAATTATTTTAAAAAATAACTTAACTGACATGGATATCAATCGCTCATCCTCGCGAACCGCTTGTGCCATTCTATTGTTCTGGTTAATCCCTGATCCAGACTAATTTTCGGTTCGAATCTCAGCAGCCGTTTGGCTTTGGCTAAATCCGGCACTCGATTTCGAACGTCCTCATACCGGCCGCCGAATTGTTCATAGGCTATAAACTCGATTTCAGATTTTGAATCGGCCAGGACGATAACCTTTCTCGCCAACTCTTCGATGCTAATTTCATTTATAGAGCCGATATTTATTATTTCGCCGATTGCCCTGTCCGTTTCTATAGCTGATTTTATCCCTCTAACAGTATCGCTGACATAACAGAAGCTCCGCGTCTGTCGACCATCTCCATGAACCGAAAGCGAGTGATTCTGTAATGCCTGTTCGATAAACACCGCCTGTGGCCCACCCCACCAGGTGCGATGGTTATGGGGACCATAACTGCCAAAGAACCTTAATATGACTATTGGAAGTTCCCTTTCGTCATAGTAAGCCATTGCCAATTGCTCATCGAAAGCCTTTGAAACTGCATATGCCCATCGACGGATAAACGGAGGTCCTAAAACGAGATTATCGCCCTCTTTAAACGGCGGGTTGGCGTTCTTGCCGTAAACATCAGAAGTAGAGGCAAGAATGAATTTCAGGCCATATTTCGAGGCGCATTCCAGGGCCGCCCTTGTACCGTCATTATTGATATTCAATGTTTTAAGAGCGCCGCCATAACGAGGTATTTTATAAGCGGCTAAATGAACCAGGCATTGGGTGTCTTTACAGGCGTCATCGAGCGCGCCGGATTGACAAATATCGGATTTGACAAATTGGAAATTACTGTCTTTTTTAATCGACTCGAGGTTGTTCAAGCTGCCAAATGATAAATCGTCAATAGCGGTTACAGCCCAACCCGAATTGACCATCGCTTCGGCGAGATTGGACCCAATAAATCCGGCTCCCCCGGTGATAACAACTTTGGGCATCTACTCAGATACTGTGATAGTTTTGATTTTGCGGGTTGACGGATCCTCGTAGGGGAAAGATTTGGCGATTATTTCAACGATCCGCTCGGCTGAATGGCCATCCCAATACTTGGGCGCGCCGCCGATTTTATTTTCGCTGCTTAGAATCATTTCCGCGCAGGCCGTTATTTTTTCGGGAAAAGCGCCAACGATTTTATTGGTACCCTCTTTGACTGTGGCGATCCATTCCGTGTTCGAGCGAAGGGTTAAGCATGGTATACCCAGAACACTTGATTCGACTTGCATGGTCCCGGAATCTGTCATCAGGAAAAGAGCATCCTTTTCCAGGGCCAGGATATCCGGATACTTCGATTCGACATATATCATTAATCTCTTATCGTCGAAATAATGAGTCAGGCCATATTCCTTGATCTCATCTTTAATCCGTCTGTGACAGGCTAGAACAACCGGAACTTTCTCCGAAATTTGTTTGGCCGCCGAGATTATGCCGTTCATCGTGTCGAAGCTGCAGGTGTTTACTTTGCGGTGCAAAGATAGAACCGCGTATCGCTTGGGCGATAAGCCCAACCGGCTTAGAATTTTCGAACCGGCGGCTAAGGGCAGGAATTTCTTCAAGGCGTCAACCATAACATTGCCGACGAAGAATATTCGCTCTTCTGGAATTCCTTCCTGAAATATATTGGCGTGGGCAATGCCATCGGTGACAAAAAACATATCGGATATGCTGTCGACCAGCTTACGATTGATATCTGTGGCGGATATATTTCCTGGACAGCGCAAGCCAGCTTCGATATGAGCTATCTTAATACCCATTCGACCGGCTGTTATCGATGCGCCGAGGGCTGCCGATGAGCCGCCAATGACAACAATCAGATCCGGAGCAATCTCGGACAGGGATTTTTCCATCTCCAAAATAACCCCCGCGGTGGTTTCCGCTTGGGTTCCGGTACGGATATTCAGGAAGATATTGGGTTTTGGCAGGTCCAATGTTTCGTAATAGAAAGCCGAGTCGTTTTTGGCGAAAGGTTTACCTGTGTATAAAATAATCGGTTCAAGGGTATCGTAAAAGCGGGATATCTTATCTATAATCGGCGATATCTTGATCAGGTTTTTAAGCGAGTTAATAATAAATACCGTTTTTCTGAGCTTGCCTGAATACAATTCCCTATCTCCTTTTATTACTGTTGTCGGTCGATTCAATCACAAATATAGTATTATTTATATTTGCCGGTAAAGTGAAATCTTCAAAAATAACAATTAATTATTATCGGTATCTTCCAAGCCCATGATTTTGGGAATCCTGGCAAAATCGAATTCAAGCAGAAGCCGGGTTAATTTATATTCGGCCAGAGATAGGTTGCCATAGCTTCGAAGACCTTGAATTGGGCTCAATACCTGACGGGGAAGATGAGGATCGAATTCCCAAAGTGGGAAATTAATTATCGCCGGAGTATCAATATAGGTGAAATGTCGTATACATTTGCGTAAAAACCAGTATGGGTATAATCTCATTTTGCTGGGTTGACCGAATTCAATATCTATACCTAAAAATTTATAATAACTTGGGGGAAAAGCGCTAATTCTCATATTTTCACTATACTTCATTTCAATGGGTAATATGATATTATCACGAGAAGCTATATTGAAATCGGTTAGACAGTATTGAAAATCGGAACCGGCAAGCGATTTAAGAATCTCTCGTCCATATTGTGATTGGCTTTTTAACATGAATCCAAAGGCTTGTTGCTTGGTAAAATTTTCGAGCTCTTTCTTGTATGCCGATATATCCGCGGGGCATTTAAAGCAGCGATAATCGCAACATAAGCCAATTTCATGTCCCCGGGATGATACCAGTGAGATGATTTCGGGGAAATCCTTCATCAAATCCGGAGTTATGTAGAAATTTGCCTCGGCTCGATATTTATCAATATGGTCAATAAGATGTAAAATATTAGGGATTACCCTCGATCTACTTTTGCTCGAACTAAAGCCATTGGGCAGAAAATCGTTAATTTCTATCGCCAGAATATGACCGGCGAATGCCCTGGTTGTCGTTTTGTGTTGTAGATCCGCTGATTGTACCAAAATTTTATTCCTTAACAACCTTTGAAATTAGGATTATAAATTCCATCGGTCAAATGTTTAATATCGATTAGCAAATAATATTGGATAATTACCGATGGTCAATAGAAATTTGCGGTTTATAGTATTTTTCAGGCTTATTTGTTTTTACCTAAAAATGTCGCTATATTTCCGATATTGCGGATAATTGTTTACACATGGGATCATTATTGCTATCTTTTATATATGAGTACGATGGCTAAAAGAATAATGCTGGTTGTTAACCCGGCTGGCGGGCGGGGCAAATCAATTGATCTACTGCCGAAGCTTGAAAAACAACTGGTCAAGCTTGGTTTGACAACTGATATCCGGATTACAGAAAATCCCGGACAAGCCACTAAACTTGCCGCCAAAGCGGCCCAATGCGGCTATAAAAGAATAGCCGCTGTTGGCGGCGATGGGACAGTTAATATGGTGGCCGCAGGCGTTTATGGCACGGATACGACTCTGGCGGTTATTCCCGCTGGCACCGGTAATGATTTTTTTAAAATGCTGAATATAGAAAGCAATTTCGAGGAAATCTGCCAGGCGGCGGCATTCGGCGAAGCGATAACGCTGGATGTGGGCATATTCAATGATCGGCCCTTCTTCAATATGTTAGGAGTTGGTTTCGATGCGCAGGTGGGAATAGAGGCGAATAAGACCATGAGAAATTTGGGTATCGTAACCTACCTTAAAGCGGTATACAAAGTCTTGAAGAATTATCAATCGCACGATATCAAACTCCGCATCGACAGTCTTGAATTAGAGCGCGATATTTTATTAGTGGCAGTCGGTATTGGCCGCAGCACGGGCGGTGGCTTTCTGTTGACTCCCCAGGCAATCACCGACGATGGCAAGTTTGATGTTTGTCTTGCTACAAGTATAGGTAAAATGAGGATTATGAGCCTATTACCCAAGGTTCTAAAAGGTAAACATATCCGGGCGCCTGAAGTTTCGATGTATCGCTGCAAACAACTGGAAATATTCTCAGATAAGCCTTTGCCCGTTCATTATGAGGGAGAGACATTTACTACGACAAACGGTAAGCTCTCTATTAAAATGAGCCGTCACAAACTTAAGGTAGCCTCGGGAGTAAAACAAAACAAATGATACGTCATACTTACCTAATTCTAATGTTTTGGGCGGCCTCGGCAATTGGAGTAAATGCCGGGGGCAACCTCAGCAATCGGTCGTTTTTGCCGCCGGCTTCGGAATCATCTGATATACTTTTCGATGAAGAAGACTCGACCGATCAGTTCCCAAGCCCAATAGCCTTAGAATCCGAGATCAGCGATTCGACTCAGGAATCGACATGGAAGGATACGGGAAATTCCAGGCCGATGATTCCTCGAGAGAAGAAAATTAGAAAACCCTGGCCTACCGGGGCGCTTATGCTTTCGGCCGCTATTCCCGGAGGAGGACAGTTTTATAATAGGAAATATATTAAGACAATTCTTTATGGAGGAACGGAAGCCTATCTGTTATGGTACGTGCGCTGGCGCTGGAAACAGATGGATGAGCATTGGCGAAATGTAGTTAACGCGGAAAATGACACAATTAAAACCCGGCAATTTTCGCTGTATGAACAGCGGCGCGACAGCCGCAATGTTCATCTCTGGCTAACAGCCCTGGTTGTGTTCGTTTCCATGTTTGACGCTTACGTGGATGCCCATCTGGCGGATTTCGATCAGACCGACAAGGCGTTTGAAGTTTACGTCGCGCCGGAGGCTGACCGGATTCAGCTCGGTCTGGTTTATAATTTCCGATGATTTTAGGTATTTCGGGATCAGCCACGCCTCAAAGTTCGACTGATATTCTTATCAAGGAAGCGCTCCGAGGCGCTCAGGGTGGCAAATTTAAAACCCAATTTTACCGCTTAAACGAGATGATTATAATTCCCTGCCAGGCTTGCGGCAAATCGCCCGAACCCGAGTACTGTTTTTTCCAAGATGACGCCCTTAAGCTATTTGAAAGAATGGCAAGCAGCGAAGCAATCGTCCTTGGTTCGCCGATATATTTCGATTCGGTGTCCGCCCAGGCCAAGGCCTTTATCGACAGAAGTAATTGCCTGCGCCCGGCGGATTTCTCCAATATGAACAAGCAGGCATTCAAAGAACCGCTGCTCAAGGGCAAAAAAGGCGGTATCATTTTAGTAGCCGGAGATTACGGCAAATTCGACGCGGCTTTGAGGGTGACACGGGCATTTTTTATCTGGGCCGGTATTGATATTAAATTCGAACTCATGTATACTACCGGAAGTTTGAACTATGGCGAAGTCGCCGGGAATGAGGCTAAATTAAAAGAGGCTTTCAACTGCGGCCGACATTTAATTATCTGAGAGGCGCTATGGAAAAGAAATTATACAGATCTATCGAGAATCGAAAAATCGCCGGCATATGCGGCGGATTGGGCGAATACTTCGATATCGACCCGGTTATCGTTCGAATCGCCTGGGTGGTATTCTTACTGGCCGGAGGCGCCGGTATACCGGGTTATATCCTTGCCTGGATCATTATCCCGGAAAAACCGGCCGGGCAATAATCAATTTCCCAATCAACTCGGGATATGAATTTTCTTCGCCGAAATAATTTCGGCATCCGATGGCAACCTTAAAGGCTCTGCCGATTTGGTAAAGAACGCCAATCCTTTATAACTTGATATATATTTATAACCCGGCGACCAGAAACTCGCGTCCGCTACCACTATCAACGGCCTTTCGGCTCGTTCGATTATGGTCTGAAAATCGCGGTTTTCCACCCGGACAATCGCCCCCGAAGCTTTAATCGCGTTGGCCACCGCCGCGGCATGGGCCGCCGCTCCAGCCGCTCCTCCGGCCGCCGCACCACCATTACTCATAAAATAATCCTCCTTATGGTTTTTATTATATATTACCCTATGTTGGAAGGGAATTCAAACATTTTCCGGGCTTTATTATAACTCGTTAATTAAATAATCCCTTACTCATAGTAATATTCCCACCAGTTTCTTTATTTTCGGCATAACCATTTATAGAATAATGAAGTCTGGAATTAATTCGAAAACGATCAGCTTTGCTTGCTTCGGCGCTTTTTTTCTTCCGCTATTTGCTTCTTTATTTTCTCTTTATATTTCTTGGCGGCCTTGTATTTCTTCGATAAACGTTTTTTAACCTTTTTTTCCACTTCGCGATCCAGAAGCGAATTTAGATAACTCAGGGCGGTGGCATAATTGCCCTTCCAGTAATTGGCCAAACCGAGGTAGTATTCACATAACGAGATGTTATAATAGTTTTGTCCTTCTTGCCGGTTTAAGCTTTCGAGGATTCGTGAAAATGCCTCAATCGTTCCTTCGGCGTAGTGCCGCTTGAAATTGGCGATCCCTCTGGGCCAGAGTATTTGACGGCCATTCAGGCCTTGCTTCAACAGTCGATCCGTTATAGCGATAGCCCGGCCATATTCTTTGCGATCGATATAAATCCAGGCCAGGCCCAGCGCCGCGGCATTCGAGGCATAACGCGCGTTATCTTTTGCCAGCGTAATTTGACTTATACCTAATTCGCGCTTATCGGGAATAAACGGTAGCGATCTCAAGAAGCCCATCTTGGCTGATCGCCAGTAATTGAGTGTGCCCAAACCCAGGTAAGCCTCATAAAAAAGCGAATCCTGCTGAACGGCTTTGGAAAATATTTTACCGGCATCCAGACCTTTAAACACAGCCTTAACCCAGCTTCCGTGATGGGCTTCCCAGAGAGCCAGATAGCCCATGGCGGTACCTTTAAAAAATAATCCCCATTTATCATTGGGGTGCTTTGTTAGATGCGCGTTCAAGCCCGCCAGCGCGGTATCGATCAAAGCCTTAAAATGATCCTCGCGGTTGAAATCTTCATCATCCGTCATCTGGGTATAAACGATCCCGGCTTTTATTACATAAGCCGGCCAATTGGAATTATCGATCGTAATCAGACTATCCAGATTCGCGCAGGCGGCCTTAAAATTATCCAGATTTATACTTTTCATGGCCCGCAGAAGCAGTAAATCCGATAGGCTATCGGGTTTCATGGTATTAGCGTTTTTGTAACTTTCAGTCGCCGAACAAATCGTGACTATTAAGAAAAATAAAATAATCGTTATCAGAATCGTTTTCTTGTTTTCCGGATAAAGCCTGGGCTTTAATAATGTAATCATCTGATTTTCAGTAGCCTTCCCTTTATGGACATAATGAGTATCGATCAGCGCCATTTAATAACCGGACGATGATGTTTCGTTGGCTATTGCCAACGCGATACTTTTATTGCGCGACCCTTTATTGCCTTAATTATCAAGTTCGGCCGCCGGATTATAATAAGGTGAAAAGGTTTGAACATCAAGCAACTTATTAAAATCATAATCGCATGACTGAAAGGCTACCACAGGAAATATCCTGTTAAATCAAGGGATCGTCAATAATTATTCGCGCAAATCCCTATTCTATTATATACGTCGCAACCCATTATTGATATATATTGTAATAGCCCCTTACCCATAAAAGTCAATAAATGATACTTCAGACAAACCATAAACATAATTCTAAATCGCTCCACTATACTAATGATAATAAATATGAACCGTAATCCTGATTTTATTTCTTTGGAGATTACCGCCTTAGTCGATCCTAGCAAATCCTTCCAGATGTTTGTGAAAAAAATATACGATACGAATGAATCCTATGAATAACACCGGCAAATCGTTTTTATTACTACGCATAAATTTGCAACTATAATCATTACGAATCAGATTGCCGCAATTCATTTAGAGGAAAAAGAAATTTAATTACCAACATATTCATATTTTAGTGTTTCCAAGTTAAATATCGCATGATTTTTGACGAAAATAAGTAGGAAGGCAGTACGGAAAGCAATTATAAACTTCGGAGGTAACATGACAAACATCATCGTAGTTGATGATGACAAGGTACTGCGTAAGAATCTCGCTTTTTACATTAGAAGCCAGGGTTTTGATGTTGATGCCGCTGAATCTGGAGAAGAGGCAATTGAGAAGTCTAAAAGCAAGTTTTATGATATAGTTGTCTCCGATATCAGAATGGCCAGAATGTCCGGTTTCGAATTGATGAAGAATATCAAGAAAATCCACCCGGGATCCGAGATTATTCTTGTCACCGGCTATGGCAATATACCTATGGCGGTTGATGCAATACAAGCAGGAGCAGCAGATTTTATCTGTAAACCGTTCGAATTTGGAAGTTTATTATCACGAATTGAAAAGATATTGCATAAGCGCGAGCAGAAAGTAATAGGCAGTGAAGATAAATATGATCGGCTTATTACGAAATCGCAGAAGATGCAGGATATACTGGATCTAATCGCCAAAGCATCGGTAACCGAAGTAGCGGTATTGATTGAAGGCGAAGCCGGCACCGGTAAAGAATTGGCTGCCAGGGCTGTTCATGGCCGATCTAGTCGTAAGGATTCACCTTTTATCGTTGTCGAATGCTATACCTCAGAGGAGAAGGATATAAATCAGGAGTTCTTCGGCCGCTGGGGAGACATTGATCCCGAGTACCCCGGCATGATTATACGTGCCAACGGCGGAACATTGTTTGTGAAAGATATCGAAAACATGCCGCCGAATCTGCAAACGAAATTTCTGAGATTCATCCAGGATGGATTCTATACCGTTGCCGAGAAAAACCAAAAAATTAAATCGGATGTTCGGATTATTTGCAGCAGCAGCAAAAGCATAAAGCGGTTAGCGGCCGGCGGTCATTTCCGCGAAGACCTATTCTACGCCATTAACATAATGCCGATATACATCCCGCCTTTACGAAATCGGATCGCCGATATATTCCCGCTGGTCAATCATTTCCTGGAGAAATACAGCGCCAAATTCGACAAAGAAGTCAAAGCTATCGCGCCCGATATTCTGGCCTGGATGCAGACCTACCAATGGCCGGGCAATGTGGCGGAATTGGAAAATATAATCGCCCGGGCCTGCGCTTTATCAACATCTGAAGTGATCGATGAGTCATTAATATTCACCTTGCCTAAAGATCGTCCCGCTTCCGAAGAAGGGCCGGAGTTTTTGAATGTCACGCTTAAGGATAACCAGAAGACTTTAATCCTGAAAGCCCTCAAACAGAACGCCGGCAATTACACCCGAACCGCCCAACAACTGGGGATATCGAGGACAACTTTATGGCGCAGAATGAAAAAATTCAAAATTGAAGAACCTGTACTAAAATAACATCAGGCCTATAATATATATTTACGGGCCGGATTGATTTCAATCCGGCCTTTTTATATATATTCGATAAAAACCATTATTATTGCGTTATGAAAGGCCATCGACCGTGGTTAGAAAAAAGGATTTCAGACTGGCTAAAGATATTATATTTGAATAATCAGGTTGAAATCGTGTATTATAGAATGAGGATCAGAAATTTATCGCGGAAACTTGATGAAGGAGAAAAGAGGAATAAACATTTGAACAATCTTAATTATGTTTGCCCCAAATGCTCGAATACTCAGTATGAGATAGGCGAATTCCGGGCGGCGGGAGGATTCTGGTCCAAGATATTCGATGTTCAGGGCGCCCGTTTCTCGACAGTTAGTTGCCGGAGATGCCGGTATACCGAAATCTATAAAGCGGACAGTCATATGCTGGGCAATATATTCGATTTTTTCACTAACTGATTACCATCCCAGATCCATGCCCTCGGTTTTGGGCCGTCTGGAAAGTCTGAAAACGACGACGTTATCGGGATCGGGACAAGAAATCTCTATTTTGTCTTTATCTTTGTCTCGCCAGGGAACTTCACCGCCAAAGCGCAAGGCTGTGGCAAAGGGCATAATTGTATGTGTCGCCCAGGGGCAGAGCTTACCATCTCCCATATGAAAGACTTCACCGATCTTATGACCCGACGGGCATGTTCCCTGACCGCGAATCTCTTTGATTTCTATGTCAATGATATAATCCATAGACACTCTCCCTATAGTTAGTGAAAATCCGAGGCCGCTATTTTCCGTCTATTGAAAACTCCCACATACACCAATACTCGCCATTGTAATCATCGGGCGGACAAGTGATACATTTGGTTTCTATACGAGGGTCTATTGCCCTGGCGAATTCGGTATATTCGACGAGACCGACGTCTTTGCAGGGGAAAGAGGCCATCCCTTTGCGCTGACGGGCATCCTGAACCCGACATCTCTTCATCATAAAAATAGCATGGTCGTCATCGGCCTCGATAACTTCCTGTTCGTTTATTTGTTCATAGAGTCTTTCACCCAATGCTTTAACCAACGCTTCAATTCCACCCCCAGGTTTCATTCCCAGGCGAGCCATGATGCGCTTGGCTTCGATTGGGGAAAACATGCTCCAGGCTTGTTTATCTAATTCAATCGCCTCTTCGATACCATATTTTTTTTCGATTGCCTGAAACCACAGGCCATCATGAGCGAGCCAGAGTTTGGCGAAGTCGACTAATTTTTCATCTTTTTTATCCACTAAAATGCCCTTCCTCACAATCAATTCTCGATTAAAATTTTAAAATATGCGAAGGTACGATTAAAACCGAATAAAGATTCAAAAATAATCAGCCTCAATTGCTTTTTTTTGAAATAATATCACTTTTTCGAGAGAATCTCCAGGTCGGCATCAACCATAATTTTGATCATCTCCTTGAAACTGACTTCAGGCTCCCAGCCTAAGGCGTTTTTAGCATGCGCTGAGTTGCCCAGAAGGATATCGACTTCAGCGGGTCGGACGAATCTCGGATCGGTGACGACATAGTCTCTGTAGTCGAGATCGACATGCCCAAACGCGAGTTGGCAAAACTCTTCCACCGAGTGATTTTCCCCGGTTGAGATCACATAATTGTCCGGGCTGTCCTGTTGAAGCATCAGCCACATCGACCTGACATAATCGGGAGCGTAGCCCCAATCTCGTTTGGCGTCCAGATTGCCCAGCGCCAGTTTATTTGTTAAACCAAGTTTTATCATGGCCGCGCCATTCGTGATCTTCCGGGTGACAAATTCCAATCCTCGCCGAGATGATTCATGGTTGAAGAGTATTCCGGATACGCCGAAAATATTATAGCTTTCACGATAATTGACCGTTATAAAATGACCGTAGACCTTAGCCACTCCATATGGTGAGCGGGGGTAAAATGGCGTTTTCTCCGTTTGAGGGACTTCAAACACTTTGCCGAACATCTCCGATGACGAAGCCTGGTAGAATTTTATCTTTGGATCAACATGGCGTATAGCCTCAAGTATTTTCGTTACGCCCAAACCCGTAAACTCGCCGGTAAGCAGTGGTTGACGCCAACTTGTGGGGACAAACGATTGTGCCGCCAGATTGTAAACCTCATCCGGACGGCATTCCTCAAGCAATTCCACTATCGAAAGCTGATCGAGTAAATCGGCCTGGCTGAGGGTGATTTTATCTTTTATATGCTCAATGCGCTCGAAACTCTCCGTCGAGGAACGTCTGACCATGCCCCAAACTTCGTAGCCCTTCTCAAGTAGAAACTCCGCCAGATATGAACCATCCTGACCTGTTATGCCGGTAATTAAAGCTTTCATCTTCACCTCATTTCGTTTTGATCTAAAATATGCCCCCAAAGCCGCTATTGTCAATCCTATATTGGAACTTAATTTATTTAATTTATATGATTATAATGACTCAATGTTTGCTTTGGTGATGGGATTATTCGAGTTTTTTGCCGATTCGCTCCCAGCGAACCCGATCTGTAAAATGCGTTAAATTATAAACAAAGCTTGCCCATGATGATTGCGGTTGATTTGCATCGGGCGCCCATGACCAATGAATAAACATGGCTTTGCCTAACACGAAGTCCTCATCCAGAAAGCCCCAAAAACGAGAATCGCTGGCATTGTCTCGATTATCGCCGAGGACAAACAGATGCCCATTCGGGACTGTCCGAAGCGGCATATTGTCACGTATACCTATACCCCATTAGCTGCCATTGTTTGGAAGATTCCTGTTATCTCGATGTTTCCCGTGTTCGGGTAATGGAACGATTTTACCATCGACAAATAATTGTTTGTTTTTAATTTCGATTGTCTGGCCGCCTTTAGCAATACAGCGTTTTATATAAGAAATCGATGGATCTTTTGGGTATCTAAAAATCATGAGATCATTTATATCGACTCCATCGGCGCCGCATTTTTTGCCCATCAGAAAATCGCCTACAAGTAGCGTGTTTTCCATTGAACCCGAAGGTATTCTATATGCTTCTACTATTAAAGCTTTTTCAAAATCGCTTACAAATGCACCCAATATAGCCGCGGCGATTATCACTCCAATATATTTAAACCATCTATTATTGTATTTTGAAGGGAAGTATTCCGATTTGTTCATTATAGTTAATCTAATTGAATCGATAAATGCGAAAATCCAAATAAAAATTATCGCTAACATCATGATTTGCAAGGGGATAATATTTTCGGTGAAATAAATAAATGCTAAACCAATTATCCCAATGAAATGAGAAGTGATGAGAAGGATGACCGCTCTTTTGATCTCGCCATTATAATATTGTCCCATGCCGGGGAAGATCAGGCTTAAAATCACGGCCACCCACATTTTACGTGGCTTTGACTCACGACTGATACTATTGTGCCCGGCAGCTAATTCAACCATTGATTTTGCTCTTATCGGAAATATTTGCTATTTAGCTCAACAATATATATATTTTAATATATGGATAAAGTCAACCTTAAAGCGCCTGCAAAAATCAATCTTTATTTGCGTGTTTTGGATAAACGCCCGGATGGCTATCATAATATCGACAGCCT
>JAAEQD010000031.1 GCA_024231855.1 Candidatus Zixiibacteriota bacterium
ACAATTTCAACCGGTTCTTTAGGGCTGGATATCGCCCTGGGTATTGGCGGCGTTCCCCGCGGCCGGGTAGTTGAGATATTCGGCCCTGAATCATCTGGCAAAACCACGCTGGCTCTGCATGTTATCGCCGAGGCGCAGAAAGCCGGCGGCATAGCGGCCTTTATCGATGCTGAACACGCTTTGGATGCGGTCTATGCCAAAGCTTTAGGCGTCGATATCGATAATCTGCTGATTTCACAGCCGGATACCGGCGAACAGGCTCTGGAGATCACCGAAACCCTGGTGCGGTCGAACGCGATCGATATTATCGTGATCGATTCGGTGGCGGCATTGGTGCCCCGCGCAGAAATCGAAGGCGAAATGGGCGATGCCCAGATGGGCCTTCAGGCTCGTTTGATGTCTCAAGCTATGCGTAAGCTGGCGGGTACAATCTCGAAATCGCGCACCTGCGTTACTTTTATCAACCAGATCAGGATGAAAATCGGCGTGATGTTCGGCAACCCGGAGACCACAACCGGCGGCAACGCGCTCAAATTCTACTCCTCGGTCAGGCTCGATATCAGGAAAATCGCCACGCTCAAGGATGGCCAGCAGGTGACCGGTTCGCGCACGCGGGTCAGGGTGGTGAAAAACAAGGTGGCCCCGCCGTTCAGGGAAGCTGAATTCGATATAGTCTACGGCAAAGGTATCTCCCATATGGGCGAGGTGCTCGATCTCGGCGTGAAAACCGAAATAGTCGAGAAAGCCGGCACCTGGTTCTCCTACAAGGATGACCGCCTGGGACAGGGCCGCGAAAACTCCAAAAACTACCTCCTGGAAAACAACGCCGTGGCCGCCACGATCGAAAAGCAGGTCCGCGAAAAGTTCGGCCTAACCAATGGAGAAAAACCGGCTGTGAAAACCAAAGCCGAGGAAACAAAGAGTAATGCCAAGAAGTAAAATATTATAATTGAAATGTAATCTTAACCTTAAATTATTAAGGTATCTGGTTATTTGAGGACCTTTACAACATACGATCGTTGTATGATTCTGCTTTTTATCGGCATAATTGCATCATTGTTTTTTTCATGCGGTTCTTCACGAGAGCTTAGCTCCGGCGATGATAACGATCCCTATGGCAAAGTTGACGTAGACGATCCATGGGCTTTAGAGAGATTTGGCAAAGCGAGAGTTGACAATACAGCTTTTGCATTTAAACATTTTGAATTTTCCAGAAACGATAAAGATAAGAATTTCCAAATGATATGTTGGGTGATTAATCACGACTTTTATGGTCAATTACAATATTTTGCGGTAAGACTGGCAACCGAAAGAGGAATAAGTTATTATTTACAAAAAGGTGGTTATGATTATCCTATAGAGGTTGTCACAGGAGAACAGATTGAGAAAGGATCTAAAAAAATTGGAGAAATTAAATATGGAGAACCGCAATATATAATTTATCCGCCCAAATATGATATATACCAATATTGATAAAAGGTAAAATATGCTTAAAATCTCGCTTTCGGCCTTAATCGTCTTATACACATTTAATATATCAAT
>JAAEQD010000032.1 GCA_024231855.1 Candidatus Zixiibacteriota bacterium
GGTATCTCCTTAACAGTCATCCGCTCCTGGATCATCATCTCCTCGTCCCGGTCGGGATAGCCGACCTTGAGCTTCAGCATGAACCGGTCAACCTGCGCCTCCGGCAGCGGGTAGGTGCCCTCCTGCTCAATCGGATTCTGGGTAGCCAGTACCAGAAAAGGCCTGGGCAGGGGAAAGGTTTTATCCCCGATTGTCACCTGGCGTTCCTGCATCGATTCCAGCAGGGCCGATTGGACCTTGGCTGGCGCCCGGTTGATTTCATCGGCTAAGATGAAATTGGCGAAAATCGGGCCTTTGTGGGGCGTGAATTTGCCGTTTGAGTAGACAACTGTGCCGGTCAAATCGCCCGGCAGAAGGTCAGGCGTAAACTGGATACGCTTGAACTCGGTCTGCACCGCGTCGGATAACGTCTTGACTGCCAATGTCTTGGCCAGTCCCGGCACGCCCTCGATTAAGATATGGCCGTCGGCGAGAAGGCCGATCAAGAGCCGATCTATCAGGTATTTTTGGCCGACAATCACCCGGCCGATCTCATCGGTTAAGCGCCCGATAAAGGCGCCCTGTTTATCGATTACTTTCTGAATTTCCTCTATCTGTGGGTCCATTGCACCTCCGTATTTTCAATGCCCTCGGCAAATTATTTTCCTCCAAATTTGTACCTGAAAAACCCCCCGTAAGTTCCATTTAGAGGGTGTTAAAATATGTTAAAAAGGGGTGAGAGTCAAGGGGGGAGATTGTATAAAACCATTGACATAAGCGTATAGCTAACATGAAAAGGTACAATTAGGTACCGGCAAATTAATTCTTGAATTTCGTTGAATTATATGTTAATGATATACTATAAAATAGTGTTTATTTAATATTTTAGTCTATCAATGGCAGAAATTCAGAAATCTAGTTATGCGAACGATTTGATCTAAACTCTATAACTCATAAATCTTCTACCTGTAATGTTAAGAAGGAGAACCATATGACTTTTAAAAACATAAAATTAGTACTGATTATCTTGTTAGTATTGGGATCTACTTCTTTGATATATGGTTCAAATCAGCCCGCAAAATTGTTTGGTGATTTTATCATCGAAAACATTTTAAATAAGTCATCTATCTTTAATCAATTATTGAAACCAAAAGTTATCCATCAATCTATGGAAAATTTATTATTAACAAATCTATTCAAAGCAATGAAACTTGGTCCTATAGATAGGAAAGATACTTTTTTAGATTTTAGGAATAGTATTTTAAAAGATGAATTAGGTAATCCTATTGGTTCAACTCAAACCCAACCGGCTAATAGCTCTTTGCGTTTACTAGAAAAACTAAGGAATACGCAAGGAACGGTTGTTGAATTTTGTGATCGCCTCAGTAAAAGACATAAACATAATATCAATCATACGAAAATAGAGAGAGATACAAGTTTCTTAAGGGCTTATCATTCTAATAATCTTTGTATACAGTGGGAACAAGCTAATACGGATTTTACAAATGGTAATTATTACTCATGTTTATTAATGCTAATTAATCTTATGCAAAGTAAACCATATTCGCCAAGCATACTCAATTTGGCTTATTGCACATTAGCGGCAATTGGCGATAAAAACTCAGCTGTGGAAGCTAGAATTCTTGCAGTTTCATACACGTGGCTTAAGAAAGCAATGCTTTACCAAATTGAATTAGTTAATGGCAACGATTATGAATATGTGAGGTTGCTAATTAAGTATCGCAGCCTATTTCCTTTTGATGCGCAAAGTCTTCGCTGGCTTTGGGCATTGTTGAGTAATAATACAATAATGCAAGACCATTTCCAAAATTCACTAGCACATCTTGACCACGAATTAATACAGCGGTATTCTCTCGACTTCAACTCAATTATATCATTTCTGCGATCGAATGAAATTTCGTGGCTTGATACTGTGGCGAGTAGCAGCAATCTTCCAATTAACATGATAGTTCCAAGAAGCCAAATTATAGATAAGGATTTTTTCCTAATTGGCTTTAATTACTACACTAAAATTCCACTTTGGACATCATATCGATTATCAAAAGAGTGCATTTGTTCTGAATATAGTCGAATCAGTACTTTCAGGCGAGATCCTGAAGTGCCCTCCGAATATTGCGCAGTATCATCAGATTATAAAGGCAGTGATTATGATAAAGGCCATTTAATACCGGCATGCGATTTCTGCTGGAACGATAATGCAAAAACTATGACTTTTCTTTATACGAATATATCGCCCCAAACCCCATCTTTGAATAGAGTTGTACTAAGACAGTTAGAAAGCCAAATTAGAAAAATGCTAAGGAATAGCGAGGTTGAGGATATATGGGTAATTACTGGCAATTTGTTTATGACGTGCGACAGTATTGCAACAATTCCAATCAATTGGATTGGCGATAATAATATAGCAATACCAACCCACATATTTAAGGTTATTATTACTAAATTAGAGGGCGGAAGATTTCGCAAAATTGCCTACTTACTTCCTAATCAATTCGGTCCGCTTGGTTCTGTAAATGAATATCAAATAAAATTAAATCGTCTCGAGGAGATCATAGGGTACGAATTTAGCGCTGTGCGTCTTCGACAAAAAGAAGCATACATGCAGTCCGAGGATATGTTCAATTATTTCCAATATTTGGATCGCTATTAATCGCGATATTAGTCACCAATTGATAAATTCTTTTTGCCGCACCCAACACTTGTATCCCGTCCAGCGGTTACACTCCAATATCATCACAATAATCCAACCCATACAGCCCCATAGCCGGCGGCTGTCCCCGTGTGCTAGCTCACCGCCCCGCTGGGCGTATGCGATACGCCCCTACGGCCGTCGGGTGGCATCACGATAGAAAAACTACACAACCATTGACAAAGACTCCTTCGCCAATTACAATCATCAGTCGATAGAATATCGACCTGGTATCGATTGTGAAGCAGGCCATGAGTTTATTTGAAGATTACAAACCACGAAAAACTACCGATCCTAAAAACACAGTACCGACAGATTTAGTCATCCGCCCGGCTATGCCCGATGATACCGATCAGCTGGCTAAAATCGCTTATGATCGTGATGGCGGCGAAATCAGCCAAATCAAAAACAGATTTAAACATGAGATAGCAAAACGGGATTCCACCGATGATAGATTGTTGCTCGTAGCTGAATCGAACGCCAGAATAGTTGGTTTTGCCAGAGTGAAATGGTTCAAGCCATCATCATCGGCCCCGGATAATATATGCCCCGAGGGATGGTATCTGACCGGCGTTATTGTAGCGAAAGAATATCGACGCCGGGGGATAGCCTCAGCGCTCACACGGGCGCGACTCGACTGGATCGCCGAGCGTGCCGGGAAGGCGTATTATTTTGCCAACGCTCAAAATGAGGTATCGATCGAACTGCATGAGCAATTCGGTTTTGTCGAACTGACCCGGGATTTTGTCTATCCGGATGTAACTTTCCAAGGCGGCGAAGGGATATTATTCATAATCGATCTAGCCTGATTCTATAATCACATGGTGTCCCATCCGCTTGCGGTGGAATTCTTTACAGCCAAATAGGGGCTGTGTCTCAGACCGGCCCATTTTGCAAACAAAGGCCCAAACGGGTCGATCTTGGTTCGACCATTACGGATACTCAATGATATAGGCCACCAGGTTAATAGTTTTATTGATAAACCGGGAACCAACGGTATATTTACTTCGTATATATCTTGATTATCCGATAAGGATAATTGTCGGATGAGCATCTTAGAAACGACATTATAAATATTCCGACATGCAGGCCCGACTTCGGTCGGGCTTTTTTTTGTTATTACGCCTTGAGCCCCAGCCGCTTGCGGTAGGATTTTTCGCTAACGAGTCGATCTTAGTCAGGCCATGCGCTGCCACCCACAGCCCCACCGGGCGCATGCGATATCGAAGATCCATCCGGACGCCCTTACGGATTGTCGGGTGCACTCATCCAACGACACGATGATAAATATAAGAAAGGGCCTGCAGGGGTGTCAAATCCCCGCAAACCCCTCCATCGCATTAAGTACCGTCGACCTTCATGGCTCGGCCTTATATTTGAAGGCGATGATAGTCATCACCTCGTTCCCAAACTCTGGTTCGGGAACGCCATTTATTATAATCCGCGTATCGTATAAATTTAAGTAACTGCCGATAGCTTATTACCGACAAAATCGTAAAGATCCTTTAATTCCTTCTGCGGACTGAATTCAACAAAGGATGTATCCTCATCCACCCAGACCGTATGCCCGGCGGGCCAATAAAACATCTCACCGGCTTTGCATATTTCCTCTTTGCCGTCGCTGTAGCGAACGTGAATGGCTCCTTTGAGCATATAGCCCCAGTGCGGACACTGGCATTTATCATCAGGCAGCCCCTCTAAAAGCGGCGTGGCATCCGCCCCGGCGGTCATCTCGACGTAGGCTACCGCCATGTCATCCCAATCGGTGGCACGAAATGTCGCCACCGGTAATTCCAAGGCGACAGGTAAATCCTCTTTGCGTAATTTCATAGCTTCTCCCTCTAAAGGTTGGTTTTATTTAATCCAAGCGCAATCCGCGCTCTCGCATATTCTTAAACTTGACTATCCCGTATCGCCAAAGAATCCATGCCAGATTACTCAGATCAATGACTCCCACGAGACCATATTGGATATAATGGATCAACTAAGTCCATGAAGTTAAGGTTCCCAATAATTAATAGTAGATTCAAGTGAAGGAAACGAAAATAATGGATATCCTGGCCATAGCGCGGGATGCTCCCCGCTTGCCCGTTGAATCTCCATGCCGGAGCGACAATTCTACCCCCCAGATACCGCTTGCGTCACACATCTAAAATTGCTATTGTGGTACTTCGTTGCCGAGGCACCCACGAGGGTGCCGGGGTGGCCCACCGCTTGCGGTGGGATACTCCGCAACCGGGCCTGAATACAATGGAGGAAAATATGACCGAGAAAAAAGTCAAAGATATAATGATCCCGTTATCAGAATACGTTTCCGTATCGGTGGACGATACGATTAAGGATGCTTTGGCCGCGATCAGAGAATCTCATGCCAATATGCCGACCGACGCGTATTACCATCGCGCGGTGCTGGTGAGAAATGAAGACGGCGAGGTAGTCGGAAAACTGGGTTATCTAGGATTCATGGGCGCGCTTGATCAAAAATATGACAATCTCGAAAAGATGAAGCAACTGGCCGGATCGGGAATTACCAAGGCGGATCTCAACCGGGAGATGACCGATCTCGGTTTCTGGACCGGCTGTCTGCCGATTATAAAAAAAAGAGCCAGCGAAATAAAAATGGAACAAGTAATGATAAAGTTCGAGGAAGCAATCCATGAGGACAGTTCACTGGCCGAGGCCATGCATTTGATGGCGGAAATGCAGATACTGTCACTTCTAACAACGCGTGACGGTAAAATTACCGGTGTGATTCGGTTGTCAGACCTATTCGAAGAGATCACCGACTGTGTGATCTCGGAAGATTAAGCTCGAAATCTACGAAAGGCGTTTGGAACAGATATGAAAATAGTGATCAGACAAATTGGCGGTGATGAGGGGATTATGGCCAACAAGATGTTCTGGCTTACTGTCGGCGTAATGCTATTTGTAACAATTGGTTTTCTTTTGCCGGTACCACAATCACTAATCGATACACTGCAAGAATATGGTTTCGTCGACAAGATGGTCGAATGGGACCTGGCCAATGACGTGGCAGATGTCGCGGCCAAGAGCATGATCGTTTTAGGTATGGTAGCCATGGCGGTTGTGTTTTTCGCCACCGAGGCGCTCCCCATTGGCGTAACCGGTATCCTGATGCCGATTTTCGCCTATTTCTTCAACCTCCTCCCGTTTGGCATGATAGGCAAGACATTCTCGGGCGACGCGCCGTTGTTTATGCTGGGCGTTTTCGCCTTGGGAGTCAGTGTCGTTCATGTCGGCTTCCACAAACGGCTGGCGGTCTGGATACTCGGCTGGACCAAGGGTTTCTGGCTACCCATGTTTATTCTGTGTATCAGTATGTCCGTTATCGGCTCATTTCTTTCAGCGCCGGCTATGTGTTCTTTCATGGTACCGGTATTAATCGCGGTTTATATGGGTGTGGTATCAAGCAACAGTAAAAACGGAAAAATCGAGCACGATCCCGCCCTGGCCAAGCTGCTGTTGTTTTCATTATGTTTCAGCTTGAACGTAGGCGGAGTCGGTACACCCGCGGCAGGCGGCCGGAACGTTATCATGATGGGGTTCTTTCATGATTACGACGTACCCATCACTTTTTTCGAGTGGATGAAATACGGCTGGCCGTTGGTACCTCTCGGCGGTACTCTTGTCTTTGGCTACATGATGCTATTTTTCGGCCGGAAAGTTAAAACCAAAGACCTGACCCCCGGACTGATGGCTATTAAGAAAGATGTCAGAGAGCAGGGCAAGATGACTTATAAAGAGTATGTTACGGTAGGCATGCTCTTTACGATATTATTTCTCTGGATATTACAGGGTGAGGAGTTAGGGTTGGGTGGTCCCGCTTTACTGGCCCTAATCATTCCCGTGATATTTAAAACTACCGAATGGAAGACGATTTTGAAAGGTATCTCCTGGGATGCCTGGTTTATGTATTGCGGAGCCTTAACCCTGGGCGTGCTTCTTAAGGAAAGCGGCGGCGCTTTATGGCTGGCGAAAAGCTTTTTGGATGTTCTGGCCAATGTCAATATGAATGAGGGCTACACGCTTTGGGTCGGCATGTCGGGATTCTCCGGCCTGGTAACCAATTTCATGTCCGACGCCGCCACGGTTGCCTTAACCGGACCTATCGTTATCCCGATGGGCATCATGACCGGAATACCCGGGGAACCCTGGGCGATTGGTTTAGCTGTAGCCATGGCTTCATCCTACGCGCATTTTCTGGTTGTAGGATCGCCCACCAACGCCCTTGTTTATGGCCTGGGAATATTCCCGGATAATCATAAACGAATCATTCACCCGGCTGATTTTATCAAGTATGGCCTACTGCTCTGGGCATTATGTATGGTGATGTTATGGGTTGTCGAGTTGCTGATTATATATGGCATAAACGGATTCCCCGCCGGAATTCTGGATGTTGCTCGCGGCGCCGGGATTAATTAGAGTGCAAATTACGTGCTGTCGGGTGGCTCACAGAGTTAAATGATCTCACCCGGCAGCTTTCAACTTCCAATCAGGTTAATCATCTCTTTCCCAAACTCTTATTTAGCAGCCTGAGCGGGAAACTAAAACTTGAAATCTCACTATATATATCATACTATAGAAGCATGCAGGATAAGACCGAGAAAGAGAAAAAAATAAAGATAACCTGGAAAAGTTTCACCAACTCTTCGTTTTTGCTGGCTCTGTTCCTGGGTATCGGTATCTGGAGATATCTGGCAACGGGTGGCGTATTTTACATGTTCATCTTCGGTTATATAGGCTTCTCGCTTTTTATCGGTGAATTTTTATCCGCGAGCCTGGTTCGAAAATACAAACCCTGGGGGCGGCGGACTACCCAGTTACTGGTAGGATTGTTCATGCTGGGATTTCTCGGCTTCCTGGCACATGAGAATATGCAGATCGAGGGCTTCTTCTTCTATCTTTATGCCGGTGTCTTTGCCGGAGCCACACTTCATTATTTTATCGCTAAACTCGCCGGCCCGATGTTTTTCGGCCGTGGCTGGTGTGGCTGGGCATGCTGGACTATGATGGTACTCGATTTTTTCCCCTGGAAAATACCGGCTCAGGGAAGAATCAGAAAGCTCGGATTACTTAGGTATATTCATTTTGCTTTCATACTGGGCATGATATCGGTATTGATCTTTTACCTTGATTATGGGCCGAAACAGCATCATCAAGCGGAATTGACCTGGCTTATAGTCGGCAATCTCTTCTATTATGTATCAGCGATAATTTTAGCAGCTGTTCTGAAAGACAATCGAGCGTTCTGTAAATATCTATGCCCGATTATCGTAACCCAGAAAATAACGTCCGGGTTATCGCTGTTCAAACAACAAATCGACATGGATAGCTGCGATGAATGCGAAATCTGTGAGGACAATTGCCCGATGGATATCAAGCTTCTTGACTATTCCCGAAACGACCAACGGATTCTGTCATCCGAGTGTATCTTGTGCAATACTTGCGTTAATTCCTGCCCCACCGGCTCTATCAGCACCACTAAAAAATTCGATATCGGCTGGAAAGAGTCTCTTAATATGAAATCGTAAACTAAAAGATTTAGCCAGTCGGTTAATTCTGCGTTTATAACAGGTAATCTAAATATGCCCCCGAATAAAATCTCCCTGAAAGCCGCCCGTAAACTGGCCTTGCATTGCCAGCTTCTCGACAATAAAACGAAAGTTCCCAGGGGCAAAGAGGGTATCGCCAGGACCATAGAAAAGCTCGGCTATGTGCAGATTGATACCATAGCCGTAATCGAACGAGCGCATCATCATACGCTTCGGACCCGACGCCCGGATTATAATCAACAGATGCTGCATGAACTTCAGGCGAATGACCGCCGGCTGTTCGAATACTGGGGTCATGCCGCCTCATACCTGCCGATGTCCGATTATCGATTTTATCTACCGCGCATGAAACGGTTTAAGGATCCAAAAAGCAAATGGGAGAAAGCCAGACTGCAAAAGTATGGCCACCTGATGAAACCTGTGCTGGAGCGAATAATCAATGAGGGACCGTTATCATCAAAAGATTTCGAGCCGCCGCCCGGAAAGAAGAAGGGTACTTGGTGGGATTGGCGGCCTGCCAAGACAGCCCTCGAGATGTTGTTCTGGCAGGGCAAGCTGATGATAACCGAACGCCGAAATTTCCAGCGGGTCTACGATTTAACCGAGAGAGTGCTACCTGACGGTGTTGATACCAACTGCCCGGATAACAATGAGCTCGGCCGGTTTTTGGTGAACAGGGCGCTATCGGCATATGGGCCGGCGTCGCACAAGGAGATTATCGAACATATTCACGGCGCAGACAGAGATGTAGTTCTAAACGCTATCAAAGATATGACTGATTCCGGCGATATTATCAAGGTCGCGATTTCCGGGCTTCAAAAAAATTCATACTATATCAAACCGGAATTATACGAGAAATCATCAAAGCTGAGAAAAACCAGGGCCAGGGCGCTTTTGCTTTCGCCTTTCGATAATCTGATAATTCAACGAGACCGGACATTGAAGCTTTTCGATTTCGATTATGCTATCGAATGCTATACGCCGGCCGCCAAACGCAAATTCGGCTATTTCGTTCTGCCGATATTATATGGCGATATATTTGCCGGACGCCTCGATCCCAAGGCTGATCGAAAAAACAAGATACTCATTATTCGAAATCTGGTTTTCGAACCTGAATTTAATCCGGATGATTGTTTTCTTCAAACATTTGCCGTATGCCTGGTTGATTTTATGAAATTTAACAATTGCGAGAGTATCACGTTTGAAAAGGCAAAGCCGGCAAAAATTATGAGGGAATTAGATAAGGCAACTAAACAGCTGATATAATCAACTTCCATTCCAGGCGACAGTGATGGCCAGTAAACCGGTAATTAAGTTAGCCGTCGTCCAGCCAATCCTCAATGTATCGCTATTAAGTTTATGCCCGGAGTTTCGCTGATTTACATTCCAGAACCAGAAACTGATACCGTGATAAAGTAGAATCGCGCCTGGAATCCAGGCGAGCTTGTACCCCCATGAAACTCCCAGCAGCAGTCCAAACCCGGCGATCCCATATAGCCAGCCGATTGCGACATCGGCAATGGCGTTCGCGTGTTCATACACTTTATATTCTGGAGGTAACTCCTTTTCCTGTAAGCCTAATTTGGTAGCGATATCCCAATCGATTATTGATATCAATTGACCAAGCCAATGGAAGATGAAGCCGACTATTAAAACCAATATTCCGGCTACGATGTTTGAGTATGGGAATATTTCGTTCATTTTTTCTCTCCTTTTATTATACTTCTACTTCAACAAGCCGCGAAATCGAATAAATAACGGCGGCTAAACCCCAGTAAACGAAGAAACCCCAATAGTAAGAAAAATAAATCCAGGGTCCTTTGGATGGGTAAACATATTCGCGTTCGGAGAACCACAGAACGATATTTATGTATACAGAAATCGCTCCCGATAAAGCCCACAAGACATATCCCCAGGGATATCCTATAAGTACTCCAATACTTCCAACCGCGATTGATGGAAGCCAGATTATCAAATCTGCCCAGGCTAATCCATAAGCACTACGGAAGTGCGTTTTGTCTCGCCAATCTTGGCCTTCACCGATAAGAATATCTTTACTTTTTTGACTATGTGGTTTCAATGCCATCAAGAGTTGAGCATAAAGCATCGGAATAAATATAAATATCGCTCCGAAAATTACCAGTATCCAGGTGAATAATGTTGGTTTTAACATATCGTTAGCTCCTTGGATGAGTTTATCTAGTTGAAACAATCATTTTTCAATTGCTATGATAAGTCAATCATAAAACAAGCTAAATAGATTTAAATAATCTACCGAAATTATAATAAATAACATTGACAATATTCAAGTCAATCTTTAGAATTATTACTTGTTAGATAAAAACGCTTTAGAAATGGTGATTTAATATTACTTATTTGTAACAGGAGGCAAAAAGTGACAAATTACTTAACCAACAAATGGTCGTATTTTCTAATAGCCATATGCGCCATTTTAGTTTTAGCTCTCGCGTGCGAAAAAGATCCGACCGAGCCCGATGTCGAGGGACCGGATATCCCGCCTATTTCCACATTCCTGATGGATTTCAGCACGTTTCCTGATACGGCCGCGACACTGGCGAAACCATCATCGACTTTAACTTACGAAAATTGGATACTGGCGAGGTTTACTACATTATTCTGGAATGTCGTGATATTAGCTCATGCGGCTATTCCTGTAGCCGCTTATGCCGAATCGTTTCAGCATACTCCCGAACAACAGGAGGACGGCTCCTGGGTTTGGAGCTATAGTGTAGATGTCGGTGACTCTACGTATACAGCCGAACTTCATGCCAGCACCGATGCCGATGGTATCAATTGGGAGATGTACTTATCACTGGTTGATGGATATACAGATTTCCTCTGGTTTACCGGCCAGCATAACCTGTTATATACCGAGGGAACCTGGCGGCTCTATAAAGATCCCGATGATCCGGTCGAGTTTGTCGATATCGAATGGCATCGCAGCCTGGCCAATTCCACGGCTGACATAAAATACACCAATATCGAAGTCGGCACTGATGGCTATAGCGGATTTATCTTCTATGGCATCACCGAAGAGACGCCATATGACGCTTTCTATGATATTTTCAATGCTGCCGAGGATCGTAATACCGATATAGAGTGGAACCTGGAAACATACGCGGGCCATATCCGCGATGAGACGCACTATGAAGATACATTGTGGCATTGCTGGGATGAGACCTTAAATGATGTGGACTGCGAATAGCGCGATAATGGAATTTCAAAATAATCTCCAGCCGCCGGGTGATCTCATCCGGCGGTTTTTTTTAC
>JAAEQD010000033.1 GCA_024231855.1 Candidatus Zixiibacteriota bacterium
GATAACTGGAAAAAGCTTACGGAAGGACTGCCGAAAGGTGTATTTGGTAAAAGTGATTTCGCAGTTTCCGCTGCCGATCCTAACAGGGTTTATGCGCTTATAGAAGCCAATCCCCCCGAAGGCGGGCTTTACCGCTCCGATGACCGCGGTGAAACCTGGTTGTTAGTAACCGATTACTACCCGCTGCTGGACAGACCGTTTTACTATCTCAATTTAGATGCCGATCCTACAAACGCAGATATACTCTATGTAAATACTACAGGTTATTTCAAGTCGACTAACGCGGGCAGCAGGTGGAGCAGATTGTCGACGCCCCATGGAGATAATCATGATATGTGGATTAATCCTAACGATCCTGATCTCTATATCCAGTGCAATGACGGCGGCGCTAATGTTACCCGTGATGGAGGCAGAACATGGTCATCGATCAATAATCAGCTTACTGCCGAGTTATACCAGGTAGCCGTTGACGATCAATTTCCTTACTGGGTATACGCCGGGCAGCAGGACAACAGCACGATCATGGTCCCGAGTCTTCCCCCTTAC
>JAAEQD010000034.1 GCA_024231855.1 Candidatus Zixiibacteriota bacterium
AGATAGGTTTCTATATCGTCATAGTTAAAAAAGTAAGGTGTTTCAGCGGTTTTACATTCACGACAATTACAGGGTATCATTTCAGAATAAGGAAGATTAGGAAATGAACTGTTTTGAATCTTTTTAATTTCTTCGCGGATGAGTGTTAACAGTTCTTTTCTGTTATTTGGTGTTCCTTTCAGCCGAATCTCAATTATTTTTAATCCTTCTTTCATGGTTTTCTGTTCGATGACTTGCGCTGAAGCGCTATTTCTTCTGAAAACCACGCCTTCTTTCCAAACGTGGTTTTGGTCAATATATTCATGCATCCGTACAATTAAGCGGCTGACAATCCCTTTGGGCATAAATGGATATTGGAACCTGAATTGTAAATTATTGTTACTATCCCAGTCGTATTCCGGTTTTTGAGGAGAAAGCAAAAGAGGGACGATATATTGATTTTCGGTACCCGGCAGTTTATAACAAAGCTCAAAATTGTCCTTTAGCATCAATTGTAGTAGTTTTGTTCTTTCCTCAATATCATAATCTTTTTCGCTCCAGATTTTATCGATATCAGATTTTTTAATAAAGCCTTTGCTCTTTTCAATCTCCTTATTGGCCAGAACGGAATAGACTGCGTCGACAGTCCAGTTGGGATCTAAAAACAAAGTATCGCAGAGATTTTCATCTTCATGGAAGTGAAGAACAATACCAAGAAGATGAAAATATCCTAAGATCAACATCTGGTCCGCTTCTTTTTCAATATCGAATTTTTTACATATTTTAAAATATTCATTAATATTGATATGCTTTTTCTTTCTTCTATTTTCCAATTCCTTGCGTATATCCACCCACCTGGCCGGAACTTCTTTTCCAATATGCTGTAGGCTGCCTAGCTTAATCTTTATCGTATTTTGGAGTACATCAAACCTGCCATCCTCCATATCCGCAAGGTTAATATCCAATCTTCGCAGGCTCAGTTCGGGGAACAAATTATTGTACTTTTTTTCATCGTAAATAAATGAAGAGACAGAATCTATATTGATTTCATTAAATACAACAACAACAGGACTGTTTTTCCCCAAGATGTTGATTATATTAAGCCAATATTCGAATTTGGCAAGTTCCCTGCGTTTCTCAGCCATCAAAACATACACACAATCGGAAGTCAGGAAAAATTGGTGGAGCATGTATTGAATTTGCTGCCCGCCGAAATCCCAGATATGAGCTTTAAAGCCCTTTTTTCTATCAATACTGAATGCCCAATTTTGACGAACCTCGATACCAGTTGTTGATTTTTGATCCATATCCGGTACCGGGTGCTCTTTATCGAATAGTAAATTCATCAAAGTAGTTTTGCCTGCTCCTGGCTCTCCCACAAGCATTAATTTCGCTTCATATATTTTATCTTTGCCCTGTTTTTCTAGCTGACTAAAATAATTCTTTATTGCCTCTTTTCCCTGCTTTGCGATTTCAACAGGTGGGCTTTTTAGCGGATTGCCACCAATATGAATTTTACCATCATGGGCACCTATATCGTATAAGATATCTAAATTAAAATCGGTTATCCATATAGGCAATTCCTCTATATTGTTACTGTTTAGCCCTATCTCTTTTAATTTCTTAAGGTTCTTTAACGGTGATATATCTTTGATTTGATTATCCCATAACCATAGAAAATTTAATTTTTTTAGGTATTTTAAAGCAGCAATATCGTTAATACGATTTTGTGAAAGAAGTAAAACCTCTAAATCTTTTAAATCTTTCAAAGGGGAAACATCTTCAATTTGGTTGTTACTTAAATTTAATTCCGATAGAGTTGTTAAGTCTTTTAACAGAGAAATATCATTAAGCTTATTGGAATGAATAAACAACTTTGTCAGGTTTTTTAGCTGTTTCAACGGAGAAATTATACGATTAAAGTTTGTAATTTTAATACCACTAAGAATTAATGTTGTTACCTTCCCGTTCTTATCCAATGTGTATTCACCTAAGTTATTTTCCAATCTGATATAATTTCTGAATTTTAAATTGAATATTTCTTCTATCTCTCTAATAACATCAAGATCAGACATAACTCTATTTTCCCCGTTTATTTAATTAATCTTATAGTCCAATTTTAAACCAATACTACTCAGAAATCCGCGCAGGCGTAATATAGTATAAGGCTACGCCGTTCCACATCAATTTAGCTAACCATAAAGCCAATGTCAACAAGAACAAGCACAAAGGTCAAAAAGCACTGTCATTGCGAGGGAGGCTATTTGGCCGACGCGGCAATCTGATTGCTTCGTGATTAAGCTTGTTTTGAGACAGCGGCAATAGCTCAACAGATTGCCGCGTCATCCCGCTTATGGCGGGATTCCTCGCAATGACTGCCTTTATCGGGCACAAATCCCGCCCAGCATCGCATATTTAGCTTGCTAAATCGCCGTTGGCTTGATATTTTTACCGATTAGCGTAGTTTATTAATTGACCGATAACGAATTAAGGATATCGTATAATGGCAAGAAAAGCATTACCGGGGCTGAATATCGATGTGGAGAAAATTAAAAAACTCCTCATCGCTTTCATAAAAGAGCAACTCAAACGAACAGGCTTTACCAAACTAGTGATGGGTATCTCCGGCGGTGTCGATTCGGCGGTCGTCGCCTATCTGGCCGCTGAGGCTATCGAGCGCGACAATATCACCGGTGTGATAATGCCTTACGCCAGTTCCGACAAGCAAAATATCAAAGACGCCGAGCTGGTGCTCAATATCCTGACAATAAATCGGCGCGTCGTCGATATCTCGCCGATGGTGGATGCCTATTTCAAAAATCATCCCACCGATGATCTCAACCGTCGGGGCAACAAGATGTCGCGCGAACGTATGAGCGTGCTCTATGATATCTCCGCCGAGATCGGTGCGCTGGTGATTGGCACCTCGAATAAGTCGGAGATCAAGGTGGGCTATGGCACGCTTTTCGGCGATCTGGCCTGCGCGATTAATCCGCTGGGCGATCTCTATAAGACCCAGGTCCGGCAACTGGCCCGGCATCTGAATATTCCCGAGCAGATTATCGCCAAGCCGCCCTCGGCAGACCTGTGGCAGGGCCAAACCGATGAGGGCGAACTGGGTTTGACTTATAAAGAGCTTGACACTTTTCTCTATTACATGGATGATCAAGGGCACAACGATCATCAATTGGAGAAGCTGGGTTTCTCCGCCGAATTTGTAAAAACGATGAAAATTAAGATCGCCAAAAACGAGTTTAAAGGACGCCCACCGAAAATAGCCTTATTACCCCGATGAGAATATATCGAAGTTTTACGATTTTACGATATAAACTTTATAATAAGCGGGAAGAGGATTAAGATATGGCCGACGGCAAATTATATGTGGTTTCAACTCCAATCGGTAACCTTAAGGACATGACATTCCGGGCCGTCGAGATTCTGAAATCGGTCGATTTGATTGCCTCCGAGGATACCCGTCACACCGGCGTGCTTTTAAAGCATTATGGGATCGAGACACGCCAGATCGCTTACCATGATTTCAACAAGGAGAAGATCACGCCCCGCCTAATCGAACAACTCGCCGGTGGCGCCCAGATAGCGGTGGTGTCCGATGCCGGCACGCCGGGGATTTCCGATCCCGGCTTCTACCTGGTCCGGGAATGCTTACGCAACGATATCGAAGTAGTGCCGATACCGGGGGCGTCATCGATGATAGCCGCGTTGGTTATATCGGGCTTGCCCACGGACAGGTTTTGTTTCGAGGGCTTTTTACCCAGGACTTCGGGTAAGCTAAAATCGAGACTGACCGAAATTAAAGATGAGAAGCGGACCCTGATATTTTTCGAGTCGACTCATCGATTGGCAAAAACGCTTAAAGCCATGCTGGAGATATTCGGCGAGCGCGAGGCGTTTGTCGGGCGTGAGCTGACCAAGAAATTCGAACAGCATTACCGTAATAGCCTGACGGAACTTATCGAAATTGTCGAAGGCAAGTCGCTTAAGGGCGAGATAGTGTTGGTAGTTACAGGCAACAGGTGAAATTTTGGCCGATAGATTCAAATTAAACTTCTATGCCGGCGATAAGCTTGTCCTGCTATATATAATTATTCAGTTAGCCCTCATTTTCGTTTTCAAGCCGCTATCTCGTAATTCATTGTTAATTTTTTATCTGGCCTCGGCCGGTTCGATTCTGTTCATATCGGCAGTTCCCCGTCTGGAAAAAAGATCACCTTTGCATTTTATTCGATCTATTTATCCTTTGATTATGATCTATGTTTTTTATCGAATCCTGGGCGTTCAAACACAGCTTTTCGGTTTTCAATCTCATGATGTAATATTCTATAGTCTGGAAAAGCAACTACTTGATATATACCCCACATTCGCTTTGCAGCGCGTCATGGAGGTTTGGTTAAACGAGTTGAGCTACGCTTTATATTGCCTGGGCCTGGTTTTGCCGATTTGGGTGATCGTTAAGCTTTACCGGCAAAAATATTTAAAAAGTTTCGACAATTTTATCCTGGCGCTTTCGATCAGTTGTCTGATCTGCTTAACGATAATATCTGTTTTTCCGGTTTCCGGTCCGGGCCAGGCATTGAAGGAATTTTATTACCTGGGGATTTATGGTCCGCGGTTCGCGGCAATAGTGCCAATCCTTATCAATATTCTCACTCCGGGGACAGCCAGTTTTCCGGCGATTTATTTTTGCCTTCTGACGATATCATCATACTATCTCTGGGATTTCGGAAACAAATATGTGTTTTTATCTTTTACGCTTCTAATTTCCGTTTTCTGGGGTGGAGTATATCTTCGTTATCATTATCTGGCCGACGCCTTAGTGGCGCTGCTGATAGCTTTCCTGGGAGCAACAATAGCTAGCTTTATCTATTATATGAAACATGGCCCAAGCACCGAGCCAAGTTAATCCAGGACAAATGTTGTTTTCTCGATATTTATATAACTCATTTCGCAATACACTATTAGAGAAACATATCCGGCCTTAATACAGATTTCCAAATAAATTCATCGATGGTTTTGCTTTGGTACTACGATTCTTTCAAGGGGCGCGAATTCATTTAAATTGCCGTTTTCGAAAATACAGCTTGTTTTTAGAGGTTATATTTAGCTAAATTTAACGATGTTTTGGCTGGGAGCTAATCAACTGATTTCGCTTGACTTTGCCTAGATGGGCGAATATTATGTGGAGCTTAGTGAGGTATTATGAACTTAATTGGCGATAAATTTATTCAGGGATATTTCAAAATCGTAGAACCTATCGGTGGATGGCTGACCAAAACCGGTATTCATCCAAATACTGTTACCTGGATTGGTTTATTTTTTACGCTGATTGCCGCTTACCTTTTTGGTCACGGTTCTTTTTTCTGGGGTGGGGTATTTTTAGTGATTGCCGGAACATGCGATGTTCTTGATGGCTATGTAGCCAGAAAGACCGATATGAAAAGCAAATTTGGAGCTTTCTTCGATTCGACTATTGATCGCTACAGCGATATATTCGTTTTTCTGGGTATCGCAATATATTTTAATCAGCTTTACATATATGTGTTAATTATCCTTGCGATCACCGGCACATTATTAACATCATATACCAGGGCCAGAGCGGGGGCTCTGAAAATAGACTGCAAGGTTGGGCTTATGCAGCGGCCTGAACGAGTGACATATATCGCCGGGGCGGCCTTATTAGACGGCATCCTGGGCCAGCTATTTCGTGTGGAACACTTCATGGTTATAATCGTTTTATTATTTGTGGCGATTGTATCAAATATCACGGTTCTCCAGAGAGTTCTACATGTCAAAAAAGAATTGGAATCTTTAAACAGTTAAATATCTTTTACGAGGAGCAAAAATGGGAAAAATAAAAGTTGGCATAATAGGAGTGGGAAATTGCGCTTCATCATTTGTGCAGGGCGTCGAATATTATAAAAACGCCAAGGCAGATGAATTCGTCCCCGGCTTGATGCATGTCAACCTGGGCGGTTATCATATATCCGATATAGAGTTCACCGCCGCTTTCGATATCGATAAAAACAAAGTCGGCAAGGATTTATCCGAAGCGGTTTTTACCAAACCAAACAACACTTTCAAATTCAGCGATGTCCCACATAAAGGAGTCAAAGTCCACCGCGGCATGACCCATGACGGTTTGGGTAAATACTTATCGGAGATTATCGAAAAGGCTCCCGGTCCGACCGATGATATCGTTAAGATATTGCAGGATACCGGTACTGACGTAGTTGTCAGCTACCTGCCCGTTGGCTCCGAAGAAGCGACCAAGTGGTATGTTGAGCAGATCCTTGAGGCCGGTTGTGGATTCGTTAATTGCATCCCCGTATTCATTGCCCGAGAGTCGTACTGGCAGGAGAGATTTAAAAAACGCGGCTTACCGATGATCGGCGATGATATCAAATCCCAGGTGGGCGCCACGATTTTACATCGCGTTATTACCCGTCTGTTCCGCGAGCGCGGGGTCAAGATGGAAAGAACCAGTCAGCTTAATGTCGGTGGCAACACCGATTTCTACAATATGCTCGAAAGAGCCAGGCTTGAATCAAAGAAGATTTCCAAGACCAACGCCGTAACCTCTCAGCTCGATTACGATATCGGCAAAGACAATGTCCATATCGGCCCCTCGGATTATGTGGCTTGGCTAACGGATCGCAAATGGGCATATATCCGTTGCGAAGGCAGGACTTTCGGCGATGTGCCGTTGAATGCCGAATTAAAGCTTGAAGTTTGGGATTCGCCGAACTCAGCCGGCGTTGTTATTGATGCCGTTCGCTGCCTCAAACTGGCGCTGAACAATAAAATCTCGGGTTCGCTGTACGGACCATCATCTTATTTCATGAAATCTCCTCCCGCGCAATACACCGATGATGATGCCAGGGACAAAACCAATGAATTTATCGATCAATACGATATTAATGCCAACGGTTCCGATGGCAACGGCGATAAAAGTCCGGGTGAAACGCCGGAAAGCAAAAGCAGAATCAAAAACGTAATTCAAAAAGATACAAAGTAAGTTTGCCGGGTGGTTTCGGCCGCCCTTTTTTTTTATGAAACGTGATGTATTAGTCATCGCTCATCGGGGCGCCTCGGATTTTTTACCGGATAACACTCTCGAATCATTCGATCAGGCTATCCTCGAAAAGGCGGATATGCTGGAATTGGATGTTCGCCAAACCGCCGACGGGCAATTGGTGCTTTTTCATGATTGGTATATGAAACGGCCGGCCAATAATTCACATACGCCGGCTATTTCCCGGCCGGTATCGCACGCGCTCTTTGAACAACTTCAGTCCGCCTGTGAAGAGCGGGGTATTATTTTGGCGACGCTTGAGGAGATTTTGGCCAGGTATGGCAATCGAATCAATATCAATATCGAATTAAAAGCCGGCGGTTACGAAAAAAAAGTTGTCGAAATGGTCAGAAAATACGGACTGGGCGGCAGTGTCGTGTTATCATCATTCTTCCCCTGGGTAATTATGAAATTGAAGGATATCGATAGCTCGATTAGAACCGGCTGGATTGTCGGGCAGGAACAAGTTGTCAGCGCTAACAGGCTGGCCAGGGCGATACTAAGCTTCGTTTTCGGGAAAGTTAAAGCCGATTCGGCTCATTTCCATTATGAAATTATCACTCCCGAGATTATTCATCGCTACCATTCCCGGGATATACCGGTTTATGCCTGGACCGTGAATGATACTGATGTTATGAGCCATCTAATTAAACTTGGCGTAGATGGTATTATCACCAACAAACCCGGACAGCTAAACTCGATTATAAATGAAAGATAGATTGACCAATCACAAACCCGGCCGGAAAATCCTAAGCCGGCTTTATCGGGAGGTAAATAATGAAACTCGATCGGGTAGTTATCAAGGCCGCCGATTACAGAAAAAGTTTTGAATTCTATCACGATATTCTGGGCTTAAGGCTGAAAACCTCATGGCAGCGTTCGGATAGTTGGGGAGCCCTGTTTTATTGCGGCGAAGCCTTGTTTGAAATAATCTGGTTCCCTGATGGCGATGGAAACGCCGATTGCAATTATATTCCCAAGCGAAATAAAACCGAATTTTTTCTGGCGGTAAATAATGTTGATACCATTTATCATAGATTAAAGGCATTCGATGGTTTAGAGCTTTCGGCTCCGGAGGACATGCCCTGGGGAATGAGAATTTCCGCGGTATTCGATCCGGATGGTATTAAAGTAGTTTTCAGCCAACCGATATAATTTCTATGGATAAAAACTTACCTAAAGTCTTGGTTCTTCTTCCGGTAATACTAATTGGCGGGACAGTAGGCTATTGGAGAGTAGAGGAATGGAATCTACTGGACTCGATTTATATGACTATTATCACTCTGGCTACGATTGGCTATCATGAGGTGCATCCATTAACGGATGGGGGCAAGCTTTTTACCATAATGTTCGTGATTTTTGGCGTAGCCCCGGCCTGGGGATTTTTAGTCAGCGTGTTGTTTAAATCGATGCTGGAGGGCCAACTGGGAAAACTGTTGGGGAGTAAGAAGATGGAAAAACGGTTAAAGAAACTCAAAAACCATTATATCGTCTGCGGCTTTGGCCGGGTCGGTAAAACGGTTTGTGGAGAACTGAAAAACAACAAGGTGCCGTTCGTGGTTATCGAACAAATGGCGGAATTGATCATCGACATGGAAAAAGCCGGCTATGCTTATATCCAGGGCAGTTGCGCCGATGATGAAAATTTAATCGATGCCGGTATTGAAAAGGCCAAGGGCTTAATCAATACAATCGCGGATGAGGCGGATGCCGTATATGTTACCTTATCGGCCAAACAGCTCAATCCCGAGATGTTTATCATGGCCAGGGCCGACAGCCAGAGTGTCCATAACAAACTCTTGCGCGCCGGCGCGACCAGGGTCATGTCGCCGCACGTTTATGCCGGTATTCATATGGCCCTGACTACCTTAAGACCCAACGTAGTCGATTTTATGACCGTCGCCTCTGATGGTTCGTCCAACGGTTTGAAAGTGGAAGAGATCGCGGTCAAGGAAGGCTCCCGCCTGGCCGGTACCTCGATAAAAGACTCGGGGATAAGATCAGAACTGGGAATCACCGTAATCGGCACCAAGAAGAAAGGTGTGGAGATGTATTATAATCCACCACCCGATTTTTTAATCAACGAGGGCGACACTTTGATCTTAATCGGCACCACTTCCCAGCTAAAAAAACTTGAAGAGTTCTGCAGCGTGTAAAGGTGCTATTACAGAAGAAATGGTTGCTGCTTCTACCGGCGACCCTGGCTGTTTCCTGGGCGGCTATATTTATCAGGTTCAGCGACGCGCCATCAAACGCCATCGCTTTTTACCGGATGTTATTCGCCGTTGTTCTGCTTTCGCCGTTTGCCGTCACAATCTACCGTAATCAGTTCAGAGAGTTTACATCAAAAGTATTTTGGATTTCCGCCCTGGCGGGGTTTATTTTAGGCTGGCATTTCTTTTTCTGGATAAAGTCATTGGATTATACTTCGATATCATCCTCGGTTATTTTGGTATCAACTCAGCCTATTTTTATGACTCTTATGGCGAGTATGTTTTTAAAGGAAAAAGCCGGTATGCGTGGAACCGTGGCGATTATTTTGGCGATAATCGGCACCGCTTTTATCGCGGGTTTTGACTTTTTATCGGAAAAAGATTATCTTTGGGGCGACATTTTAGCCTTGATTGGAACATTGATGGCGGCGGTTTATCTTTTTCTCGGCCGGGTTGTTCGGTCGAAAGTGAGTTTTTTCCCATATCTGTTTACGGTTTACGGCCTGGCAACGCTGACCCTGGGAACGATTCTGCTGGTTTCCGGGGAGTTGATACAAAGCTATCGACCGATCAACTATTTTTATTTCTTTCTGCTGGCGCTGGTTCCTACTATTATAGGGCATTCATTGTATAATTACGCGATGAGGCATGTTAAGGCGTACAAAGTCGGCCTTTCGCTCGTCGGTGAACCGATATTGGCATCGATATGGGCGATCTTTATATTCGCCGAATACCCTTCAATCGGTACGATAATCGGCGGAATCCTTATTATATCAGCGCTGATTTTAGTTTTCTCTGAGAAAGGACAATAATGTTTATCACATTCGAGGGCATCGATTCTTCGGGCAAAAGCACACAGTGCCAATTGTTGGGTCAATATTTAACGGATAAGGGGTTCGATGTATTGCTCTTACGTGAACCGGGCGGTACGAAAATCTCCGAGAAAATCCGCGATCTCTTGCTTGATGTCAACTCAGGCGGTATGCTTCCTTTGGCCGAATTTCTACTTTATAGCGCGGCTCGGGCACAGTTGGTCAATGAGGTTATCAGGCCGGCGTTGACCGAGGGCAAAATAGTCATCTGTGACCGTTTTGACGATTCATCGACCGCTTATCAGGGGCATGCCCGGGGATTGGGTATGGACAATGTAAAATCTATCAATAAGATTGCCACCGGCGGTTTGATTCCCGATCTGACTATTTTTATCGATATTACTGTCGAGGAGTCGCTTAAACGATTAAAAGTTGCCGGAAAGATGACAGATCGTATGGAATCTGAGGACGCCCGATTTTTCGAGGCTGTCAGAGAAGGGTATTTGCAACTTGCAACAGACGATAAAAGCGATTCCCCGAATCGCTTCAAGGTCATAAATGGCCTGGACGATATAAGTACTATCGAGCGGAGGATTCAGCAAATTGTTAGAGATGAAATGGTAATAGACTAACAACAATCGGCCTCCGCCAAGGGTCGAGATGGCATTTAAACTGGCAAAAATAAAGTTCGGAATGATTTCCGGACCTTTTTTTTTACTGATCCTGGCAGTGAGTTTCGCTTGGGCATCCAATGACGAGCTGTATTCATTAGTCAGGCTCTTCGATAAAATAGCAGTCACGGTGTCTGATCGATATGTTGATGATATTGATCCGGAAAAGCTTATTAATGCCGGCATTGAGGCTATAACCGAGAAACTCGATCCCTATAGTCGATACTTATATGATCAGGATTATTTTTATTTGATCCAGGAAACGTCAGGCGAATACAGCGGTATCGGGATTGAAATCGAAAATCACAGCGATACGCTTCTGATATGCTCAGTACTTAAAGGCACACCGGCCTCCCAGGCCAACATTAGAATCGGTGACAGGATATTGGAAGTAGATCATATTGACGCTATTGGCAAATCTCCGCCGGATGGCCGCAAATTACTTCGCGGGGAGAACGGGTCGATGGTGTCGCTGAAACTCTGGCGACCATTGCTGCAAAAAAGCCTGGATCTGAAGTTGCCACGTGAGGAAATCCATATAGAACCGATTCCTTACTGGGGTATTGATAATAACAACAATGGTTATATTAAAATCGCCAGGTTTTCCGAAGGCAGTTTATTCGAGGTTAAATCATTCATTTTTCTTTTACAGGCAGAAGGCATTGATGGTCTGATTATAGATCTGCGGGATAATCCCGGCGGATTGTTGCATGAATCAGTCGAAATAGCGGGGCTGTTTTTAAATAAGGGTGACAAAATCGTCGAAACCAGGGGGAGGGGGGCGGCCAGCCTTCGAACATATGAGGCCAGGGAAAATGGCGTTTATAATGAAGGTCCTTTGACGCTGATTATAAATAGTCAAACCGCCTCGGCGGCGGAAATTGTAGCGGGTGCTATTCAGGATAATGATCGGGGGCTTCTTATTGGATCGACATCATACGGCAAAGGCCTGGTACAGCAGATACTTCAGTTTTCCGACAATTCGGCCCTGAAATTAACCACCGCCAAGTACTACACGCCATCTGAGAGATGTATCCAGAAAGACAGAATGAAAAACGAGCTGAGAAGCGATTCCGAGTCGGAGCAGAAGGTTATTTATTACACGAAATCCGGCCGGCCTGTTTTTGGCGGCGGCGGAATAATTCCCGATATCTATGTCGAATCCTGGGAGAATGAACCGGTCATCGATGAGATAATCACGGCGGGTTACATTTCGGATTTCGTTGAAGCTAGCAGCGCTCGATTGAAAATCGATAATAATTTTTCGGTCAGCGACGAGCTGGTTGATCAGCTTTTTAAATATATTCAGGGGCGTGATTATACTTATCATAATCCGATCTATAATTCATTCGATCTGTTCTTATCTCAAAATATCGAACAATCCGAAGAAACCTCGCTAAATGATCATTTCGATGCTATCGTGAAAATCCTTGAACAAAATTCGAAGAATGAGATGCTGTCGATGAGATCGCGCTTTAAGGATATACTATATGAATTTTATATCAGGACTAATCTGGGCGAGAAAAAGGCATTCGAACTTGTATATCAAAAAAAGGATCCGGAGTTGATAAAGGCCGGTAAGGTTTTAAAAAATCCCGAGACCTACAGCAGTCTGCTGGTAGGATTCTAAAGATATTAATAACTGAAAACTTCATAGCAGTCTAAATGATATTCTATATCTCTTCGCTTGCTATTTAGATTCGTGATGATTATCATTGCTGGCATGGAAATTATGTTAATATTTATCTGCGGTCTGGGCGCGGGTTTTTTTGGCGCTTTAGTCGGCCTGGGTGGCGGCGTGATAATGGTGCCCGTTTTAAATCTTATTTTCGACTTACCGATTAAAACCGCCGTTGCTACCAGCCTATGCGCGGTCTGTGCTACCTCGATCGGCGGAGCTGCCAGGTATCTCAATAAAGGACTTGTTGATTTTCGTTTTGGCTTGTTCCTGGAGACCACCACGATTATCGGGGCGATTGCCGGTGGCGTAGTGGCGATTGCTATCAAGCCGGAGCTGGTCAGTATTGCTTTCGCGATTGTATTGCTTTACACATCCGCCAACATGATCACGAAAATACGCAAACCCGAAGGAATTATTTCGGAGAATCATCGTCAGCAGATAACTTCCGGCAGAAAATATACGGCATTAGGATTATCGACGCTGGCTGGTATGGTATCGGCTTTACTGGGTGTTGGCGGCGGAGTCGTTCAGGTGCCGATATTAAATCTTGTGCTGCGTTATCCGATTAAAGCCGCTGTTGCTACATCGACTTACATGATTGGTATTACCGCCGCGGCCGGTAGCCTGGTGTATTTTATCAGTCAGGTTAACGGCACGGTAGATTATATACTTATAGATTACCAGTCTATCGGGCCACTGATTCTGGGTACCCTGGTTGGTTCGAGTATTGGCGCCGCCACCGCCGACAAATTGCGATCCCGAGCCATAAAGATTATTTTCGTTATTGCTTTGGTCTATGCCGGTTTACGAATCGGCTTAAAGGGCTTGGGAGCGGAGTTGTTTTGAATACTGAGAAGACAATCGCTTCAATATTAAAAAACGGCGGTCTGGTTATGGCGGCAGTTTTTGCCATAGCAATCGTATCGGGTATAATGGGCTTGAACTCCGCCAGGCTAATGACTCAAATCGGTATAATCTGCGCGATTGCCATACCGGCTGTAGGCGTGGCCGCCGCTATGATCTTACTACTGAAAAACACTGAAACAAAATACGGTATTTGCGCTATAATACTTCTAATTCTGTTGATTGTCACGGTCGCCTGGAGGATGTTTATTTGAAATATCACGTATTTATTGATTTCGATGGCACTATTACGGAAAAGGATGTCGGCTACGATTTCTTCAAGCATTTCGCCAAAGGAATGGCTGAACCGGTAGTTCAGCGTTATCGTAACGGTGAGATCGGCGCGGTTGAATGTTTACAGAAGGAATGTGATATATATAATGAATATCCCGCTCCCGCCAGGGAAGTGAAGGATTTTATCAGGTCTCAGAAGGTCTCGGCGGGCTTCCGGGAATTCGTCGATTTCTGTCAATCGCATGATGTCAGGCTAACCATCCTTTCGGCCGGCTTTGATTTCTATATCAATCCAATCCTGAACGATCTGGGTTTGAGCCATCTTGATGTTTTATCGACTCCAACATTTATCAAACATGGCCGTATTAACCCGGAGTTCATTCATTTCGACGAAGCTATTTGTCCCGGATGCGCCAATTGTAAGGGTGAACGGATAAAGGAGCTTACGGTCGCTGACGAATTTCCTGTTTTTATCGGGGATGGTCATTCCGATAGCCACGGCGCCGAACAGGCAAAACTCGTATTCGCCAAAAGTTTCCTGGCGGAATATCTTGAAAAACACAAGATTGAGTATATTTATTATAACGATTTTTTCGATGTGATCAACGAATTCCGAAGGCTACGCAAAATGACCGATTAATGTTAGAATTGTTTGACTTCATACTCGTTTGATGGTAGGATTGCCGGGAAGGGAAGGAGGTATCTTGAAAGCAGTTATCATGGCCGGTGGTTTCGGGACTCGTTTGCGGCCGCTGACACTAAATATACCCAAGCCGATGGTTCCTTTGGGCGGAATTCCGGTAATGGAGCATCTGGTTAAGCTTCTAAAAAAACATAATTTCACCGATATTAAGTCTCTTTTATATTTCCAGGCTGATCAAATAAAAAATCATTTCGGGAATGGCTCCAAATGGGGCGTCGATATGGATTATGTAATGGCACAAGCCGATTTCGGGACGGCCGGTTCGGTAAAGAATGCCCAGAAATATTTAGATGAAAGATTTATAATAATATCCGGCGATGTCGCGACCGATATCGACCTTACCGCGGCGATCAAATTTCACAAGAAATCAAAGGCTCAAGCAAGTATGGTTTTAACTCGAGTAGAAAATCCGCTTGCCTATGGCGTGGTGATAGTCGATGATAACGGGCGGATTGATCGTTTTCTCGAAAAACCATCATGGGGCCAGGTTTTCTCCGACACTATTAATACCGGCATCTATATTCTCGAACCCGAAGTGCTTGATTTGGTACCGGCACAGACCGAATTCGATTTCTCAAAAGATCTGTTTCCCAAAATGTTGGCCGATAAAATGCGCCTATATGGTTTCATTGCCGACGGTTATTGGCGTGATATAGGAAATACCTCCGAATACTCGGCCTCCAATCAGGACTTGTTGGAGGGTTCTTTGAATTTAGGCGAGTTTGGCCAGAAAGTCGAAAAAGATGGAGCCACGCTCTGGCTTGGCGAAAAAACCCAGGTTTCACCGCGAGCCACTTTCGCCGGAACAGTGATCATTGGCGACCGAACAAAGATTGGTCCTCGTGCCAAGCTCTTCAATTCGGTGATTGGCGCTGATTCTATAGTCGGCCGTGAAGCCGACTTAAAGCGATGTGTCGCCTGGGACAGAGTCTCGATCGGGCCGCGCGTGAAGGCGTCGGAAGCGATTATCTGCGATGGAGTAGTAGTAAGCGAGGCGGCGGAGTTGGAAGAAAATGTCATCATCTCCTCCAATGCCAAGGTAGGCAATGATGCCCTCGTGAAAGCGAATGTGAAAGTCTGGCCCGAAAAGGAAGTTGAAGCCGGCGCTATATTATCATCCAGCCTGGTCTGGGGCGAACGCTGGACCAAAGAACTGTTCACCAACTCGAAAATTACCGGTATCGCCAATGTGGAAATGACCCCGGAACTGGCCGGTCGGCTCGGGGCGGCCTATGGCGCTATAGTAGGCGAAAATCAAACCGTTATTGTCAGCCGGGATGGCAGCCGATCCTCGCGGATGTTGACCCGTGCCCTGATAGCCGGGTTGATCTCTGCCGGTGCTAATGTGGCCGAATTGAGGACCATCCCTATTCCGCTTTTGAGGTACCAGTTAAGCCTGCAAATCGAAGCCGGCGGTATTTACGCCCGGGTATCTCCATTGAGCGATCGGAGGATGGATATTGTCTTCTTCGATTCGGGCGGGTATGATATTCCTGTCTCCAAGGCAAAATCGATCGAACGGCTTTTCCTCAGAGAGGATTTCCGGCGCGCCAGCATGGAACAGACAGGCAAGATAGAATTTCCGGAAAGAGTGATCGAGTATTACCGGGATGGTTTTCTACAGGCTTTGAATATCGAATCATTTCGTCAATCAAATCTGAAGGTGGTAATTGATTTCGGGTTCGGCGGCGCTTCGGAGATACTGCCGGCGATCCTGGGCGCGCTCGATATCGAGGTGATAGCCCTGAACGCTTACCCCGATCCCGATAGAGTTTATCATTATAGCCAGCAGGAAGAAAAAGCACGCAAACAACTGTCGGCTATAGTAAAATCACTTAAAGCCGATGCCGGCTTCCTGATTGGACCGGGGGCCGAAAAGTTAACTGTAGTCAATGAATTTGGCAAGGTGATAGATTATCAAACCCTGCTTTGCCTTATTTTATCTTTGTATCTCGAAATGGGAAATTGTCGAAGAGTTGCGGTACCGGTCGTGGCCTCTTCGGGAATCGAAGCCTTGGCTAAAAAATATAAAATTATAGTCGATAGGATTCCCGATACTCATTTGGCAATGATGGACGCGCTGCATAAAAGCGGCGCCGATTTCGTGGGCGGAACAAAAGGTGGTTTTATTTTTCCCGGTTTCCAGATAGGTTGTGATGCTATGTTCGCCGTGGCCAAGATCCTTGAACTCATGACTCTAACGGGTAAACATCTGGGCGATGTTAAACAAAATTGGCCTGATATCAAAATTATCAACAAAGAAATTCCCTGCAGTTGGACCAGAAAGGGATTGGTTATGCGCCGTTTAATGGAGCATACCGCCCGGAAGAAGAGAATACTGGTTGATGGCGTTCGGTTTTTCAGCGATGCAACTAATATCACTATTAAGCCGGACAGGTACAAAGCTTCGTTTTACCTTCAAGTTGAATCTAAATCGGAGGATAAAGCCAAAAGCAGTTTGAAGGAATACGCGTCAAAAATTAAGCAATGGCAAATAAAAAACAGGAGATGACTTTATTGCCCGCCGGGAGTAATTAATTTTATATTCTTAACTGATTTATCGTTGGCGGTCAAAAATAATGAGAAAAGTGTTAATCGAACCCATTTATATGGATTACCGCCGTTGGAAAGAGATAAATAGAAAATTAGCGGGCGGCAATATACTAAAGCACCTTTTTCGAATGGCGGCGAATAAGATTGAAATACCTTGACTAAATTGATGAAGGATTTATATTTATTAGCTTGAATTATGATTATTTGATGGTTTTAAATGAGATTGGAAGGTTGACTCTTGGTAATTGAGCAATTCAGGAGAAAAGAAAGTAGGCTTGGTTGTCCGGCTATGAATAAAACGGCGCTGGCGATGTTTGCCTTTTTTATTCTGATATCTATGGATAGCGCGCTTGGCCAGCCTGAGGATGTAACCTCTTTACCTCCGGATTATGTCAATTTTGCTACCAAGCCGCTAGAGAATGTTATTGCGTTGGACCAACCTATCGACCCGCTTACTTATGTTTTAGGTCCGGGTGATAAAATGACGATTTTTATATGGGGGAGCTTACAGGCCCAATACAGTTTAACTATTACTCCAGAGGGTAAATTATTAATCCCCACGGTTGGGCCGGTGGATGTTTCAGGAGTATTTTTATCCGCGGCAAAAATCGTAATTCAGGAGAAAATCCTCGAGAAGTATAAGAATGTCGAGGTGACAGCGGATTTAATCGGTCTGCGCAGCTTTAAAGTGTCGATTGGCGGGGCTGTTCAATTTCCGGGAATTTATACCGCCAACGGCATCACTCGCGTGTCCGAGGTAATAGCTATGGCCGGCGGTTTCATTGCCGACCCCGAAGCTAAGCCGTTTACCAGAGATGCTAAAAGTCCTGTAGTGTTACCATTAGGTAGGGCGTCTCATCGGAATATTACCATAAAACAAGCGATCGGCAATATCGATACGGCTGATGTCTTACTATTCGAGCAAGCTGGTAACCTTCGCTATAACTATAAATTGACCGACGGCGATGAGATTTTCGTTCCTTTGCGCGAAGAGCAAATCAATATGTATGGAGTCTTTGGCGGTGTGAAAAATCCGGCATACTTCGAATATTCCTCCAGAGATTCATTAACGGATTTGATTAATCTTGCCCACGGTTTAACGCTTGACGCCGACTTATCTGTCGCCGAGTTAGTAAGGTTTGCCCCTGACGGTTTAACCGTTACCAGAATGGCAATCGAATTAGAAGATATCCTCAGCGGGCAAAAACCCGATATCCAAATGTTACCGGATGACAGATTGTATATTAAAGCATACAATAGGTTCAATATGAAGCATCAAGTGCTTATTCTTGGCGAAGTTGAATACCCCGGGTTTTATGCTATCGAGCCCGAATCGACTTACCTCAGCCAGGTCCTGATCGAGGCCGGAGGTTTCACCTCGCTGGCATCTTTGACCGAAGCGGAAATGACCAGGTTTACCGATGACAAAGTCGCCGATCGCGAATTCCTGAGATTGCAGCTCATGGAAATATCCGACATGTCCGATCTGGAATATGAATATTTCAAAGTAAAATCCAGAGAAAAACCAGGGCGGGTTTCGGTAAATTTCCAGGAATTGTATAAAAGTGAAAACGACAGCGATATCAAGCTTAGAAATGGTGATGTGATAGTTATCCCAACCGCCAGTGAGGTAGTAAATGTTGCCGGCGAAGTGGCCAATCCCGGCCTATTGGGCTATAATCCCGAATATAATTATCGTGACTATGTGGAACTCGCTGGCGGCTTCAGTTTTCGAGCCAGCAAAGGTAAAGTGAGAATTATTAAAGGTGTAACCGGCGAATGGAAAAAAGCCAGGCGAAATACGATTCTCCGCCCCGGAGACACGATTCTTATCCCGGAGAAAAAGAAGCGGAACTATTTCAATACATTACGGGATGTTATCGCATTTACGGCTAATGTTGCAACAGTTTATCTAGTAGTCAGGGAGGCCACCAGGTAAAATATCATGGCTGAATCAAAAAAAGATAAAACGAGCTTACTGGATGTGATAACGACCATTGTTAAATGGCGGCGATTACTATTCCTTAACTTCATGGCGGCCGGTATAATCACTTTTATTGTCGCTTCATTTCTTCCGAAATGGTATTCCTCAAGCGCGGCGCTTTTTCCTCCCGAGAAAGATTCCGGCGGCTTTGGCCTGGCTTCAACATTGCTCGGCGGAGGATTGGGATCATTGATTTCCGGCTCGGGTATGTCACTTCCGGCTTTTGCCACATTGTCTGATGTTTACGCGACGATTATTAGAAGCCGGATTGTAGGCGAGGGCGTACTTGACAAGAACAATCTTATGGAAGTTTATAAGATCGACTCCAGGGAGGAGGCTTTGATTGCCTTGGCCGGCCATCGAAGCGCGGTTGTTGAACCCGAGGGAGTTATCCGTATCAGTTGCGAGGATAAAGACCCTCAGCGGGCAGTTGATATGGTCTACTCTTTTATAGAAGAACTCAACCGTATCAATCGCGAGGTTCGTATTGGCAAAGCCACGGCTACCCGGCAATTTATAGAAAAAAGACTGAATCAAACCATGAAAGACCTGGCGGCCGCGGAAGTTGACTACAAGGAGTTTCAACAAAATAATAAGGCGATTTCGCTAACCGATCAAGTTAGCGCCATGATTGGCAACCTGGCCGAATTAAAAGGGCAGCTTGTGTTGGCGGAAATCGAGTTGGGTGTTTTTGAAAGAACATTTCATCCTGATCATACCCAGGTCGTCCAACAGAAGGCAAAAATCAATGAGATAAACAAACAACTCGAATTGCTCGAAAGCGGCTCGCCCGATGATAATAGCCCGTTATCGATTGCCTTCTCCGACGCGCCCGAACTCGGATTGCAGTTAGTTCGACTGACCCGTCAATTAAAAATCCAGGAAACTATTTTCGAATTACTGACTCAGCAATATGAACAGGCTAAAATTCAGGAAAAACGAGATACTCCGACTATCCAAATTCTTGATCCACCTAAAGTTCCCGAGAAAAAAAGCAGTCCGAAAAGAGCGACTATGGCTCTTATGGCAGGCATATTAGCCCTGTTTTTTACCACTATAGCTGTTTTCATTAAGGAATTTATCGACAGGAACAAACGTGAGGATACAGTCACTTATCATCAGCTTGAAGATATGTTACAAGCTTTGAAGAACGACTTCTATGCAATAAGATCGATATTTATCAGGGAAAGGAAGGGGCAATGACCGGACCGGTTGAAATAGGACAAGTAGGACTTGGAGCATGGGGGAAAAACCTTTTGCGGAATTTTCATGCCATCAATCAAAGCCGGGTTAGATTAGCCTGCGACGCGAATGATGAAACCTGCGCCAAGGTTTCAAATATGTTCCAGGGAGTCAATCTGACGACAAAATATGATGATATACTCAATGATGATAAAATCGAAGCTGTTGTAATCGCTACGCCGCCGGCAATGCATTACAAATTGGCGATGCAGGCGATTGAAGCAGGCAAGGATGTTTTTGTTGAAAAACCGCTCGTGCTTGATCTGAGTGAAGGTAAAAAACTCGTGGAAGCCGCTGAGAAAAATGAGAAAATTTTAATGGTCGGCCATATAATGGTATATCATCCCGTCAGCCTGTTTTTGAAAAAATATATCGAAAAAGACGAGTTGGGCGAAATATATTACCTTTATGCTTCGAGAATTAATCTTGGTAAAGTCAGGGATATTGAAAACTCACTCTGGAGCTTCGCGCCTCATGATATTTCGCTTATAATGTTCCTTCTTGAAAAGTTTCCTCAACGAGTCACTGCCACCGGGGCCGACTACCTCCAGAAAGATATTGAGGATGTCAGTTTCATGACTATGCATTTTGCCGATAAAACCATGGCTCATGTGCATGTCAGTTGGCTCGATCCACATAAGGAACGGAAATTGACCATTGTTGGTTCAAAGAAGATGGTTGTATTCGATGATTCGAGGGCGACTGAGAAGGTCTGGCTATACGATAAGGGAGTTGATACGAAACTTGATTATTCCACATATGGCGAATATCTCAATTTACGAGTTGGCGATATTACACTTCCTCATGTGCCGGGGGGAGAACCATTGAGGTCGGAGTGCACCCATTTCCTCGAATGTGTCAGAACGCGAGTCACCCCCCGTTCTGATGGCCGGGATGGTTTACGGGTCTTATCCGTACTTCAAGCGGCCCAGGATTCTCTCAAACAAGGCGGGACGCCGGTGGATGTTAACCCGATAGATTGAACGAGGATAATGTGTCAAATAAAATAGATAAATCTTCCAGGATTGGTGGAAATGTTAAAATCGGCGAGTACTGCGTAGTTGGCGAGGATGCTGTTATCGGAGAGGGATGCGTAATTGGCAACGGCGTAATTATTCATCCGGGCACGAATATCGGCGCCAATGTGCGCGTCGATGACCACAGTGTATTGGGAAAACTCCCGATGAAAGCCGCCAATACGGCGGTTACCAAAGATCAGGAGTTACCGCCGCTAGAAGTTGGAGATAGTTGCATCATCGGAACATCGGTAGTTTTATATAGAGGCTGCGCTCTTGGCGAGAAAGTACTCGTTGCCGATCTGTCAACGGTACGCGAAAACGTCAAAGTTGGCGATTTCACGATTATTGGACGTGGGGTGGCTATTGAAAATTTCTGTGAAGTGGGTTCCTATTGTAAACTCGAAACAAACGTATATCTGACCGCCTATTCTATCGTCGAGGACAGGGTTTTCATCGCTCCTTGCGTCGCGACATCTAATGATAATTTCGTTGGTCGCACTGAAGAAAGATTTAAACATTTCAAAGGCGTAACCGTAAAAAAAGGCGGAAGAATCGGTGTTGGATCAGTAATTCTGCCCGGCAAAACTATTGGCGCCGATTGCCTGGTTGCCGCCGGGTCTGTAGTAACTTCCGATACGCCCGATAAAATTATCGTTGCCGGGGTACCCGCTAAACAATTCCGGGATGTTCCCAGCGAGCAGCTTTTGGAAAATCAGAATTGGGAGAAAAAATGAAAGTACCACTTTTAGATCTGAAACTTCAATATCTTTCCATTAAAGATGAAATCGACGCCGCTATTGCCAGGGTGCTTGATCATTGCTGGTTCATTATGGGACCCGAGCTTAAACAGCTCGAGACCGAATTGGCTGACTATTGCCAGACCAAGCACGCCATTGGCGTTGCTTCAGGCACGGACGCTTTGCTTCTTTCGCTTCATGGTTTGGGAGTTGGCCCCGGCGATGAAGTAGTCACTACCGGGTTCTCGTTTTTCGCCACCGCCGGCGTAATATCTCGTCTGGGCGCGGTGCCGGTATTTTGTGATATTGAAGAGAAAACCTTCAATATCGATCCCGATCAATTAGAACTGAAAATAACCGGTAAAACCAAGGCTATTATCCCGGTTCATCTTTATGGTCAGATTGCCGAGATGGACAGAATTTCCGAAATAGCTAAAAAACACAATTTATCGATCGTTGAGGATGCCGCCCAGGCTATCGGCTCCAGATACCATGACCGGCCCGCCGGGACTCTAGGCGATGCCGCGGGCTTCTCGTTTTTCCCCAGTAAAAATCTTGGCGCTTATGGCGACGGGGGATTTATTGCCACCAATTCCGATGAATTGGCCGATACGCTGCGGAAGCTGAGAGTGCACGGGGCCAAGCCTAAGTATTATCATTCCATAATCGGCTATAACAGTCGTCTAGACTGCCTGCAGGCATCAATACTTCTGGTCAAACTTAAATATCTCAACCGGTGGCATGAAGCCCGCCGCGAGAAAGCGCGAATCTACAACGAAGGTTTTAACAATGTAAGCGGAGTTGTCACACCGTTTGTTCATGATTACAACTATCATATCTATCACCAATACACCCTGATCGCGGAAAATCGAGACAAATTGAAAGAGCACTTGAAGGAAAAGGAAATCGGTTTCGACACATATTATCCGCTGCCATTTCATCTTCAGGAATGCTTTAACGACCTGGGCTATAGGAAAGGCGACTTACCGGTAGCCGAGCGCCTTTCTGAAAAAGTAATTTCATTACCTGCTTTCCCAGAGCTAACCGAGGACCAACAAGCTTATGTGATCGATTCCGTTAAGGAATTCTACGGCTAAAATGAAAAAAATCGCCGTTGTCGTTGGGGCGCGTCCTCAGTTTATTAAGCTGGCGCCCTTAGTCGAGGTTTTATCGGACAAAGTCGATCTGCTGCTGGTGCATACAGGTCAACATTACGACTTCGAAATGTCGGATATATTCTTTGATCAGCTAAATTTACCCAAGATTGATTATCATCTGGGAGTGGGATCCGCCGGCCAATCCACTCAAACCGGTAAAATGATGGTTGGCCTCGAGGAAGTATTTCGGAAAGAATCGCCTGATATGGTGGTGGTAATCGGCGATACCAATAGCACTCTGGCCGGAACCCTGGCGGCGGCCCAAAATTTTATTCCGCTGACACATATCGAAGCCGGTTTACGCTCGAAAAACAATCATATGCCAGAGCAAATCAACAGGATTGTAGCGGATCGTCTATCGGATATATTATGCTGTCCGACGGAGGGGTCGGTCAGTAATCTGAAAGCCGAAGGCCAAACTTCCGGCATATTCTTAACCGGCGATATATTGTATGATTTGGTAGCTCGAATAAATCCATCGGATGAATTCACCGATTCGATATTGAAAAAATATGATTTGGCTAAAGGTGAATACATTTTCATGACAACCCATCGCGCCGAAAATGTCGACAACCCGGATTACCTGAAATCATTGGTTTTAGGTTTGAAGAAAATCAAGCAGAAAATATTTTTGCCGCTACATCCGCGAACCGAAAAAAATCTGAAAAGATCACAATTATACGAAACTATTACCGACCTGCCGGGTATTCAAATTTCAAAACCGATCGGCATAGTGGAAAGTTTGGCTCTAACGAAATCATCCCTGGGCGTGATAACTGATTCCGGCGGTTTGCAGAGAGAAGCTGCATATTTCGGCAAGCGCGCTTATATTCTTCGTGATGAAACCGAATGGCAGGAATTGTCCCAATATGGGGCTGTCATATGTATTGACAGCAATCTTGATAAAAAATCCCTGGCCTGGGATTCAGCAGTTGTCCCATCGGAATATTTCAAATCGGCATCGAAAAATATCGCTGATGCCATATTTTCGATGGCATAGCGGGGACTCAATCGATTAAAATCATCTTTTTTAGATGTTGCATGGTTTAATTTGAGATTTAATTTCGTTAAACAAACCTTAATCGGCGCCTCCCTCATCACAGCTATAGCCCATATTATAGGTGCTTTCCTGGGTTATTTCAGGGAAGCCGTTACCGCCAGTTATTTCGGCACCACCGCGATACTCGATGCATTCATTCTGGCTTTTACAATTCCTGAACTGATAACCACTATTATTTTTTCCTCAATGCCTACCGCTTTAATTCCCATATTAAAAAAAATCGACGTCGAATCGAAGGACAAGGAATCAGATATCTTCTGGTGCGGCTTGTTGAATTTTGCGATCATTCTGGCTCTGATTTCATTTATGATATATTTATTCAGGGGGAATATATTATATTTACTGGCTTCAAATTTATCCGTCGAGTCGGTCATATTAGGCAAGAAACTGATGACTATATTTTCATTTTACATATTTTTCAGGGGATGTGAATTTTACCTGCGGAGCTGGCTATTTAGGGAAAAGCATTTCATTATCCCGGCAACCTCCAATATTATCATTACCGTTATAATCCTGGCCTCGCTTTTTGTGATGTATGGAGAAATTGGCATTGAAGCCCTTGCCTACGGCTGGCTACTGGGCTCGATTATCCTATTCATAATAAATATTATCGCTGTTATTGTCGTTTCTAAAACCCCGGTGAAATTCTCCTTGTACAATCCCTGGCTAACCATGTTATTTAAATCGGTTATTATCATAGCTTCGGTGGAAATAGTTTCAATGGTGTTTCCGCTTATCGATAGATATTTGGCGGTTAAATATCTGGACCCCGGAGTTATTTCCGCTTTGAGGTTCGCGATGATTATTATAGTTCTCCCAAATCGAATATTCGCTGTCGCGTTCAGCACGGCCTCATTTCCTTGGATTGCCGATCATTCTCAAAATGGTAACATGGATCGGTTAAGAATCATGTATAAGGATAGTTTAAGGATGCTTTTTTTCATTATGGGATTGATCGCTATTGGGGTTGCTATCTTCTCGGAGGAGATTGTCTTGCTTGCCTTGATGAGGGGAGCTTTCGATGAGGGCTCTTTGCATCTAACTGCCGGCCCTTTGAGAATGTACGCGTTGGGCATTGCTTTTAGTGCCGCGTATATATATCAAATGCGTTATTATTATGCTTTGATGGAATATAAGAAACTTGGTTCTATTAAGCTTATAATGCTTTTGATAAAAATAATTCTTAGTTATATTCTCATTCGAAGTTTGAAACAGGATGGGTTGGCCCTGGCCAGCGCGTTGACTTGGTTTTCAGGATTTCTTATAATGAGCCTGAATCTGAGTCGTAAGATTAATTGTTCAATAAGAAACCTGATCGATGCTAACGGATTCAAAATACTGGCTCTGGCAGTTGTGATCATATTTTTCTGGCTAATAGCTGATAATTTATGGGTAATTGGGCATTCGACGCTTGAAGTGAGTGTAAAACTGATTGTATTAGGCATAGCCGGGACTGTAATATATTTTGGCTTGGCCATTTTAATGAAAATCCCCGAGCCAAAGAAATTATATGAAATATTATTACGAAGAATTCATAAGGCTGAAGCGTAATTGACATGATACTATTTCTTCAAAACAAGGCTGAAGGCAAAAGGGGTGGAGAATTAACAACACTCCGGATTCATATGTTACTTAAGAATCATTTTAAAAATGTCCAACCTGATGTTTTATCCGAACTGAGCGAAGCGAACCAAAACCCAATTAAGCATATGTTTGATTGCCTAAAATCAACAAAAAAGACTAGGCCCAGACTCATCGTGGTCGATGTTTCTTCGGGAGTCCGAAATCTTCTGGCTGTTAGATGGATGAAAAAAAAGCAACGTCGGGTCATGGTGATAATGCTTGGTCAAAGGATGACTTTTAGATATAATAATTTTATCATCAAATTTCTGGTACGATATAGTGAAAACTTTTTACTGCGCAAAGCCGATATAATATTGGTAAACAGCGAGTTTTCAGCCCGCGTGGCCCGAAATAGGACCTCCAATAAAATTGAAATTATAGTTGCCAAACCCGGATTTGAACTTACCCCATCAGCGGTTGAGATAAAAAGACATAGCGACACTCCTACCCGATTGTTGTTTGTCGGCGAGTGTACCAAGGTAAAGGGACTGATATATTTGATCAAAGCTATGAGTATGATGACGGATATTGAATTGACTTTAAATATAGCGGGTAATTATAATATTGAAAGCGCGTATTATAAGAAAATTATAACTATAGTTAATCGTTATCATCTCAATGATGTAGTTAACTTTTTAGGCTTTGTAGATTCTGATTCATTACAAAACCTATATCGAAAAAGTACAATCTACGTTATGCCTTCGCTTTCGGAGGGGTATGGCAAATCTCTGGCGGAGGCGATGAGTTTTGGGCTACCGGCTGTGGCCAGTAACGCGGGAGCGATACCGGAGATGGTTGAGGATAAAGTAAACGCTATTCTAGTCGAGCCGAAAAATCCGGAAGCATTAGCCGATGGAATCCGGCAACTGGCCCGGGATGGCGAATTAAGGCGGGAAATGGGTCGGGCTAATTTGGACAAAGCCGGAACATTTCCCACCTGGGATAGTTTTTCAATGGTCTTGGCCGATCAGTTGGTTCCCGTTATCAAGAAATTGTTGAATGAATAATGAGGGTGATGTCTAATTGACAAAAAACGTTTTAAATAATAACGGATCTGTTGGAGACTCTCGATGAGAATAATGTATATCGGTATGGCGAATTCCGCTCATACTCGTAGATGGGTCGAAAATATCAGGGATCGCGGTAACGAAATCATGCTGGTCAGCTTCTATAATAGCCCTGATATAACCGGCATCGATTTAAGATATATTCCTTGTAGAAATAAAAACCTGGCCGTTTTAAAGACGAATCAGGTTAAAAAACTTATTGGCAAATTCAAGCCGGATATTTTACATGCTCATTATGCCACAAGCTGTGGTCTGGTCGGGGCCCTGACCGGATTCCATCCCTATGTGCTGTCTACCTGGGGCGACGATATTTTTGAATTTCCTAAAAAATCACCGATCCATCGATGGGTAGTAAGGAAAGCCATCTTAAGCGCCGATTATCTAACCGCTACCAGTAATATGCTCGAAAGAGAAACGAACAGACTGGTAAATAATAGCCGAAAAATAGAGGTTATCCCATTCGGCGTTGATTTAGAACATTTCGGCTATCACGATAGGTCAGATTGCACGGATGTGCATATCGGTACGGTCCGTAATTTAAGACCGAAGTATGGTTTACAATTTCTAATTGAAGCTTTCTCCATACTAAGAAAGTCATATAAAAACATAAAACTCTCGATTGTCGGGGATGGATTCCTCAGGCCGGAACTGGAGGTACAAGTGATAAAATTGGGTATGGCTGATGATGTGACATTTCATGGTCCGGTACCTAATGAACAAGTAGTAAATTATATGAAAAAGTTCGATATATTCGCTATTCCGTCAGTTGGCCAAGGAGAAACATTTGGTGTCGCGGCGGTGGAAGCCATGGCAACCGGATTGCCGGTTGTGGCATCGAATATTGGCGGATTACCCGAAGTTGTAGATAACGGCACTACCGGACTTCTGGTTAATCCTGGCAGTGCCGAGGATTTAGCTGGAGCGCTTGAATCTTACATAACGTCTTCCGACACACGTCTGGAACACGGTTTGAAGGGACGTGAAAGAGTCGAAAAGCTATATGATTGGCAAGAAAATACAGATAAAATGAACCGGTTGTATGAAAAAATCCTGGACGAGAATAAGTGAATACGACTAAGAAAATCACCCTTATAGTCGGCGCCCGGCCGAATTACATGAAATCGTCGCCCCTGATTGAGGAGTTTAAGAAACATCAAGATAAATTTAGTGTCAAGTTGATTCATACCGGCCAGCATTATGATCATAATCTTTCTCAATTGTTTTTCGATCATCTAAAGATGCCCAAGCCGGATATCCACCTGGGAGTTGGGTCCGGCAGCCATGCCGAGCAAACCGCCAAAATTATGGTTGAGTTGGAAAAAGTGCTATTATCTCAAAAACCCGATCTGGTAGTCGTATTTGGAGATGTTAACTCAACTCTGGCGGCGGCCTTAAATACGGCAAAAATAGGGATTAAATTAGCCCATGTAGAAGCCGGTCTACGGAGTTTTGATAATACGATGCCTGAAGAGATTAACCGAATAATTACCGACAGGCTTTCGGATTATCTGTTCGTTTCGGAAAAGTCAGGTTTAAACAACCTTGCAAAAGAGGGCATCGCAAATAATAAAATATTTTTCGTTGGCAATATAATGATCGATGCGTTGATTAATAATCTCGAGATAGCCGGAAAATCGGATATTCTCGAGAAACTCAAATTAAAACCGCGAGAATATATCTTAATGACAATGCACCGACCGGCCAACGTTGATAATGAAGAGCTTCTGGCAGGTTTGCTGAAAGCCATTGACAAAATAAGCAAAACAATCCCTGTAGTTTTCCCGTGTCATCCCAGAACAGCCAACAGGTTGGAGGAATTTGGCCTTTTAAGTGGTCTCAATAGTCAATCATTAAGGCTAATAGATCCTCTGGGATATTTAGATTTTCTTCATCTTCAAGCCGAATCAAAATTCGTATTAACGGATTCCGGGGGGATACAGGAAGAAACGACATTTCTAAAAATCCCATGCATCACTATGAGAGATAATACTGAAAGACCGATAACCGTGGAAATCGGTAGCAACGTTATAGCTGGAACGAAACCCCAACGAATTATCGAAGAAATAGATCAAATTTTAAGTGGTAAGAATAAAATATGTCAGGTACCGGAATTATGGGATGGCCAGACAGCCGTTCGTATTGTAGAAACATTGATTCGGGTACTCGAATAAACCAGGCGATATGAAAATACTTGTTATAACCCAGTATTATCCCCCTGAACCAGGCGCGCCCTCAAATCGCTTACTGGCATTTGTTGACGCGATGCATAAAAGAGGGCATCAGGTTACGGTGATATGCGAATTCCCGAATTATCCTGACGGCAAACTTCAACCCGGGGATAAATGGCGGCTTTTTCGCGTTGAAAATAAGGGAAATCACAGGATTATAAGGACTTTCGTGTTAACATTCGCAAAAAAGAATAATATCAAAAGGATGATTTTTTATCTCTCCTTTGCTTTCTCGTCATTTATTACGGCTTTATTTCTAAAGCGCCATGATATCATTTTTACTTCATCGCCTCCGATATTTCATGCCTTTACCGCTATGTTAGCGGCTAAGATCAAAAAGTCTAATTATGTACTTGATATCCGGGATGTTTGGCCCGAATCGGCCTTAGAGGTGGAAGCCGTTTCAAATCCAAGGTTACTGAGGTGGGGTGGTTATGTCGAACAAAAGATATACCACAGTGCCGTCCTAATTATCACTACCACAAAAGGCTTTAAGAATCATATCGAATCACTGGGAGGGGATGGCAAAACTGCTATTTGCTACAATGGTTCCATCGAGGAAATATTAAATTGGACCGGGGATGTTACATCTTTACGAAAATCAAAAGGCTGGTCCAAGAAAATCTTGGTAACCTATGCCGGCTTAATTGGCCTGGGTCAAAATTTAATTGATGTATTGCCGGAAGTAAAAAATATAACGAATGATGAATTGCTTTTTGTGTTTATTGGAGATGGTCCCCAAAAAAATGAATTCCTGGAAAAAATAGAGGAATTAAAATTAAGCAATGTCCTGGTATTTAATATGATGCCCCTGCAAGATGTAATAAGCTTTCTGTATTCTTCCGATATTTTGCTGATAACTCTTAGGGAATCCGAATATTTTAAAACTGTAATCCCTTCGAAGTTTTTTGACAGCATGGCGGCCGGTAAACCGATAGTCTCAAATGTCAATGGAGAATTACGGGAGATTATGGAGGAATATAATACAGGCATTTATTTCTCTTTTGCAGATAAAGGATCATTTGGCAAAGCGATTACTGCTCTTTATAATGATCAGGCGAGAAGGAATCAAATGGGTAATAATGGAAAGAAAGTGGTGGAAAGTAAATATCTAAGGTCAAAACTGGCCGCGGAAGCGATAAAACGAGTTGAAAAATCAGTTGAGCCAGGAATTGATTAGATGAGCGTAAATTTAACGGCGAGATTGGAAAAAAGTGTTAAAGAATAGGCTTGATAAAAATGCCGATAGGAAAAAAGCGGTATTCCTGGATCGCGATGGGGTAATTATCGTAGACAAGAATTTCCTCTGGGAAATCAAACAGCTTGAATTTATTCCCCGCGCCGTTGAAGCGTTAAAAGCTATCCCAACAGATTTCTTGAAGATCATTATATCTAATCAATCCGGTATTGCCAGGGGGTATTTTAGCGCGAAACAAGCCGAAAAGTTTAATACGGCATTACTTGCCGAATTGAAAAAAAAGGGTGTAATTATCGATGGAATGTATTATTGTCCTCATAGTCCTGAGAATAATTGCGAATGCCGTAAGCCCAAAATCGGACTTTTTGAGTCCGCCCAACGGCAATTCAACATTGATTATACCAGATCCTGGATGATCGGTGATAAAAGCTCGGATATCCAGGCCGGTAAGAATATCGGGGCCGCTACTATACAGGTGTTAACCGGGTATGCCGGTAAGGAAGAGGGCTCTTTGGACGTTATTGCCGATCAAACTGTCGGCGATCTTTATGAAGCAGTGGAGACAATTAAAAAATGATGGCAAAGAAGAAAAAATCCGCCTTAATAACGGGCGGCGCGGGATTTATAGGTTCTTTCCTGGCGGAGGATCTTTTAGAGCGCGGTTACAAGGTTTACGCGGTTGATAATCTTTCAACCGGCAGCCTCGATAATATAGAGCATCTGCAGGCCAATCCGAATTTTACCTTTGAAGTCGGGTCCATTATTGATGAGGAATTAATGGAGGAGATGGTTATCGCCAGCGACATGATTTTCCATCTGGCCGCCGCGGTCGGAGTGAAGCTGATCATTGAAAAGCCGGTCGATACAATCGAGACTAATGTGCTTGGCACGGAAATCATGCTTCATCTGGCCAATAAACACGATAAATCGATCCTGATTACATCGACCTCGGAAGTTTATGGTAAAAACGAAAAAGTTCCGTTTAAGGAAAATGATGATTCTGTCTATGGACCAACATCTAAAAGCCGCTGGAGCTATGCTTGCTCCAAGGCGGTGGATGAGTTTTTAGCGCTGGCTTATTATCATGAAAAAAAGTTACCGGTAGTGATTGTCAGGCTTTTCAATACGATTGGACCACGGCAGACCGGCCAATATGGTATGGTAGTGCCCACATTTGTAAAGCAGGCATTGCTGGGACATGATATTACGGTTTATAGTGATGGCAAGCAGACCAGGTGTTTTACCGATGTCAGGGACGTGACCGGATCTCTGATCGATTTAATCAATAATCGTAAGGCATATGGCGAAGTGTTTAATATTGGCAATAACATAGATATTTCGATCGTAAAGCTGGCGGAAACAATTCGTAAGATGACCGGCAGCGGCTCCAAGATCATTTATGTGCCATATGACAAAGCGTACGAGAAGGGCTTCGAGGATATGCGTAAGCGACTACCGGATATTTCGAAAGCTAAATCTCTGATAGGCTTTCAACCGCGTATCAAACTTGAAGAAACATTGGTAGATATAATAGAATATTATAAAAAGTAATGAATCTGTTTATTATTTTCAGCTTCTCATTTTTGCTATCGCTGATTTTTCATCCTGTGGCGATTCGTATATCGCGCGGCTTCAACGTTTTGGATAACCCGGATCGCGATCAGATTCACAAAACGCCAACGCCTGTGCTGGGTGGAGTCGCTATATGTATGTCGATGTTCATCGTAGTGTTGGTAGCCAAATTTGCCGGTATTTACCAGTGGGACAGAATTGCCGATGGGCTTTTAGTCGGCGGCGGACTTATTACCCTGGTCGGCTTTATCGATGACAGGTTCGGAATGAATCCGACAATAAAACTCGCGGGTCAATTTATTGCCGCCGGTATGTTCGTCGCGATCACCAAAGCAAGTATCGGCCTGTTCCATCCTCTGGTAGAATTCAGTGTCTTGATATTCGGCTTGGTTTCGATGATGAACGCTTTTAACATACTCGATAATATGGATGGCGTTACCGGCGGGATGAGCTTTGCCATCGGCATGGCGTTTTTGGCGGTTATGATCCTTGCCGGCGATTATAATACCGCATTATTGCTGGCAGCCCTTATCGGCGCTATTATCGGATTTTTAAAATATAATATGCCCCGGGCCAAGATATTTATGGGCGATGCCGGAGCCATGTTCCTGGGTTTTATCTTTGGCGCGTTTGCAATTATATATCTAATGAGCAACAAATCTTATTATCTCTTTACGACCCCGTTTTTGATTTTGAGCTACCCGATTTTCGATATTTCGCTGGTCAGTCTATCCCGCATGCGAGAAAAACGGAGTTTATCGGTCGCCGCCCCCGATAGTTCGCCTTACCGGTTTGTCCGCTGGGTTTTTTCCACCCGAAATGCGTATCAGGCCGTGTTTTTTATAAATCTGGTAATGGGACTTTTTGGCGTGGCAACATATATTCTTAAAGCCAATCAGATTTCCGTGCTGTTGATCTTCATGGCTGGTTTATCTCTTTCTGTTTTAGGTGTTCATCTATATCGAAACTTCCTCTATTTTATCGAACGGACAATTTTCTTTTTAATCGACATGCTTTCGATTAATATCGCTTTTTATTTCCTTTACACGATCAAGTATACCTGGGGATTATTCGCTTACGAAGTTTATATTCCTTATTCTGAGATGATCGCGCCGGCTATCTGGATCAGCTTGTTCTGGGTACTTGTTTTCTCCGTGATGGGGATTTACGAAATTCGTCCCAACCGAAGTTTTGTGGATTATTGCAAAGCTTTATTGAAAATCGTATTTACAGGAATGCTGACATTCGTTTGCGTGGTGCTCGCGCTTGAGGGAAGAATAGTCGTATCGATTGCGCCGATATTTCTTTATTCAGCCGTATTGTTAATTTTCAATTGTATTATTAAATATCTTTCATTTTTAGTGGCGAGATGGTTAACAAACAGGCCGTCGAGACGCCCCAGGGTAGCACTATACATTAAGGATAAGAAAGCGGATCTGGGCGAACTTCTGAAAATCGCTCGGCGTAGATTCCGGGTTGTTGGCTATATCAACACCCATGAGCTTAATCCAGCCGGCAAGGATTTAGCATATTTGGGCGATGAAAATTCGTTGGGGGATATTATAAGAACAAAACGGCTGGAAAAAATAATTCTCGTCTGGCCGGATGATAACTATGATAACTATATGCCTATCTTAAGATCTCAATTTTTCCTTGAAAACGAGTTCTTGTTTATGGGGCGGCCTGGCGCTCCATTTGATGGTTTTAAAGTTATTAAGTTATATCGTTATGGCCTGGTGAAATTATCGGCCGAGTTGCTTCGCACCTGGGAATGGATATTCAAAAGAGGAATGGACGTAATGCTGTCCATTGTATTTCTAATCCTGACCAGTCCGATATTCATTTACCAGTTTATTAAATCCAGGCTGCAAAAAATCCCATTCCTGATCCAGGTTAGTTACTATGGCAGGGATGGCAAAAATGCCAAATGCTTCGATTTTAGCTCCAGAGCGCGTAAATATACCGGATCAACCCGGTTTTATCCCGGCCTGCCGTCGCTACTGTCAGTGATTTCCGGTAATCTGACTCTCGTAGGGACGCTGCCGCTAACGAACGAAAGGGCGGCCAAAGATATAAAAACTATCCCCGGATTCTGGCGAAGGAAACTAATCAAGCCAGGCATCTGGGGGCCGGCCCATTTCTCAGATGAGAAGAATTATTTTGAAAAAGAGTTGAAATATTTGCAAAATATGTCGATTTTGACAGATATCTATTGGATAATTATCGGCATAATAAGAAGTATATTTTTACCTGGGAAAAAAGAAAATGCTTGATCCGAAGTTAATTAGGGAAAATCCCGAGATTGTAAAAACGGCCATAGCGAATAAATCTGAGAAAGGCGATGTCGACGCCATACTCGAACTCGATTCGAAAAGGCGAAGCCTGATCGGCGAGATGGAAGCCCTGAAGGCCAGGAAAAATAAAGTCTCGAAAGATGTCGCCGTAGCCAAAAAAGAGGGCCGGGACGCCTCATCTCATATTGACGAGATGCGCCAGGTTGGACAGCAAATCGGCCAATTAACCGAATCGTTGCGTGATGTGGAAAACCAGTTGAATCAACATCTTTTAACCGTGCCTAACCTGCCTCATGATGATGTACCGGTCGGTAAGGATGAATCGGATAATGAAATTATTCGCAGCGAAGGTAAACCCGGGGAATTCGATTTCAAGGTCAGGCCACATTGGGAGATTGGGGAGATATTAGGCGCATTGGATATCCCGCGCGGGGTGAAAATATCGGGATCGGGCTTTTACACATTAACTGGAATCGGCGCGAAACTTGAGCGGGCTCTTATTAACTTCATGCTCGATACTCATACGATTGAGCACGGCTTTAAAGAGTTGATGATTCCTTATATATCCGGTGCTCAGGCGATGATCGGATCGGCCCAGTTGCCCAAGCTGGCTGAGGACATGTACTATATTGAGGATGGCGATCTGTATCTGATTCCTACCTCCGAGGTGCCTATCACCAACCTTCACGCCGGAGAAATATTAAATCCCGATGAATTGCCTAAGTACTATGTTGGTTTTTCGCCGTGTTTCAGACGGGAAGCCGGATCGTATGGCAAGGACGTTCGTGGTATTACGAGGGTACACCAATTTCATAAGGTTGAGATGGTCAAGATCGTCGAACCGGAATCATCATATGAAGAGCTGGAAAAATTAGTGGCTTGCGCCGAAACTATATTGAAAAAACTTGAATTAGCTTACCGGGTAAATCTGCTGTGTACGGGCGACTTATCTTTTGCCGCCGCCAAGTGTTACGACCTCGAGGTTTACGCCCCCGGTATGGAAAGCTGGCTGGAAGTTTCATCATGCTCGAATTTCGAATCTTTCCAGGCTCGCAGGATGAACCTTCGTTATCGTCCGGAAAAAGGCGCCAAGCCGATGTTCGTGCATACTCTGAACGGTTCCGGACTGGCCTTGCCCCGCACGGTTATCGCTATACTCGAAAATTATCAACAGGCTGATGGTTCGGTTATCGTGCCGGATGTTTTAAAACCATATATGAACGGCCTGGAGAGAATGGAGCCGATTTAGAGGACTGATGTTAAGCCAATTAGTGAAAGATATTTTCAGTTCTCCCAAGCTGATAACTATTATCCTCGGTGTGGGGATGGTTATAGTTGTTTCTTTTTTCATTTATTCCAATCAAACGATAATTTCACAGCTTGAAAATGACGCGGCCAGGGTTAGCCGCGCCTATGCCCGACTCTGGCAATACGCTGCCAGCGAGGCAACAAGCGGTAGCGAGATCAATTTCATTTTTGAAGAAATTATCAAGAAAGCCAATTTTCCGATAATCGTGACCTCGATAGAAGGCGAGCCGATGTATTGGACAGTTGATGTTCCCCAGGAAGATACAACCGGCAAGGCCAGGGAAAGACTCAAGCAATATATTGAGGAAATGGATGCCAAATATCAAGCTATACCGATTTATTACGGGCCGGATAAGATTATAATCCATAATCTCCATTACGGCGATTCAAGGCTAATAAAAAGGCTGCAATATATGCCTTATATTGAAATCGCGGTTATTGTAGTATTTCTTCTGTTTGCCTGGTTTAGTTTCCGTAACGCCAGAAAATCCGAGCAAAATTATATATATGCCGGTATGGCCAAGGAGTCCGCTCATCAACTGGGGACACCATTATCGGCTTTGATGGGCTGGGTTGAGTTGTTGAAGCTGAAATACTCAAAGGAAGATTTCGCTTTGCCGGATAAAAACGTAAAAGTAAATTTCGCTGAAATAATTGACCGCATGCAATCAGATTTGCACCGGCTGGATCGGGTCGCTACCCGATTTGGTTCGATCGGCTCGATCCCCGATCTGGAAGAGTGCAATATTAACCAGCCAATCGCCGAAGTTGTTGCTTATTTTCATCTTAGATTGCCCGGCGGCGGAAAAGGCGTAGAAATAATTGAACAATACAGCGATCTGCCGGATATAAAGATAAACCTGGAGCTAATCGGCTGGGTGGTCGAGAATTTGATTAAAAATTCTCTTGAAGCAATCGATCCGAAAACGGGGAAGATATTTATTAATACAAAACGCAACAACAATTGGATATCAATTAGCGTTATAGATAATGGTAAAGGGATCGTACCGTCAAACCAGAAACGGATTTTCGATCCGGGATTTACTACGCGTAAGCGGGGTTGGGGTTTGGGACTTACTCTGGCCCGGCGAATCGTAGTGGAATACCATCGAGGTAAATTCCGGTTGGCGGGCAGCGAACCTAATCAAAAAACTGAATTTATTATAGAATTGCCGGTGTAAAATGGAAAAAGCGATACTTTGGGTAGACGATGAGATCGACCTTTTAAAAGCTCATATTATATTTTTGGAAGAGCGTGGTTATAAGGTCGATATTGCCGCTAATGGCGATGATGCCATCGAACAGGTCAACAATAATCATTTCGATCTGGTCTTGCTTGATGAGATGATGCCCGGCCGCGATGGTCTATCGACTTTGGTGGAATTGAAGGATATTAAACCGAACTTGCCTGTGGTCATGGTGACCAAATCAGAGGAAGAAAGACTGATGGAACAGGCTATTGGCCAGAAGATAGATGATTACCTGACCAAGCCCGTTAATCCCAGCCAGGTGCTTTCGGTGGTCAAGCGTATTCTCGATAAAAAACGAATTAGAGAAAGCCATCTTACCCAGGAAGTTGTAACCGAATTCAACAGATTAAGTACTCGCTTGATGGAGCCTCTCGATTGGCGGGACTGGATAGATATTCACACCCGGCTTTCGACTATAGAACTGGAATTGGAGAATTTCCGGGATGTCGGTCTCCAGCAATCGCATCAGGATCTAAAACGTCAATGCAATGCCGAATTCGCCAATTTCGCTTTTAAAAATTATGCCTCTTGGATTGACGGCGATGGCCCGCCGCTATCTGTCGATATCGTTAAGAATTATCTGAAACCCCAGCTTGATAAGAAAAAGATGACCGTGTTCATAGTCATTGATTGTATGCGTTATGATCAATGGCTTATTATCGAATCGGTTCTGGCCGATTATTTCAGTATCAAGAAAGAATGCTACTATTCTATCCTGCCGACAGCCACGCCGTTTTCACGCAATGCTATTTTCAGCGGCGAATATCCTGATCAGGTGGCCAAACTTTATCCTGAAGCCTGGAAATTTAATTCTCAAGAATACGGGCGTAATCGAAATGAACACCAGCTGATAGACAGGCAATTGAAAAAACTCGGGGTGAACCTCAAAGGTGATTCGAAGTATGTGAAAGTACTTGACCAGGATGAGGGTCGTAATCTCGCCAAAAAGATTAAAAGCTATTCGGGAACACCTTTACTATCAGTCGTTTATAATTTTATTGATATTTTGGTGCATGGTCGAAGCGAATCGGAAATCCTTCAGGAAATCGCTCCAAACGAAGCGGCTTTCAGATCATTGATGAAATCGTGGTTTGTTCATTCACATCTGTTCGAGCTTCTGAAAAACCTTGCCAGGTGGGATTGCTCGGTCGTAATCACTACCGATCATGGCTCAATCCTCGGTACCCGGGGAGCCATTGTTTATGGCAAACGGGATACGTCCTCGAACCTGCGCTACAAATACGGCGATAATCTCAATTGCGATCCCAAACAGACTTTCCTGATCAAGGATCCCAAGGAATTCCGTTTACCTACATGGGGACTGGCGACTACGTATGTAATCGCGCGCGAAGATTATTATTTTGTTTACCCAACCAATTACTCCGAATACCGTCGACAGTATCAGAACAGTTTCCAGCATGGCGGGATATCGTTGGATGAGATGATTCTTCCGGTTGTGACTCTGGAACCGAAGTAACCAAAGATTAGCGATAACCTGCTTATTAAATCGTTGTTTTGAATACGATCAGCAATTCAGAGAAGGATACCGAAACCCTGGGCCGCCAGCTTGCCCGGCAATTGAAAGCCGGTGATGTTATGGCATTATACGGGTCACTGGGTTCAGGTAAAACTGCTTTCACGCGAGGAATTTGCGGCGGTCTGAATTGTACTTCAGATGTCCATAGCCCAACATTCAATATTGTCAATTTCTACCCCGGAGATATTGAAGTTGCCCATGTTGATCTTTATCGAGTCGATAGTAGTCTCGATGACATTGGCTGGGATGATCTATTCGATACCGAGCGGATATTGATCATAGAATGGGCCGAAAAAGCAAAAAAAAGTTTGCCTGGAAGACGAATTGATATTTTCTTCAGTATTATCGATATGGAAACGAGAAGGATAGAGGTTAAGAAAACATCATGATGCTTGGGCTTGATACATCAGGAAAAAATCTTGGTCTGGCGGTTTGCAATAAGGGAGAAGTGATCACCTCCTCGCTGACACAACCGGGTTTGAGACATGGCGAGATTTTACAGCAGCGTATTGATGGTTTCCTAAGCGGCTCAAACTTGTCACTGGATGACTTAACGGGAGTGTCGGTGACTTTGGGACCGGGTTCATTTACCGGTTTGCGAATCGGTCTGGCGGCCGCCAAAGGATATTGTTATGCCTTAAACATTCCCCTAACCGGCATTTCGACATTATCCGCCGGGGCGGGCTTTATTTCCCCCAAAGCGGCCAAAACTGCGGTTATTATCGATGCCATGAGGGATGAATTCTACTACGCGTTATTTGACAGCTCAGGCCCGACTCCGCGCCGGCTAATCCCCGACAGTGTTGGACCGATGGCTAATCTGTATGATATTATCGATGATAAGACAATAATATTTGGGCCGGAACATTTAATGGAACAATTTGTTGCCCAATTCGATCATTCTGATTATCATATAAGTGATAGTCTTAATCTGGCCGAGACGGCCGGATTGATCGGGGAAGAAAACGCCGAAATTCGCGAGTATCTTGAGATGGCCGAGGCTATCCCGATATACTTGAGGTCCGGCATTTAGCGTTGTAGGTTTATGAAGATCGAAATAACGAAAATGACCGAAGATGACGTCGATGATGTTCATCGAATAGAGGTCAGGGTGTTTTCCGATCCTTGGTCGAAACAGGCGTTCTTGTCGGATATGAAAAACGATTTCGCCATTCCCCTGATAGCCAGGTTCGAGAGCAAGGTGGCCGGCTATGCCTCGCTCTACGCGGCCGCCGATGAAATACAAATCGGCAATCTGGCGGTTGCTCCCGATTTCCATCAAAGGGGAATCGGCACAAAAATAATTGAATATATTTTAGAACTCGCGGTTGAGACGAATAAAAGGCTTCTCATACTGGAAGTCAGGCCATCGAATGAAGCTGCCTGCAAGCTCTACGAGAAGTTCGGTTTCAAAGTAGCGGGTAAACGCAAGTATTATTATCATAAGCCAACCGAGGATGCTCTGATAATGATTAGAGGTGTTGACTGATGGAATGGTTTCGAAAAAAATCCCGCGATTTGATGAGCGGTGAGAAAAAAGATATTCCCGACGGTGTCTGGACCAAGTGCAAAGGCTGCCGGGAAATCATCACCGTTGCAGCTTTAACTAAAAATTTCTGGATCTGTCCAAAATGTACATATCATTTTCGAATTAAAGGTCATGAGTATATCAAGCTGATTCTCGATGACGGCAAACTCGAGGAATATGATATTGAAATCGAATCAGCCGACCCTTTGAAATTTAAAGATTCGAAGAAATACTCGGACAGGATTTCGGCTGCCCAAAAGAAAACTAATCTGAAGGATGCCGTTGTCGCCGGTATCGGTAAAATCGAAGGCCGGGAAGTTTCATTCGCGATTATGATATTCGATTTTATCGGCGGTTCAATGGGTTCGGTGGTAGGCGAGAAAATCGCCCGGGCTATCGAGCGTTCTATTGAAAAGAAGATACCGCTGATTATCATATCCTCCTCCGGCGGCGCCCGCATGATGGAGGGGATACTATCGTTGATGCAGATGGCTAAAACATCGGCGCTCCTGGCCAGACTCGATAAATTAAAGGTCCCCTTCATATCCGTGTTGACCAACCCGACCACAGCCGGTGTAATGGCCTCGTATGCCTCATTGGGCGACGTCATCATCGCCGAGCCGCAGGCGCTTTTAGGCTTTGCCGGGCCTAGAGTAATCGCCCAAACAATTGGCGGTGAGTTGCCGCCGAATTTTCAATCATCCGAGTTTTTCATGGACCATGGTTTCCTTGATTCGATCGTCAATCGCAATGAGCTGAAAAAAACATTATCATTGCTTATCGAATATATGCCCGTTAAAGAGTCGGAGTAAGCTATGGAATATAAACAAGTTCTCGATTATCTGCTTCAGCTTGAAATGATGGGCATCAAGCTGGGATTGGAAAACATCAACCGGCTGCTTTCATTCTTGGGCAATCCGCATAAATCATATCCTACGATTCATATCGCCGGCACTAATGGCAAAGGTAGTACGGCGGCGATTATGGAGAGCATTCTGGCCAATTCGGGTTATCGGATCGGGCTGTACACTTCGCCGCATCTCGTCGATTTTCGCGAAAGAATTCGAATCAACGGCCGATTAATCGATCAAAAATATATCTCGGATTTCTTTACCGACGTCCAGAAGAAATACGAGATGATCAATCCCACGTTCTTCGAGGCGGTTACGGCTCTTGCTTTCGCTTATTTCAAGGATGAGAAAGTCGATCTGGCGATAATTGAGACCGGCATGGGAGGGCGTTTCGATGCCACCAATGTTATTACTCCCGTGGTTTCAGTGATAACCAACATCGATCACGAGCATACCAAACATCTCGGCACGGATATTGGCAAGATCGCTTTTGAGAAAGCCGGAATAATTAAAAACGGAGTACCGGTAGTTACTTCGGTAAGAGATATAAATGCCGCGCGGGTTATCAGGCAGGCATGTAGGCAGAAAAAAAGTAATTTGATATCCGTGTTCGATGAAACGCAATGGGTTATCCAGGAGATCAACGAGAGCAAAACGGAGCTTGACGTACTTACGCGATCTCAGAAATATTACAATCTTCGGCTGGCTCTGCCTGGACGGCATCAACTTGAAAACGCTATTTGCGGAATCGTTGCCGCCGAGCTGGCCGAGCCTTCTAACGTGAAGCTGACTCCGACCGGGGCGGTTCGCGGTTTCAGGGAAATAAAATGGCCCGGACGGCTTCAACGGGTGTCAAAAAGCCCGGAAGTCATTCTGGATGTCGGACATAATCCGGCCGCTATGAAAACGTTGTTTGAGTATTTCAAGGAATTTTATGAAGATCGCTACGTTATAACTGTCTTTGGCATTCTCGCGGATAAGGATTCGAATAAGATGTTGACCGAACTGGGACGATTTACTGACGTTTTTATTATCACCAAACCGATGACCGATAAAGCCGCCGATACCGATAAAATAGCCCGTCAGGCGTCACACCTATCAGGTGATTTTCAGGTTATCCCGCACGTTCGGGATGCTGTTAAGATCGCTATGGAAAACGCTCGTCCGGATGATGTGGTTCTGGTGACCGGTTCGCATTACACTGTAGGTGAAGTTCTCTCGCGATTAGATAATTAATCCGGTTTTTTTTAGGTCAATTGGAATAAAAACGTTATGTTGATTGTAACTATTAATGGGATAGCTTATGGCAAATAAATTTAAATTAGTATCCGATTATAAGCCGGCGGGCGACCAGCCGCAAGCGATTGAAAAGCTTGTTGCCGGATATCATGATAATCGTAAATTTCAAACGCTTTTAGGCGTTACCGGATCGGGAAAGACATTTACGGTAGCCAATGTCATAGCCAATATCGGCAAGCCGACACTGGTGTTCTCTCATAATAAAACATTGGCCGCTCAACTATACGGCGAACTGAAGGGCTACTTTCCCGAAAATGCCGTGGAATTTTTTATCAGCTATTACGATTATTATCAACCCGAGGCATATATACCATCGACCGATACTTACATCGAAAAGGATACGTCGATTAACGACGATATAGACCGTTTGAGATTACGCGCCACCTCCTCACTATTGGAACGGGAGGATGTCATAATCGTGGCTTCGGTTTCCTGTATATACGGTTTGGGTTCACCGGAAGATTATAAGGATATGATGATTTTCGTCGAAACAGGCAGGGAATTGCCGCGCGATCAACTCCTGCGAGATTTGATTAAGATCCAATACAATCGAAATGATATCGAATTCGGCCGGGGCTCATTCCGAGTCAGGGGAGATGTGGTCGAAATCCATCCCGCCTATGATGAAATCGGCGTGCGAATCGATTATTTCGGGGATGAAATAGAGAAAATAACTTTGGTGAATCTGGTTGATGGCCATGTGCTGGAAAATAAAGAACGTCATGCCATATATCCGGCCCGCCATTTTGTCACCGAACGGAAAAAAATAGCGCGATCGATCAAGAGTATCGAGCAGGAGCTTGAAGATCGGCTTGAATTCTTTCGCAAAAACGGCAAGTTACTCGAAGCTCAACGTCTGGCTTCCAGAACCAGGTACGATATCGAGATGCTCAACGAAATCGGTTATTGCTCCGGAATTGAAAATTACGCCCGTCATCTGACAGGACGTAATCCCGGGGAATGCCCCTATACGCTGTTTGATTTTTTCCCGGATGATTATCTGTTGGTTATAGATGAGTCTCATCAAACGATCCCCCAGATAAGAGGGATGTATCGAGGCGATCGGTCGCGTAAAGAGACTCTGGTAGAACATGGTTTCAGGCTGGAGTCGGCCCTGGACAACCGCCCGTATTTCTTTGAAGAGTTTGAAAAGAATATTAACAAAGCCATCTTCATCTCGGCCACGCCGGCTGATTTCGAAATTGAACATTCTGATGGGGAGATAATTGAACAAATCATCCGGCCAACGGGCTTGATCGATCCGATTATCGAGGTCAGACCTCTGGAAACACAGGTAGATGATTTGCTGAATGAAATTAAGAAAGTTACAGCGGAGGGGCAACGGGTGCTGGTGACTACCCTAACCAAACGGATGGCCGAGGATTTAACCGATTACCTGGCCAATCTCGGTATCAAGGTGCGTTATCTCCATTCGGAGATCGATTCTATCGATAGGGTGGAGATTCTTCGCGATTTACGCCTGGCTCGATTCGACGTTCTGGTTGGCATCAATCTTCTGCGCGAAGGTCTCGATTTGCCGGAGGTTTCACTGGTAGCTATTCTGGACGCCGACAAAGAAGGTTTTTTAAGGTCGGAGCGATCGCTGATCCAGACTGCCGGCCGGGCGGCGCGAAATATAGACGCCAAAGTTATCCTATATGCCGACAAGATTACCAATTCCATGCGCAAGGCTATCGATGAGACAAACAGGCGCCGCAATCGTCAACTGGAATACAATAAAAAGCATGGCATAGAGCCTAAATCTATCTTCAAATCACGCGAGGAAATTTTAAAAACTACAACTTTCGCGGATAGCAAGACAACCGAGCCTGAGATCGCCATAGAACAGGAACTCGATGCCGTTGCTAAACTTGAAATCGAGGACAGGTTGGCGCAAATGATGAAGATGATGAATAAAGCCGCCAAACAGCTTGAATTTGAAAAAGCCGCAATGCTTCGGGATGAGATTTCAAAACTGAAAAAATCAATAAGGAAGAAAGCATGAAGCATCTAGTTGTAAGTTCGCTAATCGCGTTACTGATATTAATGGCTTGTACCGGCGATAAACCCTTGTCTCAATATGAGGCATCCGATGAGGAAGCTATCTTTAATGTAATAACGATCGATAATATCCGCTTATCGGAGCTTGCGATTTTCCCTTCTGATGTACCCGACACTCTTGAATTTATCCAAAATCCCGACGCGGAAAACCCACTGTACTGGCATACCGTGGATTCGACAGATGAACAGTTGCGAGTGCTGATTTCTAACCAGCCCGTCGACAGCCCGGTTGGCCTGGTCGAGCAGGCCAGCGGTACGCTAACCAAGACCTGGCTGGGTGTTTTTAATTCGCTAAGATACAACGATGATGCCGATAGCCTGGAGCGCTATGCCAGAGAATTCGAGCTTGCCGGGACCCGAAGTTCGATCTGCCAAAAATGGGGCCAATCCAGCCATCGACGAGGATGGATTCTAACCTCCATAGGTAGCGCGAGGTTTACCTCACCGGGAGGGGGACAATCATTTTTAAATAACCTGGTTTATCAATCTGAATCCAATTCCGACTCAGTATTTCATGAAGGCGTTGTTGACACCGATGATATTTTGCGCTTTGATAGTGAGGAAGAAGTTACTATCAGGTATGACCTTAATAATGACTCGGATCTTTTATTTATGTTAATTCCAGTTGGCAATTATAGCTACGAACTGGCTTCTCCCGTACCTGCTCCAGCGGGCGGATATCAGGTCACGGTTGCCATGCCGTCCACTAGAAGATTATATGGTCAGCTTAGATTTCTGGTTATTAATGACGGTGATTATCAGGCAGTTGGATATAGTTATAATTACCGAGTCAGATAATCTGGATTCTGCTTTCAATTAACTTCAATTTTATCGCCATTTATATCATAAACGCTTGCCAAGACAACTTCGTTTTTATATAATCTTAGGCGATGGACCTTCAAGGTAAGATCGAAAAATTCAATGTGCCAGAAATTTTCCAGTTGATTTCTACTGGCCGGAGAACAGGAACGCTGGGTATAGTCCGCAACCGGCGGGCTACCATGTTTTATTTCAACGAAGGCCAGATTACCTATGCCTATTCTCCCGATGGCAACAGCCGCCTCGGCCATAGATTGATTAAAAAGGGTTTTATCGATGATAAGACCATCACTGAATCTCTGTCGGATCAAAAGAAACATCATGGTCAGAAACGTCTGGGTAGAATATTGATCGACGCCGATAAAATCGATGATAAACAGCTTGAATCCGTTCTGATTGAACAGGTATCCGATACAGTTTATAGAGTAATGGGGTGGGATAAGGGAGTGTTTAAATTCTACGATAATAAATTTCCCACTGAAGAGGATCAATCTTTGTCGCTTTCAACCGAAGGTTTGATTCTCGAGGGGGCCAAGCGGGCCGATGATCTTAAGCATCTAAGAAGTAAATTACCGGCTTTCGATAAACCGTTAATGATAAAGAAATCCACGAATTCGTCAGAGATGGATTTAAAACTAACAGCGGATCAATGGAATATCCTGGCTCTTTGCGATGGCCGTCGGGCTATCGACGATATTGTTGATCGATCGGATGATAATTTGCTAACTCCGCTTAAGGCACTGGTGAAATTGCTGGAATTGGATTTAATAGAGCCGTTGCCAATCAATGTCGCCGAGATAAATGACGTTTCCCATCTCGAGTTACAGGTAGGGAAATTAGCTGACCTTCTGGATAAATTTTTAGCTAACAATTAAGATGTCAAATTCAAAACAAGTCATTGTTCGTAGGCTGGACGGGCTCCTGTCGGATTTCCTGAAAGCTTACGCGATTAAAAGGCTCGATAGACTACAAATTGAAAAGCGAATTGATCGACTTCGCGAAATTACATTTGGCGGCAGAAGCCGCTATCGCCGGATGGAGAACAGGTTTGAAGCGCTGGAAACCTGGTTTAGCGAAAATCGCGATTTACTATCGGAGCATGCTGTCACCGGTAGTATGCGCAATCGGATTACCGAATGCGTCGATCAAATAGGCGCTTACAGCCGGGGAAACTACGATAATTTCAGTATGAAGACCGGCCTCTATAACAGAAAGCAAGCCGCCAGAATCGCCATAATGGCAAATCAATTTCTCAATGAGAAATCTGTCACAAAAGCGGAAAAAGTCGGTGAACCATTGACCGAAAAATTTATCAGACCCCCCGAGATAGAAACCAGAACAGAATCGTCATCGCCGGCGCGAAACCGGGATATAAATGATCGTTTAATGGATAGTCTGACCTATCAATCGAAAATGCTGGACTATTTTCGGAAAACCGATCAGCATCCCTTTACGGCAGTGGATAATTTGCTTAACTCAATCGAAAATAATCCCGATATAAAAACAAAACATCTGGCGGCCAGCGTTCTTTACTTCTTAAAATTGAACGATTATAAAGTAGCCCCTTATGTGGAACGGCTAAGAAAGCTTGGCAAGAATGAAAATGAATGACGCCGATCTCGAAAAATTCTATAAATTTATCGCTTTCGGCGAGCTCGATAATGCTCTGGATTTTATAAAAGAGGCGGGTCCGGTGGAGGACGACGCCGATTTGGTGATTGTCCAGGCTCTATATTTAAAAAAACATTTAGAAAAATATATTTGCCTTGAGCCGGTTTAGTATTATATTGGCGGCAAGGAATTGGAGGAATTATGGCCAAAAGACAATCTTTTGCAGATAAAGCAAGCAAGGTCAAACACGCGAAGAGTTGCGATGTTTGCGGTTCGGCGGTTAATCCCACCTTGTTTCTGATTGCCAATAAATCAGAAAGTGGCTTTTATAAGTATAAAAAGACCATGATCGATATTTGTAAGTGCAATCATAAAGAGTATTACGGCTAGTCTTAATTCGTTAGGATTGTTGAGCTTAAGAAAATCCTGCCCGATTTGATCCGGCAGGGTTTTGTTATTTAGCTTGTGAAATTAGTTACAAAAACGTTTGCCATAAACCTCTAGTTTTTTTATATTGTCGGCAAAATTATTTTACTTTGATGGAGGAAATATGCCAAAAATAGAAGTGGACACTGTGCGATGCAAAGGCTGCGAGCTTTGTATCCCCGTGTGTCCGGAAGATGTCATAGCTTTGTCGGAAAATTTCGCCCCATCGGGATATTATCCGGCAACTATGGTAAAACCCGATGATTGCACCGGCTGCAAGTTGTGCGCTTACGTTTGCCCGGATGTGGCAATAGAAGTCTGGAAATGAGGTAGGTATGGCTGAGAAAATCTTAATGAAAGGCAATGATGCCATCGCGGAGGGTGCAATTAGAGCCGGATGTCGGTTTTTCGCCGGTTATCCGATCACCCCACAAAACGAAGTTCCCGAATATGTGTCGTGGCGGCTGCCTGAAGTTGGCGGTACGTTTATCCAGGCCGAAAGTGAAGTAGCGGCAATCAATATGCTCTACGGTGCCAGCGCCTGCGGTATCCGGGTTATGACATCGTCATCCAGCCCCGGTATTTCCCTCAAGCAGGAAGGCATATCCTATTGCGCCGGAGCAAGACTGCCGATATTCTACACCAACATAGTCAGAGGCGGCCCCGGACTTGGCAATATCGCGCCATCCCAGGGTGATTATTTCCAATCCACCCGCGGTGGCGGTCACGGCGATTACAGGGTTTTTTGCATGGCCCCCGGTACCGTGTCGGAAATAGCTAATTTCCCCCGTCATTGTTATGATATCGCGTTTAAATATCGTATCCCGACGATGATTTTAGCCGATGGACTCCTCGGCCAGATGATGGAACCCGTCGAATTCGATTTCGAGCCTATCGATCCTAAATCATTACCTGTTCCCGATTGGGCACTCGGCCAATGCAAGCCAGAAAACCGCGTCGTGAAATCCTATGACCTTCGTCCCGGCAAGATGGAAGAGTTCAACTTCGCGCTCGAGAAAGTACTCGATGAAATCGAAGCAAATGAAGTCATGTGCGAGGAAATCAACTGCGATGATGCCGAATTGATCTTAACCGGCTACGGATCGGCCGCTCGCGCCTGCAAATCGGCGATGGCCCTGGCTCGCAAAGAGGGATTGAAAGTCGGCGTTATCAGGCCGATAACAGTCTGGCCATTCCCGAAAAAAGTATTCTTCGATATTGCCGATCGGGTCAAGAAGTTCCTCGTCGTCGAGATGAGCCTGGGTCAGTATGTTGAGGATGTACAATTGGCTGTTCAGGGTAAAGCAAAAATAGATATTCATAAGCGTCCGGCCGGTGGTTTGCCGACCGCTGAAGAAGTATTCGACCTGATTAAGAAGATTTTGGGGCAAGCTTGAGACTCTGTCTCAATTAACTTAACATAAAAGGATATTTGGAGATAGAGATGAAGAAAGTATTTGAAAGGACGAAGGGGCTTTCCGAAACCCCGATGCGTTATTGTCCCGGATGCGGTCATGGCGTCGTCCATCGATTGATAGGCGAAGTCTTGTTAGAGTTGGGCGTTCGGGAAAAAACGGTCGCGGTAGCTCCTGTGGGATGTTCGGTTTTTGCCGATGAGTATTTCAATTGCGATGATATTCAGGGCCCGCATGGTCGCGGACCGGCAATTGCCACCGGTATTAAAAGAATGAAACCGGAATGCCTGGTTTATTCTTATCAGGGTGATGGCGACCTGGCATCGATTGGTATGGCCGAGACGATCCACGCCGCGAATCGCTCGGAGAACTTTACGATTATATTCATTAACAACGCGATCTACGGCATGACTGGCGGCCAGATGGCCCCGACTACTCTTCTGGGTATGAAAGCCACTACCTGCCCCTCGGGCCGTACCGTGGAAGCCAACGGCTACCCGTTCAAGATGTGCGAACTGTTGAGGACTCTCGAAGGTGTCGTCTATCTGGAGCGGACATCTGTGCACGCCCCGGCTAACGTGATCAAAACTAAAAAAGCGATCAAGAACGCTTTCACCTACCAATTGGAAGGTAAAGGTTTTTCGATGGTGGAAATCCTGTCGCAGTGTCCGACCGACTGGGCGATGACACCGCCGCAATCTATCGATCGTATTGTGAATGAAATGATACCTTACTTCCCGCTGGGAATCTACAAATCGCCGAACCCGAAAGCTAAACTCATGCCGATCGAGGCATAGGAGGAGGATGACATGTATCAAGGTGTTATAATGGCCGGTTTCGGCGGCCAGGGTGTCGTCTCCGGCGGTATCCTGATGACTTACGGCGGCATGGTGGACGGCAAGCATGTGACATTCTTCCCGGCCTACGGCGCGGAGATGCGCGGCGGCACAGCTAACTGTTCGGTGGTAATCTCCTCCGAGGAGATAGCCTCGCCGATAGTCGCGTTTCCCGATACTATACTGGTTATGAATGAACCATCGCTGACAAAATTCGAGCCGACTGTTAAAAGCGGCGGCCTGCTGTTTTTGAATACCTCGCTAGTGGAATCCCGTTCCGACCGAAGTGATTTAGAAACTATCGAAGTACCGGCCAACGATATCGCGGCCGAGCTGGGCAACGTGAAATGCGCCAACATGGTGATGATCGGCGCCTACATGAAAAAGACCGGCGCCGTTGATCTCGATATAATCAAGGATTCAATCGGCAAGGTATACGTAAGGGCCAACGAGGCGATCCTGAAAATGAACAGCGCCGCAATCGATCGAGGCGCGGCCCTAATCAATTAGCAAATTCACGAAGTTTTTTCTATAAATAAGCCGCCGGGTTTTAAGCCCGGCGGTTTTTTCATAGCTATTATCCCCGTATTGTTCCCTGTCATCCCCGTGAAAATCCATTGGATCTTGACGACGGGGATCTCCCCAAACGCGCGGTAGGTCAAACATTCCTGTTTGACCGAAATAAGCAGGCGCTGAAAGTGCGGAGCAATGCTTGTCCTACCGATGTTATACATACAGATTCCCACTTTCGTGGGAATGACAGGTTTTATTTGTAGGGATAGGGCACTGCCCTGTCCGGGGGATGGGATGAGGATGGGAGCCGCAAGACAGGCCAATGGCCTGTCACTACGTGGGCCGCCATAATTGCGCGCGACGGAGCCCATCGCTTTCAAACGCTGGGGCACACGGAGACATGCCCCCCACAATTATTAATCCCAAAATGGGCGCATTGAACTAAGCCGCTAAATAATTTGGCTATAGGTTATTTTATGGGAATCAGTTTTAACTTTGCTTTACTGTCCCGAAACCCCGGGTTACCGATTTGCCCAGACCCAAAAACTGCGGTATTTGGAAGTTTATATAAAACGATCCAAAGAAACCGGCAATATCGGTATCGCGCTGGATGATATACTCATCCTTGGTATTGAGCGATATGTCGATATTATCCTCTACAGCGACATTGAAATTCCGAGCAACCGCCAAAAAGTTACTCTCGAGGATCGTGGACAAGGCAGAATTCCGTAACTCTACATCGGTCTTAATATCTTTACCGATCTCGACTTCCTTCAGCGTAAGCCATGGAGTCAGGAACCGATATCTGACCTTCTCCTCAATGGGGCCTAATTCGGCTTGTTTCTCGATCACCCTTTTTTCGGTGACCTTCCAGGGGCTGATTTCGTTAATCTCATCCAACATGTCGAAAACTTGCCAGAGAACATCGCATCCCTCGTTAACCGCGACAATTAGCGGTGCGCCACGGATAACCTTATACTGGATCAGCGGATATTTGCCGCCGGAAGGAACGTAATTGGGATTCTCAAACAGCTTTTGCATCAAAGTTTGGATTTGAAGCGATAGCGGCGAAGCTCCCAAATTGACTTCTCTGTCAGTTTTCAATGTAAGCAGGAGATAATCTAAAAGCACCTTTACATCCTTTGATTATTTTGTTAGCTTTACACGCCCCTTTTGATTATTATGAAATAATATATTGGTATTAGGTGTGTTGTCAACCTTTTTTATATGGGTTAGTAACTGATGAATGGGAAAAATCTGAAAAAGCTTGGTTTCAAATGTGGCCTGGAAATACATCAACAATTGAAAACCGATGAGAAGTTGTTTTGTAATTGTCCGGCCGGCTATCGCAATGATGCTCCCGATGCCGAAATCGTCCGTCATATGCGCCCGACGCTATCTGAATTGGGGGAGTACGACGGCACGGCTCTGATGGAGTTTAAAACCAATAAACGAGTAATCTATCAGCTTTATCGCGACAGCATGTGTACCTATGAGATGGATGATACGCCCCCTTTTGTAATCAATAAAAAAGCGCTCGATATAGCGATCAGGTTAGCCTTGATGCTTAACTGCGCCATTGTCGATGAACTTCATGTCTCACGTAAGCAATATCTCGATGGTTCGATTCCAACCGGATTCCAAAGAACTGCCGTTGTTGGTGTTGGCGGTTGGGTACCTTATAAGGGTCGCGAAATTTTGCTTTCACATATCTGCCTGGAGGAGGATGCCTGCCGTGAGGTTTCCGATCAGGGTCATATAGTTACCTGGAGAACTGACCGCTTATCCATGCCGCTTGTCGAGGTGATAACTCAGCCGGTGCTTCAATCGCCCCAGGAAGCCCGTGAGGTTAATGAACTGATCGGCCGGATGATGAAAGCCACGGGTTTGGTCAGACGAGGTATAGGCAGCGTGCGCCAGGATGTCAACGTATCTATCGATGGCGGTACGCGGGTGGAGATGAAAGGCGTAGCCAAAACGAAATATGTCGATAAGATGACGACTATTGAAGCCAACAGGCAGAAGCAACTTCTCGATATCAAGGTAGAATTGAAAAAGAGGGGATTGACCAAAGATAATTTCAAGCCCGTAAAAAGCGATGTTACGGAGTTGTTGAGAGTTTGGCCATCGACGATTATCACTTCGGCCATCGATTCGGGTTTGAAACTCGGCGCGGTTAAGCTTCCGGGATTTGCCGGAATTCTGAAACGTGAAATCCAGCCGGGACGAACATTCGCCGATGAATTCTCCGGCCGTCTGGCGGTTATCGCCTGTTTGAATGAATTGCCCAATATCGCCGTTTCTGAAATCCCCGAACCCGATATCGGAATCGCCGCCCGGGAGAAGTTGGCAAGTGAATTGAAAATCGGGGAAAAAGACGCGGTTATCCTCACCTGGGGACCGGCGGTTGATGTTGTTACCGCCATGAAAGAAATCGTTATCAGGGCCGAGGAGGCGTTCAATGGCGTGCCCAACGAGACCCGTCAGCATCTTGGCGATTACACGACTATGTTCGAACGCGTTTTACCAGGTCCCGATCGGATGTATCCCGATACCGACAGCCCGCCGGTAACGATCCCGGCTGAATCAATTACGGAAATCGTAAAAACGCTGCCGAAACTATCATGGGATTATGAGCGCAAATGGGAAGAACTCGGAGTGCCTGACACTATCGCTTACAAAGTGGTAGTTACGCCGATGGTTGATTTATTCGATAAACTGGTCGAAGGCAACACGGTTAACCCATCGAAAATATATGCATGTTTGAAGAAGGCTTATAAAGCTAATAAGAAGGTCGCCAAATTTGACGCAGGAGTTGTTGGGGAGATATTCGTTTTGGAGAATAACGGCCAAATCACTTCCAAAGAGTTGGAGAGATTGTTGACTCAATCATCACCTGACAATCTCAAAAGCAATCTCGATAAACTGCTGGCAGATAAATCGAAAATTTCTGATTCTGATATCCAGTCCGCGATCACCGATGAGTTTGGCAAATTAGACAACACGAAGTTTAAATCCGTTGAAGCGAAGCTGCGATATCTGATTGGTAGGGTAGGCCATTGTTTGAACGATGCTGTAGATGGCGGCAAGTTGCTGGAGTTGATTAAAGCGAAGCTTTAGGCAAAACATATCCGGTAACCCACCCTTAGGGGGAGGTACCTTGTGATTCATACTAATATATTTAATTTCATAATTGACAAGTTTAAGAAAAGAATTATATTGATATAGAGGTGATAGACTTTATATGCAGGGATTTTCTAAAATACTATTCGGGGCTTTGATAATATCATATTTAGCCGTACCATTTACCTTAAGAGCCGAGATATTTTTAAACGAAGACCGATGGGGTCGGCAAACTTTTCCTTCTTTGGCCCATCTATCTAACGGCAGTATCGCTGTGGCCTGGAGTTCCACCGAAAATCAGGACTGGAATGGTCCAAGATTTAATATCTATTCTCCTGATCTAACACCGGTTTTTGGTGTAGAAATGTATTTAGCCCAGTTTCAATCATATGCCTGGGTTTCCTGTGGATTAGCGGCCTCCGAGGACGGGTTTTTCGTAGCCGCTCACATGCGACCATTTGAGAATGGTGGGGAAAACTATGATATTTTTATTCGTAAATTGGATAATGATGGTAACTACTTAACAAATGATATAAGAGTCAATTCTGATACATCCAATTACCAGTGGTTCATAAATATGTTTATTGATGATGCCACGGATGTTATCATCGTTGTTTACGGAACTCGAGTAGACTCAAATCCAAATTTAAAACACTATTATTTCAGACAGTTCGATTTTGATTTAAATCCTATATCTGACGATACTCCATTATATGTTAGTGATGACGAAACAATAAATGAATTCAGGGCCGGCTTTTTACCTCCATCGAAGATTATTGCTATCTGGCAACAAGAATATAATATCATTGGTGATCGAGAATTATTACTGCGTCACATGAGCTTTGATGGCTCAGAATCTAGTGAACCAATTAGTATGCATAATCAAGAATTTGGTAATTATTTTAGCCCCAATATTACACCCATTTCAAGTGGAGGAGCATTGCTTCTTTGGGGAGCGGTGGACGATTACAGCATTGGGGCAATTTGGGCAAGGAGAATTGATGGAAATGGTGAATTTATAGATCAAAACGATAGGCCAATATCTTATCCGACTTATATATCTAGTCTTTTACATCAAACACCTTATGCTTCATATAATCCCGAAGGTGATTTATTGGCAGTATGCTGGGTTCAGGATGGAGATGGGAGCGGGCCGGAAACGTATAGGGTTTTCGAGAGAATATTCAACAGTGAATTAGTAGCGCTATCCGATACATCAAAAATTAGTTTATTTGATTCTTATGAGTTTTATAGTACTTGGGATCCTATTAATTACTTTATTGGATCAGATAGTGTTTTTACAGTATGGAGCGCATATATAAACAGTTATGACGACGACGATATATTAGCAACCACAACACAGATAAACCCAACCGATATTGCCAACGAAGGACCTGAACTGCCCAGATTAATATTTACCGCCTATCCAAATCCTTTTAATGTTCAAACCAAACTCAGCTACGAATTGCCGAAAGCCAGTAATGTTACAATAACAGTGTACAATATCCAGGGGCAAGTGGTGAATATCCTCAGAAACGAAAAACAACCAGCGGGCTTCCATGAGGTAATTTGGGATGCGTCTGATTTAAGCTCAGGGATTTATTTCTATAGGCTTCAGGCCGGGGATGTTACTGAAACGAGGAAAATTTCTTTACTGAAGTAATTTCATTTAATTAAATTTTATTCACACACGTTGCTAACAACTGCTACTCCCAAATCCCCATCACTTCCCCCACCATCGCCTCGAGCAAATCCAGCTTCAGCTGGCAGTTCTGGTCGCAGAGGGCGTCTTTGGGTTCGGGGTGCGTTTCGATGAATAAGCCATCCACGCCTACCGCCGCTGCAGCTTTTGCCAATGGTATGATGAACTCCGGTGCGCCGCCCGATGAGTTGCCCGCGCTGCCGGGTTTCTGTACCGAATGAGTGCAGTCGAATACCACTGGGTAGCCGAGGTTTTTCATTATCACTATCGACCGGAAATCGACGACCAGATCATGATAGCCGAACGTGGAGCCGCGTTCGGTTAGAATCACTTTGGAGTTACCCTCCTCGGTAGCTTTAATCGCGGCATCGTTCATATCCTCGGGCGCCATGAACTGGCCTTTCTTGATATTTAAAGGCAAACCGGTCTTGGCGGCGGCTTTGATAAGCTCTGTTTGACGGCAGAGAAAGGCGGGTATCTGAAGGCAATCCGCTACCTCGGCGGCGGCGGATACCTGATCAGTGTTGTGGATATCGGTTAAAATCGGCAGGTTGTATTTAGCTTTCACCTCGCCGAGTATTTTCAAGGCGTTATCGATACCGATAGAGGCAAACGAAGCGCCCGCCTGACGGTTGGCTTTGATAAACGATGACTTGTATACAACCGGAATCTTGAATTTCTGGGAAACCTTCGTTATCTCATCGGCAGCCGCGAACGCTATATCGCGCGATTCGACCACGCATGGCCCGGCGATAATAAACGGCTTGCCGCCGCCAATCTCTACCGGTCCGATTTGGATTTTTTTGTCGGCCATGGTTTCTCCTTTACCTCGATTACCTGCCAGATAGATTTCCTGCCCTTCGATTTATTAGGCCTTTGCAGTTTAAGCTCGAGGATAAACTCGGGCATTTCAACCTCGATAAAGCCGGTGAATAAACCCTCGCCCATGATTCTGATATCTTTTTCAATAACACGAATATGTTCATATTTAGAATTGTTTAAATAAGCCGAGGAAGCCAGCTTTATATCGCTCCAGAATGCTTGATAACCAGAATCGCACTCGGTCTGAAAATATATTATATCTTCGTCGGCCGGGTATGGCAAATTGGTAAAATCTACTTCCTCCTTCTCAGGCACACAGCTTAAAAGAAGAAGGGCAAGACTAACTGACGCAATAAGTGTTTTCATTCTTTTTTGGCTTGAACGTCCGTGACTTCCGCCGGTGAAATTTCTCTGGACTGTCTGTATTTCAGGGCCGCCTCGACCAATCCCTTAAACAGCGGATGAGGATTCATTGGCCGTGATTTCAGTTCCGGATGAAATTGACTACCGATGAAATATGGATGATCGGCCAGTTCACAAATCTCAACGAGTTTCTCATCCGGTGAAAGACCCGAAAAGACCATGCCATTATCACGTAATTCATCACGGTAATCGTTATTGACCTCATAGCGATGGCGATGACGTTCGCTAATTTTTAGTTTGCCATAAAGTTTATGTGCCAGAGAGCCGCGTTTGACTTCGCAGGGATATGCTCCCAGACGCATGGTGCCGCCCATATTGGTTATGTGGCGTTGCTCATCCATCAGATGTATAACGGGATGTTTCGACTCCTGGTTGAACTCGAACGAATTCGCGTTCTCCAGGCCGCAAATATTCCGGGCGTATTCGATTATGGCGCATTGCAGACCCAGACATATACCCAGAAACGGAATTTTATTTTCGCGCACATATTTAATCGCCTCGATTTTACCCTCGATACCGCGTTCGCCGAAACCACCGGGAATAAGTATACCATCAACATTATCGAGATATTTCTCGGCTCCATTATCGACTATGTCCTCGGATGATACCCAGACAAGTTCGACTTTGGTTTCATTGGCTATGCCGCCATGAATGAACGATTCCATAATCGACTTATAGGCATCCTTGAGATTGATATACTTGCCGCAGATAGCGATTCGCACAGTATGTTTAGGATTCTTGATTTTATCTACCATCCGCCGCCATTTGCCCAAATCGAGGTCTTTACATAGCAGTTTCAGATAATGAACGACCAGGTTATCGACCAGTTCGCGATGAAAAAGAATCGGCACTTCATAGATAGTTTCACAATCCAAATCCTGGATAACGGCCTCCGGCGGGACATTGCAAAACAAAGCGATCTTGCGCTTTATATCCCTGGACAATTCTTTGGATGACCGGCAAATCAGGATATCCGGCTGAATACCTATTTCACGGAGCATTCTCACAGAGTGTTGAGTTGGTTTAGTTTTCAGCTCATCCGATGTTTCAAGATAGGGGACGAGCGTAAGATGAATATAAAGCACGTTTTCCTTACCGTGTTCCAGTCCCATCTGACGGATTGCCTCGAGAAAAGACAGCGCCTCGATATCGCCGACCGTGCCGCCGATTTCGGTGATTATGATATCGATATTCTCATCCTGCTTGGCCAGCCGTGTACATCGCGACATGATTTCGTCCGTTATATGCGGGATTACCTGAACAGTAGCGCCGAGATAATCCCCCCGGCGTTCCCGCTGAATAACGGTATCATAAACCTGTCCTGATGTCACATTGGAGAGTTTGTTTAAGTTGACATCGATATACCGTTCGTAATGGCCCAGATCCAGATCAGTCTCCGAACCGTCATCCAGAACGTAAACTTCGCCATGTTGAAACGGATTCATAGTGCCGGGATCGACATTGATGTATGGGTCGAATTTTTGAAGTCTGACCTCCAGGCCGCGCGATTTTAACAGCAGTCCAATACTACCTGCGGCAATTCCTTTACCCAACGATGATGTTACCCCGCCTGTTATGAAGATAAATTTCGTTTGTTTTGCCATGCGCGCCATGATTACCTCATGCCTTCCAATAATTGTTCAGCTTTAAATAAATCTTCCTGCGAATCTATGCCTGTATATATTTGTTTAGACGAAACACAATAAATATCATAACCATTTTCCAGCGCCCTTAGTTGCTCGAGGCTTTCTATTATCTCGAGATTCGATTGGCCCAGCGATCTGAATTTCTGCAGAAATTCCGCGGTGAAACCATAGATACCGAAATGATGAAAGATAGGTATGGTTTTAAGGTCGATTTCCCGGCCCCTTGTCTCGAACCAGGGGACCCTGCTTCTGGAAAAATACAACGCCCGGTTGTTTTTATCCATTACCACCTTGACGACATTGGGATTATCGATTTCCTCGATATCTGTAATTGGGCTGCAGGCAGTGCTCATCAGCGCTTTCGGATTATCTATCAAGCAGTTAGCGACTTTTTCGATAATCTGAGGTGAAATAAGCGGCTCATCTCCTTGAATGTTCACGAATATATCTGCTTTCAGGTCTTTAGCGACTGCCGCCACTCGCTCGCTGCCGCAGATGTAATTCCCTGTTGTCATCACGACTTTTCCGTCATGTTGGCTGACCGTATCGAAAATCCTTTGATCATCGGTAGCGACGATAACATCATCGAAAATAGTAGCTTTCTTAGCCTGATTGTAGACCCGAACGACTATTGGCAGTCCACCCAGGGTGGCCAGCGCCTTGCCGGGGAATCGCCGTGAGGCGTATCTTGCGGGAATTATTCCAATTACTTTCGGCACGAGTTATTTTACTAAAAGGTTGATAGCCTGTCAATAGAAAACCCAAAAGCGGAGATTCTGTAGGATGCGCTAACCAACTTGCCCGGTTTCGAGCGATGTCTTCTTACTTATCAACGCGTAGAAACCAGTCACGATTATAGCGATCAGCAAACTTAATGATCCACCGCAAGAAACCTGGTTCCCGATCATCAAAGCCCCAACTATCCCAGCCACAATTGGAAGCAGAATACTCAATAAGAGCGCCATCCAATAAGATCGGCCTTTCTTTCTCGCCAGAATACTCGCTACGCCACCAATCAAACCTAAAACGCCCAGGGCGCCTAGATGAGCAAAGGTGTAGAATAATGGTAAACCACGATCCAGCGAGAAATAGCCAATGCAACCGATAATCAAAGCAATAAGAGACGATAGCAGCACCCACTTTGAGGGCAAGCCTTTTTTCATGCCTTCTTTTTTTTGAGTTTCATTCAAACAAATTCCTCCCGTTCAGCTTAAGTATATGTACATACGTAGTTATTCATCTCCGTGTTTCGGATTATCTGGGTGGTAGAGTAGGGGTGCCCCATCTCCCGCCTAAAGCGGGAGTGGGTGACTTAACGAATCCGTTCATACTGTTATGAGTCGAAACAGAGTTTCTGGTGCAATTGCATTCCCAAACTGGAGTTTGGGAACGAGGAAGTGGCAGAGATTTAGGAACGAGATAGGCATGAATATTTCCCACTACTTCAGGTCATTTTTATAATATAATACCCTCATGGATGTTACCACGCTTGCCAGCCAATTGAGTCTCTCTCAAATAGCAATCGGGATTGGTCTTTCTGTTATTCTGGCAGCTATGTCTTATCGATTTGAAGCCCTTTCGCTATCCGGGGCATTTGGTACGACTATAGTTGGCATGGTGATTTTCGGACTAGGCGGATTGCCGATGGCGGTGCCGCTTCTGTTTTTCTTCATCAGCTCAAGCCTTCTCTCGATGCTTAAAAGCGATACCAAGCTCAAATCGCTGAAAGCGGTCGAGAAAGCCGGGCCGAGGGATGTCTGGCAGGTGATGGCCAACGGGGGCGTGGGCACTGCCTGTGTTCTGATCTGGTTTGTCACGGACCAGCCGATTTATATCTATTTGTATGTGGCGGCGATGTGCGCCTCGACTGCCGACACCTGGGCGACCGAAATCGGCACGCTCTATTCGGCGAATCCTGTGTCGATAGTATCGTTCAAGCGAGTACTTTCGGGACAATCCGGTGGCGTTTCGGTAGTCGGGACTGCGGCTTCAATGATGGGAGCATTGACGACGGCGGTAGTTTCGTATTTGGTGATTAATGATGGCAATTGGCATATCTGGCTGATCTGCGGCCTGGCCGGTTTCGCCGGCTCGTTGGTTGACTCGATCTTAGGGGCGACTATTCAGGCGCAATACCGATGCCCGGTTTGCGAAAGCGTTACTGAGAGAAAATCGCATTGCAAGCAGGAAGGCATACTTAAAAAGGGTGCAAAAATCATTAATAATGATATGGTTAATTTAGTGAGTAATCTTGCTGCTGTTGTCGCGGCTTTATCAATGATTATGAACTAAACTGAAACGCGATTTTTAGAGACGTGTAACTTATTGTGGTATAATGGATTAAAAAGTACTTGCGCAACTATACCAAAAAAGACTATTATTCAATGTTTCATTTTGAAACAGGAATGACTTAAAGCATGATTGAAGTTAATTGTTGCACAACTAATCAGGAAGCAAATTATAATTTACACAGGTATCAAGATACTAAAATTCTCAATCGATAATATAAAAGAAGGGAAACTTAAATATAACAATTTCGTAACAGATGTCAAGGAAAATCTTAAAAATATTCCTTGACGGAAGAGCATTTGATGGCTAAATTATTAGTTTTTAAAGTGATGGCTGATGTGGCAATACGATTCCTGAAGGCAGGTAGAACAATTATGGCTCCATATTTAAGGTGGCTTAAAGATGATGATGAGGGGTTGAGGGGTAGTAAAAATTTATTGGATAAGTTGAATCCCGGCGCCAAAGCGGTATCCGAGTCGGATATCCCAGATGATGCTTCCAATTATTCTGGGCCTCTCTCCCAAGACGCATCATCTATGGAAAATCCGTTTCTTACGACCAGTACGAAATTCGATGTGGGTAATAATGTGCCTAATAATCTCATTAAGAAGGTTGAAAATATACATATAGCTTTAGGCTATGGCGATGACGCTATACCAATTAAATTCTTGTATGATAATTTGTATTATTCAAAAAGTACTATAAGAAAATGCCTTGATGATTTTAAGTGGTATTTAGACAAGCGTAATATTAAAATTAAGTATGAATAAGATAATTAATCCTATTTGTTTGTAATAACGTCCTTAAGTTCTTCTATATTATCGCTAATAACGGCTATGGATGATTGAGTATCTGTTATATAATTGCCATATTGGCCTTTTTGACTTCTTAATACCTTCATGCAATATTCGGTGACCAGGTAGACGCTTGAACTAATCGTTATCAAAACGAAATCAAAATAGCCTACAACAGTTCCTAGCATTAAGGGCAATACCGTCCCGGGGTGCTTTTTCTTATCATTTGTCTCCCATGGTTGATAGGGATTTTTGTTGAATTCTATTTCAAATAGTTCAGCGCCTTCGTCAGTACACTTAATATATGTTAGCGCGACCAGGCCTCTCTTTAATTCTTTACTTATCTGGCCCCTATCCTTTTTTTTTGTTTTCTTGGGCATAAACATTTCCTTGTGATTTTGCTAAAGCAAGTCTCCATTGAAGACGTTGTCTTTCACAATCTTCTTTTTTATTATCTAAGGTTTTAAACCAAAGCGCGTTTATTATATCTGATGCCATCAACCGGAATTTTCCTGGATTTTCGAATTTGATTTCATCTTTATTATCTTTGTATATTTCTTTTTCAATTATCTCTTTTAATCCCAGCATATCATCCCAATAAATTTTGTTATTATCAATCCTATCGGCTAAAACTCTGAATATTTTTGATAGCCAGTTTTCATTAAACTGCGGGATATTGTATTGTCCTTTTGTTGAACAAGCTTCATAAATGTGAGAGTAATCCGTTGAACCACAAATGTTCCTTATTATGTCTTTGTAACAAGCCTGCGTATCATCTTTCAGCCACCAGTTTTCTTTCCATATTTCCCATATATTACTGTTAAGTTCATAAAATACAGAATCCTTCTGGAAACCTTCGATCAATCTTTGGGCTTTTTTTACTGTTTCTTTTAATCCCATTTCTTTTGCGATTTCCAGAAGAATGTTAACCCTGACGATTAAAGGGGGATGATTAGTTACGGGAAAGCGCCGGTCTATAACTCTTGGATTTTTATCAAAAGTTAATATAGAAGCGTTATCATTAATTCCCATACAAATTAAGGCATAAATATAGGACTGTTGGGCGACGATAAGTCCGCAGATATCCGCGATCAATTCATTTGCGAATTTCTTAGCTTTTCTTTCAAAAAAACGGGGATCATAATCTTTTATCGTATCATCCCAAATTTGCTCTTTCATGCTCAAATTATAGTCCGAATCGATGTCATTTTTGCAATAATTGGGCTTTATATAAGCTTCAAATCCTTGATTATATTTTTTTGTCCGGGTATTGTTTTTCAAGCAATACAGGTTTAGCAGAAAATCACAAATATTCGTTTGTAAATTAGCCCTGGCAAATACTAAATCAGACATCGATTTGCCAAAATCCTTTTCGACCTTATTGACTTTTTTAAAATCGCTTCGTTTAAAATAATTTTTCTTAAGCAATTGATCGTCAAATCCGAAATTTGACTCAAAAATCAGTTCTGCAACTCTTATTATTGGGTGGAAAAGTTCGTGAGCCAATAAAGAACTGTATCTTATCATTACTGGGAAGTACCTGGGCGCTTCCACTTTGGAGAAGTTAATCATGTATTCAGTATAGTCCTTTAAGCAGTTAGTAATAGCTAGAGCATTGTCGATAATCTGATTATTATACAGATCATCTAAACTATCATTTTTTATCATATAGGAAAACGCTTTTTCCCCCTGAATAAATACGGGGATTTGCTTTAGATCATAAAACGGACGCCAGCAAAAGTTTTCACCTCTGGAGACAACAATTACCGGCGAAGAAATTTCTCTATCTTTATATTTGTTGCTGGGAAAGTATTTATCCTTTGTGCTGTAGAAATAATCCTGAGCCAATGAAGTAATTCCCCTGAAAGTATCAGCGTAATCTATATGAACTTCCGATAGCCTCATTCTTGGTGAATTGAAAGCAGGCAGAAATATCGAAGATGATGAAGCGTTCCTGAACCGTCTATGGATCAGTGAATTAGATATATCCTGCATAGTGCCGCTTAAGCTGCTTATTGAATTATCAATCCAATTAAGCATTGTTATGAAAGTATTATTAAACCATTTACCCTCACGATAGTTTTTATCTTCGCTCTTAATATTGTACCATTCTTGAAATATGGAATCGATTTGATCGCAAATTGAGACAAGAGCTTTTTCCAGATTTTCCGCTTGAATCTTAAGATTTTGAAAGTATTTATATTTCAAATGATTACTAACTGTACACATCTCTTTTGTGTATATTACTTCCTGCAATAAATAAGAACAAGCTTCCCGCCTGTAACGAAAATTCTCAGCGATCATGTTCCTGATCTTTGTTCTGGTTAGGGATTTGTTGAAATCTTCTAAATTCATAATAAACCTCTTGTTAACAAGGCTCCCTATTATTATAATTATTAACATAGAAGTCAACACTTTTTTAAGGGGATGAAAAAAAATGTTAGAAAAGCATAATTTTAATAAGCTCGTCAAAAGAATTTGCCGCGATACGTTTTCTCTTACTCTAAAAAACAAACTGCTTACGGGAGAAGATAAAGATCAGCTCTTAGAGAAATTGATCTCGAATTTGACTAAATGTGAAGATTTATATAATCGGGATCAAATTGATGATTCGTTGAAGCTTATTGAAAATCAGACGGCCAGATTTGATATTGCGCCTGAATCTCCCATTGATGGGATTAAATTCGTTTATGATAGAACTAAGGAAGTCTGGATTGCCGATCTAAGCAGATTTCAGTTAGTATTAAATGTTCTGAATTTTGTCGGAAAAAAAATCAACATAGATATTATAGATATTATATCTCAGTACATTCCCGTCATTTTGCCATCGATAACAAAACTGGATAACTTCTATGAAATGTCGGTGTATATTGCCATCGTAATTCATCAAATCGAAAATAAAGAAATAGATGGAATCGAGTCATTAATCCATATAGATGATTTGGAAAAGCAATTAAAATCTGCTATTGATAATTTTGAGGTTGACAAGTTTATTAATGCAATTAGTTCCTTACTTAAAAAAGACCTTATCAATCGAGCCCGGGAAGATCAAAATAGATTAGGCGTTGCCGACGATATCTTGCTAATTATTGATAGAGTTTCTTAGCTCGTTTAAACGGTTGTGGTAAGGAGTATAGAGTAACCACGGACGGGCCACCGATGCTTCAAGCAAAAAGGTCGCAACCGGCATCTTTATTATTATTGCCTCGGATGGCTTGAAATCAATAACACGCAAGATAATTTATCTTAAATATAACCAAACATAGACTAAATTTATCCCCGTTTTTCGCAACCTATATTCTAACTCAATTGTTCTATTATAATATTTTGTAAGAGGCAACTAGCTTAAATCGAGTGCCAATACTGTGTTTAGTTGAATATTGGCACTCTGTTAAAGCATGAAGGTTAGATTTGTAAGGAGTACGATTATGAATTTCGAATTAAATGAGGACCATCTGGCGGTACAGAAACTCTGCCGCGATTTCACGGATAGAAATATCACGCCGCAAGTTCAACAACTTGATAGAGAACATAAATACGATCCGATACTGATCCAGAAAATGGCGCAAGCTGACCTTCTGGGGATATGCATACCTGAAAAATACGGCGGCGCCGGTATGGATTATATCAGCCTGGGGCTGGCTTGCGAGGAACTCGAATACGGCGACACGGCCGCCCGGGTGATCCTGTCGGTGCATATCGGTTTGAACTCGCTTACCTTGCTCAGCGCCGGCAACGATTTCCAGAAAGAGAAATACCTTATTCCTCAAGCCAAAGGCGAGAAGCTTGCCACATTCGGTTTGACCGAACCGAATGCCGGATCGGATGTGGTCGGTATACAAACTATAGCCCGAAAAAGCGGCGATAAATATATTTTGAACGGCGAGAAGATGTGGATCAGCCTGGCCGACAAAGCCGACAATTTCCTGATTTTCGCCTGGACCGATATCGACAAGAAGAAAAACCGCGACCACAGTGGAATCTCGGCATTCATAGTCGAGAGAGGTTACACCGGTCTGACCACCGGGACTATTCAGGGCAAGCTCGGCGTGAGGGCCGGCAACACCGGCTGGATTTCCATGCAGGATGTTGAGGTGCCCGTGGAGAATCTTCTAGGCGAGGAGGGAGAAGGTTTTCGAATCGCCATGTTCTGCCTCGAACAGGGACGTTACACTGTGGCCGCGGGATCTACAGGGCTTATCAAAGCCTGTCTGGATGCCTCGGTTGACTATTCGCATACCCGTCGGACGTTCGAAACGCCGATTGCCGAACATCAGCTAGTCAAGCAGATGATCGCCAATATGGCCGCGGGTTATGAGTACTCTCATCTGTTGTGGCTTAAAGCCGGTTGGATGAGGAACGCCGGTAAACGCTCAACCCGTGAGACTTCGCTGGCCAAGTGGATCGCCTGCCGGGAAGCCGAGAAAGCTGCCTCCGACGCGATTCAGGTACATGGTTCGTACGGATTCTCCGATGAGTACCCGGTTGGGCGTTTCTTCCGCAACGCCAAAGGCGCCTCAATATATGAGGGCACCCGTGAGATACAGACGCTGATGCAGGCCGACTACGCGCTGGGAATCCGCCAGGATAAGCCGAGACGGATTAACCTTCCGCCATGGCCGTATCGCGAAGAGTCGGTTCGCATGATCGCCTAATCGCGGCTCGACAAATCCTATTTTAGTGGGCGGCAGACGTCCCCGTCTGCCCCTATGTTACGCAAATGCTTAGGCAGACCGGGAAGTCTGCCGCGCAACAATTGACATTAACATATTGATTTAACTATATTGATGTATCAGTTTAATTTTGAGGTAGAAATTGGGAAGTTGCGCTGCCCACATAAGAACATTAATATTATTGTTCAGCATGTTTATCGTTTTACTACTAGGCGAAACGGTCAACTGTGTGGAATTTCCTCAAGAAGTTTTGCTAGATTCCGATATTAAACAACCAACATCGTTCATAATTAATACGAATGATATTTGCCTCAATCTTTTTGCCAGGTCTATAATTAATAATGATGAACCTCTTAGTTCGAATACTTTTCGTCTTTCTACGCCGTCGGAAAAAGATCCGACTGTGGCTTTCGTCACGGCTTTTGTACCGGGTTTTTTCATTCATGGCCTGGGTCATTACTACGTTGGTGATAATTCAACCGGCACCTTACTTTTGGGGGCTGAGGCTTTATCTATCAGTTTATTTGCTGCTTATGTAATCAGTGAGGTCGCTTCCTCGGAAAACCAGGATCCCGAAAAAGACCATACTTTAGTTTTGGGAAGCGCATACGTACTATTTTTTAGCTCCTGGATTTATGATTTTATCGGCGCGCCGGTTAAAGCGAAGAAGATGAACCAAAAGTACGCCTATTTCATCTATCCGGATTTCAGGAATGAACGTATTTCGATAAATTTGACTCTAAGTTGGAAATAGGTCACTAAAATGCCTAACATCCGAATCAAACCTCTGACCGACAAACACCGCCAATGGTCAAATGAACTACTGACCGAGGCGTGGGGATCAACCGAAGCCGTATCAAGCGGGTGGCTACATCACACCGATAAGCTACCCGGATTCGTGACGCTTTTGAATGATAAACCAGTGGCGTTGGTTACCTACAATATCGATGGCGACCAATGCGAAATTGTCACCTTAAACAGCCTTGAGGAAAAGCAGGGCATAGGCAGCGCTTTGGTTAATACCGTCAGAAACGAGGCATACTCTAAAGGCTGTGTCAGGTTATGGCTTATCACCACTAACGATAACACCTACGCGTTCAGTTTCTATCAGAGATTGGGCTTTAAAGTTGCTGGCTATCATATCAATGCCATTGAAAAGTCGCGTGAGCTTAAACCGAGTATTCCTTATATTGGAATGAATGGTATAGTCATACGTGATGAGATCGAGTTTGAGATGATGATCGAGGCGTGATTTAATTTCACGCGTAGTGACAGGCCATTGGCCTGTCTTACTCCTCACGTCACCGCCCCAGACAACCCAAATGGGCTGATACTACATTATAATAAAAAGTTTACCAAGGAAAATTATTATCCAAGGCGGACAGATCTGTGATCTGTCCTTACGAATAGTACCAAAAAAATGATAATTACGTCACTGGCAGTTCTATATCCTCCCAGATATAAGTTTTCTCGCCGAGTTGCTGCTCGAAGAACTTGAGCAAGATATCGCGGCAACCTTCCCGCATCACGCCAAACTTGACAGAAATGCCGGCCTGTTGAAGGAAATCGTATTTCGATCCTGAAGCGCCGTTTATCACATCCTTCTCGCCGTAAACGACATGCTCGATGCCGTAATGAATCATCGCCCCGGAGCACATGGCGCATGGTTCGAGCGTGGAGTAGAGGGTGATACCCGACAGATCGAAACCGTTGGGCAGGTTTTTCGACAGGTCGTTCAAGCATTCGATCTCGGCGTGACGGGTGATATCTTTCATCTGGTTGCGACGGTTATGTCCTCGAGCTATTATCTTGCCGTCCTTGACTGCAACCGCGCCGATCGGCACCTCGCCTTCGGCCAATCCTTTGGCGGCCTCGGTGATTGCCTCGGCCATGTATTTGTCGTCATCGTGCATAATTTTACCTCAAAGCGAAAGTTTATATGAAATTCTCGGCCCGATGTGAAAATATATGTGCGGTTAGGCGGAATGGCAAGTATTAATTAATTAGAGACTTCAGTTTTTGATATTATAGGGATAAAGATGCATGTGACCAATAACTGTAAACAGCGGTATCAAAGGGGCGTATCGGTTTCATCTGTAAAGTAATAAAGCAAAGCGCTCAAAACATAGCTAACTACGATAAAAATTAATATATTCGCGAGATAAATATGCTTGTCATAGCTTTTTTTTATTTTTCATTTGATTTTTAAGCATGCTGGTAATATTATTGTTTAATTGTCATGGTATATGATGTCGGGATTCTTAATCAACTTGCAGTTGTTCTCCGGCTGGTTTACCGGATGAAATCTGCTTGGAGATAAGGATCAAAATTTGATGAAGGCACATTCCAAATCTCTATCGACCTTATTAAAAATGACTATATTCTGTTGGCTATCGGCTATTCAAATGCCTGTAATTATGGCTGATGATATAGATGATTATTTCGAGCAATTTGATTCCAGTAATCCATTGGTTAAAGATGAAATAATCGTCCCGGACGCCGAGGATTTTAATCCTGAGGCAGTCGAATTGGAAAAAGAGGCAACGGATTTTTTCTGGAAACAAAAAAATCCTGTTCAAGCCATGGAGTTGTTTCACCGAGCCTTAAAAATTGAGCCGCGTTTGGTATATGCTCCGTTTCATATGTCGTTTTATTATCGGGCAATTGATAAAGATAGGAAAAAAGCGGTTAAATTATTGAAGCAGGCATTAAAACATCATCCTCAGATTAATCAATATCATATTGAACTCGCGGAGACTTACCTTGTATTCGAAAAATACAAAGATGCGATAAAAAGCTATAAGAATGCCCTGAATTCAGGATATCCAGAACAGGCCAGTATATTTTTTAATATTGGTCTAGCTTGCTACGAGGCAAAAAAATACGAGAGTTGTATTAAATATTGCAATCTGGCCTTAAGCCTTGAACCGGAGCATGAGAAATGCAGAAATATCTTAGCCATGGCGTACATTCTCGAGGATGACGAAGCCCGAGCTATCGAGACAGTAGGAGATTCACTGGCATATTTCAGAATTGCCGGAAAACTCTTTTTGGATCTCGATAAAAATACCAGGGCATGGGACGCGATACAGAGAGGAATTTCAATTGATTCTCTGGATTTTGAGCTGCAGTTTTATAAAGCTCTGGTTCTCGCAAGTGAGAAGAAATATAAATTAGCCATTTCAGTATTTGATAAGCTACTTGAGTCCGAGCCGGAACATTTCAGTTGTCTTTCTCATAAAGGTCTTTGTTTAGTCAAACTAGGGGAGTATGACCAGGCTTTAGATGCATTTCACAGGCTGGATGAGTTGTATCCGGAAGACACGAGGGCAAAATGCGCAATCGGAGGTATGTACTTCGTTGATAGCCTTTATAGTGATGCCCTTTATATATTTAATGAAGTGTTGGCTATTGAGCCAAATAATCCTTACGCGAACGAAATGGCGAAAATTCTGAAGCATCTTGTAAAATAATTATAGCCTATATAATCCAAATCATTTATTTGCTATCAAATACCTGACCACACTATCATCCTCATTCATACCGATTATATCGGTGGCGTGTTTTTTCAATTCGTCTTTGGCGTTTTCCACGGCAATCGCTTTTGAGGCCAGCTTGAACATCCTGATATCGTTGGCGTTATCGCCGAATACTGTCAGGTTATCGGCACTGAAACCATAACGATCCATCAACTTTAAAATCGCCTGATCCTTGGTGGCGTGTGAGTCGAATAGGGTCAGCCAGTACCAGCCAGGGGAATATGGATTTTCCATAAACTGATTGGCTAGATGAATTCCGTATCTTTCAACTACCTCCGATTTTAAATCGATCAGCTTATTTTTCCGATTAATAATGGTGAAGCAAATGACCCTGTCGGATAGCGATTCGTTAAGACGCTTTACTTTATATAATCTGTTGTCTTTATTGTCGATTCTGTTTTTCAGGTACAGTTCCATTCCTTCATTAGATATATTGCAATAGTACAGCAGATCTTTTGTATCATTGGAAGTGGAAATGAAAGGGGAGAAGCCATTGTTTTGTACCATCGCCAGGATTTCGCTCGTAATCGAGGACTCAATTTCATTGATTATTTCGTGATGCCCGGTAGCCAGATCAGAGATTATGGCACCGTTAAATTCGATTATCGGCATCTGCAAAGGCAAATCGCCCAATACCGGCTGAATCGCCTGCACACTTCGAGCGCTGGCAACAGTGAATTGTAAGCCATCGGCCAAAAGACGTTCCAGGTTGTTTCTCGAGTAGGCCGAAAGGGTACCATCACTTCTCAACAACGTGCCATCGAGGTCGGAGACGAAGAATCGCTTATCTGTCATGCTATGTCTATAAACATCGTTGTAATGCCTGTCAAGAAATTTAATGATATCACATCGATTCTTTAAGTTCACCCAGCTCGTTATGAAGCGCCGCTTCGTAGCGTTGGCGTTCCTAAGCGGCGCTTAGGAACTAGCGAACAAACGTGGATATTTAACTGATTTACGTCAATTCTGCCGATTTTATAGTTGTTAAATACAGGTTATAGTATTAAAATAAACTGGAGAAAATCAGTCCGGATAAGGAAATCTGGATTTTATCAAGGAGTATAAAACTATGAAATTATATTTAGTTCGTCACGGCCAGGCCAATCCCGCCAATATCGATCCTGAGAAGGGGCTTTCGGATATCGGCAAGCAGGATATCGCCCGGTTGGCCGAATCTGTAAGACATCTCTCGATTAGCGTGGAGCAGATCTGGCATAGCGGCAAAGCCCGGGCCAAACAAACCGCCGAAAGCCTGTCATCGGTGGTTAAATCAAATGATGGGTTGACGGTCAGAGAGGGCTTGAAACCCAACGATGCTGTCGATGCCACCGCGTTAGAAATCGGCGCCTACGGTTGTGATCTCATGCTGGTGGGACATCTGCCGTTTATGGCCAAACTGGCCTCGCTTTTATTCACCGGCGATCAGGATCGCTGCGCCTTTCAGTTCCACCCCGGCACGTTAGCCTGTTTCGATTTGTCCGATGATATTTGGTCGTTGGAGTATTTTATTCATCCGGGCATTGTCGCGCCTGACGGCAAGGCTGCTTTTCAGTCATATCATTAAATGTAAGGTTTGATGTTTGAAGACACAATAACGATTTAGGTATTAATTGCTTGACCCATGCTACCTCGATGATTAACATGAAAAATCCTTAATTTGGAGGATCAGATGAATTATGAACTGAAAAAAATCGACCTCTTCAGCGCCATCAAAATATCATTTTTAGTCAATGCGATCATTGGCCTTCTGGTAGGGCTACTGATCGGCCTGATAATGATGGTTATAATGGGTGTTGCCGGGAGCGTTATGCCCTACGATCAGATGGATTATGGTGGCCCGGATATCGGCGCGATGGGCATGTTTGGCGGATTTTTTATCGGAATACTATACGCGTTATTAATAGCGGTAGGAAACGGCATAATTTTAACCGGTATCGTCGTTTTGTTGTATAACTTGTTCGCCGGCTGGCTCGGGGGAATCAAGCTGAAATTCGATAAAATCCCGGATGAAACGGTATCTCAAACAGCAGTATCGCAATCAACAATGGATAACACAGGAGGAGACTCAACGAATGCCTGATGTACGAGTACGTATCGCGCCATCCCCATCCGGCTACTTACACATAGGAACCGCCCGGGCGGCTTTATACAACTGGCTGTTCGCCCGTCATAATAACGGCAAATTCCTGCTCAGAATAGAGGATACTGATCAAGCCCGCTCATCTCAGGAGATGGTTCAAGTCATTCTCGACAGCCTGAAATGGTTGGGCCTGGAATCTGATGAACCGGCGGTTTATCAATCGCAACGTCTGGATATTCACAAGAATTATGTCGATAAACTGCTCGAATCGGGCAAAGCCTACCGATGTTGGTGTGAACCCGAGGTGTTGAAACAAAAACAGGAACAAGCAAGGAAAGAGAAACGAAATCCGCGTTATGATCGTGCTTGCCATAATTTGCCCAATGAAGAAAAGCGGAAAAATATTGAGTCGGGCAAACCATTCGCGGTCAGATTGCATCTTCCGGAAGGGGAGACTACGTTTGATGATGCCATAGTCGGTGAGGTAACCCGCAAACATGAGGATCTTGATGATTTCATAATTGCCCGCTCGGATGGCCGGGCGGTATATAATATGGCCGTGGTCGTTGATGATCATGAAATGGAGATAAGTCACGTAATCCGGGGCAACGATCATATCTCCAATACTTTCAAGCAGGTCCTGATCTATGACGGTCTCGGCTTACAGAAACCGAAATTCGCTCATATACCGCTTATACTCGGCAAGAATAAGGCCAAGATGTCCAAGCGCGATGGCGCGGCAGGAGTGACCGATTACGCGAAGATGGGCTACCTGAAAGAAGCAGTGATCAACTTCATCGCCCTTCTGGGTTGGTCGCCGGGGGATGATCGAGAGGTCATGAGCCTTGAGGAGATGACCGAAGCGTTCAGCCTTGAACGTATTAATCCGGCCAACGCGGTTTTCGATATGGAGAAACTAACCTGGATGAATGGCGAATATATCCGCCGGACCGAAGATTACAAACTGGTTGATTTATTGCGGCCATTTCTGGTTGAGGCCGGATTAGTGACCCAGCTATTTATCAACTCGCGCTGGGATTATATGGTAAAATTCGTCGGGCTGCTGAAAGATCGCTGTCGATTGCTTTCGGATTTCGCTTCTCAGGGTATATATTTCTTTACGGATGAATTTGATTATGAGGAAAAAGGTGTAAGGAAACATTTCGCGGCGCCGGAGGTTTTGGATCGCCTGCGGCAATGGCATAATATACTTGAAGGCATCGATCCTTTTAACATTGAGCAACTTGAGAGCTCCCTGAGAGGCCTGGCAGAAAAACTGCAAATCAAACCGGCTATGTTGATTCATCCAACCAGGTTGGCTATATCGGGCACCACAAAAGGCCCGTCGTTGTTTGCTATGATGGAACTACTGAGTAAAGAAAAATGTCTGGCTCGCATCAAGCGGGCAATTGGTTTTGTTAGTGTCAATAATGGAAATTAGCCAGCAAAATAGGAATGATTTTTTTAAAATATTTTCTTGACTTTGCCGATAATTTGCTTATATATGGATTAGTGTCTTTTGAAGGCCAGTTGCAGCGTATATCCCCCCCATTGAGTTGCATTGCCTATCGAAAGACATCTTTTTTCTGGGGTATCGTCCAATGGCAGGACAGCAGTCTCTGGAACTGTAGATCGGGGTTCGAATCCCTGTACCCCAGCTTCCTTTTTCCCCCACTTAAAGCCTTATAAAACAACGAGATAGCATTGAATAATAACGACTTACGGCGACATCGCATGTCAATTATCCTTTAATAACTACCAATAACTTACAACGACGATGATCCCTTTTTTGCGTGACTCGATCTGATTAGTTTATTTACTATCTAATATGGCAAAGCTATTCGGGAAATATGATGGCGGTAACTGGTATATCACATACCGTTGGCACGGCAAGTTTATCAGAAAATCTACGGGGACTAAAAGCAAGGATTTGGCCGAAAAGAAAATGATGGAACTTGAGGTTGAATGGGGAGTAGTCGAAAGAAATCCAATCAAATCTTGCCTTCCTATTCAGGTCCCAAAAAACAAGGTTCTTCTCGTTTGAGGAAATCGAAAAATTGAGGGCAGAGGCTGATTCGATTATGGATTTGCTGCTTAATCTGGCGTTGTACGCCGGTTTGCGGAGATCTGAGCTATATTATCTACGCTGGCAGGATATCGATCTGAAGTTAAAGCTCATTCATATCCGAGCTCATGGTAAGTTTGTTCCGAAAAATAAGAAACCCGGTACAGTGCCGATTAACAATAAGTTATTCAAGATTCTCAAAAAAGCCTATCCAAAAGGCAAGATATCAGATGATAAAAAATACATCTTCGGTGAATTTCATAAAAGTGAGTGGGCTAATCCAACTATACCCTTGTCTAAGAAATTTACGTTGCTTTCCAAAAAGGCCGGAGTTAAAAACGCCGGTTTACATGTCTGCCGTCACACTTTCGCCAGCCATCTGGTGCAAGCGGGAGAACCTTTGCTCGTGGTCAAAGAGCTCATGCGTCACTCTGATATTAAATCCACCATGGTTTATGCTCATCTCGCGCCGGATCAGCCGCGGAAGGCAGTGGAGAGCCTTGGGTATTAATAAAAATAAGGAGATCCGTCGACTGCCTATTCTATAAGCTTTTACAATTAGAGCACAAGTATTTACATAGATAAACTTTGATTTATATTTAATAAGCATTTGCCCCAAAACCTACTAGTTTTGAACCAGTCAATGCCACTTTAAAATTGTAACTTAATAAGCTTCTTTAAGCAAATAGGCTTTTTTCGACAAGGAAATATCATCATTAAAGGAGAAAAACCCGATCGAATGCCCGGGATGCATAACCATCCAGGATTTACTACTTAATAAAGATGATCCATAGTTGAGCTGAATTTTCAATCGGCGGCAACAATGCATGGGGGATGTGAGATACAATCGTATCGTGCTTCAGCGGTATTAGTATTAATCCAAAGGTATCGGCATTGGCTTGAACTATTAGTCGAACAAACTTAGTCACATCAATAAAAATACAAGTCTTGCTAGGCATTTTAAAAGTAAATGTAAAGATACTCGAGCTACCTATATCATCGGCAAGTTTATTTCATATACCTTCTTCGCCCCAAATCTCAGTGATATTATGCGCTTAGATTTCGAAAGTTCGGATCCCATCGATTTCTATATTGCCGAAATTAAATGAGATTATCAGCTCGGCATAGATAATATCCGCACTATCGATTAAGTCCGGTATTGTGAAATGCATTGCTGTATTCGACTGTTATAAGTATCTGCATCTTTCTGATCAGGCGCAAGCGGGGCTATGCGATCAAGATTAACAGTTACAGGATTACTGGCAAATAATTAAGCAAAAGCTAGGATTATTATTATTACAATTATCGTTCTCATCACTATCCATCCTATCGAACAACATATATTATTAGAACTAACGAAATCATCAGAAACAATCCTGTAGAAATATTTTCATGATAAAACCGGTTGCCCTCTCTAATTGTGCCCATTCCGAATAATTAATTATGTTCCAGCATCTTTATATTCATCGGGAAGTATTGTTACCCTTTGCCCGAGCATATTGTAAATGGTAACTGTAGTATATCCTGGTTAGGCTAGGCTAAATGATATTGTAGTGTTCAGATTGAATGGATTGGGATAGCAATTAAGCAAATTGTAAGTTAACGGCGACTGATTGATATCGATTTTACATTAATTCGGCTGGTTTAAAGCCATGGATTAAAATCAATATCTTTTCATTACAGAACATATTTGTATCTGGACTGCAGTTACCGACCCAATTCATTTAAGCATTCTTTATTGATAGCTGACATGTATCCCATCAGAGGCTAACGTGCCAAAAAGTCATTTTAAAAAGAGATGGTTTGGGTTAGCTTAAATTAAAGGAAGTAGGCGGCCATGACTAAAGACAAGAATCATGATACTGAGTCACTTATTAGTGAGATTAGGCGGAAGACTAGAAACAAAGCCTTCAATCCTGTGCATCCGTGAGGTAGCCAGACCTGCTCCTTACCACTCGAATCGGAGTAAGCCCGAGAGGCCGGCCAGTAGTTGATGGGGGCTAATTCAGGATGAAATAGTCCGTTACGGAAGAAAAAGTGATCAAAGAATGGCCACGATGCGGTGTAAGTCCTTGTACCACAACGCGAGTATGGGATTCGACTTTCCTGTCCAGTTGCTTGGCTTGTAACGCATTGTTAGACAGTGGATTATAAAAGTTTACAAGAAGACAAAATCCACGAAAACCGGCCTTTTAATCGAATGATATTGGCTAATCTCGGGGTACTATAACTCCGCTTTGACTAGATTGAGAGATTTTTGAGTCGATAATTCTTGACGAGATGTTCGCATACGATTATATTTATAGCTGCCATTTATTACATGGTTAACAGATGCCAATGGCGAATAAAGCCGCCGGTAGAGGACAAGCGATTGACATTCGTTTGTAGCTGGCTATGAATGGCTGGACAATGTATTCCTGTTATGTCTATCACGGTCGGATATCGGCGATCTTAGAGCAGTGGAAGAGAACAAAACATGAGACTATTAGCCTGAGAGGAACCGTATATCGTAGAACAATTTCGATTAGACAAACCGCGTCTGAGCTTGAAGCGCATTGTATTCGACTTGTTTGACGACATAGAGGATTTAATCATTATGCTTCCCTTCGAAAACCGAAAGTAATATGGTTAGCAATCATCCTTCGGACAGACAAGGTACTTCTTCGTATCTTGGGCTGGCGATGAATTCACGAGTTTCCCCTCGCACCCTCATTGCCGATTACTTATCGAGAATTGTAGAGCTCACAGCCGCGGGAGCTATTAAGAAACTGGATCGGCCCAGCATCCGCCTTGCCATGACAGAGACGCAGCGAGCTCGATACATGCGTGCGATCCTTGATGAACTGTTTTTGCAGGGAGCGAAGGTCGTAACTCCTGATGCCCTGTTCAAGGCTGCCGATACCGCAATAGGATGCGAAGCATCACAGATCGAAGCACGCGTCGGGCTGCAACCGGGGACGATGAACCCAATACACCACGGCCATGTTTCAGCATCATTAACAGCTATCATCCTCAAGAACTTGGACATGGTCGCTCTTGCCTGTAGTGGGGCAGTCCCAGATAAACCTTATACCGTTGAGTCGGATGTACGTAATCAGTTGGTGAGATTGGCAATTAGAGGACAGGGCTTGAAGGACTTGATACAGGCTACGCAAATCAGGCAACAGATGGTGGAGATGTTCTCCGGAGACGGTCAGGACATTCTTGCTGCAGGCGAGAATCCGACGATTAGGCGCAATAACATGGATATGGCTGGTTTTATATGGCTATTCAGGGCCAATCCCAAGGTGAAATGGACCTACCTTGTTGGATCAGACAAGGTAGCGGGGTATGGCAGAAAAGGCGAATACGATCTTATTGTTAAAACATTGGGGGATCGACGAGCCAACGCTCAAGTAGTTTACTACCCTAGAGCGGGTATCGATATTAACGTAGAGAAAGACATTGCGCCTTATGACTGGATGATGGAAAAGTGGCAAGCTGGTTTCTTTGACAAATCGCCCATGCCTACATGTGATCTGTCGGCTACAAAGATTAAAAAGGCGCTTGTTGAGAGACGTGAAGATGTAGGCGGCATACGGCTTGTTGACAGTCTATCCCGAGAGGTTCTTGACTACATACGAACTGACAAGACTTTGCTTATTTCATATTCGCGAGAAATGGAAAAAGAACGAAAAAAGAATCTACCTAGGTAGGATGACATGAAAGTTGTCTCTTGGCTTTGCGATGTACACGCGAGAATGAAGAGAAATTGACCCAAAGGTTTAACATGGAGAACCATAAGATGTCCTTAATTAAACTGGTCACGAAAATTAGATATATGATGGAGTATATGACTCTCTGCGCCGATCCGACGCTATTCGAGTTAGACTCTAACACTCATCGACACCCCGCACCGAACGGGGTCCCCATGGGCATTGTGACTTTGCCCGATTTTGTCGTCGATGTAGCTGTGGATAGGGTTGAGACATTCAGGCCGACAAGCGAGGATCCCTTCGATCCATTAGACGTGGGTGGTCGAGCTGGCAGGTTGGCATGGGTACTCCAGGAATTCGGTGGACAGCGGAACGGCTGGTACAATATAAAATACGTTGCCAAGGCGGGAGACGTTGGCCGAATCGTCCTCGAACGGCGATTCATCAAGAGTAACAACGAAGCCGGTTTTGAAGCGATTACGCTTCGCCACATTATCCCTTCCAATCAAGACTATGACTGGATTCA
>JAAEQD010000035.1 GCA_024231855.1 Candidatus Zixiibacteriota bacterium
AAAGTGGCTTCAGGGATAACCGCTACGCCGGCATCGCCGGAGCCAACCGGAGCGATAACTTGCGTAGCCGCGACATCGTGATCGAGCGGGGCATCGCCATCGGTCAGAAGAATAGCGTCGAAATCAGACTGGGCGCCATCGACACCCTGATAGACAAAAGCAACTCTAAAATCGGATTCGCCGACATACGCGTCGAAATCCAATGTAACTTCATACCAGGTCCAGTTCTCGAATACGCCATAGTCATCTTCTCTCCAGAGCATATCCGACCAGGTATCGCCGCCATCGGTCGAAACTACGACAAACTGATCGCCGTTATCATTGGGATCGACATGCCAGTAATAACTGGTTAAAAACCAGAAATTCAGTTCGAGACCGGGACTGGCCGCCGACAGATCGATTACCGGCGAAATCATCCACTCATCCTGAGGAACCAGGGCGGGATCGTATTCAATCGAGGCGTCGAAAGCGCCTTCCTGAGGATCATAACTTGCCTGGAACCAGGTGTAACCGGCATTGGTAATAATTCGTTCCCAACCAGCCGGGAACCATGATTCAAAACCTTCAGCCAGGTAGTCGACGAGGGCCGCGTCCCGAGGCTGGTACTTCTTATTAACTACTTTGTAAGGGGCGGATTTTGAAGCAATATCATCAGCGATAGCGAAAGTGAAGCTAAACAGTATTAAAACTGCCAAAGTAATTAATGAATTTTTGCTAAACTTCATTTTTTACTCCTTTTCAAATACAATAATCACAACATCTTAACATTCTAAACCCGAGGTCACCTCCTTACAAAAAATATAGCGGTTTTCTTAGAACTATAGCCGTAATTTTATTCAATACTTAAATATATTTGTTTTTGAAATTTTGTCAATACTTAAAGTAGTATCTAATGATCTATCAACATACAATGCGGCTTAAACAGCTCTTGTCAAATATTGAAATTATTTTAACAATAAAAGCATGCCAATAAAAAAAGCCCTCGCTTGGAGGGCCTTTTAAAGTGATCTTTCGATCAGTTACTTGATCAGAGTCATTGCGTGGGTTTCGGTTTTGTCACCGGCGGTAAGTTTGTAGAAATAGACACCGGAAGATACCTGCGCGGCATTCCAGTTAACCGAATGATGACCGGCTTCCAGTTTCTCGGAAACCAGGGTGGCAACTTCTTGTCCCAGCATGTTGAACACGGTTAAGTTAACGTCGGAGGTG
>JAAEQD010000036.1 GCA_024231855.1 Candidatus Zixiibacteriota bacterium
GCGAGATGATAAAAAACATGACACGCTCACAATTCAACAAATAATGGAGCTATCCAGTAATATTGGTATTGGGAAATTAACTCAGCGTCTTGGTGGTGAAAAATTAAAGGAAACTTTGCGTAGATTTGGATTTGGTCAAAAATTGCGGGTAGATCTTCCGGGCGAGGCCTCGGGTGGGATTGGTGATCCAGGAGTCTGGTCGGAATATAATATTGCGGCCTTATCAATTGGACACTCAATTTCAACGACCCCAATTCAATTGGCCGCGGCTGTGGGAGCTGTTGCAAATGGTGGTGAGTTGTATCGTCCGCATGTGATCAAGGGGATTATCGATTCGGATAATCGGACAATTAAATATACAGATAACGAACTGATTGGCCGGGTTATGAATGATGATAATTCAGAAATACTACGATCATTTCTGGAGGGAGTCGTAGAGCGGGGGACCGCAACGCCAGTACAATCGAGTATGATTTCAATTGCCGGTAAGACTGGCACGGCGGAAATACCTGATCCGGAAAATGGCGGATATTTAAGGAATAAATTTAATGCCTCATTTGTGGGATATTTCCCCGCCGATAAACCAAGAATCGCCGGAGTTGTTATCTTGCATCAACCCGAACCGGTTCATTATGGCGGACATACGGCCGGACCGGCGTTTAAGAGAATGGCC
>JAAEQD010000037.1 GCA_024231855.1 Candidatus Zixiibacteriota bacterium
CACCTCCGACGTTAACTTAACCGTGTTCAACATGCTGGGACAAGAAGTTGCCACCCTGGTTTCCGAGAAACTGGAAGCCGGTCATCATTCGGTTAACTGGAATGCCGCGCAGGTATCTTCCGGTGTCTATTTCTACAAACTGACTGCCGGTGACAAAACCGAAACCCACGCTATGACTCTGATCAAGTAACTGATCGAAAGATCACTTTAAAAAGCCCTCCAAGCGAGGGCTTTTTTTGATTTCGATTTATTGATATGAGGATTTTCTATAACGTCATGCAGATAACTTATAACTATAGATTCCCACATGACCGTGGAAAAACTTGTGTTCACAAAACATAAAAAAGGCGGTCATTTGACCGCCTTATGCTTTTCGATATTGAGGTGTAGGATTTACTTAAGCATGATCATCTTCTTTGTTTCCGAGAAATTGTCGGCATTGAGCTTGTAGAAATACATACCCGTCGCCATATCCCTGGCATTCCAGGTTACTTGATGATGCCCGGCTGGCTGATTGCCGTTTATCAATGTTTCGACTTTGCGCCCCAGAATGTCATAAATATCAATCGTCACATCGCCGGCTTTAGGGAGATCATATCTAATAGTCGTCGATTGATTAAACGGATTCGGATAATTCTGCATCAGGGCGAATTTATCCGGGATATTGCTTATCTCATCGATCTCGGTTATATCGACGTTCGAACCATAATCCTTGTTGGACCCGAGCGAGACGGCCTGATAGTCAGCGCCGGCATAGATGGTTGTCGTATAATACCAGTAGATATTATCATCGACCGTCGAATAATCATTAAAGCTGCCTTCCAAAATCGGCGTATCGTTAATTTTGGTGTAAATTCCATTTTCCCAGCGGCTGCGGTATAAATTATAGCCGGCAATATCCGGATGATTTACCTCGGCCCACTGAATATTAATATGATCCTGAAGACCCTCGCTTGCAGTCAGGTTTGTGGGCATCGGGCATATGTTGAGCGCCGCGTTTTGATCGAGCGTAAATTCGTTAGCCGAAATCTGAATATTTTCCAGTGTCAAGGGAAACCAACCGGGCTTACTGAACGTGATATCCGGCGTTCCGGGGGGCACATCGGCGATGGAATACGCGCCATCAGTCGACGACAAGTCCCATTGGCCGGTTGATGTCCGCACCAACACGTCCGAATCCTCGCCGACATTGATTAAAACATTGCCTGCTATAGCGCCGCGGCCGGTATTGGTAGTTATACGATAAACTCTGCCGTTGCCCAATTCGGCACAGCCAGGGCTCATGAAATCGCAGTACGATATATTGAATCCCTTGGTTTCGGTAATATCTTCCCAACCTACCGAACAATAGTTTTCGCTCCAATACTCATCGCCATCACCATTATATATATCATTGTAAACTAATTCGATAATCGCGTCGCCTGAAATCGATGGATGATAATCAGGATCGTAGAGAATAATCTGAAATGTTTCGCGGATACTCTGATTCCATCGAGCCAGAACTTGATACCATTCGATTATCAAGCGGTGGTTTTCCAGATCGTTATAAGTATAGATATTTAAGTTGCCATAAGGGCCAAGATCATCCCAGAATCCGGCAATCATTCCTTTGCCGTAAGCCGGATCGGGCAGAGGCCAGTTGCGAAATCCCGGCCATTGAGCCGAATCCATGCTCACCCAGCCATTCGAGCAAATAGTGATATGGTCGTATGATTCGCCATAATAGGTGAAATCAAACGGCATTTCATACCAGACATTTACGTCATCAGTCATCTGTAGATTCACCGCTTCCGGTAGAGACCGGATTTCAGCCCATTCATATATCGGGTATTCAGAGTAATTAATATCTAAGTCGTCAAACATATAATAGCCATAAGTATCCGGCCCGGATGGATCTGATTCCGTAATTTGCCCAACAGTGAGATTGAAATTCGTCTGTGTGCCTACATTTCCTGAATGAGTGAGATTCAGAATAAACGGTATATTCTTGCCGATAAATATACCCGGATCAACAGCTACACTTATCGGGCTGCCGGAATTTTGACCCGCTTCATCAATCCCGATACTGCCGAAATTCCCGGTGACTGGAACAATATGAATATAGCCATCCTCGCTTTGAAGGTCCCCGGTTACATTCTCCGCGTCAAGTTGGCCGATATTCGTTAATTCGATAATCAATTCGACTGTCTCATCAGGATCCAATTGGCCGTTGCCGCTGATTTCAATATCATTTACCGCGAATTTGGCGGCCAAAACTGGAATAATTATACTCGATACCCAGCCATCCGGATTATTCTCCGAGCTGACATTCAGCATAAATCCAGCACCATCGCCATCGCAGGCCGATGGTTCAACAGTAATAACAAACACTCCATCTCCGGATGATATCTGTCCCGGCGCGATTTGGCCGTAATTAACAATCGATCTATTAACCGTGGCAATTGTTTCATCTGAGGATAAAAGCTGAGCGGTCACACCCTCGGCGGTCGATGAGTTCCCGAAATTCTGAAGATCAATAGTAAGCTCGATTGTCTCGCCCGGATTGGCCTGGCCGTCATTATTGCCATAGCTGTAACCCTGAATATCATCATCGAGATAGTGTTCACCCAAAGCAATCGTCTCATCGGATTGCCCGATTATTATCGGGCTAATATATGGATATAATTCGCGACCCGTAATTGTCAGGGTCAGTTCACCGGCAGTATCAGTGGGAACATCGAGTATAGCATAACCCGCGGCATCGGTTTTTGTCACCGCGAAAAACGATTCGTTTGCGAGATCACCCATTATCAGGGTAACATAAGCGCCTTCCAGCGGCTCACCGAACTCATCGATTGCCCGCAATTCGATATTATTTACGCCTCGTTCTATAATAGCGGGATGAGTAACGTCCTGAGTTATCGGCGTGGTCAAACGCATTTCGAGTTCTGGATCACCCATTATATTGTAGGTATGGAAATATTTTTGGATCGTATCATATGCTCGGGGAAAGCACCTGAACTGATGTAATTTACTGGCAACCATTGTCGCGCCAAAATGATAAATATCATGATTGAGAAAGCTGCCATAGAATCCCAGGCTGATTGCCTGATTCCACCTTGTGTGGGCGCCATGGTCCGTAGTACCATACATGCAGGGACCGCCGCGGGGCGCGGTTTCGCTGCCCATCCTGATCCACATCTCGCCGAAACAGGGATCGGAGTAACTATCTCCAAAATCCCCGGTTCCACAAACAATCGAGGTCATTATTCCGGGTTTGTTGATATTCTGGCATGTGTTTAAGGCGCCAGTATTATAAGATGGATCATACCAGCCTGAACTCCCGGCCCAACCTCTGTAATTGACATAGCCAACCCCGGCTGTAATTGGATTGGTTATAAATGCGTCCGGCGGATCGGAGCCTCTATCGAAAACCGTATCTATATGTACAAAACCTCTCTGCTCTAACTTTTCCTTGGCCCATAAGACGGTCCAGGGACAGGTAACTGTTTGTTGACATCCGGCAACCATAATCGCCCGACGCCAATATTCGGGGTCTTCGGATATATCCGGGTATTTTTCGTATATAAGCGTTTTGGCAATCCAGCAACGCAAATCGTTGATGTTGTCAACGGAAACGCGGCAAACAATTAAGTCCGGATGATAATCCTGGCCCTCTAGCATAGAATATGGATGATCTGAATGGTAATAGTTATAAGGATAATCGGGCAATAAACGCGCACCGTTGTGAGTAATATCCTCATCGCCTATTAGATAAACATACTCAGGAGGTATTTCCCAGGTGTTGTAGGCATCGATTAGAAAATCACATATTTGTCCGGCATGCGGAGTTCCTGATGGTCTAATTTCGCTTGTGGTTACTATTGTTACCTCATAACCTTTTTGACGTTTCCAGTTGGCTATCACGCTAATCTCCTCGGCCCATTCAAATGCCCCGATATCGGGCGTGATAATAAGTATACCGCCTCGCCTGATTTCTGTTGTGGTCAGCGTGTTCATATAATCATCAAAATTCGAAATGAATGACTTATAAATGGGATAAAACGCTTCGGAGAGAAAATCATGCCTGCCGGTTTTGGGATTTATGGTCTGGCCGTCATAGGAAATATCAATTGATACGTTCCTGTATATCTTTAATTGGCGGGTTACAGGATTGTAATGCACCGGGTAAATTACTATCTGGGCCAATCGCACATCGCGCATTATAAGAGGCGCGCCGGCCTCGGCTATAATCTCGGGATAAAATCGATTCCGCTCATAAGCGGATATATCGATGGAGAATGGTTGAGGCTCCGCTGAGCCGCTTTCGACCTGGGGCGCCTGGGCGGGAAGTAAGTTAATATCATCAATAATTTCAAAATTTGAATAATCAGCCGAAACTGTAATTCCCGCCATGTCCGGTATCGCTATCATAGTTGTCAACGAGGGTACTTCCGGATAGCCGATTTCACTCAACTGACCGGCAATCAGTTTTTCCCCATCCGGCAACCGGACCGTTTTATAATCGCTGTTCCAACCGCGGTCATCAGCGATACTAATAGCCTCCATGTCAACATGAATACGAGTTCTATTAAGCGGAAGCGGTTCTATAGAAATTCGCGATGGATGGAGATCTAAATTAGCTGTTATTAATACATTGTCGGCAGCCCCGGCAGGTATATTCTCTATAATAAATACGGTCAATAATATCAAAATATTACATATAATGTTTGACTTCATTTATTGAACCTCCTGATTGAGGATAAAATTATTTTAAATCAGTAAACTTATTCCGCAATTACCTCATGGTTGGTTAATGCAAGTCATGTACACTAGAAATATGTAAGTCAGATAGAACGAGAATCCAACTAGAAGCCTGAATAAGGCATTCGATAACCGGTGCTAATTGCAAAGAACTTGAATCGACATTGTTCTATTATATGATAAGCATTATTCTAGTCCTCGTCAATATCTATTTTTGATGTGATTATCAATTTTAATGTTTTAGTCATATGCAAAAAAGGCGGCCTTTCGACCGCCTTGTATATTTCGATATTGAGTGTAGAATTTATTTCAGTAACATCATCTTCTTCGTCTCGGAGAATTCACCCGCGTTGAGTTTGTAAAAATACATACCGGTCGCCATATCGGCGGCATTCCAGGTTACCTGATGGTAACCCGCCGGCTGACGGTTATCTACTAACGTTGTCACTTTCTGCCCGAGAATATCATATATCTCGATAGTGACCTGTGATGAGGCCGCCAGATTATATTTGATCGTCGCGGAGGCATTAAATGGATTGGGATAGCTGCCGACCAAAGCGAACTCTCTAGGTATTTCAAGACTGTTTTCAGGTCCAGTTATATCGGTAGGATCGCAATTGATTAATAGTACTTTAAACGCGTCTACACCGGCCTCGACTACCGAACCGCCAAAGAGATCGGAGACCTCAAAGCGAACTCTAACCATATCGGTTGGGGTGATAACCTCGTTGACCGAGAAGGTTTCTACTTTCCAGCCATCCGAAGAGGTCGGGCCAATCGTATACGCCATTTCCCAGGTTTCCCCATCATCGGCAGAAAGCCAAATCCTGAAATAATCCGTGTAGGGGTTATCGCCGGCGTAATTGGTGTACCATAGCGCGTAACTGATTAAAGCATCGCCATCGGTAAGATCGAATGACGGCGAAATCAGGTAGGTCATACCTTCATCGACATCGGAATTACCATACACATTATCGGTGAGATAGCACTGGCCCGAGCCGTCATAATCGGTAGGCGGATCGCCTCGTTCGCCGCCGCCAACCGGGACTCCGCGGTCCCAGGCGCCATCGGTAAGGGCGGGAGTATTTTCAACAATCCAACCCTGATCGGTTTCGAAATCATCCTCGAATACGGTATAGAAGTTGTACGCGCAATATAATGAGTAGGTCGTAGTCGGAGCATTCGAAGGATTGGTTGCCGTGTTGCCCTGATCGGTTTCGGCGCTGAAATAATACTGCACTTCGATGCCGCATTCGATTTCGGGAAATTCAGCTTCATAAACATCGGGTGATGTTTCCGTCATCGCGATTTCAAGCCAGCCTTCGCCGATATTATAGTGAAGCATTCCTGTGCCGGGTTCCGGATTTTCAGTGATCGGATAAACCTCGACATCGATAATGGTTCCGCCTTCAGGACTGATGAATTCGGGATGACCTTCGGGAAAGTCGAATCCGATGAGGTGAATTTCCGGGCAATCCATGTTGTGCAGGGCAAAGCCGGCGCAGATTTCGGGATAATGCGGCGTACCATTGCCAATATCATTATCATCGTCATCAAGCGTTAAGTAGTCGATAGTTACGTCAGGCGTGATCAAATCGCCGGTATGCAGAAGCATGGAATTTACCACCAGGTTAGACAGGATATCCATGTAATCATCGGGATAGTTTTCCATCAGTGCTTCTCTGGTATCCCAGACACAACCGGATATAAGCTGGCCGCATTCGTGTATTTCGCCGGTGCAGGGATATTGATGCGAGTTGTCACCTGTTCTCATATATTGATTGCAATTGTTAAAGAATCCGTAAGCAAGTCCCGGTTCCTCGGTGATAAGAATTCCCATCACATCGCCCATGCCTTCGCCGTACTGTCCCTGTCCACTACCGGCCATGGCTACCAGGTGGTGGCCATATTCATGATGAACAACCGTTGAGAAGGCCGTATTGGAGCAACCCCCGCCGGAGGTGAAGAAGTTAATCGAGCTGTAATCGTAATAGGCATTGCAGTTATCGTTGAGGTTGACATTTACCGGGAAAGCGTTGGCCTGCAAGCCAGGGTAATCGGGGCAATACTTTAATGTAAAGTCACGAACAACATTAGCATGTACATAGCCATTAACCTCCGCCCTCTCGTATTCGTTATCGTTCGGGGCGTTGTGAAGGATATCGAATGGTCCCGGAGGCGTTATCAACGAATCTATCAAAGCGTTACCGCCGCCCTGGTTGTAAACCCTGAACCATTCACCCCAGAGATATGATGTGACCGTGACCGGCGTATCTCCATCATTGGGGATCACATAATCGCCCATCGAATCGGCATACACGTAATTATTTCCAATGCTAACACGCGAGTACGGCAATGGGGTCACTATCTCTTCATCGCAGAAATCAGCGGCATTACCTTGAGTGGCCATTCCGCTGACATTGCCTTCGATATCGGTGAAAATAATCATATCCTCCGAATAAAGAATCTCACCGGTCCGCGAATCGACGAGCAGCAGCCATTTTTCATAATCCATGGTAGCCGGTTTACCGTTGTCGGCAATTATTTCCATCGCCACCCTGGGAAGATCAATAACTTCGTTATTGATTCCCGCCCAGATCACCATTTCCGGTTCGGTGAAATTAACTAACTCAGGTGAGAACGCCCTGGCCGCGTTTTGAGCCAATGAGGCATCGGACGAAAAACCCGGAGCAGCCGCGAAATCACCGATATCACGCAGCGATGATGACGCTAAAACGAGGGGATAGCCGGGCTCATTACGAACCAGTAGCTTCAACTCGGATCTAAAGACAGGGATTTCGCTTTCATATTGAGTATAATATACCAGCGTGAATTTGTAATCACCGGTTTCCCGGTTATACATCACCGGTTGAATGTGACGGCTATCTACCAGATTGCTATGCGGTCTCAATTCGTCTGAGGATATGCCGTAAATATCGGCGTAACTCAAACGGAATTGCTCGGCGGAGCTTCGTGGAGTATCGCCATGGCTGAAGGGGCTGCCATATAGTCGTGTTATCTGCTGTCCCTCCTGATAGGATAACACTCCAGGATATGCCGCTGTCAGGCTGTAATAAGCAGCGTTTTTTGAATTTTCCTCGGCCAGAATTCCGCCTGGTATTATTAGCAAAAACGCTAATAAAAGCATTATACCGGCGCCGGTTTTCGTTAGTCTCATTGCCACCATCCTTTTGTTAAGGCTTATTTCATTAAATTTTAAAATCATCAATCATTGGTTATAAGTGGACTGGGCAGCGATATGCTCATTTGAAGTTATAAATGAAGCAAAAAGTGTACTCATTTTAGAGTATTTTGTATTTATTTTTACCTCACCGCATCCAACTACTTACAGCCTGCTAATACGCTTTGCTGCAACAACTTGGTAACCAGCTTGAGGTTTCCAGTCGGCACCGCGAAACATATTAACGTACATTTGACTCAAAAACACTGTATCCAGACTAAAATCCTAGTTATTAGTTACATAATTCCACAAATAAACTTCACGATGCTTGCAACAGTGTGAGATTTTGCAACACTCTGGCTTATTACTCCTCTCTCTGAGCAACAGTTATTAATCCCCAATACTGGCTTAAATATAATATAAAAGAGTGGATAAACAAGTGATTATTTAAAGTCGGGATTTTACATTATTAGCGGCTACTTCCAAAAAAAGGCAGCCCGCGCTGCCTTTATGAATACTTTGAATTTATGACGCTAATTATCTGTCTAATACCTCTTCTGAGGAGTTTGGCACAAGCGTAGGATCCTCGCAATTCGGCCACCCGGATGGTGCTTCAGCAGGTATATCATCCTCGCCGGGCCATAAAGGCGCATAATCCAAACAATAACTGATGTCGGTAGCTCCTCTGAAATAATTGACTAACTTCGTGACATCGCTACCTATAACAAGGCAGTCACCATTGGCATCCGCGGACCCCCAGAAACCGTCTATTGGGCATGATGGGCTGGTTGGCTCGCCTCTGAAGAAGTTAACCAGATATGTGACATCACTGCCAATAACAGATGGCGGCCAGGCGCCATTGCGCATATTGGCATCGCCGGGATAGTAAGCGTATCCGGGTGTTTCACAGTCTAGTATTTTTACCAAAAAAGCGTCAACAGCCGCTTCAACTACAGACCCGGGATCCAGATCGGAGGCCTCGAAGCGAATTCTGACTGTCCGGGTAGGAGAAACGAAATCTTCAACAGAGAACGAGTGTTCAATCCAAACATTGTTGGTACCCGGTCCGAATACTGCGGCTTCGACCCAACTGGAGCCATTATTGTTAGAAACCCAAACTATGAATATATCGCTGTTAGGATTGTCGCCGGCGTTATTCGTATACCATAAGGCAAAGCTGATTATACCGTTTCCTTCGTTTAAATCGATAATTGGCGAGGTCAGGTATGTGGCACCTCCATCGACATCAGAATTACCGGCTTCATTATCAGTCAGGTAGCATTGGCCTGAGCCGTCAAAATCCACAAGCGGGTCGCCCCGGGTTCCATCACCGGTAGGTACACCGCGTTCCCAATGGCCATCCGCGGCACCCCCGCTGACACTCCAGCCTAAATCCGTTTCGAAATTATCCGCCATCATCGTAGTTAGTACCCCTACCGTTGTTGTGTATACATTGGCCGGCGCGTCCGAAGGGCTTGTCACCGTTGAACCGCCATCGCCTACCGCGCTAATGTAAAACTCGGGCAACGCCTCGCAATCGGGCGATCCAAAAGTAGCCAGATATCGTTCATTGCCAAATGATAATAATTGGGATGTTTGAAACGCGCCATCGTCATATCGAAAATGAAGTAAACCGCTATCATGCACGAAGGATTCGCTGCCATTTTCTATCTGAACCGTAAAACTGGTAGCGATACCCGGTTCGAGGTATTCAGGCATACCCTCAGGGTAAAGAATTGTCAGTGGCCTGGGATCGGACTCACCCATACCTAAACCGGGATTCCCCCAGAGCGCTCCCCATTCATATGTTTCGTATTTATTATAACTCCACAGGCCATAGGTGTACATATCGCGCAATGCCTGTTGATGGGCTTCGCCGATAGTATAATCACCTGAAGTCACATATGTCGTGAAGAAGTAGTCTAATGATTGACTGGAGCCGTCAAACCGGTCATTCCAGCCGGGGCAGCCAAGGGCGACTTTGGTCGCGCCAACGAAGCCGACGCCGCCTTGCTGCATCATTGCCTGGCCGATATTCAGATAATCCGTATCCGAGTTGCTGCAAGCATCGGCGAAAATGATAGCCGGATAATCGTCATTTAGAAGCGGGCAATTGCTCGATGAGATAAAAGCTTCGCCGGTACTATGGTATATGTGGCTGGATGTCGGCGATCCGTGGCCGGCCCAGTTGACAAACGCGAATGTTCCGCTTGACCAGACTGATACGACATTGCTGTTTGTTATATTATAATCCATCGGGAAAGTAGAGAAACCCTGTTCATACATCCGTGTCATAGTCCAACCGGTCATCCATGGTTGGTCGACTTTTGCCTCCATAAGCTCAGCGTTGTCCGTCCGCGGATTAGGATCATCATCCCAGAAATAAGCACCCAGAAGCAGTATATTATTTTTAAATGACGGATCATTGTTCTGTTCATAGGCTACTGATTTTTCGCAAATATGCTGAACGATTCCCGGATCGCTCCAGGGAATTCGACCGACGTTAACCTCCGTATAAAAATCCACGGGATCGCTGTCCTCGCCATACAAATGATCGCCGTCGGCGTCCCAGGATGTGTTATCGGGATTGGAAAGCTCGGCATAGTAAAAATCTGTTTCCGGCTTGCCGTAGCCGAGGTCTTGCTCAATCCGCCGCATGGGTACTTGATCATAATGACCAATTATCAGAACATCCTCGATACCCCACTCGCTGGAAGGATATTTATCTCTCAGAAAATTACGTATCTTTTCGGCCATATCATAACCGGTATAGTTGGAGTTGATCCAGGAGGTCGTGACCACTTCAACGGCCCTGCCTTTCGCGGCTTCCCAGTCGGTCAGAGCGGTTATTGAGGCTGTGAGCGAATTGATCGTGATAACTACGAAATCATGAATTTCTCGATCCGAGGGGGCTGTTTGAGGATACCAGGCGTAGGCTTGATCGTAATTGAGTATAATATCTCTTGCGATTTTTTCAGTCTTTAATTTGCTATCGATAGTTGCCTCGACAGGTCTATCGGTCGGCCGATAATTCACCTCAATTGTCATATCGGGATAGTAGATCAATCTTTTAGTCAGGGGATGGTATTGAAAAGGCGTGATCCTGACGTCCACAAGATTGTATTTTCGATAACCCGCCTGACGGACTATTTCGGCAACCGGCGACGGATAGGCATGATCGCTACTATAAACGGCATTATAATTACTCTCGTAACGCTGCTTATCACGTTCATACAATTCGGGATTTTCATCGCCGATAACTCTTGGCAACGGCGCGGGAGAAATATCATATTCACCAGAAAGCACGATACCTTCACCGGCGCTAAAATTTATATCCACGGCTTCAGTACCGGGAGGAATCGCGATGGCGAATATCTTCGAGGGGAGCGAGGGTTTGCCCGGCACCAACAGGTAGCCGAAATTATCTACGACAACCTCGTGCCCAATATTAGTAGTGTTAATATCATATGATCCAACCGGCACCGGCACGCTGATCGATTGATCTTGCGTGGATGCTAAAGCCAAAGATGTTCCAGCCAGCAAAAATCCAATTAATAACAGCGTTCCCCGGAATCCAACGGATTGATTCATGACATTGCTCCTTGGTTATTAGACATAAAGCTGAGTTCCTCAGCCCGATATTTTATCTATTTTTCATCATTTATAACGCATAATAAGAAAGACGTAGCAGCCTTTATTATTATATACAAAATAGACATCGTTAAATCAAGTGCTATTTTTCAGCTCTTTTGCTTGCGCCATTAAGCAATTTTCGGTCTACAACAGAAATCCTAGGCGATTTCGAGTAATTGACAGTTTCCAAACTTATTTAGCAATGGAGTGTTAATCGATCTCGATTTTCGCCTTGCCCTTTTAATTATTATAATCTATATTTTTTACGAAATCACGAATTATGACTATACATCCGGTTTCGGCAGCTTGACTTCTTTAGTTTTTAAAGGAGGTAAACTATGAGAAAGATAGTGATATTCGTCACGGTTGCCCTGGCTATGCTTGTTTACCCGGTAGCCGCTACGGTTATAAATGTACCGGACGACTACGTGATGATTCAATCGGCGCTCGATTCCGGTACGGCCGGTGACACGGTGTTGGTTCAGCCCGGCACATATTTTGAGAATATCAATTTTAACGGCAATGACATCGTTTTGGGATCGATGTACTTGATTACTGAGGACACCTCGTTTATCTCGGCAACCATTATAGATGGCCAAGTCATCGAGTGGGCCAGTGTGATAACCTTTTCGGGCGGTGAAAACAATGATGCAATGGTTATTGGATTCACTATTGCTAACGGTTTTAATTCCAACGGCGGCGGGATATCCTGCACCAACAATTCTAATCCCACTATTTCCCACAACGTCATTACCGACAACACAGGGCTTGGCGGGGGAGGCGGCATTTACTGCCATTATTCCGATCCGATCATAACCCGTAATATTATCAAGAGCAATTGGGCGCCCGGGGCGGAGGTCGGTTTTGGCGGCGGTATTTATTGCGAAAACGCGAATCCGACTATCAGCTTCAATCTCATTACCGGCAACTCCGCCGGCAGCGGTGAATTTAGCGGCGGCTACGGTGGCGGCATTTTCTGCGATATCTCCAGCCCCAACATTGTCAATAACACTATCGTGGCGAATTCAGCCTCGAGCTGGGCCGGCGGAATTTTTTGCGCGACGACATCCGCTCCGATCATAGTAAACAGTATAGTCCGGGGAAATATTGCCCCTTACGAACCTGAACTGGAATTCGACGATTCCTCCACTCCCACGATCATCTATTGCGATATCACCGGCATTTGGTATGGTGACGGCAATATCGATTGCGATCCGATGTTTTGCGATTCCGATAGCGGTAATTATTATCTGTCAACCATTTCATGCTGTGTGGATGCCGGCGAGGAGGGCGTCGATATCGGCGCCTATGGCGTTGGCTGCGATACCGAACTGCTGTATGAATATCTTCCCGGCGATGTCAATATGTTTAATGGCGAGTGGCCGCCTCAGGTCATTGGCGGTGATGTCACTTATCTGGTTAACTTTTTTCGTGCGGCACCATCCAGCCAGCCATGCTTTCTGGATGGATTCTGGTGCTCGGCAGATGCTAATGGTGATTGCCTGGTTATCGGTAGCGATGTGACCCGGCTTGTAAATTATCTCCGAGGACAGGCGTTAATTTCCTTTTGCCGGGATTATCCTTCAGCCTGGCCAACGCCGGATGATTTACCCGATGTTATGCCTTCTGAATGGCCGAACTGCAATACGGAGACACCTTAGGCGTTGTGCCAACATGAGTTACGGATTGTTGACGCCGTAATCTGATGATTTTAGTGCCGTATTTTTGCTTGTTTTTATATCAAATCTCGCTATCTTTAAATTGGATGAAATCAACGGCGGTAATTACCGCCGCTTTGCTTCTACTCAATTGATAACTTCAATTAATGTTTAGATTACATTTGGAAGTGTAATTCAGGAGAAAGAAAATTGAAGTGGTTTGAAGATAATATAAATGCCGTACGGGCGTCATTAATCGCGGTTTTCTTTATGGTTCCGATCAGTTCTTTACCTGCCTTTGAATTGGCGGAATCGTTCCAATATGTTTCCCCGCGGCCCGATGCTAAATTAGTGACTAAAGAGACTAATATAATACTCAGGCCGGGCGAGGTATTGGATATAAGCCAGGATTGTTTAGATTCACTGGTGCATGTTGAGGGATCTATATCAGGGATTCAAACTTATCGGGCACTGATTTCCGAAGATCAGAAAACGATAGTTATTGAGCCGCTTACAGTTTTCCATCCCGGTGAAACCGTGACCGTACATCTGAATTCAAGGATTAAAACAATAGATAAACGATTAATGGGAACCGGGTCATACAGCTTCATTATTTCTCCGAAAACAACCTGGCTAACAGCCGATTCGCAATGGCGGGATGTCGCTTATGAAGATTGTCCTCTATCTTTTTCAGAGCCGAATATTGCGGGCAATAATGAAATCATAAGCAACAGGGACGTTACCCTACCGGGCGATTTCCCCGAACTAATCATCTCCGAATTAAACAATCCCGATGAGGGATTTATATTTATGGCTAAAGTTAGACCGAATAATCCCACTTATCTCATGATTCTCGATAATTCAGGCTTCCCGTTTTATTATCATAGGCTGCCGTTTGCGGCAGCAGATTTCAAGAAACAGCCGAATAATCTCCTGTCTTATTACATGTATGGCAATGATTATTTCAGCGTTATAGATTCAACTTATACTATGATTGATACATTCGCCTGCGGAAATGGCTATATCACTGATTTACATGACTTTCAAATGATCGATAATGGTCATGTTTTACTGATGGCTTATGACAGGCAGGTTATCGACATGAGTGAGGTCGTACCGGGCGGCGATCCGGAATGTAATGTCCTTGGGTTGATAATCCAGGAACTTGACTCCTTGAAGAACGTGGTATTCCAATGGCGAAGCTGGGATCACTTCGAAATTACCGACGCTACCCATGCGAATTTCCAATCCAATTTTATCGATTATGTGCACGGAAATGCGATAGAGCTTGATTATGATGGCAATTTGCTAATCTCATGCAGAAATATGGATGAGGTGACTAAAATAGACCGTCAAACAGGCAATATTATTTGGCGCTTAGGCGGGTTGAACAATGATTTTAGATTTTTTGGTGACACAACCGGATTCAGCAGTCAACATGATATCAGAAGATTGCCGGATGGTAATATTACGCTCTATGATAATGGCATCTGGCATACACCGTCCTATTCCAGAGCCGTTGAATATGAACTTGATCCCATAGCCATGACTTGTACCTGGGTATGGGAATTCCGGGAAGACCCCGATATCGATTGTTCGGTAAGCGGCAATGTCCAAAGGTTGCCGAATGGCAATACGATGATTGGCTGGGGCGGCCCTTGTGAGAAAACCCTGGTAGAAGTAAATCCTGATGGAGTTAAAGAATTTGAGTTATCTTATGAGGCTGTCCCCGGTACCTGGACTTACAGGGCATTTCGATTCCCCTGGTACGGCATAGCCTCTACTCCTTACCTCTTAGCCGAAACCGAATCTGATCATATTCGCTTATTTTTAAATAAATTTGGCGATACTAATATAGTCAAGTATTACATATACGCGGATACCGAACCTGAGCCGTTCACGATTATCGATTCTACAACCCATTCCAATATTAATATTTATGATTTAGACTTTGGGCAAATGTATTATTTTAGGGTTACCGCTATTGATAATCAATCAAATGAAAGCCCTTTCTCAAACGAGGTATCCGCCAGCATTCCGGGGATACAGGCTTATCTGCCTGGTGATGCCAACATGTCTAATGGTTTCTGGCCGCCGTTAGTGGTCGGCAGCGATGTTACTCATCTTGTAAATTATTTCAGGACTCTAAGTGTACCATGCCCGCTCAGTGGTTTTTATTGCTCGGCCGATATTAACGGAGACTGTTCAGTATTTGGTAGTGATGTAACCAGGCTGGTCAATTATTTCAGGGGTAGTGTGGATATTTCCTATTGCCCCGTATATGAACCGGCCTGGCAAACTCCGGATAATGTGCCCCAGGAAGTCCCGCCCGGTTGGCCGAATTGTGAGATTGAGGCGCCCTTAAACGTTGTCCCAGAAGGACGACCAGACTACTAAGGATGCCTATAGATGGTTCCAGTACAGTCATTTTGCTTGTTTCCCATGCGGACGCCTCCATCAACTCAATATACACCTTATTAGCGTGTCCGTCAAAACGGGGGAGGATTATATGTATTTTTTAGAAGCGATGTGACAAAACTGGTGAACTATTTCAGGGGTATGACTCAGCTTGGTTATTGCCCCGACTATGAGCCGATCTGGCCAACGCCGGATGATTTGCCGGATGATCCTCCGCAGGGCTGGCCGGATTGCGATGAGTAAAACACCATCTCGTTTTCCTGAAAGCTTATTTTATAGCGGTTCAGAACCGGGTAATAAAATCATTTCCGATAGCCTTTATTTTAAGCGGTATAAAGTAATATTGCTCCATTATTAATAACATATTAAATTGGCTAATATTCGCATAAAATCCGGCAATTTGTAGGATTGTTTTTTAAAGTAATATCACTTTCAGGGTCAATAAATAGATCAATGATTACCCACGAAATTACCTTTGCCGCCCGGTTTATTTGCTTGACAATATTTGAATAAAGTTTATATTGCAATAGGTCTTCTTTAAGTTTGAGACGCTTTAATAACAAGCATCGGGAGTAGTAGTAACGGGCGGAATTCAAGCTATTATGCAGTTTAACAAGAGTAAAAACCTATGTTTTAGGTTAAGTAGTAATGTCCATTTTAAGATTAAAATTTATCCAATTTATTCAACAGGAGCGTAAAATGAAAGCAATCAGAACGTCAATGGTATTGGTTTGTCTTCTGCTATTTTCAGCGGGCTTAATTCAGGCTGAAAGCGTAAAAGACTCATACCAATATCTACATCCTATTCCAGGATCAAAACTGGTTTCCAACGAAACATCAATCATGATGCGAACGGGTGATTATATTACTTCGCGTGATCTGGATGCTTTCAGTCGCGTGAAAATTTCAGGAACTGAAAGTGGCAATCATAATTTCGAGGTTATCCTGGCGGATAACAATCAGATAGCGATCTTGAACCCCTACTCGGATTTCGAACCTGGTGAAATCGTTACCGTAGAATTCAGCGACGGTAGATCGTTTGTCTTCGAGATTTCGCCTAAAAGGCATCAAATGCTCGCTATAGAAGACTGGCAAGAGATTTATTACGGAGAAGATTGGAAAGATTCTTTTGAAAACACTTTGCCGTCGAATGATGATTTGGTCACCGATAGGGATGTGTCGCTACCATCTGATTTTCCGACAATTGAGGTTTATGTCAACGAAAATCCATCCCCGGGCTATATATTCATGCAAAATGTGCCGATGCCGTTACCCACTTATCAAATGATCCTGGATAATGACGGTACTCCCGTTTGGTACAAGAAGATGCCGCAATGGAGTTTCGATTTTAAGAAGCAGCCAATAGGCCTACTAACGTACAACTCTTTTCCCCAACCCAGACCCGGAATCGTTATCGCGACTTATTACGCTATGGATAATACGTACAGTGTCGTGGATTCTTTTAAATGCGGCAATGGCTACAATGCATTTGCCGCCGATATGCAATTAAGTATGGATTATCACGCTCTTCTCATGTCATATGATCCGCAGACTGTCGATATGAGTTTAATAGTGCCCGGTGGCGATACGGCGGCTACGGTAATCGGCCTGATAGTCCAGGAACTCGATTCACTGAAAAACGTCGTATTCCAATGGCGCAGTTGGGATCATTTCGAGATAACCGACGCTTCAGACTTCGTTGATCTAACTGCGGCTACCATCGATTATGTCCACGGAAATTCTGTTGAATGGGATGATGACGGTCATATTTTAGTTTCCTGCCGGCATATGGATGAGGTCACCAAAATCGATCGTAATACTGGTGATATTATCTTCCGATTGGGCGGTGAAAATAACGATTTCACAATGGTTGGAGATAGTATCTGGTTCTCTCATCAGCATGACGCGAGAAGATTAGAAAACGGCAATATCACGGTTTTTGATAATGGAAACCATCACACGCCGCAATTTTCGCGGGGTGTTGAATATTCGGTTGATACTGTTGCCATGACCTGCACCAATGTCTGGGAGTTCCGCGATAGTCCCGATATTTATGGCTCGGCCAACGGCAATGTACAGCGTCTGCCAAGCGGCAACACTCTTATCTGCTGGGGCAAAACCTGGCCAAATGTGGTGGAAGTTCAGCCCGATGGCACCAAAGAACATGAGATATCGTTCCCTGGTCCCAGTCCTTTGAGACGAACCTTCAAAGCCTACCGTTTCCCCTGGACCGGTATCGCCCACGCCCCTTATCTTATTGCCGAACAGACCGAAACCGGCGCGCATCTGATATTCAATAAGTTTGGTGATGGCGCTGTAATGGCCTATAATATATATATGGATACTATTCCAAATCCGACTACTCTTGTCGATAGCACGTTCGATACATATTATGATGCCACCGAATTAGCCGGCGGGAAAACTTATTATTTCCGGGTTACCGCTTTAGATTATGTATATATTGAAAGCGGTTATTCAAATGAAGAGTCGATTACTTTACCGTTGCGTTATTTGCCCGGTGATGCTAATATGCCTAATGGAATCTGGCCGCCATCAGTTATCGGAGCGGATGTGACTTATCTGGTTAACTATTTTAGAAATGAGGCCGATGCCTGTTTGTTGAGCGATTATTACTGTTCGGCCGACATAAATGGCGATTGTCTGGTAATCGGTAGTGATGTAACGAGGTTGGTGAGCTATTTCAGGGGAACCGCCGAGGTTTCTTATTGTGTCGATTATGAACCCGCCTGGCCGACACCTGAAGATTTACCGGTCGCTGAACCGTTTGATTGGCCGGCTTGCGGAAGATAATTAAGGGAGAGAATTGAAAAAAGACACTATTGCGCTTTTTCTGGGAATCTGTATCGCTTTATTCATGGCGGTTCCTGTTCACGGTCAAAGCCGCCTGAATGGTTTTCAATATATTTCGCCCCTTAATGGCGCCAGATTTGTTTCTAAGGAAACGAATATTGTAATAAGGCCAGGCGAAGTATATGGTTTAAACGGTTATAAGTTTCTAAATATTGCCAAAATAACGGGCTCAATCACTGGCAATCACGATTATGATATCGTGATCGCCGGTGATCAAAAGACAATACTCCTTCAACCTAAAAACCTATTTGCTCCGGGTGAAAGCGTGACAATTGATTTTTCGTCGAATTTCGCCAAGGCTATAGATCGGGATTTAAGCGGAGTTAATTACAGTTTTAGGATTTCACCTAAACTATCATCGGATAATGATGAACCGATCGGCTGCTGCCTCCGGGATAGCGCGGCCATTCCGCGAAATGATGTCGTGGAAGAGTTAATACTCGAGGAAGGCGATCCGTCATTACCCTCCGATTTATACCTGCCGACCGTCGACATATCGAATAATCCCGATGATGGTTACCTTTATATCGCCAAAACGGGTTATACTACAATGAAGCCATATATTCTGTTGTTGGATAATACTGGTTATCCGATATTTTATAAAATGTTTCCCTTTAATGTCAACGCCCTTCAAAAAGGACCTACCGGACTTCTGTTTTACCAAATGAAAAACAGAAATCGTATTTATGCTATGGATCAAACTTATACCGTGGTCGACTCTTTTACCTGCCGGAATGGTTATACGGTAAACGGGCACGAATTCCAGATGATCGATAGTGGCCACGTTTTAATGATGGCCTATGATACGCAGATAATCGATATGAGTGAAATTGTACCCGGAGGGGATCCTAGCGCGCAGGTTATCGGCTTAATAATTCAGGAGCTCGATTCGCTCAGAAATGTCGTTTTCCAATGGCGAAGCTGGGATCATTTCGAGATTACCGATGCAATCAATGTGGATTTCACCTCCTTTCGAATCGATTATGTTCACGGCAACGCCATCGAACTCGATTATGACGGCAATATTTTAATTTCCAGCAGGCATATGGATGAGATTACCAAGATCAACCGCCAAACGGGAGATATAATCTGGCGTCTCGGTGGACTAAACAACGAATTCACTTTTTACGGCGATAGCGTCGGATTCACCCGTCAACATGATATAAGACGAATAGACAACGGCAATATAACTCTTTTTGATAACGGTAATTTTCATACCCCTCAGTATTCCCGGGCGGTGGAATATGAACTGGATGAGGTTACTAAAACCTGCACGCTTGTTTGGGAATACAGGAATACACCCGATAATTTTGGCGATTGTTGTGGTAACGTTCAAAGACTGCCCAGCGGCAACACCGTGGTTAGCTGGGGAGGACCATCCAGTCCATCTATGACCGAGGTGAATCCTGATGGTCATAAGGAATTCGAACTGACGCTATATAACGCTCCCCAGGCCTGGTCATACCGGACCTTACGAATTCAATGGAATGGTCAGGCGGTTCAACCGCACTTGATAGCGGAACCAATAGATAGGGGAGCGCATTTGATTTTCAATAAGTTTGGCGATTCCAGTGTTGTTAAGTATTATATTTATATGGGAGAATCGCACTCCCCGACGACTGTCGTTGATTCAACATCAAACAACTACTGTGATATTAATAATTTGATTCACTATCCAATGTACTATTTCAGAGTTACCGCTATCGATAGTCTGGGTGTGGAAAGTCCGTTCTCAAACGAAGCCGAGATGGAAGGTACAATGATCCCGCCCCTGGAATATGTGCCGGGGGACGCCAATATGCTATTTGACGATTGGCCGCCGAGTGTTATCGGGTCGGATGTTACATATTTGGTGAATTATTTTAGAGGTCTCGCGGAATCCTGCTTTTTAGAAGGCTTTTATTGTTCCGCCGACGCAAATGGCGATTGTATCATAATCGGCAGTGATGTGACAAGATTAGTTAGTTATTTTAGGGGAATCATAGGGCTATCTTTTTGCGTTGATTATGAATCTGCCTGGCCAACACCAGATGATCTGCCGGCCGAACCGCCGGAAAACTGGCCGGGCTGCGAACACTAGCTTCGAGCCAGGAATGAGAAAAAAAGTAATAACGATTTCATTAAGTATTTTATTAGTGTTTTGCGTGGCGGAAATTTCTCTTTCGCGAAATAGTATAAATAGCTTTCAATATATCTCACCGGTTGATAATGCCAAATATGTTTCTAAAGAAACGAATATTATAATACGGCCCGGCGAATTACTCGATATCGCCGGTATTGATTTAATGGCCCAGGTCGAGGTGATCGGCTCGATCGGCGGCAATTATTATTGTGATGTAGTAATTGGCGGCGACGGAAAAACCTTAATAATCAAAGCACGCGACTCATTCAATCCCGGTGAACTAATCACAGTTGCATTGAACCACGGTTTAATATCTTATACCGGGCAGCAGATGGAATCCGCGGAGTTTTCTTTCACTGTTTCCCCTAAGGTACTAAAGATTACCAACGATACTATTTGTCCCGTATCGAATGGAACAGGCTATGAAACGCCTGATGATTTTATTGTTTTAAACGATGATCCATCCCTGCCGACTGATTTCCCCGAGTTTACCATAACAGCCAATGATCAACCGGATTCGGGCTATATATTCCTGTCTAATTTATATCTTATGATTCTTGATAATAGCGCTTATCCGGTATTCTACAAAAAAATGCCGAGCTTGTCTTATGATTTTAAAGTTCAACCCAATGGCTTATTAACTTACTTCAGTACCGAAACCGATTTCTTCTATGCCATGGATTCGACTTATTCCGTAGTCGATTCATTCCGGTGCGGTAACGGCTATGGAGAGAACACCGACTTCCATGATTTTCAGATACTCGATAACGGCCACATGTTAATGTTAGCCAGAGATCCTCAATTGATTGACATGAGCGAAATAATCGAAGGCGGCAATCCCAATGCAATTGTAATCGGCCAGATAATTCAGGAGCTAGATACCCTGAAAAACGTGATATTCCAATGGCGGAGTTGGGATCATATCGAAATTACGGATGCCGCCTGGAATATTGATCTTCGGGGACCCACGGTTGATTATATTCACGTTAATTCTCTGGAGTTGGATAATGATGGTAATTTGTTGATTTCGTCCCGTAATCTTCAGGAGATCACGAAAATAGATCGTGAATCCGGTGAAATTATCTGGCGTTTCGGCGGTGAAAATAATGAATACACTCTAATTGGCGATCTCAGATGGTTTTCTCTTCAGCATGATGCCAGAAGAATACTTAACGGCAATGTTACGCTTTTCGATAACGGTAATTTGAATTATCCTCCTTATTCCAGGGGCTTGGAATATCAACTGGATGAAATTAATAAAACCGCTACTTTGATCAGGGAAGATAGAAATACTCCCGATGTGTTTTCATTCATTATGGGCAGTTATCAAAGGCTTCCCGGTGGTAATTCGATTGTTGGCTGGGGCGGGGGCACTCCATGTTTTACTGAAATACGGCCAAACGGAGAAAAGGCTTTTGAAGTAAATTCCGGGGGAAGTTATCGGTCTTTCCGTTTTCCCTGGCATGGTGTCGCTTTAAAACCTTATCTGTTGGCAGAGCTTGAAGATAGTATCGCCCATCTGACTTTTAATAAGTTCGGAGACACTACCGTCGTCGGCTATTACATATATATGGGCGAAACCTCAAATCCAATGACTATAATTGATTCTACGTATAATAATTATTATTATTTATTGATACCTCCCGGAAATCACTATATTCGCGTAACTTCCTACGATGACCAGCATATCGAGGGTCTGTTTTCCAACGAGGTCGCTTTGGGAGTTGCCGGCGATTATGAATATTATCTTCCCGGCGATGCCAATATGGCCAACGGAGCCTGGCCTCCCGGCGTTATTGGTGGTGATGTTACTTTTCTTGTGAACTATTTCAGGTCATTGCCATCAAGCCAGGCGTGTTTACTTGATGGTTTTTGGTGCTCTGCCGACATTAATGGCGATTGCCTGGTTATCGGATCAGATGTTACGAAGCTGGTTAACTATTTCAGAGGTATGACCGAACTTGGCTATTGTGTCGATTATGAACCCGCCTGGCCAACACCTGATGATTTACCTGCCGAAGCGCCCGAAGGCTGGCCTAATTGCGATAATAATATCGCGCATTGACTCGAAAATTAATCCATACCTGAAAAAACGGTCGGAAAATCGATTATTTCACTTGATTCAAATTGTAATATTGCTATATTGAAATACTTGCCAACGAGAAACAACTTCAATGACATGTTGGTTTTGCTTGAGGGACATTAGAAAATTGAATTGACTAAGTGCAGTAAAACCATCTATAGGGACCATATATTGAAAGGCCTGGGTTATGCTAAAAAAGGTACTGATTTTAGCGGTCAGTGTATGTTTTTCGACGCTTATATCAGCAACATCAATGGCACATGAGTTGAACGGCTCATTCAAATATATTTATCCTTTGCCCGACGCAAAACTGATAGCCAAAGAAACCAGTATAATCCTCAAGCCCGGTGAGTTACTGGATACAAATCGGAGTAACTTTGGACGTCTCGCCGTTATTGAAGGATCTATATCCGGCGAACATAGTTATCAGGCAATTGTTTCTGCTGATAATAAAACCATAATATTAAAACCTCACTATATATTTAAGCCTGGCGAGACAGTGACCGTAAGTATTGATCATAAAATAAAAACATCAAGTGGTCGACTAACTGAAACAGGTTCCTTTAGATTTAAAATTTCCGCCAAATCAGGGAAACTATCGGCCGGAATTAATTATTCGATTGATTTTCCGTACGATGAATGTCCTCCGTTTGGGGATAACTTAAAAACCAAATCTGATACTATCCCTGTTCTAAACGATGATCCATCCCTGCCTTCCGATTTCCCGGATCGAACCATAACCATATCCGATCAGCCCGATTCGGGTTACCTTTTCTTATCGATTAGTGGAATGGAGGAGGGCAAACCATATCTTATGATACTCGATAATTCCGCCAATCCGGTTTTTTTCCGACAACTTCAAAGAGCTGCCCATGATTTTAAAGTTCAGCCAAATGGCTTGATAACATATTTTGACCAGTTTCCGAACCACTTCTACGCGATGGATCATACGTATACTATCGTAGATTCTATAAAGTGCGCGGATGGCTATGAAGAGTCTACTGATTCCCATGATATCCAGATGTTAGATAATGGCCATGTACTGTTATTGGCTCGCGATCCGCAGGTTATCGATATGAGTGAAATTATTGAAGGTGGCGCTCCCGAAGCTGTGGTATATGGCCTTGTAATCCAGGAGCTTGATATAATGAGAAACGTTGTCTGGCAATGGCGGAGTTGGGATCATTTCGAAATAACCGATGCTACCTGGGATATAGATCTGCTGGCTAATTCGATTGATTATGTACATGCTAATGCTATTGAATTAGCGGACGACGGCAATATATTATTATCAAGCAGGCATATGGATGAAATTACAAAAATAGATTATGAGACCGGCGAGATCATCTGGCGATTTGGGGGTGAAAACAATGAATTCACTCTGGTCGGCGATCATCGATGGTTTTCTCATCAACACGATATCAGAGAACTTCCTAATGGCAATCTTACGCTTTTTGATAATGGCAATTTAAATACGCCGCAATATTCCAGAGCGGTTGAATATCAACTTGATGAGCCAAACAGAATAGCCACCTTGATTTGGAAATATCAAAATAATCCAGATATTATTTCCGGGAAAATGGGTAATCATCAAAGACTGGCCGGCGGTAATTCGATTATAGGCTGGGGTAGGGGTAATCCCATGTTTACTGAGGTTAAGTACAGCGGTGACATTGCTTTCGAATTGGCACTGCATCCCAGGGCAAGCAGCTACAGGGCTTTTCGTTTCCCATGGACCGGTAACGCGGCCAAACCTTATCTGGTTGTCGAACATTACGAAGAATCGATACATCTTGTCTTTCACAAATTCGGCGATACGACGGTCGTTAAGTATTATATCTATGCCGGAGAAACTCCCCAACCGTCAACTGTCATAGATTCGACATCGGAAAATTACATTGATTTGACTGATTTACCAAAAGGAATCACTTACTTCAGAATTACCGCCCTTGACGGTTCAGGCGGTGAGAGCTTGTTCTCTAATGAGGAGATCATGGATGTAGATTTGCCCAACAAATATTTACCGGGCGATGCCAACATGGCCAACGGAACCTGGCCACCGTCTATTATAGGCGCGGATGTGACCTACCTGGTGAACTTCTTCAGATCAATGCCTTCCAGTCAGTCATGTTTACTGGATGGATTCTGGTGCTCCGCGGATGCCAACGGCGATTGCCAGATTATCGGCGGCGATGTAACCAAGCTGGTGAATTACTTCAGAGGATTTGCTTCAATCAGCTTTTGCCCGGATTATCAACCGGCCTGGCCAACGCCTGATGATTTGCCGACTGAAGCTCCGGACGATTGGCCGAATTGTGATTAAAAGGATTTTTTAATAAATTAATAGTTTTACCTTTGCTCGGTAATTTAATTTTCTTTATATTTCAGACGCTTTTGAGCTATAATCATATGATAGTATTAACCTGGGACAAAGAGTTGGTTTGTGAAAGATAAAATCATCGAAACCTGGCATATTAACAATAGGGTCAACCTGATATTGATTGATGCTACCAGTATCGAGGGATTGGATTGTACTTTATCAAAACGCGGCGGACGGTCCGTAGCATTACAATTTGCTCATCTTCATAACATCAGGCTATGGCGTTTGAAACGGGACGCCAAAGAATTCATGCGTGGCCAAACCGAGATCAATAGGGATGGCAAGATTAGCAAGGCATTGCTTCTAATGCGTTTCAAAGAATCGGCTGAAGCATTTGGCGGATTTATCGAAAAGGGTATAAACAATAACGGTAAGGTCAAAGGTTTCAGAAGAGGCGTTGTCCCGATGTTGGGATATATGATCTCCCATGAAGCGCACCATCGTGGAAGTATCGTGCTGACTCTCAAGCAATGCGGGTATCCTATCCCGAAGGAGATTCGGGATAATATTTGGGCCTGGAATCAAATATAAGGGCTTGTCGATCAATTACAGATTAAACATGCTCAATCGAGGTAAATCCGGAAATTTCCGAGTTGGTCGTACACAGATCATCAATCGATAGTTTATGGATATCACTATTACCGGTCAAGCGAGCAAAATCTTTCACTTCACTTGCGCAAACATCGAGATAATTCCTGAGTTTTTCCGCTGATTTTTCGATATTGAATCTTTTTCTTAGTTCCGGGTCTTGTGTGGTAATTCCCATCGGGCACTTTCCAGTATGGCAAATCCTGAATTGCTGACATCCGCAGGCGATTAGAGCCGCTGTCGCAATCGCTATGGCATCCGCGCCAAGAGCAATTGCCTTGGCAAAATCCGAAGACACCCTCAAACCGCCGGTGACAATAAGGGAGATATTTCCGCCATTATGCTCATCAAGGTACTTCCTGGCCCGATATAGAGCAAAAATAGTTGGGACAGAAGTTGCGGCTTTAACATATTTAGGCGAGGCACCGGTTGCGCCTGGTCTTCCATCGATCGTAATAAAATCAGGATCAGTTTTTAGAATGAATTCCAAATCAGCCTCAATATTACCGGCCGCGATTTTTACGCCGATTGGCTTGCCCCCGGATTTGTCCCGTAACCAATGTACTTTGCTCTTCAAATCTTCCGCCGTAACAATGTCCTCAAAACGCGCCGGGCTAACGATATCTCTGCCTTTTTCAAATCCGCGTATTTGAGCGATCTCATCGGTTACTTTAATACCGGGGAGATGACCACCTAGTCCCGGCTTGGCTGATTGCCCTATTTTAATCTCAATCGCGTCGACTTTTTGAAGATTCTCCTCGGTTACGCTGTATAGATTCGGAACATATTCGAAGATATATTTATAAGAACTAGCCAGCGAATCCGGTAGAATTCCTCCTTCCCCCGAACACATGGCGGTTCTGACCGAGGCACTACCTTTCGCCAAAGCGATTTTAACCTCTCTGGAAAGAGCGCCGAATGACATATGGCTAATGTATATAGGTGTGTCAATTTCGAGAGGTTGTTTCGCCCTAGGGCCGATTATCGTTTGAGTATTGACCGCCTCGCTTTCATTTAGCGGGATTCTAGAAAGCTGGGCGCCCTTTATAAGTATATCATCCCACGATATGACCGGCTTTGGTGTTCGCATCGGCTCGACAACTGAATTCCCCGTCTCGGCCATAATATGGATATCGGACATATATTCATCGATATCATCAGAACTGCGACGATATTGCTCTACCGATTGCGTGCTTGCCGAGGAAGCATCAGAAGGGGCGCTAATATCAGCGCCCCCTTTTTCAACCTTTTTGAAATATGATTTAGGGGAACCACAGACCGGACATACCCAATTTTCAGGCAGGTCTCCCCATTTGGCGCCCTCTTACTCCTCGTCGTATAGCTGATCGCAAACCTCGCATTTATAGATCGCCATCAAGACCGTCCTCTAAATATCCGATTCCATGTCCGCCGGCTCGTAGTACTCCCTGGGATGCTTACAGCATGGGCACTTTGGAGGAGGTTCATTACCCTCATGAACGTAACCACAGACATTGCATTTCCACTTTATAGGTTGCTCACGTTTATAGACAGTACCGTTTTTTACCCTATCGAGGAGTTTTTGATACCTGTCACGATGATGCGCTTCAACTTTGGCGATTTGACGGAATAGGGCCGCGGCCGCCATATTGCCCTCTTCTTCGGCATCTTTGGCGAAATCCGGGTACATTGTTGTTGTCTCGTAGTGCTCGCCGTCTACGGCTTCCTGAAGGTTGACTGCGGTATCGCCAATCCCGTCTAATAACGTGAATTCATCTTTGGCATGACGCATTTCGTTATCAGCGGTCTCCTCAAGAATTCTGGCGATGTAGTGATAGCCTTCCTTGCGAGCGACTTTGGCGAAATAAGTATACTTGTTACGAGCCTGCGATTCGCCGGCAAAAGCCGCCTTTAGATTTTCTTCGGTTTTGCTCATTTCCAACTCCTTGTTTTATTTTCTTCAATCAATTTGATATTTCTTTTATGACCTGTTATAATTATTTAGATATAAGTCCTGTTAGTCAAGAAAATTTTTACTTGTCAATGAAAACAGCATCCAATTAAGCTAAAAAGTGAATAATACTGTAAAGCGGTGGTAATTTAGATTGCCATCTGTCGAATTCGAACTATAATATACGGAGGATATCAATTCGCAGGCCCGGAAGAGTTAATTTATGGAAGTTAATCGAAAAATATGGAATCAAAATCAGAAAAAACTAAGGCAAGCTCTTACAAAATCTGATAATCACAACGAAACTATCGAATTATTCCTGGGCCAGCACGCTATGGTTCATTCTTCCAGGATGTCCGGATCCGGGCTGCATTCATTCGAGGATGAGATATTGGGGGATTTGAGCGAGGAAACTATCCGATATATCCCGCCGAAATTTAATCATTCAATCGCCTGGATTATCTGGCATCTGGCACGTATCGAGGATGTCACGATGAATTTGCTGGTGACCGGTACACCGCAATGTTTGATTCGAAACGATTGGCTGAAAAAGCTTAAGATTAATATTTGTCATACCGGGAATGCAATGAGTGACGACGATGTAGCCCAACTAAGCTCAGATATAGAAATTGAAGCGCTTAAAGCTTATCGTATAGCGGTGGGACGGAATACCAGTAAGATAGTTAAGAAACTAAAACAGGAAGATTTTAAAAAATCGGTTGATCCATCTCGTCTACAAAGGATATGGGATGAAAAAGCCATGCTCGAGAATGCCGCCGGCATCGTGAGATACTGGGGCAGGCGCGACATAGCAGGATTACTTTTAATGCCGCCGACGAGGCATTGCTTTTTACATCTTAATGAAGCTAGGCGAGTAAAAGAGAGATGCGTTTAACCGGGATCTCTACGCGATCACCACATCAGGTTTTACTCCAACAAAGGATTATAAGCCGGCAACATCTTGCCGAATAAGGTCGCGTACATTATTCGATAGATATCGGTATTATCGAGATTATTTTTTAACAGATCCGAATTTAAACCATGGGCTCGGGCTATAATGGCGCCGGCGACATCGTTATAGCAAGCCCATACGATCCCGAACCTCAAGCGCGTGCCATGTTTATCGGGAGCCGCTATAAAGGGCAGACTATTTTTTCCATGCCGACCATCCAGCGGGCCGCCGTTTTTGGTTGTATCGGGTAGCGGTTTATCGAAATCGTCGGGCTTTCGAACTGAGTAGACTTGTATTCCGCCGGCATCGCTATCGGCCGCCGTTAGCAGCAATGTGTTTGGATCTCGTTGGATATAATTCATAGCGACGCCAATAGCGTCATCGGCCCGCTTTATGGATTCCAAAATCCCCTCGGCGTTATTGGAATTTCCGAAATTATCCGAACCTTCCTCTTCGACTACCATAAAAAACTGACGGTTTTTGTATTCCAGGATTCGCAAGGCCGTTTCGGTCATTTCAGCGAGTGTGGGGGCGGATTGATTGTAAAGCGGCAAGTTTGCCTGCTTAAGCTTTTCTTCGGACTTGTCGTTAAACGTATGTTTTGACGCGAAAACTCCCAGCGCTTTATCTACGTCAGAGGGCAAAGCCAAAAGCTCATCACGATTATAAACAATCGTATAGCCCAATTGCTCCGCTTGCTTGATCAGGTTTTTACCGTCTTTGCGTTTTCCGTCTTTGCCGTGATGGCCAATCACTCCCTTCGGCAACAGGTATTTTTCGCCGCCGGCAAAGATAATATCCACGCCGCTTTCCATGATTTGAATAGTTATCAGATCACGCCAGTTACGATTCGCGGAACTTGCGACAAACACGCCGGTACCCGGTTCACATATATGACCGCTATTGATAATAGCCGTGGCCATGCCCGCCTCTTTTGCTTCCATCATGATACTGATATTCTTTCCTGAAAGCGAACCCACCGGTTTTTCGGGTGCGTTTCCGTAAGTATCGTAATCTACCTTTACCCCATACGCGTGAATGGTCGCGCCGGGATGAGAGCCGCTATTTGTGGAGTTCAGGATATGCGAACGATAGAGACCCATCTTTTCCATGCGATCCCAATTAGTCAGGTTATCCGGTCCGTAATTATAGATTCGCATGGCAGCCCACAATGATGGCCCGCTGCCGTCGGGATGGATAAAAATAACATTGCCTGTTTTGATATCGTCTGCATTTGCCGTACAATAGTTTATTGATATTGTCATCATGATTGCGATTGCCATTAGTGATTTCGTTAATCTTGATTTGTTGTGTTTCAAAGCTTACTCCAGTACTAAAGGTGATTGTGATAAGCTATAATACCAGCAATATAGTTAATTTTCTGAAAAAAGGTTATAAATATATCAGAATTGGCTTTGTGGAAATCAAGATGCTACTTCAACAATAACATCCTTTTCGTTTCCGAAAAATCACCCGCTTGAAGCTTGAAGAAATACACTCCTGACGGTTGATCTTTTGAGTGCCAGATCAGTTGATGTTCTCCCGTTGGCTGCTGGCCTCGATTGATTGTCTCAAGCTTTCGGCCAAGAATGTCATAGATTTCGATGGTGACCAGCGATTGTTCAGCCAGTATGTATTTAATCGTCGTGGATGCGTTAAACGGATTAGGATAGTTTTGACCGAGTTCGAACCATGACGGCATTGATGTAGCACCGTCCGTTATCGATGTATGCGAATGCCAGATTACGGTGAAGTCATCGATAAAAATCCCCTCTCGAACCGTTTGATTATCGGTAGTCATTCTGAACCGGAATTTCACATCGTGCCCAAGGTATTCACTCAGATCATAAGCATATTCCATAAAACTGGGTCTGTTACCTGTTATTGGTGAACCGATTTGTTGCCAGCTCTGGCCGTCATCGATAGAGGTTTCCAGGTAAATAAAATCACGGTCGGCTTGAAGATCGAACCGGGCCTTAAAACCGACCGTTGCCGAATCGCAGTCTGCCAGCGAGATACTGAAATTACCGGTGAGTAGGATTTCAGCGTCGTTATTATAAAAGCGAGCGGGGCTGTCGGTAATCGATATATTTCCTGTGGCGGCATGCTCCGCGTTTATCGCCCACTGGCCGGCCGTCCCGGTTGTATTCCAATAATAGCGGCCGTTCTCAAACGAATCGATAAACATCGTACTGCTTACCGCTACGGAAAAGTAATTTTCGGGCGCCGCGAATGGATACACAGCGTTCAGGCCGCTATTATCGTCGGCAGATATGTAATAGTGCACCGTACCGCTATTCTGTCCCGGGATAACTCCTTCGAAATGAATGTTATCGCTTGAAGTCATGGCTGTTTGCGTGAAGGGTTGTGAGTCATCTGTCCGCCAGTGTGAAAATACCGATGATGGATCTATACCGTTGCCGCCGGAAATTTCCGCCGATATGGTTTGGTCGATCTGTCCTCCAGGAAAGTAAACCAGCGGTTCATGATCGATTATGATATCGCCTTCCGGATGATAATACAACGCCTTGCCGACATCGATAATTCCCCAGCCATAAGCGTTGCTCGGTGTATCCGGCCTGGTGGCGGTCATCATCAATGCCTCACGAACCATCATCGGCGTCCAGTTCGAGTGAATCGAAAGCAAGACAGCTGCGGCCCCGGCGCTCAAAGGAGTCGAAAGCGAAGTTCCATTGGAAAAAGTAAAATCATTCATATCCGCGGTTAAAGCGCAGAGTACATCCTGACCGCGAGCGCATATCTCCGGTTTGATACGGCCGTCGAATGTTGGACCCAGCGATGAAAAATCCGTGATAACGCCAAACGAATCAACCGCCCCGACTGAAATTACGGAATCTCCGTCGGCCGGCGCGATCATCGATCCCGCGCCGAAACTCCCGCTGTTGCCCATGGCGGTTAAAACGGTGATACCATTGTATACCGCCAGATCGGCCGCCTGAGTAACAATGGTAGCATCTCCATTCATGTTCTCGTACGTGTAATCCGTATCGGGCGGATCGAAGGCATAACGATAACCCAATGATGATGATATAATATCCGCTCCCAGCGAATCGGCCCACTCGGCGCCGGCGGCCCAATTATCTTCCTCGCTGTGAAGTTCATCTTCTACACTTTCGGTTTTGGCCAGGCAGTAAAGCGCCCCATACGCTGCGCCGTAAAGATTGCCGCTGACCTCGCCGGCAATTGTCGACCACGCCATCGTGCCATGCCAGGCTTGATAGAACACATCCTGGGATTCGTCATGGTCGGTATCGCCGTCATTATTGACAAAATCCCACTGGGCGATCAGGCGATCCTGATTGATCAGGTTCTCAAATGAGACGTGATCCTGGAGGAAACCAGTATCCATCAAACAAATCAGGATACCTTGTCCGGCAAAGTCCAACTCGTGGGCTACGATATTATTCTGTTGCTCGAGTTGTGAGAGCGATAAACCATAATCGAGGGTCGTGTTCAAAATCAGATAACTCCCCGATGAATTTTTCTGTCTGATAAATCTATCGGAGTGATCAGCCGTACTTATACTTTTAAAAATTCTGATAAATGAAAACTTCGCTATCCGATTAAGTTGATCGATATCGGCTTCCACCGTAACCGCGTTAAACCATCGTAAAACATTCCGAACCTTCGCCCCGGTCGATTTTATATCGGCTATATATTCATTGAAAACCGGGATATCTCTATAATCAACCAGGTTGTAGAATCCTCTCGCTTTTAAACGTCGCGCCCTGGCTCGCTCGGTGAGGCGGTTTTGTGCCTCGGTGAGCTTATCATCGTATTCTGGTAAGGTCGAAAATCCCTTATCGGTGAAAAATATCCAGGCTTTGATTGGTATGCGGCTATCCGCTTCGCGTAATAAGTTGGTAAGGCTTTCACTAACGAGTTTATCATCGCGTTCGACAATAAATCCATCGGCAACATCGGATGAGGATACTGGAATATGGAGTGTCAAGGTTACTGCCAATATGAAGATAATTCTCATAGCTGCTCCCGCGCCTGGTGTCGATTTTTATCTTAACATAATTACTAATATAAAGTTAATAAATTATGGGAATTAATCAAGGAAATAGTCTTGGCGCCCGGACTGTTAGTTTAACCGAGATTAAGGGAAACAAAAGCAAATTTCCCTTAATCTCCGTCGTAAAGGTATGACTGGGTATAACATCCCTCATCGGTATCAAGCAAACTTTTAAAACCAGTCATATATTTTAGTATATAGATTTAGCTCGATCCTCTGCCCGGACTTTTAATCTCTTGATTATGAGGATCCGGTCTTACATGGAATTGTCATTATAATAGTCAATTCCCTAACGAGATATAGTTATCCTGTGTGATAAACACGAAGGCCATCGGACTCATCCAAGGTGAACCGATTTAACTGTACGATATTGGTATATGAACGATAGACCGGAGGAACAATGCTCAGAGCTTCCTCTTTGTTGTCTACATCTACAACTATCCATGCTTTGTGTTCCCCATCCATGCATCCCCATTCCGCGTTCGTTTAAAAATGTGATCCTGTTCTCAGGAAAATTTCAATAACCTTGGTGCACGCGGATTCATCCGCCTCATGTTGAACCTCAATTAAAAATTTTGGCATAATAATACTTCTCCTCTCGGCAATTAACAATTATATCCGGCGCTTCATTTTATTGAAAGCCGTGCCGTATCTTCTCTTATTCACATTAGATTACTATATCTGACCTGGTCGGCTGATTTTCTTCTTGATTTGCCCTATAGCGATCCTCGAAAAGGCGTTGTATATTTTCGATGGAATGCAAAGGTCCAGGAAGCTGACCAGAAACGCCGAACCGAGTAGGCTAGCCCCGACAATATAAACCACCGTGAGATTACCTAGATACAGGTAATAATTCATAACTCCCAGCATGCCTGTGGCCATTATACAAGCAAAGCGGCCCTGGTTGGCCCGATGTGGGAGTTTTGGGCGGCCCAATAAAAATCTGAATCCGTAGTTATACAAGTAGTCTATCGGATGAAAAGGCGGCAGCATTCCCAAGAAGGCAATACCATTGGCAATCAGCAAAAACGTCTGGCTTTTGAAAACCATGCCGATTATTACTAAACTCATACAAACTACATAAGCCATTCTAATTCCGAATCGATGTTGGCTCAGTTCTGCTTCCGTAAATCCCCGATAGCCCTGTTCCTCCAAACGGCATCTGGACACCGATGATATAATATTATTATTCATATGCTTCCTCCGAATTAAACCGCAAGTTTACAGCCTGGCTAGCCATGAACCAGTTGATCTCCTTTATGCTCGCCTCTGGACCTTCCTTCCGGTCGTTTAAACTTAGTAAATGGAATAAGCATCGAAACTCGTCTGGCATACTGCCTGTAGGCTTCGCCATGATTTTTCAATAGATCTCGCTCCTCAAAAATCAGGCCGACGAATTTGTAGTTGGTAGACATGAAAGCGAAGAATAGGTGGCCCATGGTCATTGTCGGGGTCGCCCAGAAAGCGATGATGAATCCCAGCATTATGGGATGTCGGACATACTTATACAGGCTCCTCTCCAGGGAACCGGGGCGGATCATGCTCCTTGTTTTGGGCAAAACGCGTAACCTGCCTTAAGCCAAAAAGCTCGAAGTGATCGATTAAAAATGTCGAAAAAAGCACAATGCCCCAGCCCAGCCAGAAGAGGAATTGGAGAACAGTCCCCCCGAATGTTCCCTCAATATTCCATAGTACGCCCCCAATGGGACGCCACTGCCAGAATAAAAGCAAGAAAATTAGATTGGTAGCCATTACATAAGTCGAACGTTCGGCGGCCTCGGGTATGAATTTTTGAATCCAGGTTTTGAATGCCGTACGAGCCATTATTGAATGCCGGATCGCGAACAATCCTAATATTAGAGCGTTTATACCCAGTGCGATTCCAATCGGGCCGACGGTACCGGAATCGATCGATTTGGGCACCAGGATGTTCCCGATAAAACCAATGGCATATAGGAATACGCCTAAAAATAAAACGTAACTAATAATGCCGTAAGGAATAACTAACATTCTCATCATTGGAAATTCTTTCAAAAAAGTGGCTAATTGATTAAAACTTCCCCCATCATATTAATGACATTTAACAGCATAGACTAAATCGACCCATGATATCTTTAATAACTTAAAAAACGATGTCAAAGTTTCAAAAAAAAACAAGAATATTGGCGATTAGCCCCAGTGGCTATTATTATCTATATTTATATAGCATCCAGGCAAGCCATTTTGATCAGCTTTAGCTGTTACGTATCAAGACAATATGAACTCCAATAGAAAATTACCTGAATATTACCAGACAACGTTTGAATATCTAAATAAAATCTAGAACCAATCGACCTTGCTTATCATGAAGTTTTTGTCATAATAATCGGAAAAGCGGCTTTTGCCCAGCGGCTTGCACATCAAAGTCCCATAATTACCTTTATCGTTTTGATAACCGGCGGCGGCTAACGCCTTCCGTGCTTTAGGATCGAATGGATGTATCGCGGCAACGGCATATTTCGCGCGTTTCTCCGCAAGTCTTATAAGTGCCCGATAAGTTTTCTGAGTTTTTGCCACGATCTCTTTAATCAGTATCGAATCGCAGTTGTTTTGAAGCAGGGCATAGCCGTTATCAACCATCACTGATATCTTTTTCGTAAATGAACCCGCCATATCATGTGACTTAAACAGTTTGGCGCTCCTGATCGTAAAACCGCAATGACTTTTGGCGTACCAATCGAAAATTTCCCGGGCCTTCTTCAGATCAAATCGGTATTCCCTGGATGTTGATTTCTCCGGTTTTGGATTAGGCCTGCTGAAAACTTTATACATAAATGGATAATTATCGACAGTCGTCACATCACTGTAGCCGGCTTTGAGGTACCACTTGTAGGCCACGATTGGCCGCTCGGTGGTGAGAAACGAAAATTTCATACCTCTGTCTTTGAAATACCGCTCGCTTGCTTCCAGAAGTTGACGACCGACGCCGCGCCTGTTATATGATGGCCGGGTGGCGATACCGTAGATTCCGCCGATCTCCTCTGTTTTGCCCAGCTTTGTCCGGGTGGGGATAGTCATGATACCGACAATTCCCACTATTTTATCATTGATAATCCCGCACATACCAACCGGGCTTTCTCCGATCCGGGTATCATACCTGGCGAAATTCGAAAGCCAGGCGGGAGCGCCGGCCCAGCCAAACGATTTTAGCCACAACATAAAAATATCATCACGCTTCTTCAGTTTATCGTAGGTAATAATTTTCATCGAAGCAACTCCCTAAATCAAAAATCATTCAGATCATCGAACATCTCTTGTGCCATAGCTTTGCCTTTATCGCCAAGCAAGCGGGGCTTGGTACAGTTGGGGACTATATATTTGCCGACAACTTTGCATCGCGCATATTTCATTTGCCGCTCGAATTCTATCGGAATCAAGTCGGCGTTATTTTTAATCGGATCGGCGCAGGTGACCAGCAATGAACCATATTTGCCCTCTAATAAAGCGTTCTGGACTTTGCCATCTTTCCATTTGACTAGGCTATAGTGACGGTCTATCAAGGCTTTCAGCTGTGCCGAAAATGACCAGCAATATAGCGGGGTAGCGTAGACAATCAAATCCGTGGCCATCAGACGTTTGAATATAGCCGGCGCGTCATCTTTCTGCACACAGCCGGGTTCATCGATCGTCTTGAAACAGACATCGCAACCCAGGCAGCCGTTAACCGTATAATCGGTGATATTGATTCGCTCCACCTGATGTTTCGAGGCGGCCAGCTCTTCGAACAGCCCCAGCACAGTTGCCGTATTGCCTTTCTTTCTAGGGCTTCCCAGAATCGTCGTAATTTTCATAATTAATCCTCTCCGGGAGTACTCGCTGAGATATTAGCGTTAATCTATTTAAATGTAGATCGGAATAGGATTAAAGTCAATATTGAATAGGCTGGATAAAAAACCGAGCTTTGCATTTAAGTTCTTTGCTCAGCTAAATACTTCAATCTTTCAAGATGTCATTGCGTAGCTTAATTAAATTTAACGCAGTAAACGGTTCGCCGTCAAATTCGATTTGCCTGGCTTTGGGGTGTGCCTTCAGGCAAGTAGTCACATTCATCCAGCGGATTTCACCGTCGGAAGTGCGGATTACCAGCATTACGGGGTAGGCTTGATCTTTCCAGTATTTGGCATGGCGCGTTTTTGATATCCTGAATATCTCTTTTCCGTCGCTTTTTCTTTTCCGAAGATAAGAATCACCGGATTTCAATTGCAAGTACAACCGCCGCCCGCTGGCTTCACCTTTTTTGTTCTTAAATTCAATCTCGCCGTCGATGCCGTGGTCGGAATTCGTGTATTGGCGATAGATTTGCCCCGCTTCACCGGCTATTGCATAAGCGTGGCCCACCAGGATGAGTTCTTTACTTTCGTTGGCGATACCGGCTTTGGCTTGTTCTTCAAGTTCACGTACTTTTTGCTGGTACTCTTCAGACGCAAATTTTTTCTCTAAGAGATCCCAAAGCTGAATTTTCTTACCGCACTTTTGGCAAACAATCTTTGCTTTTTCACCCTTATCATCAAGAAGCTCTCGAGCCAGTTCCGCGTCTTTTACGGGATGACCGCATTTGCATACGTAGTATCGATAACGTTTGACTTCAACGCCTTTATTTAGCAAATGCTCATGCACATATTTGATGAAGATTACCTTAGTATTATCGTCTATTTTCGGATCGCAATATACGATTACTTCCGCCGAGCCTTCAGATTTTTTATTCATCAAGATACCGACGCGTTTTCCGTCCGGTGTTTTAAAATCAGCGGCAAATTTCCATAGTTCATCATTATCAAAAGCGGATGTGTGGTGCAGACGTACGACAAGTGTGGCATATATTTCATCGGCTCCCCCTGTAAAACTGTAGCTGGTGAAAATGGCCGGGTAGCCTACTAATTCCTGTCGTTCGCGTTTGAATAGCGAAGGAAGAACCAATTGTGGGCCTTGATCCGTGCTTTCCTGCAGGCAGATACCGTGATCGACGAATGTCTGATGCATTGCCCGAAGGATAATTGCTTCATCATCGGGAACCAGGCGTTCGGTATCCTGGTAGTCTAGCTCGCCATCCAGAATATCCTGTTCCAGGATACAGCCGATCTCATCGGTATGCTTGCGGATTTTGCGGACGACAGCCGAGGCGTAAGCGTTGATCTTCTCCGGCTGAAGCAGAACGAAATCCCCGAACTCCAGCTTCCAGATCAGCCCCGGTCCGGCCAGAAGCCCGACTACAGCCCGAAGTTCCTCCATCGTGAATGGTTCGTCGGTAATCTGTAAATCGAGTCGTTGCTTCAATTCGATCATTCTCAACAGCACCACGCCCTCATCACGCAGATTGATAATTTCTTCCTTAAGCCGCTTGAATATCTTCCGGGTGGCCGTCCAGGGAATCTTTTTCCAATCGATATATTTAACGATTGCTTTGCGTAAATCCTCGCAGCCATCGCCTGTTTGAGCGCTGGTTTCGATAAATTTGGCGAATTTTCGGCTTTTACGGAATTCCTCGACGCTTTTATTCGACACGACAACGCCTCCGCGGTCGCACCGGCCGGCGACTAGCAGTTTCTTGAATGGACGGCGGGCCGCTTTCATCAGGTCGCTGTCCCATTGACCGAGTCCCTCGAACGGGTTCTGATCCTGCGGGTTAAACACTATCACAGCCAGTTCGGTCTCATCCATGAACAACTGATGTGTCAGACGGTAATCGTACTGCCCGGCGAAATCCCATAGCCATATCTCCCGCTCGATTCCTTTATCGCTGGACTCATGAGGTAAGGCGTACCGTGATGCCCAGTGCGCGTCGGTGGATTTGGTAAGTTCGAATTCATTCGTAGTTAACCGCACAGCCAGGCCGGATTTGCCCACGCCCGTGTCACCTGCCAGAATAACTTTCGCGTTGGTATAGCGAACGGGCTCGCCGACATCGACTTTTGCTTCTAGCTTGGGCATATCCCAAATTCTTATCGAGTTATCACCAGAACCCGAAACGATTGTTTTGCCATCTGGTGAGATGGCTATACCGTAAACTGATCCTGCGTGGCCTTTTAAAGTGAATTTGCATTGACCGGTTTTTATATCCCATATTTTTATTGTTTTATCTCTTGAACATGAAACAACGGATTTTCCATCTGGCGTAATGGCCAACTCGAAAACAGGGCCAGTATGACCCTCGAATGTAGCTATACACTGGCCAGTTTTTATATTCCATTTTTTTATAGTCCTGTCATTTGAACCTGAGATCACAAATCTATTATCAGCCGTAATTGCTAAACCATCTGGTTTACTTGTATGCCCTATAAATGTATTAAGGCATTTACCGGTCCTTAAATCCCATACTTTTAACGTGTAATCTTTTGAACTTGAGACGACTTTCTTGCCATCAGGCGAAATTGCGGCACTGCGAACAGTTCCCGTATGGCCTATCAGTGAAGATACAAGTTTCCTTGTTTTTATTTCCCAAACGCCTACATTGTTGCCATTATCAGCTGAAACTACGGTTTTGCCATCCGGGGAAATAGCCGCGCTCCAGCTATTAGCCTCAACATTATTAATTGTACGGCTGAAACCGGTTTTTAAATCCCAAATTCTAAGAGTCATATCAACCGAATTTGAAATCACGGTATTGCCATCAGGCGCTATAGTGACGTGCCTAATGCTTCCTTCATGGCCGATAAGGGTAGTAAGGCATTGCCCTGACTCGATATCCCAAACTTTAAGATTAGAGTCATAGGAGGCCGTGATAGCTGTTTTACTATTGGGCGTAATTGTAACGCCAAGGACGCTCTCTGTATGGCCTCCTAGAACCATCCGCGCCTGATCAATTATTATCTCATCTGTCGGCGCTTTCGCTGTTTCTTCTTTGCTCACCGGGCAGGCATGCAGGAGCTTGTTGTATTCTTCATCGGATTTCTTCTGCCAGTCTACGTGTGCGAATGGAGCGATGATAATGGGTATTTCGCATTCCTCGATAAGCACAGGTATGAATCGCCGCTCGGCATTGGTGGGATCACGGAAGAGCAGCGAATAATGCTCTAGAGAGGTCCACTCCGACTCGAAATAGGCCTTAGACATACACATCACCAGCGTGCGCGAGCTTTCGATACCTTCTGAAATCATCTTGGGGATCGAATGGCCCGGCTTGATTACCCAGTCGTCCAGCCACACTTTAAGCCCGTCTTTCTTAAGCCGCTTGGCCAGGTCATGAACGATTTTCTTATTTTTGGAGCTGTAGCTCAGGAAAACGTCGTATTTGAATGTCTCGCCTGTAATGTTTTTCCCCTTAATATTGAGGGCAAGTTCTACAAGTTCGCGCCGCTATTTGCTTATTCATCGCGTAATACAGATGGCGATCCTAATATCTTACCACGAGCAAATTAACCAATTGATATACCAATGTCAACGGAAATAGATAAAAGAGCTTATAAACGACGGTGGAGATTAGGTCGGATATTAACGAAATAGCGTTGACACGACCGGGAGTTTGACATTTAATACAAGCGGAAAATGGATTACTTTGGATTAGCATCAGGAATGATTGGCGAAAGAGGAACAACATATGTATACCGCAAAAGACCTAATGGAATTTCATAAACGTACCCATCAAAGCCTGGAAGACCTGATAGCCCATTGCCGTCAGCTCAGCGCCGCGGAATTCAAACATGAGCTGGCCGGTTTCGGTTATCTTACCGTGCATCAGCAACTGCATCATGGGATCGGCGCGGAGAAATACTGGATCGGCGTGCTGCAAGGGCGCATCGATGTCAACGACAATATCTCTAACTACCCCACGGTTGAATTGCTGGAGGTATACCGCCAGGAGGTCTTCGCGGCGACCGAGCAATACCTATCGTCGGCCACGGATGAGGAACTCAATACGCCTCGCCCGATGATGACCTGGGGAAACCGGAAGAAAGTGCTGATGCCGACCCATGTGTTCATGCGCACGCTAACGCACCTCTACCAACATCAGGGCCAGATTGTCGCGATGTGCCGCCTTTTAGGCAAACCGGTCGCCCCCGGGCTGGACTATCCGATTACCTAAGCAGGATTGTTGTTGATATTTAAATATATAAGGGAATTGTAATAGGGGTAGATATTCGCTATTTATATTTTTCGCTATATGATAGTATTAACTGCAGCCGCCTTTTGCCTTCAGTACTTTTTTCTTAACAGGTTGGGAAAATTTCTTAAGGGCGTTTTCGAGGTTCATAAGATCATTAGCTGCTTTGGTTCGAAAACTGTAAATATTTATATCCTGCTTGGGAGCATCGGATGGCGGTAGGCTTATGTTATAGAACATATCTCTAAACTGATCCGTTGATTCCGTTAAAATGTAGTTTTCCGATTCGCCCAGGAAATTGGCGAGAAGGCAGGCTTTCTTCGCCGTTGTATCGATATCCGCGTAGAATATATTGATCTTGTGCTCTTGAACAAAATACTCATTCCATTGCCGGCTCATCATACTATCAACCGGGATATTCACAGCCAGGGGTAAATGATACTCCAGATACTTTTCCGTAGCCCGTACATCAATAAGGTTTATATTAAAATGATTATGTACAAGTTCATATGCCAGCTTATCGCCGGAGATTTCCTTAAATGTACATTTTTGCTGTTGACGGTATTCCCTGATTTTTTGTTGTATATACTCTTGCCTGCTGGGTGTCAACGTTAATAAAGCAATAATGGCGAAAGGAATTAAACCGAGCGCGGAACATCTTAATACGATTTTACGGGAGTAGTCCGTTTTTCTATTATTTACATTGTTCTCAATTCGGGTAACAGCAATGAAAGCGATTGCCGCGATTAATACGACGAAGAAAGCAAAGAGTTCTGATGATATACCCAAGTATTTATCAATTCGTACGGCTCCCCAATTTTCCGTCAGGTAAAATTCCTTAAGCAAAGGATAGCCTTCGGTAAATATTAAAATTCCGAAAAACGAGCCCACGATAAAGATCATACCGTCAAGTTTACCGATTGCGGCGGCGCAAACACTGGTGCCGGGGCAGAAGCCACCGATAACGAAACCGGCGCCCATTATACATCCGCCAACTATAGCCGACCACAAAAAGGTCGGGTTCACATATATAAGATTCAGATCAAGCAGGTCGAAATGTCCCAGGGCCAACACGCCGATCATTGCCGTAGCCCCGGCAGTAAAAAATACCTTCAATACCGTGAAATCATAGCCATAGAATAATCCAGCCAGCTTCCGGGTGGCTGAAAATCCGGCTTGTTCCAGTATAAACCCGAATCCAATCCCGATTAAAAAGGCTATCACCAGGTTAAATTCGTTTGAGAATATTTCAGGTACTAATGGTCCCATATCATTATCACTTCAGCCATAGTTTTCTGACAAAATATGCGACGGCATAAGCCGATCCGAATATCGCCATCATAGTGAGAATTCCCCCGTAGGACATGACCGCCATACCGCTCAAGGCCGATCCACTCGTACAGCCCCTGCCTAACTGCGATCCGAAGCCAAACAGGACACCGCCAATTATGGCAGCCGCAATCCTTACTCCAATCCTGACGCCGGGTCCCTTTTCCAGCTTAAAAGCCACCCGGTTTGAGATCAGGCCGGATAATAACGCGCCGATAATAGCGCCCATTATTTCAAAAACAAGCCAGGAACGAAGCGGACCCTCCGGGTTGGCCTCATCGTATTCCTGGTAGAATTGAGTGTTATCGTAATGGTCTGGCGCTACGGATTTGACCGCGGTAACTACAACGCTTTTTACCGCGCCGCTCGCGCCAAGACCGCGTCCCGTAATATAAATAGTAGCCAGCAGCAGCAGGCCCAGAAAAAATCCTGCCAGGTATGGATTCATGTAAGGTTTCGCGTTCATTTTATACTTATTTGACCTTTATCTTCTTCTTCGATTTCCTCGTAACTGGTAAGCATTGCTTTAATATTCGACAGTGGCGTTCGGCCGGTTGTAGTCATATAAATGTGTACTACCAAAAATGACAACATCACGAAAGCGCCGAGAACATGCAGAGTAGCTATAGACTTAAGTTCAACGTCTCCGATTATCCCGCTGATACCGAGAGTTCCATAAAACATATACAACAAACCGGATATCACCATAACCGGGATTATTATTAATTTAAGTCCAAGATAAACCAGGCGCTGTAGTGGATTCAATTTACTCAACTCAGTCCTTTTTACGGGATGATCCTCACCTTTGAACATGCCAGATAAATAATATCTCAACTGCGCGACTAGCTTCCTGGATGTTGGGATATAATGTTTCCATCCTCCCGTGGTAAAATGCCAGAATATTGAAAATGCTATCAATCCCAGTAGAATATATGCCGCGGTTCGATGGAAACTGACGGCTTTATCAAAACCGAATAACTTAAATGAGCCATGAATTTCAAAACCCGTAAAAGCCAGGAAAATTATTAAAGCGGCCTGGCACCAGTGCCAGAACCGTTCGAACCGGGTATAAATAAATACTTCTTTCATCATTTCACGCTAATTTCTAATCGCTATCTATCCTCAATCTGTAACCATATTTCCTTATTGCAATAACCACTCGCAATAAACCATGACCTAAAACGCCCAGCACTGAAAGATACACCATTAGTTTACCTATGAAATCTAAGATATTAATCCGATCACGTCCAGGAAGGTAGAAACCGCTTAAGCCGGCCAGACGCCCGTTATGCCTGGTATGACACTCAGCGCAGCCAACACTCTGATCCTTTGGACTAACCATATGATTAACCGGCCAGTACATTTCTGTTTCAACAAAACCATACTCCCCGCTATAAGGCAAGCCTACCCGTTTCATCCCTGCTTCCGATGCTAGATCCCAATCGAAATCCTTCCAGAACGCGCTGTCTCCTTTTTGCGCGGCGAATAGTTTTGGCTGGATCAGCAATTTTGTTTGTTTATCATAAATCTGATCACCCCGGTGTATTTTAACCGGCACTATCTTCGAATTTTTATCTTCATAAGAACCATTAAGCTTGTTAATCGCTAAAGGCATTGTACTAATAGTATCACCTAATAAATAGTGATCGGCTGTGCCGTTAAACCAGGCATATTCAGGAATAACGTTCTTTTCCCAAATAAAGCTACCTTTGGTAGACAAGTAAGTATGCTCACCGGTTTCATTATCTTCAGTATAAGGTTTACCATCTTTGAGTTTGCCGGCCTCAGACCATACCCAGGCCATTTTGGTAGAGTTTGCTTTGGCATAGTAGGGAATATGGCAGGTTTGGCAAGCGATCTTTTTATTGTGACGGTTTAACAGATCATCCAAATGAGGCGAAACGGTATGGCAATCTTCGCAGCGAGCACGATTCGTGTTTTCGGATGACACCGAATATAACCGACCTTTCATCACATGATTTTCCGCGCTGTGACAGGTAACGCAAGACATATCCATTCCATTTGCCGCCATATGTACATCGATATTTTTGTCACAAGCCAGCAAACTTTCTTCCAGATCGCCATGTTTAACGTTGTTACCGCCGCCACTGTAGAAATGACAAGAGCCACAGTTGCTCTTTTTAGGCGAACCGACGTTTTGGGCCACATTCTGAAGATTAACGGTTCGGTCGGGATATCCGGCCATGGCCGAGCCTTTTAGATATTCTTCACTATTATCATGACAAACCATGCAGTCTACATTGCTGGCGTTGGCAAAATCGAATCGATCATTAGTCATACCAAAACCGATATGGCACTTCGCGCAGGCTTGCTCGTTTGAACTTGAACCAATACAGAAATTATTCAGTATATTTTTTTTACCTATGAAGGCTAATCCACGTCCTTCAATATAGGCCGTACGCTCCCAGTTCCAATGGCTAGAGTTCATCACCTCTTTATGCCGCTCTGTATGACAGGAATTACATGCTTCAGTAACTTCCTGAGGCGTTCTGAAATTCTTTCTTAATTCATCCAATTTACTATGATCAATTGAAGGAGTTGGTTTTATCGCGTACTCTTGTATGAGTTTTTCCTGAGTAATATTATAAGACTCATCCGGGCTAAGCGAGACAATGATAACCAGTATGGCGATTATAATTGTTATTGTAAAAAACATGTTCTTTTTCATTCAAAACCGTTCTCGCTTAAATTTCATCAACTTCAACAATGTAAATTAAGCCTTATTATATGTCAATTAATAAACACGATCAAGGCAGTTTTGTTAATAGAGTGAGTCACGCAAACAAATATCTTTTAATGGATATATAAATCAGTCATTTAGTGCGTAATATGTTAATAATCGAATGAACATCTAATCCTATCAATGGTTTTAATCATTCGATACGGGCTGGAAGTCGGGGAAATAGTTTACTGTTTAATTTGAAACTTTGCCAGTAGTACGATATAATTATCATAAAAGATAAATCAAATTATGAAGAATGAGTAAGGATAACTTATGAAAGCAATCAACTCACCAAACCTGCCCTCGCCTCTTGGGCATTATGTGCATGCTATGAAGGCGGGTAATATGATCTTTCTTTCCGGCCAACTCGGTGTCGGCCCCGATGATAATCCCGATAGGGAAGTCGAGGACCAGGTGATCAAATCTTTGACAGCTCACGAGACGATCCTTAGGGATATCGGACTGGATAGAAAAAGTATCGCTAAAACCACGATCTATATCTCCGACATCGACCTCTGGCCTCGAGTGAACGCCTGTTACGCCGATTTCTTTGGCGATCATAAACCTGCCAGATGTGTCGTGCCTTGTCCGGACTTACATTACGGCTCCAAAATCGAAATTGAAGCCATCGCTTATGTTGAGTCTGATTCCTGATAAAATAACTTTTGCGCTCATATTTTAATAGCATCTAGCGGGAAAATGTTACAGGCACCGGGGAATCGAATCCTACACTAGCTTTACGGGATAAGGGATCACTCTGTATTGTTACTTGAAAACAATAATTCGCCAACAACCGGGCGGTGCCGGCTTAAGTAAACCATCTATTTCCTATATCCCAGCCCTATCATAAAAATAGGTGACGCTTCCAGATTGCTTCCTTCCAGATAACCGGCCGTTTTATAACCTAGCTGAATTACGCCGGAGAGAGGATTCTTTTTATCAGAGAGATCATAATGCAGCATACAAGAAATCGCGCCACCCGCGCCGTCACCAATAACGCCCTCGCTATTTCTTATGAGTTCGATTCCGGGTTGATTCCATGCGGCAAAATTGATATCTAATGACAGTCGCTTTCTTTGAAAGGCGTTTTGAACCGCGAGGTCAATTCCCCACCACGAATCGTAAAATGAGTCATCACCAAGATGTATGTCCAACAGGGCCGCCTTTTTACTCAGATGAAAATAATTCTCAAGGTGGTATTCCGGGCCAAAGGGAGTCAGGCTTGCGCGCAGCGCCGGGATATAAGCAATACCACCCAGCTTTATCATCGGTACTTTCGTTGTGCTATTACCATCCCATAAGTAAGTCTTGTATTGTGAATACATTGAGTATAACAGGAAAGGATTTACCAGATTAATCATGAAACGGGATTTTAAATCCGACACGCTCATCCTGGGATTATCTAAATCAGCTACTTCGGCTTTTGTATTAAGTAAGGTAAGATACACATTCAGATCATTGCCGTCGATGTTTTCGCCCAATATATTTTTGGTGTTCATGACATAATCGAACATAATCCGGAATGACCAATAGTACAGCGATGACTCGCGATAGCGAATTCTCTTGCTTGTCATCCACCGCATACTCAGATCGCGATTAATGACCGCCTGGGCCTCAATCCCTCCGACTATAATGCCAATTATTTCATCACGGGTAATCGAGTCATAAATCATGGCTGACGCGTGCCCGCCGCCGTCACCGTAGGGAGGGGGCAAATCATAGCCGTAATCGATGTTTTCCACTGAAAGTTCTCGATACCTAGCGCCGTGTCCGAAATACTCATGCGCGACGACAACGGAGAAGAAATCGAGGGCGGCATCAATAAGAAAGTTTTTTGCCAGGCGGCAAGTTACCCCTCCCGCTTTGCCGATTGCTCGTTCTTCCGAAAACCAATTGTTGCCGATCAAATTGTCCACTGCTAGTCCCGATAGATAATTGACGGTAATTATGTTTTCTGCTCCGGTTTCCATATTTAAATCCGGGTTGAACATCATTTTGTGATATTCGGGCGCCCCGTAAGATATATAAACGGAATCACCGGTAGTGATGGTGTCAGCATCAGCGGCACATAACACAGTTGACCCGATGAGCAGTGTCGCGATACAAATTCTGACGAAATTCAAAGTAGATTCTCCTAATCCGTTTAAACCGTCCTAGAATTACAGTTCTACCATGAAGACAATATAGCATCCCGGACTTACATGCTCAATCGAATAATAGCTATATTGGCGAATTGTTATTAGGGATCATTCTTATGCGATTTCGCGGTAAGAGTATAATTAATTACCGTTTAGTAACTTTTTTCAGTATTTTGATTAGAGGATTATTTTGAAGTTTATCTACATACGCGGCGACCGCCGGGCGTTTTGTAACATCACCATAGGTAGGATAAACATGAACCATCCCCCGGATTTTGTGAAATGGAACGCCCAGCGATTTCGCGAGTTGAGCCTCGTGTAATAGATCACCGGCTCGCTCTCCTAAAATATGAATACCAATCAATCGGCCTTTCTTATCGCAGATAAATTTGCTAAGACCGAATTCGGTAAGCTCGGTTTTGGCTCTTTCAATGCTGCTGTAATTGAATCTGTATATCCTTATGCTATTACCATAACGTTCTCTAGCCTCATTTTCGGTTAAGCCCGCATGGGCGAATTCCGGATCGGTGAAAGTCGTCCAGACGATATTTTCATAGTTAACTTTTCGCTTGATCGGCAAAGGTAAAACCGCGTTGGGCACGGCTATTTCAGCGTGATACTCGGCGATATGGCTAAATTGGTACGACCCGGCGACATCACCGATCGCGTAAATATTTGATGCAGTTGTCTGTAGTTTTTCATTAGCTTTTATGCCTTTGGCGGAATACTCAATCCCAGCCATCTCAAGATTCAATCCGTTAACATTTGGACGGCGCCCAACAGCTATCAAAATATCTTCCGCTTCAATCTCGGTATTCCGCCCATTGCTATTGTTTATAGTTATTATGATTCGACTATCTTTTTTTGCGGCTTTAACGGCTCTACTATTTGTCAATATTTCAACGCCATCATTGCGCATTTTTTCCATAAGGATATTGGCTAGTTCTTTATCCTCTCTGGCGAGAATACTTTCGCCGGCTTCAACGAGTGTGACTTTTACTCCAAGATTATTCATAGCCGACGCCATCTCGGAACCAATTGGCCCGCCGCCGAGGACGACTATGGATTTGGGCAGTAATTCCAGCTCGAATATTGTTTCATTAGTCAGGTAGGGCACACTCTCCAATCCCTCAACAGGTGGTACAAAGGGACTTGCGCCGGTAGATATGATAAAACTTTTAGATGATACTACTTGCCCTCCTATTTCGATATGGTGATTATCCTTAAACCTCGCTTCCCCTATAAAAACCTTAATGCCCCTTGCCTCAAAAACTTCCGGTGTCTCCTCAGCGTATATTTTCTCTCTGATACTTCGCACATGATCCATTACTCCATCAGTGTTCAGATCAATTCCATTGGCGGATTTAATTCCGAATTTATCGGCATGTTTTACTGTTTTGTGTACCTCGCCCGCTTTGATCAAGGCCTTACTGGGAACACATCCATACCAGGTACAATCACCACCAATTTTATGTTTTTCGATGATGGCGACTTTTTTGCCAAGATTAGCGGCTAAAAAGGCGGCGCTGACGCCTCCGGAGCCCACGCCTATGATAACAATATCATAATCATAGTTCTTCATAAGCTTTGCTCGTTTCCTTATCTAAAATATCTTCTGAACCGTTGGCAGATTTAGCCTTTTTTATTTTCTTATAGATCAATGGCACAAACATAAGGAGGATAAAAGCGCCCAAAGCCGCGAAAAATTGAACCGAGATGACGTTTTCCAATGATGATCCCAGAAGCGCGTTGATAAATCCTCCCGGCGCCATGCCGATCAAAGAGGCAAGAGCGAAATCACGGAATTTCACTTTTGATAAACCACCTCCAAAATTCACCGCGTCATATTGAAATAAAGGAATTAATCTTACAAACAAAATTAATTTAAAACCATGTTTCGCGGCCTTATCATCAAATCGCTTTATCCTGCCTTTATGAAGCCATTTAAAGGAATCGATGAAGCCGCGCCCGAAATATCGGGCCGTAAGAAACGATAGGCAGGACCCGATAGTAGCTCCAATCAGGATATAAACCCAGCCAAACCAGGTGCCAAATGCCAGTCCGCCCGCTAGCGACATGATACCGACAGGTATAACGAGTATCACGGCTCTTAAAGCGTATATCACTATAAATACCAGAGGAGCTATGACTCCGAAGCTTAAAATGAACTCTTTAATTTTGGTCGGCGTGAATTGCTCGATATCAATAGATGTAAATTGAAATACCCCAATAACAATTGAAACCAGCACGGCCAATATTAGAAGTTTCGTGTATTTTTTTACAGTAATTGCCAATCATTCCTCCAATTGACTCATATCCAAGCCCAGGGTTTTAAGAGTATTTTGGGTGGACACCTCTGGCTTCCCGTTTTCCAAATATTCCCGCAACCTTACAACGTCGCGGTATGTATCAATATCGAACTTGGAGTTAAGACGATCTACGGATAGCCTTTTTTTAGATAGAATTTCTAGAGTTTCTCCCAACACTTTGTCACTGCTCCAACTGATATTACGAAAAGCGGCTTCATGTAATTTACTCATCCCTATCAGATAATATCCACCGTCCTCAGTCGGCCCGATTACGATATCGCGATTATTCAACGCGTCAAACGCGGCTTCTATTTCCGTCCTTGATATTTGCGGGCAATCACTCCCTATCACTATTGCTTTATTGAAACCGTCGGAAAATACTTGTGAAAACGCGTTAATGAGGCGATCACCTAAATTGGGGCCACGTTGAGCTTTCAGCGTATAACGATCGCCTAACCAAACATTAAAATCATCGATTCGCTCGGCAGGCGCGTAACAGATAATAATCTCATAATCTATATTGTCTGAATGAGTAGTTATAATATCATCAACCATAGCTTTGTAGAGTTCCGCCGCCTTTGATAAAGATATTTCCGGGTATAGTCGTGTTTTTACCTTACCGGGTTCGGGATACTTAACGAAAATCATTAAAGCATTCTGATCTGTTTTAGCATTAAAATTCATTGATATTACTCTCTGATTTCATTTAATGACCAATCGTAATCCAAATATTTGATTTTTGGGGTTTTCTGAGTTGTATAATTCCTCGGATTCCCGGCCATGTACCGGATAATGAAGCCAAGGATTCGGCGCTCATCTTTGTTATATCCTTTCAGCCATTCGTGATTTTCGCTTTCCGGAAAATCATCGGAATACCATTTAAAAATCGATGATAAATATATGACATTTCTTAAAGTGTCTAAACGAACCTTATTTGAATCATTGATAAATCGCCGAACATCATTATCCAGTTGCCAATCAAGCGAATCTCCTCGATAGACACTATTGTTTAACTCCGGACATCCAATAGAGGCGCATACTATCGAAAAGTGAATCCTTGGGTCGCCGAATTCCCTGCGTAGTATTTCGTGCTCGATTTGATTGAGGGTTATCTTCTTGCCGAAAATATCGTTAAAATCGGTATCCCAGAAATCCTTAATCTGGCGGATACTATTCCTTGGAAATCTGACCCGGGATAGAAGGCTACCATATTTGATCGGATAATTCATAATTATCCCATAAATAGTTATAGCGTTATAGGCATTTATCCAAAAGGCCATTTTTGACCATTTACCCCATGTGCTATATTCAGCTTCCGACACGTTATTTAGTTTATAAAGATAACCGGTCAGTAATGAATCATTATTTTTAATTTTGCTGTAATTTACTAGCCCGCTTCCAGTATAATCATTTAACAAGGTATTAAGTTCAGAATGTGAAAAATTCCCAGCGTAAATATATGATACCTCCCCGATCAAAATAGTGATTATTAAAATTAATTTAAAAGACATTTGATGCATCTTATTCTCAAATTTCAATAAAACTTCGCCAGGTATCCCGGACTAAATCCCAGGCCATACGCGAGCTTAATCAAATCGTTTTTTATGAATGACCTGAGAGGACCCTTCTCCAACAATCTGCGATCCGATGAATGAAGCTTTTCGTCAAGTATTCTGATTTTTCCGACTTTTTTAAGTCTCGCCGTAAATTCAACATCTTCAAGAAACGGTACATCAGCATAACCATTCAGTTTCTCAAAAACATTTCGCCGGACGAATATTCCCATATCACCGAATAGATTCTTTCTCAGTTTATTTTTTATATGAGCCATCGCGGTAACTGATCCATAGTACCATTTAGAACCTTTCAGCGCCCAGCGAAACCCTCCTCCGACTATCTCGTCATTTACCAGTGCGCCTAGAATTAAATCTCCTGACCGTTCGGAAGGCAGGCAATCAGAATGCAAAAACCAAAGGATTTTGCCCTGAGCGACTTTTGCGCCGGCGTTCATCTGTCGAGATCTGCCTTTTTCCGCTGTTATAATTTTAGCCATACCGCTTACCTTTCGCGGGGTTCCGTCCTGACTCCCCCCATCGGAGATAATGATTTCGGCCCGGGGCAATATTTCTCTTATGTGGTTAGTGACACGCGTTATATTTCCGACTTCATTTAATGTCGGTATGATTACCGAAATATCATTTTCTGGCATCGATCTTTATCGCCAATGCGCCGGAACAACTTGATCCTGCCCCAGCCGTACATCCGAAACAATGATTCCCGGTGACAATTCTTCTATTTACCATCGCTCCCGGTGTATAATTGACTATATGCGACGGGGCGCCGTGATCGCATGCCAGATCAAGCATTTGATTAAAATCGCAATCATATATTTTTCCATCCCAACTAATTGAAATCAGATTACGACACATAACCTGCTGGGCTGATCGCGAATTAAATGATTCAACCAATAAGTTCATGTACTTATCATAAGTACCATCGCTAATCAGGTTGTTTTTAAAACGTCCGATTGGCATATTGGTAATGGCAAATAAATTATTAAATTCAATTCCAAATCGCTCTATTAAAATGTTTCTATAATCATTCTCTAAGGAAATTTGATCTCCCGGAAGCGAGGCGCCGCCCGGATTATAAACCAAATTTAGTAAAAGGGGAGAACCAGAACCGCCATAGCCCAATTCGTTAAAAATACGGAGCATTTTTATTGTCTTCTCAAATACCCCCCGGCCTCGCTGATTATCAACATTTTCCCTGGTATAGCATGGCATCGAGGCTATAATTTCAACCAGGTTATTTTTCAAAAATTCCGGTAAATCGGTGAAATTTGGCTCAAGCATGATAGATAGATTTGACCTTACTTTTACCAAGATATCATTATTCCTTAGTTCAGATACAAGCCATCTAAAATGAGGGTTCATCTCCGGAGCGCCCCCGGTTAACTCGACGTTCGAAACCCCCTCACTCTTAATTATATTTAAACATTTTGCCATGATATCTTTGCTCATTATCTCGGTTCGCCGTGGACCGGCCTCGACATGGCAATGCAGGCATGCCTGGTTGCACAGTTTGCCCACGTTTATCTGAATCGTGTCCAGGGTTTTCGCCTGAAGTGGATATAAGCCGGAAGCCCTCAATAATCGATCAAAATTATTACCGCGCGGTGGCTTAATATCTATCATATTTTCCAATCTTTTAAATGATCTAAATTCCAATTGTAATACCCAACTATATTCAATTACATGATGTTCCTTAATATCTAAGATATCATCACATTCAATTATTCGTACGGGTTTGTTACTTGCCTTCGTAATTCTATTACGAGAATTATACTTTGTCAAAACTTTTTAACAGAGGTATTATGGCCTGCTGATTTGGAGTTGAATTACTTTAGCTTGTTTTTATATGTTATCGAAAGATATATTAAAGGACATTTGCTTGAGTTAGCTTTTATCTGTTTTAATTTCCATACCGCACAAAGCTGGCACAAGAACGTAAACTGAAGTATGACCATTTATCATAAGATACTTGATGATAGCGAGGCCCTGTAATATAATTCGATACACAATGCCCTGATCGTATAAAGGGTCCAACGACGGCTACTCCGCGACTCGTGTCGGCGGAAGCCATAACATTGCAGAAAGGTGAAATCATGAAGAACAAATCGAATAAGCTACAACGCTGGATGCTTATAGTTATGTTTTGCGCGCTGATAGTCGTGCTGACAGGAATCGGGGCGAGCGCCGATGAATTGTCGGATGTAGATGTTAAGATCGAACGAATAGCTTTATTCAAGAACGGGCTGGGATATTTCACATCATCCGCGACCCTTCCGAAAGGGGCAACCACCATCAAGATAAGGCAGCTGCCCACACCTTCGCACGGTACATTCTGGGTGGGATATCCGCAAGACTTGGAAGTTCGCGGATTATTTACGGGTATGGAAAATGTCAATGAGACAGTACCCGCGCGCAGTATTGCCGAACTTCTTCAATGCAATTCAGGGCGGAAAGTCACAATTAGTACTGATTCGAATGACATGCCCGCGATCACGGGTACGGTCGTAAGTGTCACTCTGAGGGATAAGCGGACCGAGTCGCCGAGTCCATACTTCATGGACATCCGACGCTCATCCTCCTCACGTCGGAACCAGCCTTATCAAGCGACCTCACTGGTTGTCATCAAGACTAAGTCTGGAAATGTTGCCCTCAACGCCGGGTCAATCGTTCGCGCGGATTTTGAAGAAGACGACATCACGATGTCGGTTCCTTCCATATCGAAACAACCGAGTATCCGAATGGAATTGGAGAAAGCGGCGAAAGGACAAGAGATCGGTGTAAGTTATCTTGCCCGGGGGATCACGTGGTCGCCAAGCTATTTGATCGATATCTCGGATCCGGCAACAGCAAAACTAAGCGCCAAGGCGGTTGTCATCAACGAGACCGCCGATCTGCTGGAAACCCACCTTGATCTGGTGACAGGATTTCCGAACATAGGTTTCGGCGATGTTAACAGCCCTGTGGCCATGAGCCAGGATCTGGCGGGCTTTCTAAAGGCGCTGTCGACCGGTCGAAGCGAAAACAGTGGACGAGGGAGTCTGGTGAGGTCGCAGGTGGCATTATCAAACATTGGGGGGTATGCCGAGTTCGAAAACATGTCTTCGCCGGCATATTCAACGGCGCAAAAAGGCACTGTGGCCGAAGATCTGTTTTTCTACCCGGTCGAAAACCTCACCCTGCATCGAGGGGAAACGGCCTGCCTTCCGCTATTTACGGCAGAGGTGCCGTACAAGCACATTTACATATGGAAGATTCCTGATATGCTCGATGAAAATGAACGATATCGGAAGGATAACGCGAAGGACGGACAGGCTCTCGCGGAGGAGGTGTGGCATTCCTGCCGCTTGGTCAACAATATGGAGATGCCCTGGACTACGGCACCCGCGGAATTTGTCAAGAACGGTCAGTTCACGGGACAGGATATCTGTTACTACACCGCGCCCGGCGCCAAAACGACAATTCGTATCAATCGAGCAATGAACGTCCTGGCGGAACAA
>JAAEQD010000038.1 GCA_024231855.1 Candidatus Zixiibacteriota bacterium
TAAGGCTAAATTGCCATAAGCCATCGGCACAATAGAATCAATGGCGTCAGGGTCGCCGCCACGAACCAGGTAACCTAATTTTTGGTTAATGATATTTATCTGCTTGCCATTATTATATTTAGGGGACAGTTTTTTTAATTCTGCCGAAACCAGGTCGCCAATGCCCCCCAATTTTGCGTGTCCAAAAGCAACATTGGTACTTTCTTTAAAGACCATATCACCGCCTTCAAACATAGCCCCTTCCGATACCAGGACAACAGAAAATCTACTTGGGCTTTTGAAACGGTCCTTGGCCAATAATTCTGTTAACTTTTCTATATTAAATTTATACTCAGGAATGACACAACGATTGGCGGACCCGGCCATTGTAGGCAGCATGGCTGTAAAACCGGCATATCGTCCAAAAACTTCTAAAACCAAAAATCTTTCATGAGAACCGGCCGAGGTTCGCAAGTTATTGGTCATCATGATAGTTCGGGTCACGCATGTGCTAAACCCAATACAGTAATCTGTGCCGGGGACGTCATTATCCATAGTTTTAGGAATAGCCACCACTTTGACGCCTTCCTGGTATAAGCGGACGCCATAGCTAAGTGTATCATCACCGCCGATGGGGATTAGATAATCTACCCCCAAATAGTCCAGGTTTTTCAAAACCTCCGGCGTTAAATCGTTCATTTCGGCATTGTAGGTGTCTCGTAAATGCTCCGGCACATTTCCTTTAGCTACATGACTGGGGCGTGTCCGAGAGCTGTGTAAAAATGTACCGCCTGTCCTGCCTGCTTTATTGACGATTTCTTCCGTAAGAATTTGATAGTTGTCACTGTTATCAGCTTCCTTATCGCGGATTATCTCTATTGCCCCGGCCCAGCCTCGACGAAGGCCGATGACTTGATAACCTTCTCTAAGGGCTCTGATGGTGACCCCTCTAATAGCCGGATTTAAACCCGGCACATCCCCGCCGCCGGTTAAAATCCCAATA
>JAAEQD010000039.1 GCA_024231855.1 Candidatus Zixiibacteriota bacterium
CGCACAGGACCCGCGGCGGTATAATACTCGGTTAAAAGACCGAGAACAATACCGGCTACGTTACCAATCAGCACCGCCCAGAAAACCTGGGTTACAACCGGGGTAGCATTGACTAAAACATATGTCGCTGCCAGCATCAGTACCGAGCCGACATAAGTTACTATTCGCAGAACAGCCGCCGGATTCATTTTGGAGAAAACATGAACCGACAAAATACCGAACATCGAGGCTACGATACCGACGGTCACGATCAGAAGCGGCAGGCTCATATAAGCCATTCTGGCTTCGGGGATATTACCCCACATCGAGGTGGCCGCGATCGTGATAGCCGCGATAATCGAACCGACATAAGATTCGAACAGATCGGCGCCCATACCGGCCGTATCACCGACATTATCACCGACGTTATCGGCGATAACCGCCGGATTACGTGGATCGTCTTCAGGGATACCGGCTTCGACTTTACCTACCAGGTCCGCGCCAACATCGGCAGCCTTGGTGAAAATACCGCCGCCGACACGCGCGAACAGCGCTATCGACGACGCGCCCATGGCGAAACCGCTGACATATTTGAACGTTTCCGGGTCGCCGAAGAGATAGAAATATATGCCCACGCCAATCAGGCCCAGGCTGGCAACCGCCATACCCATCACGGCACCGCCGGAGAAGGCTATTTTCAGAGCGGCTGGCTCGCCGGAATCCTTGGCGGCCGCGGCTGTCCGAACATTAGCCCGGGTGGCGGCTTTCATACCGAACACGCCTGCTATCATCGAACAAAACGCGCCGCTGATAAAGCAAATACCGGTATACAGGCCGATTTTCCAGGCCAAAAGTGCAAAGACCACGACAATAAAGATTGCCAGAATCGAGTATTCCCGTTTCAGGAAAACCATGGCGCCATCATGAATGATTTCCGCCAAGTCGATCATTTCTTTTGTTCCGGCTGATTTCCGCTTGATTGAAAGGAACAGGAAGGCGGCGAATATTAAGCCAACCAGTCCCAGTATCGCGGCGATTAGACCAGGATGCATGCAAACTCCTCTGTTTTAAATCCCACTACACATCTCGTTACTTTTTTCACATTCTTTTCCGATAACTTATGCCGCAAATTTAACCATAAATTGTCAATAGTCAAGTAAAAATATGTAGGATAAAGTGGTCTTGATTGGTCTATGGGGCGGAAGGAATTCATTGATACTTATAACGTATACTTGAAATTTTAGGCAGTTTAATGTATCTATCGGTATATGGGCGTATTAAAACTAATTACTACCTCTACTTTTGCTGCCGGAACACTGATATTTTGCCTATTTTATTTCTCAATACTTGGATTAGTATTCTCGCCAAATTATAAAATGGCCCAATTCCTGAATGAATTCCATCTTGATTGGGTAATTCCTACTCTATTATTACTACCATCAGTAATTTTGATATTCACAAGATTAATCGATTTTGTTAAACGCAATTATCCAAGAATAAAACCGTTTAAGGGATTACTCGCGGACCAGGAGGGCTCCGGGGAAGGAAAGCCCTCAATCGGTTTTATTATTCGTCTATTTTTAGTGGTTGTTGTAGCGCGGTGGACCTCTGATTTCCTTATCGATGCTTTTATCACTATCTCTGTTTTTCCCAGTTACAGCAAGTATATACTAAATCTTACAGTCGATATTCTTTTAATAATATATTTATTTAATGAACTAAGTGATTATGATTTAAATATTTGCAATACACTTAATCTTAAACCACTTCCAAAACAGACACTAATTCCGTTGTTAATTATAACCGCTGGATTTCTTATTATTGTAGATGTGTTTTCGTTTTATGAAAAAAATTACATTTTCAATTCAAATATCACTGCAGGAGGACTATTTTTCGCGGGCATTTCTTCAAACAATGCAAGGCTTTTGACCCGATTATATTCTATTGGCTTATCTGGCCCCATTATTGAAGAGCTTATGCATCGTGGATTGCTTCTCAATTTTCTGAAAAATAAAATCAATATAATACCGGCTGTAATTATTGTTAGCTTAATTGATGCAGCTATTCACTTCAATTTGTCTCGATCCATTTCTCTCTTTCTTGGCTTCTTATTTTTAACCTGGCTTGTAGTATATACTAAAAGTATTTACAGCGCTTTATTAGTTCACATTTTCATTAATGTAAAAAGTGTAATTGTTAAATATTTAAATGATTCAACTCCGGTAGGCGTTAATTCAAAAATCCCTGATACTGCCATATCACCCCAGACTATTAACCTGTGCAATTTTCTATTATGTGTTGGCTTAATAATAACCGCCATTGGGATATATTTGCTAATCAGAAAAATGAAATCAAATAATCAGCTAGTTGCGGAGAGTAATAATTGAAATCAATCGGACAACATAATTTAGATAAACATTTCGTCACGGTTGTTCCCATCATCAACCCCCGTGTCCGCGGCTATTGCCGCCTGCCGTATCCGGGCCATCCCAAAGGCTGCCCGAATTGGAAAAAGCGGGATATCTGCCCACCGCAGGCGCCGCCGTTTGATAAGTTAATCGATACGAGTAAGCCTATTTACTGCATATATTACAGATTCGATTTGAAAAGCCATACCGATAAGATGCTGGCCCGTCATCCCGACTGGTCCGACCGCAAGCTGCGCTGCTGTCTATACTGGCAGAACACCGCCCGCAAGCAGTTGCGGCTGAAAACCGAATCGTTTCTGCGAGATCATCCCGACTACACGATCCTGACCTGCCCCGAGGGCAACGGCGTGGATGTTGTCGCCACAGTCAAGCAGATCGGTATTGAGCTTCAGTGGCCGGCGGTGGATTATGCCTATAAGATTGCAATGGCGGTAGTGATTAGAAACAACACTGCTATATAATTAACTTTCCTACAGCAAGCTGTGGGGCACTCTTTAAATAGAATTACTTATCCCCAAGCAAATCCCACTTCACGCCCGCCAACACCTGACGGCCCGGCATCGGGATTGTGCCGATCTCGAAATACGATTCATCAAACAGATTAGTCGCCTCGATAAACCATTCGAGTTGGCTGTGCCGCCATGATACACGCGTATCGACAATGAAACGGCTGTCGGTCTCGGTCGGGACCTCGTAGCGGAATTTCCAGCCCTGGATCAGGTTGAACGGCAAGGCATGTTCGATATCGATTAGAAACTGATGATCGATCTGGCGAAGAAGATATTTGGACTCGTAGCCTTCGGTTTTTTTATCAGAATCGAGGAATACATAGCTTCCCTGCAGCCTCGTAATAGGTACGGCCAAACCCAACTGATCGGGATACGCGCCCAGGCTGAATTCCAGGCCCATAGTATTTACGGTACTCACGTTATCGACCTGCCAGGGATCGCCAGGTGAATCAATCGACCTGGCCCAATCAATAATATCTTTGCCTTCACGCCTGAACGCGGTCAGGTTGCCATTTATAAATTGCTGTCCCCAGTTGATACCCGTTTCAAATGTGATAGCTTTCTCGGGTCTCAAATCGGGATTGCCCATATTGGCCTCGCTGATATAATAAAGCTCGGTATATGTAGGCACCCGGAAAGACCGCCCAACCGATCCATACGCCCGCCAATCATCGCTGAGCTGACAACCGATATTTAACGACGGCCAAACCTGCCAATCCTGGTCCGAGTGATAATACGCGAATGCTCCGGTATGCAAGGTTATTCTGTTAGCCATGGTAGCTTGATGTTCGAGGAAAATACCGCCCCGATTTCGAGAATGATTGCCGAGGCTGCTGCTTTCGATTTTTTCCTGCCCGGCCTCGCCGCCCAAAGCGGTCTTTCCCAGCCTCGATTCAAAATCGGCCTGGATTTCAGAGCCATAGATATCGGTGGTATGCTTGTTGCGATACCAATCCGGACGATCGTTGTCGAGAATAAAATCGTCCTTGTGCCGGCGGCTATATACTTTGGATGATAAGGCCATGCTATCGAACTCTTTTCTCATTCCTATATTAAGCATCATTGTTTCGGTGTGCTCCCGCTCGTTGGGGAAAGCATCCGAATAAAAACGATTGGCCCCGAACTTTTTATCGATATAGCCAAGCGACAGATTTATATCTCCGGCATAAGTATGTATAGATGAGCCATAATGTGCGGTCATTATTTCGAAATCGGTGGCTTCGGTGTAGCCGCCTGATTTTTTCCTCGAAATTGAAAGATGATTTCCTAAATCGCCAATAGGATGCGATAACGAAGCCGCAGTCTCGGAGAATTCGAAATCGCCGGCGATGGCTTTGACAATTAACTGTTTCTCCGCGCCCTTTCTGGTGATAATATTGACCACACCGCCGAAAGCGTTCGGGCCATACAACCCCGATCCCTGGCCTCTGAGTACCTCGATTCTTTTCACGTCATCGAGGGTAATCGGCAAGTTCAAATTGTGATGTCCGGTCTGGGGATCGCTGACTTTGACGCCATCAACCAGTACAAGGGTCTGTTCGAATGTGCCGCCACGGATGCTAATATCGGCCTGCACTCCATGCGCCCCGCGTTTATTGATATCGACTCCGGGGATATATTCAAGCAAATCCTGGATACTATGAACCGGCGCGTTGACGATTTCCTCACTACTGATGACAGTTACGCTTCTGGTGATCTCGGAAAATGACATAGGTATTCTGCCGGCGGTCACGATTACATCATCAACCCCATGTACTATCTCTTGACCGGCATAGGCAAATGTGCTGATTAACGTGGTAATTAGTATAATAGATAAGACGATCCCGCGGCTCTGTTGCTTACTCATTGTCGTTTTTCCCTCGATGATTTTAACTAATTCAAACTCCAACCCTGCGAATAGGCCACAGGATAAATATCTATTGTGTGGATGTCAAATGAAAAACTATTACTTTATTATATTAAAGAATAAAAAGTCATATAAGAATAAAGTAGATAGAGTTTAGCTGTTGTTATTTAATCCAGGAAGCTCTCTTCGCGGCAGGATTCCAACTCCATGAAGGCCTCGGGAACAAATTGCAGAATATCGCCGGCAATCAAGCTGCGTGTACCTTGCGCCTCGGCGGCGATATCGCCGGCTGAGCCATGCAGATAGGTGGCCAGGACAGCCGAATCTCTGGCCGACAAACCCTGAGCCAAAAAGCCGCCAATCAGGCCGGTTAAAACATCCCCCGAACCAGCTGTTGCCATCCCCTCGTTACCGGAATAATTGATATAAATATTACCCGAGCGGCAAGCGATAATCGAGGGCGCGCCCTTGAGGATTATCGTAACCGAGCATTCACGGGCATGTTGGGAGGCCAGCTCGATTCGTTTCTCGTTGACTTCCTCAATTGACAATCCGGACAGACGGGCGAACTCGCCGGGATGGGGCGATATCACCAGGGGTCTTTTGTGCTCTTTTAAGCAGGCGGTATCTTTCGAAAGACAGTTGAGACCATCGGCATCTATCACCATCGGCTTCTCAACCTGCTTTGCCAGACGTTGAATCAGCTCGGCGGTTTCGTGATGGGTGCCGATGCCGGGACCCATTGCTACGGCGTCGGCCCAGTCGATTTGCTGACGGATCTCGCCCATACCGCGTAATGCCAAACAGCCTTTCTTGGCCACATCGGGCAACGGCCTGGTCATCACCTCGGTGAGCTTGGTTTCGAATATCGGATTAAGCGAGGCGGGGCATCCCAGCACCACCAATCCGGTACCGCATCTGAGAGCGGCCAATGAGGTCATCGCCGCCGCACCGGTTAAGCCGGTCGACCCAGCCAACGCAAACAATTTGCCGTAGTCGCCCTTATGAGCATCGGGTTTACGCACCGGCAGAAGCTTGGCCGCTTCATCATCGGTAACCAGGTAGGTGTGAATATCATCATCCAGACCGGCCGGGAAACCGATATCGACGACTTCCAAAAAGCCGCAGCATGATTTACCCGGATACAGAACCTGGCCGATCTTGGGCAAGCCAAAGGTCACTGTCAAATCGGCATTTACACATGGATCAGTCACCTGGCCGGTTTCACAGTTCAGCCCCGAGGGGGCATCCACGGCCACCACGGGCACTCCGGAATAATTGATCTTATTGATTATGGCATCGTAGGGGGCGCGAAGCAGGCTCGTGAAGCCCGTTCCGAAAATGGCATCCACCACCAGCCAGCTATCATCGGGGACATGAAAATTCTCGGCGTCGGTGATTTCATGGATCGGGATTCCCATCTCCTCGGCTTTTTTCAGGTTAACCTCGGCGTCGCCTTTGAGTTGGTCTTTCTGGCCTAAAAGGAATATCTCGACATGAGCGCCATCCTGCTTGAGATAGCGGGCGATCACATAACCATCACCGCCGTTATTGCCTTTTCCGGCAACCACGGGCACCCGGTTATTTTCAGCCGGGCCGTAATAGTCGAGGATCATCTCATAGGTAAGCCGACCGGCGTTCTCCATCAGCTCCAGGCCGGGTATCCCCAGCCCGTCGATAGCCTTGCGGTCGATTTCCCGCATCTGTTTAGGCGTACATATTTTCATGCTGATATTAGTGTAATACCAGAATAGCGGTAAGTCAATAGTTATTAGTATTTCAGAGGTATTAGCGCGCCGTAGGTTGGGAGCTTGCTCCCAAAAAGCCCGTTTGTAGCCGCGGTTCCCCCCAGGCCGGCAAGCCGACCACCTACGCCCGCTACCCGCAATACATGGTGGTAGGTCTATACCCGATAGGATTTTGACGAATGCGTTTCAACTATTCGCAATTCGGCCAGCCGGATGGTGCGTCCGGAGGTAAATCATCCGGTGCCGACCAGGCCGGTTCATAGTCAGGGCAATAGCCCAGTGATGTCAAACCCCTGAAATATGTAACCAGCTTGGTCACATCGCTGCCGATTACCAGGCAATCGCCGTTGGCATCCGCGGAAGCATAGAATCCATCAAGAAGACAGGAACCATTTAGAGCTCTGAAATAATTGACCAGATATGTCACATCAGCGCCTATTACTGTTGGCGGCCAGATGCCATTTGGCATGTTGGCATCGCCGGGGAGGTAATTATAGCTTGTTAAAATGTCAACTAATTTAGTTACGAAGGCATCGTAAAAGACTTGATCTGTCTGATAAGGATTCTCGGTTGGGAAATCGGTGGATATTACCATGCCCGTGATATAGCCACGTCCACTGCCATCAACTGCGATTGCCCAACCATAATCATAATCACTTCCCCCCAGATAGGTGCTATAGATAAGGGAGCTACCGGAAGTGGAAAGCTTGGTAACGAAGGCATCTTTAGCGCCTTGATCCGTTTGATAGGGATTTTCGGTGGGGAAATCGGTGGACTCGGTCACCCCGGTAACATAAGCACAACCACTGCTATTCACCGCGATTCCCCAGCCATGATCCCCATCATTTCCTCCCAGATAGGTACTGTAGTCCAAGGAGCTGCCGGAGGCGGAAAGCTTGGTAACGAAGGCATCATTAATATCGCCCTGGCTCGGCTGATAAGAATTTTCAGTGGGGAAGTCGCTGGACTTTGTTAATCCGGTGACATAGGCGCAGCCGCTGCCATCCACCGCGATACTTCGGCCATGGTCAAGGCCATTCCCCCCCAGGTAGGTACTGTAGATAAGGGAACTGCCTGAGGCGGAAAACTTGGTAACGAAGGCATCATCATCGGCCTGATCGGTCTGATAAGCATTTTCAGTAGGGAAATCGCCGGACCGTGTCTCGCCGGTGACATAGGCACAGCCGTTGCCATCCACCGCGATACCATCACCGCGTTCACGATTATTCCCTCCCAGGTAGGTGCTGTAGATAAGGGAATTTCCGAGGGCGGAAAGCTTGGTAATGAATAAATCATCATCGCCTTGATCGGTCTGATAAGGATTTAAAGTAGGGAAGTTACTGGACGCTGTATGCCCGATAACGTAGGCACAGCCCCAACTATCCACCGCGACGCCATAACCATAATCATCATCATTTCCTCCCAAGTAAGTGCTGTAGATAAGGGAGTCGCCGGCAGCTGAAAGCTTGGTAACGAAGGCATCAACTGTATCCCGATTGGTGTGATAAGGATTCTCTGTAGGGAAGTCAGTAGACTCCGTAAACCCGGTAACATAAGCACAGCCGCTGTCGTCTACCGCTATACCATAACCACGATCACGATTGCTCCCTCCCAGGTAAGTACTATAAACAAGGGAATTTCCGGAGGTCGAAAGCTTGGTAACGAAGGCATCAAGATCATCGCTTTGATCTGGCTGATAGGGATTTTCGGTAGGGAAGTTGCTGGAATATGTCTCTCCGGTGATATAGGCACAACGGTTGCCATCCACCGCTATGCTATAGCTATAATCAAAACCATTCCCGCCGAGATAAGTACTATAAACAAGCTCGGGATCTATTACTAAAGTTAAGGCGGAATCATAATCATCCACTTCAAATCCAAACATTCCCGGTTCTCGGATAGCATACCGGCCCGTTATTTCTCTTCTACTGCTGCCCTTCTCCTGATATACCAAGGGTATGTTCTCGTGGATTGGGCCAAACAAAGTCGTCGCTTCAAGATCGCCGCTGGGAGTGATAGAAAGATTATCGGATCCTTCATAACGAATCTGTATCTGCGAGATATCCGCGCCGGGATGAACGATGAAATCGTACTTCATCACTCGACCATTGCCGTGATAGTTCAGGTCGATGCCGGGGTAGATATCTTTGTAGGTTATCGAGGAGTAGTTTGGCACACTGGTACGCCATTTTGAAGGTTCATTGCCGTAGAAATAGTTGCAGTTGTGGGAGAGGCGATCTTCACCGATGATCTCGGCATCCCGATTAGCTCCGATAAGCTTAGCCCTTATTACTATAGATTCTTTCTTGTAGCGGGGATGATCAAATTTATCGGGCATGTCGGGTTGTTCCCTTCGGTCTGAATCCGACCAGCTATCATCGATTAGCTGATCCGTATCGCGGGTAAATACATAGGCTATCTCATCAGCACAAAACCAGAAGGTGGCGCCGCCGATAGAAGCTTTGAACAAAGCCTGCTCATCCCACTGGCCGCGATTCTCGGTGAAAGTTAGGGGCATCGACGACAGCTTTGTAATAGCCATTTGCTTTGAGGAGACCTCATCAAGAACAATTTGGGCTCTAACGTTTCCTGTAATAGCAACTATAATCACTAATAATAAAGTTGTGCTAATTTTTCTCATTTAGCTCTCCCTCCGGGAAAATCATACATTGTGATTTAGCTCCGTTTACGTCTTACTTACTCGAGGTATTTCTACAAAACGGACAATAATGCTATATAACTCAATATATATATTATTTATATTACTGTCAATAATTAATAAAGAGATTGCTTATACGCTTAATTATTGATTCCGCTCGTACGCCATAAGTATCCCTTTCAGCGTCAGCAGCGGATCGACTGATTGGATATATTTCGAATGCGGCGCGAACAGCTCGGCATAGCCGCCGGTGGCGATCACTTTTATATCAGTATGAGCTAATTCTGCAATGATTAACGATGTAATGTGATCAATTAGCCCCAAAGAACCGTAGAATATGCCCGATTTCATTGCATTTGCACTGTTTTTGCCAATGGCCTTATCAGGCTTTTCGAGCTCAACCGGGAATAACCTCGAAGCTCGACGGAATAGCTCAGCCGATGATGTTTTCACCCCCGGAGCTATTGCCCCGCCAATATAATCACCGTGTAAATCTACCACGTCGAAATTAGTCGAGGTGCCGAGGTCAACAACTATAGCGGGGGAGCCGTGCAGGTTTTTCACAGCAACAGCATTAGCCAATCTATCAGGTCCGGCCTGGGATGGCTCATCGACCTGGACTTTCAAGCCTAAATCAGATCGATGGTCAAGCACCCAAGCATCGATGCCGAAGTATTGCTTGGCCAGGTCGCAAAATTTCAATGTCAACTCCGGCACAACCGAGCAAACCGCCGCGTCTTCAATTGCCGAAATCGCCTTACCTGAATCGGCCGCCAGCATAACTATCTGTGCGGCTACTGACTTCATATCAATATCCAGGCTATAGTCGCTCTCGCCTTTCGAGATTATCTTGAAATGGCCGAGTATCTGTTCGCCATCGGCAAGCCCTATCATACTGGAGGAGTTACCTATATCGAATAACAATATCATGCTGTGCTCCCATCACTAGTTTTACCGTTTTCAACATGAACTCTCCTGATTGGAATATCGCCGAAATCGAACTCACCGGCGGTTGCCATAAATACCTGTCCATATCCTGAAAGTACATCCATCAAAGCCTGGCTTTTAACACTATCCAACTCAGCGAATACCTCATCCAGTATTAGCGTTACTTGCTCCTGTTTAACTTCCGAAAGCAGATCGGCCACAGCCAGTTTCATCGCCAGCATAACACATCTTTTTTGCCCGCGCGATCCGTAATGACGTACGGATTTTCCGTTTAAATTCATCGCCAGCCTATCGCGATGAGGTCCAACCAGGGTCAAACCGGCTCGGAACTCGCGATCACGGTAATTTTCCAGCTGGATTTTCATGGCCGTCTCGATATCCTCCTGATCCTGTTCGATTTTCGGTTTGTAAGCCAGCGAAAACTGCGATGAGCTGTCGAACCGGCTGTAATACTCTTCTGCCGGATCGGCTATCGATCGCGTAAAACTCAGTCTATCGGCGATAATTCTCGTACCATGTTCAACTAACAATTGATCCCAGGCATCCAACTGGGAAATTTTGCCGGCCGATTTTAATATATCCTTCAGCAATTTGTTGCGTTGAAGTAAAATCTTCCGGTACGATATCAAGTCATCGAGGTAGCGATGGCTATACTGGGAGATATATAAATCCAGAAATTGGCGATGGAAAGAAGACGCTTCCGATGTCAACGCTATATCTTCGGGTAGGACAAAAACCGTCGGCGATGTGCCAACCAGCTCATTTTGCTTGATAGTGCGATGGCCGTTGACGACAATCTTGCGAGCGCCCGAAGAGGCTATCCTGATTGTGATATCGATTTTTTTTTTTGGCCGGCGATCTCGGCGGTAATTTCGGCAAGTTTGCGATCGAATCCAACCATAGCCTTATCTTTGCTGCCCCGACAAGATTTGCCCAATGAGAAAAGGCCCAGAGCTTCGAGCAAATTCGTTTTGCCGGCGCCGTTTGGGCCATTAAAAAGGCAAATACCCTTAGTGAACTTCAACAGGGTATGACTGATATTTCTGAAACCCTCGATCTGAAGGCTGTTAATCATAACAGAATTTTCCGCTACCTGGACTTTAAGATTTTACTGATCCATCAGCCGAAGCGGCATAATCAGAAACAGGGCGTCTTCGTTCTCCGATGGCGTTTGAGGTTTTATCACCGCCGCGGTAGTCGGATTATTCAACTCGAATCTGACCTCATCATCCTCGACCTGTTTCATGACATCCAACACATAAGCGGCATTATAGCCGATATCCATATCTTCGCCCTGATAAGCTACTTTTAATGATTCCTTGGCTTCGCCGCCAAAATCGAAATTGGTGGCTGATAATTCGAGATTGTCCTTTTTTAAGGCGAACTTAACCTGATGGGTCAGCGAATTCGATAGAATTGAAACCCTTTTAACCGCCGCCTGAAGCAGATCCTTTTCTACCAGCATTTCCTTGTCGTTATCTTTCGGGACTACTTGTTCGTAGTTCGGGTAAGGGCCCTCGAGTAACCGTGAAGTAATCACAGCATCCTCCAGGACAAAGACAATCGAATTATCGTTGAGGATCAAGCCGATCTCTTCAGCATCATCGCCGGCTAATTTTATCAGATTTTCCAGTACTTTGGGCGGAATAATGATATCCTTTTTATAGCCGGTAATACTGATGTCTTTTCGGATTATCTTGGCCAGCCGATGACCATCAGTAGCAACCAGGTTAAGACCATCCTCGGAAGTATGCCACAAAATTCCGTTCAATGCCGGCCTGGTCTCATCCCTGGAGACGGCGAATAATGCTTTTTTAATCATACTGCAGAACGATTGAGCGTTAACTTTAACCTGGCGACCAAGATGAATATCGGGCAATTTCGGGAAATCCTCGGCTGAGAAGCCCGAAAGCCTGTAAACGCCTGAGCCGCATTTGATCTCCATCCTGTTCTCGGTAGCCGTAATGTCGAGATCATAATCCGGCAGCTCTTTCACAATTTCTGAAAACACTTTCGCTGGCACGGTAATACTGCCCTTTTTCAATATCTCAACATCAATAGTCGAGGTCATGGAAACATCAAGATCGGTTACTTTTAGCTCCAGTTTTTCTCCCTCAAGATCAAAGAGGATATTTGAGAGAATAGGAATAGTTGATTTCGGCGGCACAATGCTTTGAAGACGTGAAACTGCCAGATTTAGTTTAGCTTTATTTGTCTTAAATCTCATTTCTCCTCCAACTTTGATAGCTATAGTAAGACCATCCGAAATCTTAAATGATCACCATCAGCAACAACATTTCGGATGTTTGCAATGCTATTATCTACTAAAATTATCCACATGTCAAACCAAATATTTAAGCTATTTTCAAGATAAATAAAGATTTTATGTTAATATTAATCTATAGTAGATATCTAGAGATGTTTAGTTAAATTATTGGCCTAAAATCAAATACTCGAAGTCGCCGATCAGACATTAAGCATTAATTGCGGAATATCTCCGAATTATTGAAGCAATAGTTTATCACCTGGAATAAAACATAAGGGTATACTTCCAAATATCCTAATCTTGATACTGGGGTTTTTATTGATAGGATATTACTTGAGCAATTCCATCATCAGGAGGATGGAATATATTCAGGTTTCTATTTTCCTAAAGCAGAGCATAATAATTATTAATATATTTTTAGAATATATATATAATAGTAATAAAAAGGGTGTTGAAATGTTGATAAAATACGGATGATAATTCTAAATGATTAAGACACTAGTTGTTACACGACCGAAAACGACAAAGTGTTAATAAGCATTTATCAACATCTTCAATATTGAGACCTGATTGCTAATCGCATTAATAAATGCTACACATATTTAGACAGATTTCCACATAGCTTTCCACAAATTGTTGATAACATATATAAATACTTATTAGAATCAGGAGCTATATTAGCTATTAGATTATTGCTGGTGTTGCTAAGGTTACTTATATGTTATCGTGCGATTACAAATTGCTTTAAATGTTAAAAGGATAATATATTTCCTGATCAAAATGATTGCTTGCCGGTACAAATCTACCATCAAAATGTTAACGTGTAAATAATTTTTGTCTTGTAAGTGATTTGTTTTATCGCCGTAAGTTATAATTAAAAAATCACTATAAAATAAAAACGTCCGTGCAAACCTATTACAATTTGTTAGATACACAAAACGCAAAATGTATTAGGCATAATTCTTGACTTTTAAATAGCAAAAATATTTTATTAGCAAGTGTGTTAAGAGAGGAGTGAGAGGGATTTTTAATGGAGGGATTAGTTATCAGAAGAGTTAATGACAGCTCCTCAAGTAGACCAAAAGCAACTAGCATTTCCAAGTAAGTAGACCACTGACAGCCGGCCTGATATAGACCGACCAGTGAATAGTTATGTAGTTTTTAACATTAATCAACAAGTTTTCAACATTGCAGACTCAAAAATTAAGCTCAAGCTGGCAGGAATGCCTTGGCATATTAAAAGACAGGATACAGCCGCAAAGCTATAATACATGGCTTAAGCCAACCAGGCTTGTCGAAGACAACGGTAGTCATCTTATGATCAGTGTCCCCAATCGTTTTGTGGCCAGTTGGTTAGAGGGACATTATATTAGTCATATCGATGACGCGGTAGCGGCTATTTTTGGCC
>JAAEQD010000040.1 GCA_024231855.1 Candidatus Zixiibacteriota bacterium
GGTTTTTTCTCTACCGATGACGCGACTTTTGTCACTGTTTCAACTGCCGATGACATAACACCGCCGGCGCCAATCGACGATCTCGAAGCGCTCCCGGGCGAGTAATAGTATTCGGCTTTCAAAAAAAAAATCGGAAAATCTTAATTTTTTCCTTGACGAAGTTAAATTTAATTATATAATAATGCAACAGGTAAAGTTATAATTCGTAATACGAATTAGTAAACTGGAAACGAAACCGCTACGGAAAGGTAGAAATGTTAATGATCCAGATCCTCGATTATAATTTTTCGGTACCGACTGGAGATATCCGCGGCGGGAGTAGTGTGCCTATGATGTAACGTTTACTAGATAGGAAATTCTACCCGCCGCAACCAGTCAGGTTCGGCGGGTTTTTTTATATCCGTTTTTTAACCAGAAGTATTAACCCTTAAACAGGACAAAAGGAAATGACTAGCGAATTTTACGAAAACGAAAAAATGAATTCCTCCGAGCAAAATCTTAGCTCGAAAGAGGCTTTCTCCAAATTGCTGCCGCTATTAAGGAAGCACAAAAACGGCCTTCTGTTCTGTTTATTGCTTCTGACGGGGGCGACGGTGTTATCTCTCTACTGGCCCATACTTATGAAAAAGGCGGTGGATACTGATATCGCCAATAAGGATTTTAGCGGATTGCTGATTACGGTTCTGATTATAGCGGTCGTTCAGGGTGTAACCTTGCTGCTTCAGTATATTCAGACTGTTAGACTCGAGACAATCGGCCAGAATATAATGGTCGATTTGAAGCAGAAGCTATTCAATCATATTCTGTCGTTGAATATCTCATTTTTCGACAGTAATCCGGTTGGCCGGTTGATGGCTCGTGTCGAGTCGGATACCGAAGCGTTAAGATTGCTTTTTACCAGAACCGCGGTAATGCTGGTGGGTGATGTTATCCTGATAGCGGGTATTTTCGGTGTGATGTTATATCATAGTTGGCAGCTAACGCTGATTCTGACGATGATCGTACCGATTCACATCGTGCTGATATATCTGTTTCAGAAATATACCACCAACAGGTTTCTCGAAGTACGCAAAAAAATGGCCGAGATTACAGCCTCGCTGACGGAATTTCTGCATGGCATGTCGATAATCCAGATATTCCATCGTGGAAGTTATGTGAAAGGCAAAATGAACGAGGCGAATCGGTTGAAGTTCGAAGATGACATGTATGTCAATATCTGCGTCGTGCTGTTTTTCAACACGATTTTCTTTCTGGAGAGCGTGATGATAGCCCTGGTGTTGTTTTTCGGCGCGGTTTGGTTAAAATCGGGCCTGATCACCGTAGGTACGATCAGCATGTTCATAATCTTGATCTGGCGTTCGTTCGAGCCTATCCATCGGGCTTCCGAGCAATTAGCCAACATCCAGAAAGCAATTGCCGGCGGCAAGCGGATATTCGCGCTTTTGACTAATAACGATAAGTTGATTGAGTCCGAACGGCCGGTGGCCTGGAACAAGCTGGCCAGCGGTATCCGATTCGAGAATGTTTGGTTCTCATATAACGGCGATGATAATTATGTGCTGAGAGATGTTAGTTTCGATGTTCCAGTCGGCGGTAAGGTCGCTCTGGCGGGAGTTACCGGCGGTGGAAAATCTACGATTATTTCGTTGATGCTTCGCCTCTATGATCCGCAGAAGGGCAGGATTACCGTTGATGGCATCGATATAAAAAATATCTCGCTGGCCGAATTGAGGAAGCGATTCGCCCTGGTTCTTCAAGATATTTATCTATTCCCGGGCGATATCAAATCCAATATCGCGCTTGATTCGGATGGAGAATCGGATAGCAGGGTATTGGTTGCCGCGCAAACCGTCGACGCGGATGCTTTCATCCAGAGGCTTCCACAAAAATACGATACCGAAGTCTCGGAGAAGGGCGCGAATTTCAGCCGCGGTGAAAGGCAGCTATTGTCATTCGCCCGGGCGTTGGCCGTCGATCCGGATGTTTTAATCCTGGATGAGGCGACAAGTTCGGTTGATCCGCAAACCGAAAGGACAATTCAGGCCTCGCTGAAAAAACTGATGGCAAAGCGAACCTCGTTGGTAATCGCTCACCGCCTGACGACCATTCTCGACGCGGACGAAATTTTAGTCGTCAAGCGTGGCGAGATAATCGAGCGGGGAACTCATACTGATCTCTTGCTGCAGAATGGGTACTACTCGAAGTTGTTCCATCTGCAGTTTAAAAACGGAGTAATTGCAAATGCTGGATAAAATAAAGTGGTTTTGGCACTACTACAGAAAATACAAATATGTATTGTTTGTGCTGTTGTTTATAACTCCGGTGCAGACGGCTTTTCAAGTTTCCATACCCAGAATGATCGAGTTCACGATAGATTTCGTCAAGACCGGCGAAGTCCCCACCAGCCAGGCGGCAATCTGGTTGGTCGATCTGGGAAATTACGCAGGTTTGCCGATAGCGGTTGTTTTTGCCCTGGCGCTAGTTTCTTTGAGCTTAAACGCTACGGTATTATACGCCTTTGTGCAATCACATCGCGCCTGGATGAACATTAAATTGGAATGGCTGTTCCGTCAGGATGCTTTCGGCAGTATTACCGACAAAGGCCCGGATTTTTTCAATAAATTCCGAACCGGTGATATCGTTACGCGTCTAACCGATGACGTGGCCGAGAAATTGTCGTGGTTTGCCTGTTCAGGTATATTCAGGCTCTATGAAGCGCTACTGATGGTGGCGTTCACGATTACTATGATGACCTTTATCGATCCGGTCCTGACTCTCTGGACAGTGGGACCATTGCCGTTTTTGATTATCATATTCTTTAAGACCTCGACTATTCTCGATAAACGGTATGACTATCTCCAGACCCGAATATCGAAATTCAACGCGATAATGGAAGCCTGTTTTTCGGGAATCAGGGTAGTGAAGGCTTACGTGCAGGAAAAGGCTCAGCGCGATAAGTTCGACGCCGCGATATACAACCGTAGGGAGGCCGAAATCGCGGCGATTAAAGTAACGACCATCGTTGATTCGTTGTATATGTATGTCTGGCAATTCGGTATAATTATCGTACTGATCGCCGGAGGATACATGGTGATCAACGCGAATCTATCGTTAGGTAAACTGGTGGCATTCGTTTTCTATGTGGTTCACCTGGTTTTCCCGATGTTTGATATCGGGCAATTCCTGGTTAAGTCGCGGCAATCAGCCGTTTCTATAGATAGGCTGCTGGAGCTTGAGAATGTACCGTCAATGGTTAAAAACGAAGGTGAATTGCCCTGTAACGGCGATGTACAGGGCAGACTGACATTTGATAACGTCAGTTTTGGATTCGCGGGTAGTGACCGGGCAATAATCGATAACGTATCCTTTGAAATCGAACCGGGACAGACAGTGGCGGTAGTCGGGAAAGTAGGTTCGGGAAAAAGTTGGCTTGTGGGTATGATCCCCAGGTTGGTCAATCCATCCGGAGGCAGAATAAAGCTGGATGATCATGACCTTCGGGAGTATCAACTTGAAAACTTGCGCCGGAGTATCGGCTATGTTCCTCAGGAGCCGGTATTGTTCTCCGATACGGTGCGTAACAATATCATTTTCGGGCGTGATAGTCTGACTGATTCGAATATCGAATGGGCAGTCGAGGTCTCACAATTGAAAAATGAAATTGCCAGATTTCCTGATAGTCTCGATACGCAGATTGGCACGAAAGGTGTTTCGATCTCCGGTGGTCAGAAACAACGATTGGCCCTGGCCCGAGCCCTGGTTGGAAAGCCAAAGATACTGATTTTAGATGATTGCACTTCGGCGCTCGACTCACGAACCGAAACCGTTCTATGGGAACGCCTCGAGGAAGTCATGCCGGATATGACCGTGATCATGATAACCCATCGACCGGATATGCTCGAAAACGCCGATAATATCTTCGTGTTAGATAATGGCCGGTTGATCAAGTCGGGTACACACTCCGAGCTTATTGCCAATGATGGTCATTACGCCAGGCTCTACAAACGTTATCAACTGGCCCAACAGGTTAGTTCGGTGACATAAATATAAGTGTCAATTGGCGAAGTAAATCGCGACCCGGATAGTTTGAATACGGGTCGCGTTTTCATTTACACTGGACTGATTCGGTAAAAACATAGATTGTTTTAGTCTACTAACTTACCTATTGTTTTATACTTAATACTTGACTATAAATATTTTTTAGGCTATTTATTTATTGTTTTGCTCCTATTATTGCACTCGGGGGCACAGGGGCTTGAGTTACAGAGGGACTGATTTTGATTCGTATAAGCTATGGCCGTCGGCAGGCTTGCCATATATTGTATGATTTTATGAGGTTTTTGCTATTGGCTCAAATAGCGATTTTTCATCATTTGCATAGTAACACAGAATACATCAATATAGATTTTGAAAAAATATTCCGCGTACGCTTTAGCGAAGGGGATTGTCATGAAATATAATAAGATACTTTTACTATGCCTGGCCATAGTATTAATATTCGGATCATCGTCATCGGCACAAGATCCGGACTGGTTTACTAATCTGAATATTAATACTTATCCCAGCCCTTATGTCAGCGATTGGGAGCGTGATCCATCTATTGGCGCGCTGTTTGTGGGATATCAGGGCGGCGCCGAAGTAACATATTATTATCAGGTAGAAATAGAGAGACGATTTCTTCGAAGCGGACAGCTTCTATTAGCCGAAAGCAACCTGGTAACGGTTGATCGACCTTTCCGGACCACCGTTTATTCCACCGAATTTATCGAATGGCGTAATGTCGATTATAATGAAGCCTACGAAGAGCAGGTTGTTCGCTCGGGCAGGCTTCCCGAAGGCGAATATTATATTACGGTCAGCTTAATAACACGCACCGGGCAATTATTGGCGGAGGACGGCGCTCCGTTCTATATTGTCTATCCTGATCCGCCGCAACTGATTTTGCCATCAGATGGCGAAGCTGTCGCCGCGCCCTATCCGACATTCCAGTGGACTCCAGTAGTGACACCTCCTGATTATCTTATTAATTACCATTTACTGATCGTCGAAAGATTAGCCGGTCAATCTCTGCAGCGGGCGATCGATGCTAATTATCCACATCATGAAGATAACAATGCCGGCATGACTTTTTACAGTTATCCAATGAGCGGTTTGGCGTTCGAGGATGGCAGGGAGTATGTTTGGCAGATAACGGCTACCGATCAATACGGCTTCGCGCCGACGTCAAATCGCGGTAGAAGCGAAATCTGGTCGTTTTTCTATGGCGAAGAGGTTGGCGAAATCGTCGATAACCTGCCTTTCGACACTTTGGTAATCGAACCCGGTACTGCTTATCTGGTTAACCTGGATGACCTGACTATTACGGAAGACCAGGTGAATTATACATTAAACGGTTCCACGGAACTGGCTCTGACGCTACCCGGTGATCTCCGGGCATCAATTAACGTTGATGTCAATAATCTGGTTATCGAGAAAATATTTCTTGACGCGCCAACGATTCTTTCCGGCGGCTTCTCAGGTAACCTCGACCCGGGAGATATTCCGGAAAGTTTGACGGGTGAATATTTCCTGCCTGAGAATATCGAATTCGATCCGGCCGGGCGTCTGACAATTGGGGGACGGCTTAATCTACCTCGTGAATACGGCCAATATGATCTATTGGGTCGGATTAGTTTGACCGGCAGAGGCTTGTCAGGGCAGGTATCGGTAACCGGTTCGCCGCTTTTTTCTTTCGGCAACGATATCGCCCAGCTTAATATCAATGAGGCGACATTAACGTTTTCAATGCCAAGCGTCAGTTTTTCCGGCATGGTTGAGCTTCTTGGCGTTCAGGCCGAATGCAGCCTGGATGATTTAACACTCAACGCCGACGGGACGTTCAGTGGATTGATAAACTGCGGTGAGGACTTATCAATTCCGTTAGTTCCTGAATCAGACAGGTTCGCCTTGAATCTGACCGGGCTTTCGGGCCGCTTTGAAGCCGATCTGGCCGACGGCAGTTTAGATTTCGATATTCTCAGCTCGGGCGGGCTCGAATTCCAGCCCGATGAAGAGACCCGTTTTGGCGCGGATATTTCATTAAGGATACATCCTTTGGGTGTATCGGTTGAATCGTTCACGCCGCGCGGCGATTTGGAGTTCTCGGCGATCGATCTCGGCTGGCTGCAGCTTCAATTAAGCGGTCTCTCGCTTGAAACGTTATCATATACCGGTGGTAACTGGGATTTTGCCCTGGGTATGGATATTGAATTCGGTTTCCCCTATTTCGACAATCTGGCCATACCGGGCATTAGCGGTGTGTCGTTTACATCCGCCGGCTTTTCGATACCCGAAACAGAAATGCCGGTATTATATTTGCCACGCTTCGAGCTGGAAGGATTCGAATTCGAAATGATGGCGCTTCGCTTTGAAGCTATGACTTTTCCCTGGTTTGATTGGGATGGCGTATCACCCGCCGATTTCGGGTTCGATTTCGATCTGCGCTTACGATTTCCCAATTTCCCCGAGGGGACTCCAATCGAGTTAAGCGATCCTGAGATTATTATCAGTAATGCGTCATTTATTAACGGTAATTTCAGCGCGACTCTTCCGGCCATTTCGTTTGCTGAACCGGGACTGAGATTGCCTCTGGCCGAAGCGGTGGGGATGCTCGTTCAAGAGATTTCAGGTTCATTTGGAGCCTCATTCGATGGTGGAGAATTTTCATTCTCACCTGATATTCACCTTCGCGGCGGCCTGCAATTGCCGCCGGCTTTCTCCTGTGAGGGCGAAGGTCAAACGATGGACCTGCTGTCAACTTCAATCGGGATACTCGGGGATGGCAAACTAACGGGTATGATTGAAGACCTGGTCCCGTCGTGTTCGCTGCATGTCGGGCTTTTAAGTCTGGCTGTCGGTAATTCAAATCTCAGTTTCTATATTGATGAAGACCAACAAAGAATTCAGCTTGAGGGAACCGCCAACCTGGGATTCAACAGCCCCGGTGGCGCGCCAATTGATGCCTCGGTTACATTCGGCTATGAATTCATTCAAAATCAGCTTTTGGCATTAGAAGGCAATATTAACACCGCGTTCGTATGGGATATCCCGCCATCGGAGCCAGTGCTTTCATTCAATATAAGCAGCGCGGAAATAGATGAAACAGGCATAACTATAAATGGTCGCCAATCGCTCAGATTTAGCGATGAGACCACTTTAGGCGTAACTTTCGATAATCTCACCGTTGGCTGGGAAGATTTCGGCATCGAGTCCGGTAATGTTACTTTCGATTTACCGTTCGCGCTTAAAGTGGCATTCGACGGCGAGGAGCTTATTTATCAGGCGGTACCCAGCGGAACGGAACTGATCGAACCTCTGGGGATACTTCTTGAATTGCCTGACGCTATCTCTATTGGCGCCGATGGTTTCACCGCGAGTGGCACATCAGGGATACATCTGCGTTTCGAGGATTATAATCTACCCTCATTATCCGGCGTTTATTCGCCGGATTTCGCGTTCTCGTTAAGTCCCTTCGGAGTATCATCGGGACAGCTCGAGTTCTTCGCGGATGATAGTAGGATAGCCCTGCTGGATTCCCGTGGCTTTTTCCCGGATTTAAGCTATTTCGGAATGGCTTTTCTGCCCGAACGATTGCCATTGCCGATTGAAGATATCGCCTACCTGCAAATTAAAACCGGTGATGAGCTGTTAATTGAACATCAAACGGTAGATGGCGGATTACGATTGTATACCAGGCCTGGCGAACCGATTAGCCTGGTTGTTCCGGCATTGCAACTGGGCCGGCCGATGGCTCCCCAATTGAATGTCGAATTCGATTTCACGATCGATCCGCTCGACAGGGGGCTGGTCGATGGCTCGATCAATGTAACGGTTCCGCCGGAACAATACGCCGATTTCGACCTGAGTTCATTGGGAATCCCATTCGAATTAAGGAATCTTACCTACGGCGATGTTGATGGCTTGAACGCGTTCCTTTTGGACGGCCAATTGAAGCTGTTTGATACCAGTATCGGCGGTGAGATGGTTCAGTTGAAGATTATGCCGGATGGCCGTTTGCTGGGGGATGTGAATTTTCCGATAAGCCAGGAAATCCCACTGGTATCAGGAAGTAATAATGTAACGTTAAGCATTTCCAATATCGCTGGTTCATTTGAAACACGATTTATTCCTCTCGATATATCATTCGATTTAAGCCTTGCCGGCGGTATCCGCCTGAATCTCGATGAATCGACCAGTTATGGCGCGTCGACTCAAATCGGGGTAACCGAGCATGGTATTGAGCTTCGTGATTTCGAAGTTGATATACCCGGTGGCTTGCCCGAATTAGACCTTGGCGCCCTGGATATGTATTTCTCGAATTTTACAATCCCGACCTTAGCATATGATCAGGTCACTGGCTGGGATTTCGAAATAGGTATCGACCTGGGTATGGGTTTTCCCGATCTCGGGTTCCAACTGCCGCAGATGTCGGGCGTTATAATCGGCGCCAACGGCATTCGTATCCCCGAGATGTCGATTCCCGAGCTTTCGGATTCGGCCTACACGTTCCATGGTTTTGGCCTTAAACCGCTGGCATTCCGAATGGCGGCTTTCACGTTCGATTGGTTCAATTTCTCCGGCGGACCGCTTGAGGACTGGGGTTTCGCGTTTGACTTCGAATTGAGTTTCCCTGAATTCCCGGATTTCATTCCGCCAGACCTGCGGAATCCACGGATAACGATTTTAAACGCGGGCTATCAAAACGGTCGTTTTACGGGTTCGATAGAAACCAAAGAATTTGATCTGCCCGGCCTGCAGCTTCCTCTGGGCGGAGATTTGAATTATTATGTCAGGGAAATCGGCGGCAACCTGGCGGTTATCGATGATATACAAAATTTCAATGTCACCTTCCGCGGTGATATCCAGATGCCCGAACAGCTTTGGTGCGAGGGCGATAGCGGCCGCACCGATATTATGTCGACAGAATTCACGGTTGACGCGGGCGGCCGCCTGACCGGTACGCTGACGAATTTTATCCCATCATGCCCCTTCAATATCGGTATCGGCCAACTGGCAGTGACCAACTCGAATGTGGAACTCGATATATCAGCCGGGAATCAGACGGCCATTATGGATCTGGGCGGTACGCTGCGAATAGCCGGCGCCGCCGAGGGTGATACGATTGAAGCATCGGGAAATATCAGTTTCGATTTGATAAACGCCCGCATACTTGACGGCGAAATTGCTATAAATAGCCCGTTCAGATGGCAAATCCCGGATGATAATCCGGTTTTAGTGTTTACGATTAACAGCGCCGTATTGAATTCCAGCGGCTTGCTGATTAACGGTTCAAATAGCCTTAACCTTGCCGAGGGCGCGTCGGTGGCCGTTGATTTCAACGATCTACTTATTGATATAAGCAATTTCAATGTCGTATCCGGTAACGCGACATTCTCCAGCCAATTCGCGCTGAAGTTTGTCAGCGAACTCGGCGGTTTGCAATGGAGCGCGGTTGGCCTTGAAGCTCCAGTGATCGAGGAAACCGGCGTCAGGCTGACAATGCCGGAAAACGTTTCCCTTAGTACCGGCGGCATATCCGCCGAAGGGGAGACCGGTGTGTTTATCCGATTCGGGGGCGAAGATCATGCCGATATCAGTTGTATATTTTCCGGGGGATTCAATCTCGGCTTTTCTCCATTCGGAGTTACCGAGGGCCGCGCGGATTTCTTCTATGATGAAACGATGGTCGCCTTCCTCGATAGCGATGGTTTCCATCCGGGTGATTTCTTCGGTATAATTCCATTACCCGAAAAACTTCCGCTGCCCGATACCAGCGTCGCCTATATCGTCCTGAAAGAGGGCGATAATGTACTGATCCAGACCGAAACGGTTGAAGGCGGTCTGCGCCTCTCAACCGGCGCCGGTGAATCGGTTCAGCTAGTTATCCCAGCCCTTCAGTACGAGGCCCCCGAACCACCAGCATTTGGTATCAGTTTCAGTGTGGTCGTGAATGTTTCGACATTCCAGCTTGTCGATGGTTCGGTCGAGGTTACGCCCCCTGAAGGGGCCCAATCACTTCTGTCTTTGGCTTCCTCCGGCATACCGCTCGATCTGACACAGCTGCTATTCTCCAGGATCGGCGGTTCACCGGCTTTGATGGCCAGTGCCAGGATAGCATTGCCCGAAGAGTTAGGTAATGTGAATGTCAGTCTCGATTCGCTACTGATTTCCGCCGAGGGCTTTTCTGGTTCGGTTACGCTTGGAACTTACAGCGAATACTACCAGGAGTTGGATAATTATATTGTAGATGTGCCTATTGGGGATATGTTCTCGTTCAAAGTCGGCGGGGTACAAGCCTCGTTTGATATGGATGACTTCGCGGTGCGCTTATGCGGCGATATTCAAACTCAATTATTCAGCAACGAATCAGATACGGCGGCAATTCACTATACCGCCGCCTGGGATGGTGGGCAATTCGGTTTCGGATTCGATATTTCGCATATACCCGATGCGGCATTACCGTTGTATATCGCCACTTTCAGACCTGAACCGATCGGTGACAGCCCGGCGTTCGATCTGAGTTTCCCCGATGGCAGTTTTGCTTTGACGTTATCGGGTACACTGGCGCTCGAGGATTTCGGCGAAGGTTTCTCGGTCTCATTCGCGGGTTTGAATATTTCGCCCGATGGCGTTACGATGCCGGATATCAATATTACAACGCCCGAGGATTTCCTCAGTTTTGCTCTATTCAGCGCCGATTTCGAGATCAAGGATGTCGACAGTTATCCTGGGCTCGCGTTTAGTTATGAAAGCAATGTATTTTATATATCTCTAAGCGGTGAACTTGAGTTTCTCAATAATACCAGTTCCTTCCACGGCCTAAGAGTCGGCACGAACGGCTCGGTAAGTATCGAAGGGGTCAGCTTAATCAGTGAAGAGTTATATATAGTCGACGATTATCTCGCCTTAACCGAACTTGGTATTGAGTCCAATGCTCTTGTGGTTGAAGGATTCGCTAAACTTCCCGAACCTTGCGACACCTCCCGGCAAACTTTCAATTTCTCTATCAGTCCTGATGGTACGATTACCGGCGGCGCAGAGATAGTCATGATAAATGAAGTATCCGGCCTCGGCGGCGATGATGAAACCGAGAAAACGTTGTGGATAGCGACTTTCGATCCTATTTACGCGTCCCTGGGATTCAATTTCGCTGAACTGTCTCAGAGTTCGGTCAAACTGGTCGCCGACCTGTGGTTTGATATAGGTAGCGGTGATTATGTTACATTAGGTATTGGCAGTAATGTTGGCGGTGTGGTTAATCCCGGTTTGGAGATCAAATTCGATGGCACCGTTAGATGGGGCAATCTGCAGACCGTGACGCCTTTCAGCGTGGATTGGGACGCGCTTAAGCTTGACTCGCTCCGGTTCGCGTCATTTGATACCGAATCGGATGACTTCGGACTTTCTATATCCGGTAAGTTAAATGTCAATATTTCCTGCGTCGGCGGCGGGTTGCAGTTCCAGGATTTGCGAATTACATCAGGCGGCGATGTCGAAAACCTGGCCGGCTCTATCGTCGGTGGCGATATTACAATTACCGATATCGTAACCATATCTATCAGCGATATCGGGTTCAGCAGTTCGCCTACCGATATTCAGGTTACCGGCGGTACGTCCTGCCAAAATTACGGCGGCGATGAACAGGAATCAGAGACCAACACTATTCACGTAGCCAGCTATTTCAGATTCGGAGCGTCGATAGATATTTCTGATGTCGGCGGTGGCGGCATAAGAGAATTCCTGACATACACCACCGAAGAAGGCGGAACACACGTCATTATCGATAGCGCTTATGTGAATATACCGGAAGTAGTTCAATTCTCACTTGACTTCACCTATGAACAAGGTCCCGATGGCTTCTCGTTATTGATGGGCGGCCAGGGCGTTTTCGTTAACGCTTACAGTATCGTTGTCGTCGGCAAGATTGCTCATCTTGGCGGCGAGACCAGCTTTGGCCTGTTCGTCGCGGTGGATGTTACGATCACGATACCGCCATGTCTGGTGCTAACCGGGGTGGGAGGAGGATTTTTCTATAATCCCACCGAGTGCGATTTGGCCCTTGTCCGGGAAATGGCCGGCTTCGGCGGGGATGATCCCGCCAGCGGGAGGATTAGCGATCCCGGCAGTTTTGCCGTATTGCTATACGCGCGTATAGCAATCGTTCAGGATTTTCTGGTCCAGGGCAGTGTGCTGTTAACCATAACCGAAGGTTATTTCCGGCTTGACGGCCGGGTGATACTGCTGGATCAGGATACCTACCTCAAAGGTTCGATATATCTCTGCGTTGGTTTCAGGAATGGATTCGCCGAAGGCAATATCACAGTCGATGTTACAGTCGGAGATTTCCTGGTTGGCCATACCGAATTCGGTTTCTATGTTTACGGCGCCGAAGCCTGGGGCATATACGGCAATATCGAACTTTCGGTAATGAGCATAATCGAGGCCAATTCAAAACTATTTATAGGTAATCCCGGATTCCTGATTCAAATGAGCATGGAGGCCAGTTTCGATATCTGGATATTGGAAATCAGCGCTGGTTTCGAGGCGATGGCCTGGTATCAGGTCAACGTTTCGTGGGGAATGTATGCCAAGGTCTGGGTATCGGCTGAAGCTCTTTGGGGATTAGTTTCAGCGAAGGGCTGGCTTGAGGCGGCCTTGATCGGTACTGGGGGCGATTGGACCATTTATGGGCTTGCCGGAGTTAAGGGCTGCGTTATAGGTATTTGTAAATCAGCCAGTGTCTGGTGCAAAATTGATGAAAGCGGAATAGATGGGGGTCTGGGCCGAAACTCTGAGATGGATGACGTTATTGAGGACGCCAAAAACCTTGGCGAGGAGATGGAGGAAGAAGCCGAAGACGCCAAGGAAGCCATGGATGACGCGATTATAGCTTCATTCCTAATGAGTGATGAGGATTTGGTGGAGGCTTTCAATAATCTGTTCAATGCCGGCCAGCTTCTGAGAAGCGGCAACTGGGTGCTCCAGTTATTTGCCGCGTTATTCTTAGCCGATGTTGGTCCATTGGATGAGATTGAATTAGGAACAGAACCGGTTCCATCATCGGCTACGGGACCTTTCTGCACGGAACATGCCTATTATAACATGGATCTATGTAATCAAATGTGGTCAGTGATGTTTTCCGCTTATCAGCAGGAACTTGTCCAGATACCAAATATATACGAAAACTTTTTCAATTGCCCTGACGCGCCATCCGATACCGAACGTGATTCGCTGAGAACATTACGCAATCGTCTGGAAAATCTAATCGACTCGTCCGATGATGATAGGGGCCAAATGTCGAGCCGTATGAACCAGGTGACGTCATCATTAAGTGGAATACCCGGACTCGAATTCGCCTTCGCCAATCCCGTGTCGTCATTCAACATGGATGATCCTGTGGGTGAAGAGTACGTACAGGGAGATACGACTTATAAAAGAGCTATCAATCAGCCCGATTTTACCCTTGATTCGCTATTGGCATTGAGCAACCGTGAGAATATGGAACAAGCTCAAGAAGAGTTTGGTCAATATGAGGAAATGATCGTTGAACAAATCAGCAGTATCGAAATGGCTTTGCAATCTCTGGATGACGCCCTGGAGGGTTCCGATGGTCAAGTCAGTTTCGGGGAACTCGGCGGTAATTATGCCGACTTGATGTATGAAATCGGTAGATTCTTCGTTCAACAAGCCACCTACGCGGAACATGAACAAGCATACGCTCGTGATAAAGCCATCGAATTAGAGGCATTGGCCGGAAGCATAACTTTTATCCTAAATATGAAATCACAGAACTTCGGAACCCGCGCGGGCGGTGATCCTTTAAATGAATTACGCGACCTGGCCTGGGCCAGAAAGCGTGCTTTACTCAAGTTGAGGATGGTGCCGAATGTCGATACGGACAGTATGTCGGACTTTTACAGCAGATGGACTTCACTGTCCGCGGGGAATAAGAAAGAAGTCTGTACGCAGTTCGGACAACAGCTATGGTTCGATATGCCTCATCTCGGTTTCCAGCACCTTGATTCGGTATCGACTGAGATGCTTGTTAGCGGTGCTGCAATTCAGCTTCGCGATGAATTGAACAATATCGGCTTTGCCCAATCAGCCTATACCGAAGCCCTCGATCCTGTATTCGATGCCAGAGTGCTGCTGACTGAAAAGTTGTATGATATTCTCGATCTGTATGGCGAGTGGCAGGAAAGCTATTCCGATACGATCGAGTGGCTTATTCCGAATGACCAGGTCGATTCAAAAAAATCCGATCTGATGGAGCAGTTGGCGGTACCTCAAATCAACTCAATAACGGCCGCCGCGACAAACTGCGATTTCTACAGCTATGGATCGTTGAATTGGTCGGCCTCACATCCACGAGGTATATCCGAATACGCGCTAATGCTAGATGAAGTGGGCTACCCTACGCCGGAGGGAATTGGCTTGCAGAACGTTGGTACGAGGATGTATTTGACTCGTCATTTTCTTCAACTGAGTAACCATACGGCAACTAATTGGTCAATGACATTGCGGGCCAGGGCCGGCGCGGGATATATTAACCAGAGGCAGATTGATTTCACTACCTACTTCTCGCCCAGCGGCGGCGGCGGCGTTGGCTCATATGAAACTTATGACATGGGCGGTGACGCTACTCCACCGACAGAGCCGCAGCTATCATTCCCGAACTATTCCGCCAGGATGGTCCCGACATATATTCCCGAGATAGGGTATTGGGTTGATATAGCTCATTATTACTCGTCCAGTACAAATGAAATACACGCCGGCTGGGCATCATATGACGATGAATCCGGAGTTGTCGAATATGAATATGGCGTGGGAACAGCCCAGGGTAATAATAATATCCTTAGCTGGATCTCCGCCGGTGGAAGAAATGAGAGTACTATTCATGGCATTAGTTTAACCGGCGGGCAGACGTACTACGTGAATGCCCATGCTCGCAACGGTGAGGATATGTGGAGTACCACCGGTCACTCATCACGATTGATGATCGACACCACGCCGCCATCGACTCCAGCGCCGCGTTATACTTATGTTTTCGGCGGCCCGGGCGGCCCGTTTGGCGGACCATATACGCCCCCGACGGTTATACCGCCAATACCTTTGCCGGCTGAACTGGTGCCGCCAATTGGAGCATCCGAACCCGTATTTGTACCGTACTTCCCGGGAGTACCGCCAACGGTAGCCGCGCTCTGGCATGCAAGTACAGATTCTGAATCGGATATCTACGAGTATCTCTATCGCGTGATCTCCGCCAGCGACACTACCGATAGATCACCCGACTGGCTTTCGGTCGGCGATGATCTGGAAGTGACGGCCGGGGATGAAATGATTGATTATTCCGATTCCTTCTATATCGATATCCAGGCGGTTAATTATGCGGGCTTATTAAGCGGCACTCTGCGCCAGGGGCCGAAAAGACCTGTTGACCCAAGCCAGCCATCTCAGCCGATAGCGGCGTTAAGCTACGGTTTGCCTGCCGGTGCCAATTATCTGATATTTACCGCCAAATCGGCAGATTACGAAACAGGCGTTGCCGGTTATCAACTGGCAGTCGGTACATTGGCCGGCGCTACCGATCTGGTTGGTTGGGGCGGTGATGTTGATTATGGCAATAATGAATTTGGCCCCGCCTCATCATTGATATTACCTGATTTCGGCTTACCGCAAGGTACAACCTGCTATATTAGCTTACGCTCGGTTAATGGCCAGGGTATAACCAGCAATACCTGCGTAACCGGACCATATCTGATCGATAACACGCAGCCGATCACGCCGGTTGTCATGCCTGAGTTCCGTTCGGGGCATCCCGGTTATCTTCTGCTAACATACTCAAACATCTCCGACCCCGAATCCGGCATCCAGTATGTCGAATACGCGATCGGTAGTTCCAACGAATCGACAAATATTCAAAGTTGGCGAAATGAAGGTTTAGTGAGTTCTACTCAAGTATTCTATCATTTGCTGGGCTTACAGCATGGCCATACCTATTATATAGGCGTAAGAACAACCAATGGCGTTAACCAGGTGTCTCAAGAATTTTGGACAAGCATTTTATATCCATAGGAGTCATTTATGAAAAAGCTAATACTTACATTATTCATTCTGGCCATGCTGGTTCAAATTTCCGAGGCTGAAATCAGGCGCGATTTGATCACCATGGCCGGCGACGATTCGGTTGCCCTGTTTTTAACCGATCCGCCGCGATCAAACGAAGGCTTCCATGTTTATCGTCAGGGGCCTTTACCGACCGATGAACAATACGTGCTTCTCACCGAAGACGCGTTGATAAGACCGGTGATAGACGCCGCCCGGGTTAAACCTATTCTGGGCGAGGATTGGGAGTTAATCAGCAGCGCGATGGGCAGCGATGAACCATTCGAAGTACTAAGAAGGCTTCGCGGCGATGATTTTATAGGCATAGTCCATTCACTTCTAAGCCCACGGGTTGCCCGGCTTACTGGTCGATGGTATGTTGACAGAGGATTGGAAAGCGGCCGGGAGTACAGATATAAAATCGTTGTCGTCAACAGTCGAGGCGAGGAAACGTACTCGTTGACCGAGAAAGTAGTTGTGACGGAGATATATCCTCAACCGCCATCAGCCGTGGAAGCCGAGGCAGGCGACGGCAGATTGACGATCACCTGGGACTATCCGGCCTGGCAGGGAAGCTATGATGATCTGGCGATACAGTATCATATATTTCGCAAAACCGGTGATGGCGAGTTCGAGAAGCTTAGGCATAAACCGATAATCAGGGATGATCTAACTCCGTCGGTGTATACAGACCTATGGTTGGAAAACGGTATCGAGTATTCCTATTATATTATCGCTGTCGATCCGATTGGCCGCCGGAGCCAACCATCCGAAACGATCATCGCAGTTCCTCTGGATATAAAAGCGCCCGGCATTCCACAAAATTTGAACGTTGAGGGCGGGGATGGCGCCGTGGCCATGTCGTGGAATATGAGTCTGGAACTTGATGTGGGGGGCTACTACGTGTATAGATCGCAGGGACTGGATAAGGAATTCGCTAAACTGAATGAAGCGCTTATACCGGTAGATTCACCTATCTATTACGATTCTAGTATAACGAATGGCGTTCAGTATTTTTATGCCGTTACGGCAGTCGATGCGTCAAAGAATGAAAGCGAGCAGGGTAATCCAATCGCTATAATCGGCGAAGATAAAACGCCGCCTGATCCGCCGACGAATTTGTCATTCGAGTTAGACAGCAGAGTATTAACACTAAAATGGTCACAATCGGAGGCGGCTGATGTCGCCGGCTACTATGTTTATCGCGGCTTGACCGAGGATATTCAGCCCAAGATAAATCATGAACCGTATAAGGATACTGTTTATGTTGATAGCGGTTATCAAGATGCCGGGATGACTCCCGGTAAAACATTTTGGGTTAGTGTAACCGCCGCCGATCGCTCCCGCAACGAAAGCGAGAAGGTCACGCTCGAAATCATGATACCAGATGATGACCCGCCTTTGGCGCCGCAATCATTCCTGGCCGAAAATGTCGAAGGCAGGTATGTCAGGATATCATGCAGCGGCAGCGCCTCTCTTGATGTGGCGCGGTATAAGGTTTTTCAAAGTTCTCCCGTCGGCAGTGATCCTGTAATCACCGAATTTGAGAAAGCGCCATTTGTATGGCATGACTCATCAGTAAGCAAAGGGCAAGAAAGAACATACTACGCCGTTGCAATAGATTCGGCCGGTAATGAAAGCGAGGCAAGCGGTATTGATACCGTGTTTGTTCGCGATTACAGCGCGCCGCCATCGCCGCGTAATTGCAGCGCCAGGCTAACTGAATCCGGAGTCAGGTTGAAATGGGAACGAGTGATTGATTTCGATTTTATCGGCTATAATGTTTATCGTTCGAATATTCCAAGCGGCGTTTATGAAAAATTAAACCAGTCACCGCTCGATGTTCTTGAGTTTATCGATACCGATGGGACCGTTAAGCATTATTACAAAGTAAAAGCCATTGATTCATCCGGCAATGAAAGCAGCCGGGGAAAGGCAATACATGCGGGCTAGAATCGCTTTCCCCATTATAGCCATACTTTCGCTTATTGCCTTTAGTAAGCTCAGCGCTCAATCTCTTCTTGATATGGGAATTCAAGCTTTTAATATAGGTGACTACCATCAGGCATCATTATACTTAAACGATTATATCGAAAATTTCCCCGAATCTCAAACGGCACATGAGTATCTTATCAATTCTTATATGGCTATGAAGCAAACCGATGAAGCCATAGAATCACTGGATAAAGCGACCCGGGTATTTCCTGAAAATACTCAATTTCTTAAGCTATTAGGACAACTTTACGCCCAGAAACAGGATTATGAAAATTCGAAACTGGCGTTAGAAAAGTATCTTGAATTTAAGCCCGATGATTTGGAAACGGTTAATATCATCACGAATATATATTTCAATCTCGGTGTAACCGCCGCCAGACTGGGGAATAGAGAACAGGCGTTAGATCATTTCGGAAAAACGATAGCGCATGATTCCTTGTACATGGAAGCCTATACGAATATCGCGGCTTTACTAATTGAAAAAGAAGATTATCAAAGCGCGCGTGAACACCTGGAAACATCAATTGATCGTTTTCCTTATAATTACAATCTGCGAAAAGCCCTGTTTGATGTTTTGATCAAACTTGAGGATTTTAATACCGCCTTACCCGTTTTGGAAGATATCCAGAGACACGAACCGGAAAATATTGATTTAGCCTTACAGCTGGCGATGTTTTATCGATATCTCAATAAGATAGACGAAGCGATGAATTTATACGATTCGTTGATAAAACAGTTTCCCCAAGAACGAAAAATCTACATGGAGATAGTTGAATACTGGAAGATGTTTAACCGTCAGAAAAAAATCCGTCAAACCTATGAACTTATGGCTGAGGCATTTCCTAAAGATTTGACGATTTTGAAAGATATAGCTATCACGTATGAAAAGGAAAACCAGTGGCAGCAGGCTCGTGAAACATATATGAACATCATAGAACGCGACTCCCTAAGCCTGGCTACCAGGCTGGCAATCGCTAACACATACCGCCGGGAATCTAATGATAGCGCCGCGATAGAGATTCTGCTTGAAGCCTTAAGCATCGATGATAATAACTTCGATATTTTAAAGGCTCTGGGAATTATATATACGGAAAACAATAACTATGATAAGGCGTTAAGCTTATATAAATCATTCTATGGTTATCACAATTCTGAGTTTTACCCCGCTTATCATCTGGGTTTAGCTTACATCGAGAAGGGCGATTTGGTTTCGGCTGAGTCATATCTAATGCGAGCCAAGTCAATCGCGCCATCCGAACCATCGGCCGTTTTCAAGCTTGCCGCGATTGCCGCCAAAAAGAATGCGAAATCGGCCGCTTCAGATTATTATAGGCGATCTCTCGGACTCGCTATTCGAAGAATGGCGGTTTTACAGGATCGATTCCGGACGAAATTCGCGGGTGACGAAGGCAAGCTTCAACTAGATAATCTCGGTCAATACGAAACTATGCGTGAGGAAATGGCTGGATTGGAAACAATAATAAAAGAAAGCCTGGATTATATAAAGAGTTCCCACAACCGAAAAGAATATGGAGCGATTCTTAAGAAGTACCTGGAAGAATATCCGACGAGCATATTCCTTCACTTATATAGGGCCCAATGGTATGAACTTAGCGGAGACGAAACCGAGGCTGTTGAAATATATAAAAAAGTGATATCCCTTAATCCAAAAACGATACAGGCTCATCAAGGTTTAGCGAATATTCAGGAAAAACAAGGGAATTATGATGAGGCGGTACGGAGTTATAAAAGGATCATGTCATTCGATGATAAAAACGTGATTGCCTATGATGGAATCATTCGTATCTATCAAAAGCAAGATCGGCTTGGGGAATTATGTGACCAGTGGCAGGAACTTTATCTGATCAATTCAGATAACGATGAACTGCAACAGCGATTAATAGAAATTTTACATAAAGCTAATCGCTTTGATGAAGCGAGGGCTATTGTTGATAAAAACATAAATGAAGCGGGTGAGAAATGATTAAATTCATATCATGTATTATATTGCTGTTGTTGATTGCCAATATTGGGCTGGCTCAAGTGGAAGACACCACTTACGTTGAACCGCCGGATACTGCCCAGTCATATTCCGGTCCGGATGAAACTGTTATTAAGCCCAAGCCCAAAAAATCGCCGGCGAGGCTCTCCGGTGATTTCGGATTGTACGGCGAATTTTACTCGGTATCAGATGGCGACGCGCGCCGACCATCTGAAACCGGTAGGTTATTTCTAAGACCGACACTCACGTTATTCGGCACATTCAGCGCCTCATTGGATATTATTTACTCCACTGAGGGCAGTTCGGCCAAGCAAGATATCAATCAATTCGCTGTTCACCCCAAATGGAGTTGGGGAACATTGCATGCCGGTGATTTCAGCCATGAACTGTCGAAATATACTATGAGTGGATTAAATATTCGCGGCGCCGGTGTTGAATTGTACCCCGGGATGTTAAGATTTCATGCCGTCGGGGGGCAATCCAAGCGCAAGGTCGAAGCCGGAGCTTATAGTTCGGTATATTCTCAAAACGCGTACGGTATTAAACTGGGAATCGGTCAAGAAGATAAATCATATTTTGACATTAATTTCGTTCGGGTTAAGGACAATCAGAATTCATTGCCGGTAGAGATATTCCAGGTTGATTCGATCGAAGTCGATACGACGCTTACACCCGATTCGACCGACACCGAGCAGGTCCCGCAAAATGGTATCACTCCCGAGGAAAATATGGCCGTTAGCGCCAGTACGGCTTTGAAGCTTTTCAACCGACAGTTGGTATTCAGGGGTGAATTCGCGGGGAGCGCTTATACGCGCAACCTTTACAGCACTTCCGAAATAGGCGAGGATATTCCATCTATAGTTAGCAACATATATACGCCACGCACCTCATCGAACTTCGACTACGCGTACGCGACTGAGCTTAGTTATAATCAGCGCGTATTTAATATCAGGGGAGGTTATACATTAATCGGGCCGGGCTATACATCGCTTGGCATGACATCCAATATTAATGATAAGCAAACCTTAGAAGGCGGCCTGGGATTCAGGTTACTACGGAATAAAGTCGCTCTGCAGGGGACATTCCAAAACCAGAGCGATAATGTCGCCGATCAAAAAACCAATACCACAACCAGAACTACTATTGGCGTGAACGCGATTATTCGACCGGTAAACCAAATCTCTATCGCTTTAAACACTATGCAAAATGTGATGAAAAACGATGCTGCCGATGATTCTACCTGGATTGTTCAGGATTCCATCTGGAATGAACAGGATTCATCCTGGACCGAGCCGGATTCCGTCCTCTATGTAGGCCAGATTCACAATGTGAATTCGAGCTACTCGGCAAATATCATGTACCAGTTCATGATGTTTAATATGAATCAATCTTTGAACGCCAATTTCTCGATGCAATTATCCGAGGATAAGAATCCGGCGCGCCTGCGTAATGATATAAATACGCGGAATATTATGTTTGCCTTTATGTCGATGTTGAGCCGGTCGTGGTCGGCCACGGCCAATGTCAGTCTGAATACCGTCGATTTGGAAAGCCAGGATAAAACATCCCGAACCGGTTTGGGATTGACA
>JAAEQD010000041.1 GCA_024231855.1 Candidatus Zixiibacteriota bacterium
ATTGGACATCTCGAGATAACCCTGTTCAATTTTTCCTATTCCATCCTGTGTCGGAGTTCCCAAAATCGGTTCGCCTGAGGCACCGGTTTGTAAATAAAGATTATGTCCGACGGCAGATAGACCGGCCGGATTAACAAACTTTGCCGCTTCAATATTCCCAACGACCTGCGGTTCTGGAGTCCCGGCCAACAAAACAGAAATCTGACCGTCAATACTGACCGATATCGATGTAGCATCTTCTGGAATTGAAACCTCCGGAAGCATCATGAATCCATCTGAATTAACGACCTGCCCCTCGGCAGATATCTTAAAAGTTCCATCACGAGTAAATGCCGTGTTTCCATCAGGCATCTGTATCTGGAAAAAACCATTACCCGAAATAGCCATATCCATCGGATTACCCGTCTGCGTAAAATCGCCGACTGAAAACTCGCGGGTTGTGGCAACCGGTTTGGTTCCATACCCAACGGCCAGGTTGGTGGGGATTGTGGCCCCAACGGCCGATGAGGTCCCGGCTTGACGATAGTTCTGGTATAACACATCCTGAAATTCTAATTTTGATTTCTTAAACCCGGTGGTATTAACATTAGCCAGGTTATTGGCAATGTTATCAATATTCATCTGTTGCCCCGACATACCGGAGGCGGCG
>JAAEQD010000042.1 GCA_024231855.1 Candidatus Zixiibacteriota bacterium
ATAATAAATGTTCCATATTTTGTTTACTTCGTTCCTCGTTCATTTTTCAATTCGGTTACATTTTTTCCGAAAAATTAAGATACCGATAACTGATAACAGATAACCGATAACTATTACCGGTTCCGGAACTATCGTAAACTTATTATCCCAAAAGATCCGGCTGTTGGTTAAAGACGAACTGTCAACAACTTCGAATTTTAAGACGTAATTTGTCTCACCGCCCCATAAATTTTCCGGCACAAGCCAGGGAATTTCTCCGAGTAAATTATTAATATTATTTGTTACTGTAGCGACTTCATTAGTATTTTCCGCGACAAACACGGAAATCTTTGAGATGTTCAAATTCGTGCCGTCAAGATCATCGGTTATTTTGTTGAAATTCCAAATAATATTTGTCGGAGCCGGTGTAATAAGAACAGCACCGTCCAATGGAAAAATTAACGCGTTTGTAGCTATTTGTGGAGCGGATTCAATCCACGTCTTACGGTAAATGCTGACGACAGAATTTGTCGATTGGCCATAAATATTCGTACCGATGACAGTGATAGCATTCGCGCCTTCTTCAAGCCCGGTAACTGTTTCGCTCCACGCGTCTCCGCTACGCGTGAACCAATTGGTTGCGCCGGATTCGCTGTCGTCTATCCAACCAAGCCCGCCGGCAATATTCAAATTTGTGCCGGAGATATCCGCACTGGTTTCGCTAAAAGTTATATTTGCCGGCGCGTTTGTGATGTCGATGAACGGCTGCACATCCGCCAGTGTTTGACGATAAATGTTGACAGTGTCATTGGTAGCATGGCCATAGATGTTCGTGCCGAGAACAGTTATAATGTTCGCGCCTTCTTCAAGCCCGGTAACTGTTTCGCTCCACGCGTTTCCGCTACGCGTGAACCAATTGGTTGCGCCGGATTCGCTGTCGTCTATCCAACCGAGATCGCCGACTATCAGCAGGTTCGTGCCTGCGATATCCGCACTGGTTTC
>JAAEQD010000043.1 GCA_024231855.1 Candidatus Zixiibacteriota bacterium
CTGACAGCAATGATTATTACCTGCATTTAACCTATATACAGGATAAAGATGCCGGAAGCGTATTTATGGAAGAAGGAGCAGCCACGGAAAATCCAGTGATTTACGAGGAATACACATGGTGGGCAGCCGATATAGACAATGATGTCAAAAAACCGGCACACATCGCTCTCAACCAAAACTTCCCCAATCCGTTCAATTCTTCGACTAATATCTCATTCAGCCTCAAAGACAACGGCCCGGTCAGGCTGGAAATATTCGATGTCACCGGCTCGCTGGTGGAAACGCTAATCGATGAGTATATGCCAATCGGCAATTATGATATTAACTGGAACGCGGAAGATTGCGCCTCAGGTACTTACATATATAAACTAACATCGGGCGGGAATACGTCGGTGCAGAAAGCGGTGCTGATAAAATGACGGGAGTACGCTTATGAGTAAACTGATAACGGTTTTAATTCTGATTACAGCATTCGTATCGGCTTCATCAACAGAACCGTCTCAAACCATGCCGATAGTCGAGTACGAGTTTTCAACGGGCAATGAGCCTTTGCCCGAAGGCCCTGTCTATCCTTATCAACCGGGCACGATTACCGATTCGCCCGGCACGATCGTCGGCTACACGATTTACGACCAGCAGACAAATGGATCGACAGGCAACCGGATAGCTATCTGCGATGACGGCAGCAAGTATTTCTGTTGGATGTCCTTGCTGGATTACCCCTATCCACCGGCAACTCGTCACGTTTATTACAACTGGGTTGACCCTCAGGGCAACTGGTTTGCCGAAGGTGAAGGCGGCCAGGTAAGTGAAAACTCCGGCTCAGGCTACACCAATCTGGATGTCATGGATAACAATATCGGGGCCATTTTCTATCATTGGTCATCCGGGGTATCAGAAAATTACGTTTCAACCGAATGGGATCCTCCGGGGATGGGATTCTTTACTCACAATCAGGCTCCCAATGAGGTATTCCCTCAAACGCCCAATAGCCCGGGCATAATAATCTGGCCTTATGGCACTGTTGATAACAACAATAATATACACATGGTAGCAACCGAAAATACCAGCCTCCGGATGCAAAGAATGGGTTACACCCGATCTGTCGATAGCGGCCTGACCTGGACAGACGTGGAGTTAGTCGATACGGTGATGGTTTTAGGCAGCGTAATCGATGCCTCGCCTGTATCCGATAAAGTGGTTGTCGCCTATTCGAAAACGCGGGATACTACCAGTCAATGGGAGAACGATATAGCCTATATCGCTTCTGATGATGGCCTGACATGGGATTTCCACAATGATATAGTCAATATTACAAATTATTATGAGGATGATGATTCGCTCCTAGCTTACACCGATTTAGATGTGATAATCGATTATGACGATTACGTGCACGCCGTCTGGAATGCTCAATGGATCACCGACGAGGGGATTTACTATCGCACTTACCTGTTCCATTACAGCGAGGAAACCGGCCAGATCACCGAGATATGCCATCGCCCTGATTCAAGTTGGTATAGCATGGAGGGCGCTTGGAATCGGTCTGTATGCAAAATGAATATGGGTGTATTCGAAATCCCCGGCGGTCCCGATGGAATTTTCGTCACCTGGTCGCAATTCGACACCTCTGATGTCTCAAATGGAGGTTTTGGCAACAGCGAAATCTATATGGCATATTCGGCCGATGGCGGCACGATCTGGTCCGAACCACTGAATCTGACGAACTCTATTACGCCCGGTTGCGTTACTGGCGAATGCGACAGCGACCACTGGTCGTCTTTGGCCGATGTCGTGGATGATTCATTGCATATAATCTATATAAATGACAAAGACGCCGGCAGTATCTCCAAAGAAGAGGGCGCCGCCACTGTAAATCCAGTCAGGTATTTGACTTATCCCAATCCCCTGACGACAGGAATTGACAATGAGCTAGATGCCTTGCCGGCGGCATTCAGACTTGGGCAGAATTACCCTAATCCGTTTAACGCCAATACGGAAATACCGTTTGAAATATACACGGCCGGCGATATATCGCTGGATGTTTTCGATCTAACCGGCGCCAAAGTGGCGAACCTTGTAGACGAATACTTAAAACCCGGATTATATCAATTCACCTGGTACGCGGGGCATGTCGGGTCCGGAATTTATTACTATAAGTTGCGAACCGGCAACAAGTTTCAAACAAAAAAGGGGGTGTTAATCAAATAGATTAATTTTGCCAGAACCGGTCCTGAAATAAGGCTAATTAAAAGCAAGCCGGGATAAGGAAAATATGCCTGATTTAAAGATTAATTATTAGCTTATTGGACAGCCGATCAGTCAAGGCATTAGCAAACCCTTACTTGTTGTTACACAACAATTAAGGCTTACATCGGCAAAATTCAATTGACAAATTAATATTAGAAATTATATTGAATTTGTAGAAGGGCCGTTTTCATCCTTTGCGCACACATCTTTGTATAGCGGCATGTTGGTTTTTACCCTAAATTGGCAAGTACTAATTTTAAAACTTAAAACCAAAGTAAAGGAGTAAGGAATGACAAAAAAAGCGCTAATGGTTATGGCGTTGGCATTTATGCTCATCGCGGTTAATGCTTCGGCTGAGCTATCTAAAACCATGCCAATGACGCAAAACAAACTAATCAAAGGTGATGAGCCGTTACCTGAAGTTGCATATTATCCTTACAATCCGGGTACGATCACGGAATCACCGGGCGAGATAGTCGGCGTTACTTATTATGATTATCAAACTAACGGCTCAACCGGCAACAGAGTGGCATTATGTGATGACGGCAGTATGTATTTCTGCTGGATGATGCTTGAAGGTTGGCCTTATCCACCGGCAGCCCGCCATATATACTACAACTGGATTGACCCGGAAGGCAACTGGTATGCCGAAGGTACAGGCGGCCAGGTCAGCGAAAGTTCCGGTTCAGGCTATACTAACCTGGATATAATAAATGGCAATATTGGGGCAATAGCGTATCACGTCTATACCGATGCCGCCGAAATGATCGTCTCGGAAGAATGGGATCCTCCGGGCATGGGATTCTTTACTCATCACATCGCGCCAAACGAAGTATTTCCGCAGACACCAGACGGCCCGGGCGAGTTGTTTTGGCCTTATATAACAATCGACGGCAATAGCAATATCCATCTGTTAATGACCGAAAGCACTGATATCCGTATGTCAAGATTGGGTTATACTCGTTCCGAAGATGGCGGCGAGACCTGGGAAGCGGTTCAACTTGTCGACACGGTTATGGTTATCAGTGGCGTAATGGATGCCTCGCCGGTTTCCGATAAAGTCGTCGCCGCTTATGCCAAATGTAACGATACCTTGTCTCAGTGGAATAATGATATTGTCTATTACTCATCCGATGATGGTACTACCTGGGATTGGCGTTACGGCATGAACAATGTCACAAACTACGATACGGATACTGACTCTCTCTGGGCATACGCCGATCTGGATGTGATAATCGACTACAACGATTATATCCATCTGATCTGGAATACTCAGTGGGTTACCGATGAAGGTATCTATTACAGAACATTCCTCCATCACTATAGCGAGGAAACCGAAGAGATAACTGAAATCACGGCCAAACCCGATTCGTTGTGGATAGGTGTTTCCGGAGTATGGAACCGAACGATTTGTAAGATGAACCTGGGTGTTCAGGAAGGTACTAACTACCTGTTTACTACCTGGACACAGTTCGATACCTCCGACGTATCCGCCGGCGGTTTCGGCAACGGTGATATCTTCGCCAGCATGTCACCTGACGCCGGTGCCAGTTGGGAATCTCCGGTCAATATAACCGACTCTCATACTCCTGGCTGTTTCCCCGGTGAGTGCGACAGCGATCACTGGTCTACTCTGGCCGATGTTGTTGACGACAATCTGCATGTTTTCTATACCAACGATAAGGATGCCGGCGGCATTCCTCAGGAAGAGGGCGCGGCTACTGAAAATCCGATGAAGTATATGACATACCCCTCATCCGCGTGGACCGGTATCGATGAAGAAATCAACCGCCCCATAAATTTCAGTTTGAACCAGAATTATCCGAATCCGTTCAACGCCAAGACGACTATCTCATTCGTACTTAAGGAGAATTCCCCGGTAACTATCGATGTTTATGATATCACCGGCGCCAAAATCACTACGTTGGTTGACAACGTAATGACTGCCGGTAATCACGATATTGTCTGGGATGCCGCCGATGTTGCCTCCGGTGTTTACTATTACAAACTCACAGCCGGCGACGCGACCGAAACGAAACAGGCGGTGCTGATTAAGTAATTGAAGCTTTAAATTAGAAACTGAGGGCCGGATCTTACTCCGGCCCTTTAAAGAAATATCGATTGTATGTAGTATGTTTAATAACACTAACAAACAAAACCAACACTTAATTGTTAATTTATAAGCTTTAGTAGAAGGTAAGTGTTTTAACTAATTTCATTGAAAGGGAGATGGACATGCTGAGAAACTTGTTATCGATTTTTACCATCCTTCTATTAGTTGTCTTCATTTCCGGCCTGGCGCAAGCCGAACTTTCCAAAACCATGCCGGAAAAAGATTGCAGACTAATTAAGGGCGATGAACCATTAAACCAGGCGGATTACTACCCTTATACTCCGGGAACAATCACCGAATCACCCGGCGAGATAGTCGGTGTTACTTATTATGATTACCAAACCAACGGTTCGTGCGGTAACCGGGTAGCCTTGTGCGATGATGGTAGCATGTATTTCTGTTGGATGATGCTTGAGGGTTGGCCTTACCCTCCGGCAGCCCGTCATGTTTACTACAACTGGATTGATCCGGAAGGCAACTGGTATGCCGAAGGCACAGGCGGCCAGGTCAGCGAAAACTCCGGCTCAGGTTACACGAACCTGGATGTTATGAACGGTAATATCGGGGTTCTTTTCTATCATTGGTCCACCACAGTATCCGAAAATTACGCTTCAACCGAATGGGATCCTCCGGGCATGGGTTTCTTTACTCACAACCTGGCCCCTAATGAGGTATTCCCTCAAACGCCCGATAGCCCCGGTATAATAATTTGGCCTTATGGCACTGTTGATGGCAATAATAATATTCACATGATAGCCTCAGAGAATACGACCCAAAGAATTCAAAGGTTAGGTTACACTCGCTCTGAAGATGGCGGCGAAACCTGGTCGACGGTTCAACTCGTCGATACTGCGATGGTTATTGGTACTGTAATTGACGCTTCGCCGGTATCCAACAAGGTGGTTGTGGCCTATCCCAAAACTCAGGATACCACAACCCAGTGGAATAATGATATCGTCTATTTCGCGTCCGATGACGGTACTACCTGGGATTGGCGTTATGGTATGGTCAATGTCACCAACTACCTTACTGATGACGACTCTCTCTGGGCTTACACCGATCTCGATGTGATAATCGACTACAACGATTATATCCATCTGATCTGGAATACCCAATGGGTAACCGATGAGGGTATCTACTACCGGACATTCCTCCATCACTACAGCGAGGAAACCGAAGAGATAACCGAAATCACGGCCAAACCCGATTCGCTATGGACGTCCGTATCGGGCGCCTGGAACCGACCCATCTGTAAGATGAACATGGGAATCTTGGAAGAGCCGCATACGTTATATGCCACCTGGACGCAATTCGACACTTCAGATGTTTCCGCCGGCGGTTATGGCAACGGCGATTTATTCATGTCATACTCAACTGATGGTGGAGCTAATTGGGAAGCACCGGAAAATATGACAGATTCTCATACTCCGGGTTGTTTCCCTGGTGAATGCGACAGCGATCATTGGTCAACACTGGCTGATGTAGTCGAAGGACCTTTCCCGGGTCAATTGCATGTATTCTATACCAACGATAAGGATGCCGGTGGTATTCCGCAGGAGGAAGGCGCGGCAACTGAAAACCCAATGAAGTATATGGTATTCGGGCCATCCGGTGTGGATGTTAAAGATAATCGTCCGGTTAACTTCAGCCTGAACCAAAACTATCCGAATCCGTTCAACGCCAAGACGACTATCTCTTTCGAACTTAAAGAGAATTCCCCGGTAATGATCAATGTTTATGATATCACCGGCGCCAAAGTCACCACGTTGGTTGACAACGTAATGACTGCCGGTAATCACGATATTGTCTGGGATGCTGCCGATGTCGCCTCCGGTGTTTACTATTACAAACTCACAGCCGGTGACGCGGCCGAAACAAAACAGGCGGTACTGATTAAATAACAGTATCTAAATGTTAATGATATTAAGGCCGGATGTAATCTCCGGCCTTTTTTCTTATTAATAGTAATCAACTATACCTTATCTCGTTATCAAATTAACCAATAAGTTATCTAAATAAAATAAGAAGCCAGGGCCCGTATATAGATAGAATTAAGATATAATTGTTAATTTTAATCCTATAGTAGAGGATCCTTAAAACGAAAATATTTACTATTAAAGGAGGCTGAGATGTTGAGAAACATGCTAATAATTATCATCGTTTTACTGGTCGCTCTGGCGTATACTGACTCATTCGCCGAGCTCTCTAAAACAATGCCGATGACAAAACACAAACATATCAAAGGCGATGAACCATTGCCGCAGACGAATCATTATCCGTATAATCCCGGGATGATAACCGATTCGCCGGGTGACATAGTTGGCTATACATACTATGACTATCAAACAAACGGCTCAAGCGGTGATCGAATGGCTCTGGTTGAAGATGGGTCCAAGATGTTCGCCTGGATGATGCTTCCGGGGTGGCCATATCCAGGTACACCTCGGCACGTTTATTACAATTGGGCGGACCCGGATGGAATATACAGCTGGCCCGAAGAAGGTTTTCAAGTAAGCGAAACCGCTGGGTCAGGCTACACGAATGTTGACCTGTACGAAAACCGCAGCGCCATAGCTTATCATCAGGGCAATAATGTTATTATCTCGATGGAGTGGGACCCTCCCGGCATGGGTTTCTTCACTCATTACAACGTCCCGAATCAGCTTTTCCCCCAAACTCCCGACAGCCCCGGCTTGTGTTTTTGGCCGTATTTAACCGTAGACCGCAACGATAACATCCATATGATGATGACCGAAAATACCAATCTCCGCATGCAGAGGATGGGTTATACCAGGTCCGAGGATGGAGGCGAAAACTGGACAAATTTCACATTCGTCGATACCGTCATGGTAATAAGCAGCGTTCTGGATGCCTCACCCGTATCCGATAGAGTCGTTGTTGCCTATGCTAAGACTCAGGATACCACGACTCAATTGTACAATGATATCGTTTATTACTCCTCAGTTGACGGCACAACCTGGGATTGGCGCTACGGCATGATCAACGTAACCAACTATGGTACGGATGACGATTCACTCTGGGCCTACACCGACGTGGATGTGATTATTGATTACAACGATTACATGCATCTGATCTGGAACGCTAACTGGGTTACCGATGAGGGCGTATATTTCAGGACCTTCCTGTTTCATTACAGCGAGGAAACAGGTGAGATAACAGAAATAACCGCCAAACCGGATTCGCTCTGGACGAACATATCCGGTGCTTGGAACCGGCCGATCTGCAAAATGAATTTGGGGATTCAGGAAGCGTCCGGGGCAATTTTTGCCACCTGGACTCAGTTTGATACTTCCGATGTTTCCGCGGGTGGGTTTGGCAATGGTGATATATTTAAGTCATATTCTGATGATGGCGGCGCTTGGTGGGCAAATCCCGTAAATATGACCTGTTCGCATACTCCGGGATGTTATCCTGGCGAATGTGATAGCGACCACTGGTCAACCCTCGCTGATGTTGTAGAAGGTACTTCGCCGGAATGGGAGGCTCAATTGCACCTTTTCTACACTAATGATAAAGACGCCGGTGGTATACCACAAGATGAAGGCGTGGCGACCGAGAATCCGATGAGATATTTCCACTACATCACGACGGATATCCCTGAAGATGATAATAGGCCGGTCAATTTCAGTCTGAACCAGAACTACCCGAATCCATTCAACGCCGGCACCGTGATATCTTTTAATCTGAAGGCAGATTCTGACGTAATCATCGACATCTATGATATCACCGGCGCCAGGGTTACGACGCTGGTTGATGGCCAAATGCCGGCCGGTAACCACGAAATTACCTGGGATGCCGCCGATGTCGCCTCGGGCGTTTATTATTACAAACTGACGGCGGGCGATGAATCAGAAGCCAGACAGGCGGTGCTTATTAAATAGTATTGACTTAAACGAGATGAATGTAAAGGTCAGGCGAAACAGCCTGGCCTTTAATGTGGCCAAATAAATTCCCTGATTATGCATAATTATGCATAATTTTTTATAAGTAGCCGGAATATCTACTAAATAAATGTTTCAAGTGAAAATTAATTATTGCTAATCTATTGTCGTTTTGTAAATTAACTATATGATATTACTTCCTTACAATAACCCCAGAATACGAAGTTCACGGCATACTAATTGCCCTAATGACATGTAGCTGTTAAGGGTTTAATTGAATAGGGAGCGGTGATGTCGACTTTTACGTCGGCCACCCTGAATGATTCAGGGCATCCCCCCTCCACCGCTCCCTTAAAGTTTTAACCGCAAGGTTTTACGCGGGAGGTTGTAATGATTAGTTTTAATGAAGACAGAATGGTTGAACCAAGGCCGATCTTGCTATATGTTTTTATCCTGATCGGGCTTCTGGCCGCGATAGTTTTAATTCCCGATTAATAAGCGTTTTCCTGCCGGAAAGGAAATCTTTGAATATCGGTAATATGATATAAACTCAATCAACTGGTGGTTGGGCCGCTATCTATATTGACTTTCACCGGTCTCGGAAGTTAATATATAGATATGGATAAACCCGAAGGCCAAAACAAAGAGATTGAGTTTTCCACCAAGTTGAAAAACTTACCGGACTCGCCGGGAGTCTACCTGTTTAAAAACGCCGCCGGGAAAGTAATCTATATCGGCAAGGCCAAGGCTTTGAAAAACCGGGTCAAGTCGTATTTCACCAAATCGATTGACCATCCCCGCACTCAAAAACTCGTCGCCTCGATTGCCGATATCGAAACCCTGGTGACAGATTCGGAACTCGAGGCGCTGATTCTGGAATCAAACCTGATCAAGGAACATCAACCTCACTTCAATGTCAATCTCAAGGACGATAAGCGATATCCATACATAAAAATTACCAGGGAAACGTTCCCCAGAGTTCTGGTGGTCAGACAAATAAAGGATGACAAAGCCAGATATTTCGGGCCGTTCACCAACGTTGGGGCGATGCGCCGAACCCTGAAACTGATACGTAAGATTTTCCCGGTTCGCTCCTGCAACCTGGTTTTGCCTTCGAAAAGAAAATATCGGGTCTGTCTTGATTTTTTTATTGGCCGTTGCCCCGGATGCTGCGAACCCGATAAAACCACGCCCGAGGAATATAAGGAAGTAATCGATGGCGTGGCATTGTTCCTGTCGGGTCGTTCCGATGAGGTGGCCGAAAAACTTGCCGCAAAAATGATAAAGTTTTCTGACAACCAGGAATTTGAAAAAGCGGCCCTGGCGCGCGACCAGATTACCGCTATCCAATCTGTTATCCAAAGGCAGAAAGTCGTTTCGGATGACTTAGCTGATCGTGATATAATCGTTCTGGCCAGATCCGCCGTAGATATTTGTCTGGTGGTCCTGCAGATTCGCCGCGGCGTTTTAATCGGTCGACAACATTTCTATTTAACGGCCCCGGAAGATGCATCTAAAGGTAAAATCATATCATCGTTTATCTTAAGATATTACAAAACAGCGTCTTTGCTGCCGAAAGAGATTTTCTTGCCCGAATCCGTCGAAGAACCGGGATTGATTAAGGAATGGTTTGCTTCGAAAAAAAATCAAAATGTCAAACTTCGCCAACCTAAAATAGGCGAAAAATACAAACTCGTGGAATTAGCCCGAAAAAACGCCAAATTGCTCCTGGGTGAATTGCTGGCTCAAAAAAGCGTGACCAGGAGAAAACCACCGGGCGTGCTATTAAGCCTTCAGCGCGATCTTTACCTCAAGACGATTCCTCGAACGATTGCCGCCTGTGATATATCCAATCTCGGCGGTAAGGACGCGGTTGGTTCGGTTGTTTTTTTCTCCGAAGCCAAGCCGATGAAGAAAGGTTACCGCCGTTTCAAGATCAAAACAATCGAGGGGCAGGATGATTTCTCGATGATGGCGGAAGTGGTATCGCGATATTTCAACCATCTGGCGGAAAACAACCATGACTATCCCGACTTGTTATTACTCGATGGCGGCAAAGGGCAGCTCGGCGCGGCGACAGGGGCATTGGTCGATCTGGGAATCAATGGCCAGCAGTGCGCCTCTCTGGCCAAGCGATTCGAGGAGGTCTATCTTCCAGGGCGGTCCGAACCGATCAGCATTCCGCGCACTTCATCGGCGCTGAAACTACTTCAGCAGGTTCGGGATGAAGCACACAGGTTCGCGATTACTTATCATCGAAAATTGCGAAGTAAAAAAATCGACACTTCAGAACTGGATAAAATCCCGGGCGTCGGCGATAAAAGAAAATTCGCGCTTTTAGGAACTTTCGGCTCCGTGAAAGCGATTAAGAAAGCTAAACTGCAGGAGCTTCTCAGCGCGGATGGAGTTCCCAGGAGTATCGCGATTAAAGTTTATGAACATTTTCATTCAGGAGAATCGAATGACTGAACCGATGACTGTTGACACGCTTGAAGTCGGCATAGGTATGACCAATTGTTATTTGCTGAGCATCAATGGCAAGGCTATTGTAATCGATCCCGGCGATGACGCCGACCGGATTAAAGAATTAATCGAAAATCGTGCCGTTAAGGTCGAAAAAATTATCCTCACCCACGGGCATATTGATCATATCTACGGCTTGACCGATATCAGAAAATACACGTCCGCCCCGGTTTTTATCCATCAGGAGGACGCCGTAATGTTGACCGATGCCAAAGCCAATCTCTCTTTCTTTCATAACATCTCATTCACAACCGACGCGGCCGATGGCTTTCTGGATGAGAATGGCATCGTCGAGCTGGATACTATCAAGCTGAAAGTACTTCACACACCCGGCCATACTCCGGGCGGAATATCCCTCGTCACCGATGGCATGGTGTTTACCGGCGATGCCTTATTCTGGGGATCGATTGGCCGGTCCGATTTTCCTCGCGGTGATCATGAATTACTGATCAGTTCTATCAAGTCCAAACTACTTACTCTGCCTGATGAGACAAAAGTTTATACCGGTCATGGACCGCAAACCACTATAGGCCAGGAGCGACAGCAAAATCCATGGTTAGCATAATCCCCTGCGATCTGCATGTCCATCCCGACTACTCAATCGACGCGGGGTCGAGTATTAAAGAGTATTGTGTGAAAGCCCGTCAAATTGGCCTTCAAACTATCGGTTTCTCCACGCATTATGATGTCAATCCAGCCCGCGGCGCTAAGGACGCGTTTATGGTAGTCGATGGTGAAAAAACTCGTGTCAGCGATTACACACTGGAGCGCTATATCAAGGATTGCCGGGAAGCCCAAAATCTATTTCCCGATTTGAAAATTCTGATCGGACTCGAAATCGATTACTTCCCCGGGATTGAAACAGAAGTTAAAAGATTACGATCAGATTTTTCATTCGATTATTTTATCGGGTCGGTGCATTGCCTGGATGGTATTGCCATGACATCCAAAAATGTGGTCGGTGATTACCTCAGTTCACATTCGATAAGCGAAATGGCCGACCAATATTTCGAACTTCTTTTTAATGTGGCCGACTGTGGGCTGTTTGATGTGATCGGTCACGCCGATTACTATCTGCTTCCCGGATTAAGATATTATGGCGATGACATTTTAAATATTCACAATGACAGACTTGATAGAATCGTTCGAGCTGCTATTAGAACGTTAACCGGTTTCGAGATAAACACCTCATATCTGCGAAAAGGCGGCGGAGATTTCTATCCTCGTATCGAATTTCTGAAAACCGCCATTGAATTGGGAGCAAAAATAAACTCTGTCGGCTCGGATTCTCATCATACTAGCCATCTGGGCGCAAATATCAATAAATCACTAAATATAATCAGGGAATACGGAATCGTGTTTAAACCATTCTATGAAAACGATTAAACTTAAACGCTCATTTTATAATCGGCCAACCCTGGATGTCGCTCGTGATCTCCTTGGTAAGATATTGATATGCCAGAATGATAGCGTAAAACTTGGCGGCCGATTAGTCGAACTGGAAGCGTATATCGGCGAGGACGACCCCGCCTGCCACGCCTGCCGAGGCCGAACACCGCGCAATGAAATCATGTATGGACCGCCCGGATTCTTGTATGTCTATTTTACTTACGGCAACCATTACATGCTCAATTTCGTAACAGAAGGAAAGGGATTTCCAGCGGCGGTTTTAATCAGGGGCTTGGAGCCGCTATACAGTGTCGAGACGATGAAACAAAACCGCGGCGTCGAGGTGTTGACCAAAATAGCCAGCGGCCCCGGTAAACTGGCCAAAGCTCTGGGGGTAACGACCGATCAGAAAGGACTGGACCTGACCGGCAATGAGATATTCGTAATCGATGATAAATCGTCCATCGGTGAAATCTGGTGTTCTTCCCGGATCGGTATCGGCGATAACGGCACAGATAAACTGTGGCGATTCTATCTAAAGGATAGCCCGCATGTTTCGAAGATGTCAAAACAGGTGAGAGAATCGGCAAGGTTGATAATTGAATCTTAGTTTTGGGAAAAACATTCACTTGATATCAGCCGAAACTTGAAATATATTTTAGGGCGAGTTTAGTTTTATAGGAGGATATTTTGTTCGATCTAGAAAGATTGATTTTATTAGCGCCGGCTTTCTTGCTAGCGATAACAATCCATGAGTATTCTCATGGTTATATTGCTTTCAGATTAGGCGACCCAACGGCGAAAGATGCCGGTAGACTGACATTTAACCCGATTTCGCATCTCGATATATTCGGTACTTTGGCGCTTCTCTTTATCGGCTTTGGCTGGGCCAAACCTGTTCCCGTAAATCCACGCAATTTCGCTAATCCCAGACAGGATAATTTATGGGTGGCGTTAGCCGGACCGGCATCAAACTTTATAGGCGCGTTCTTCTTCGGCCTTCTTTTCAGGGCTCTAAGCCCATTGCTTAGCGGTTTCGAAATCGGTCAGGTGGCTTTAGCCATGATCTATTTAGCGGTCTGGATAAACTTGATTTTAACAATTTTCAATCTACTGCCGATTCCGCCTCTTGATGGCTTTCATATTTTGGAAGGACTGGTCTCGTATGAAAACTATATCAGATTGCAGGAGTTTGCCCGCTTTGGGCCGATGATATTACTCGGCTTGATCCTTGTTTCTTCTTTCGCGCGTATCCCGATATTCAGCATAATTTTCAGTCCATTCTTACGGATATTCGGATACTTATTTACGGGTCAAAATTTTGGTTTTTAGGTTAGCTTTACTGTTATTCGTTTTTGTTCTTGCCTGCGGTCCGCGTCCAGAAATTCAAGTCAAAGGCGATAAGTCGCCTCAAGCCGTCTGGGACAGATATTCGGCTCGCTTCAACGATGTTAACTCTCTGGCGTTCAGCGGTTCTTTCGCCATAAGCAAAAATGAGACTCACGAATTCAAACTTCAGATTCTCTATAGTTCCCCCGATAGTTTCGCGTTTTTAGCGGAGGGCACATTGGGAGTCGATTTGGCCCGCGGGGCGATTATCGGCGATTCGGGTTTCTGGGAAATTCCCCGCGAAAATTATATCGAACATCTCAATCGCGATGATCAAATCCTTTTCGGCGAAAGTGAAATCGCCATCGATATCGGCAAACTACTCGATGCCATATTTTATTTCAAATCAGGCGAGGATTTAACTTACACTGGGCGGGACGGATCCAGATATATTTATGCCGATAACGAGGGAAATCAAAGCCGCACGATTGAAATTAACCGGGATTCAGCTACGCCTGTTCGGCAGATAATAATCGACCCCGCCGATACTGTCAATATCGAGTATTACGATTGGAATTCAAATAACGATAACGGCGCCTTTCCCGGTCGGATTAAGGTTTATTCATCGGTTTCGAAGGTTCGGGCGGAATATCATATAAAAAAAGTCAAGGTCAACCCCACTATACGCGAATCGAATTTTCTGCCTAAGTTATAAATTATTACATATCAATAGATTAACCATATCGATAACCGATAAACATCTTGACTTTTTATAATTATTTCGTATGTTGAGTATAAACATGAGAAGTTCATCTTCGACGGATTATAAATGAGTTACAGGCATATAATCCAGGAAGGCAGTACGCGAAAAAAATATCCACACAGTCTATCACGATTGAGTGCGTCTAAATAGCAGGAGTTGGAATGAAAAAATACAATATTATTGTTAGACTCACAATATTCTTAGCGATCATTTTCGCCGTCCGCCCGCTATCAGCTGATACGAATATATATAATGATGAATCCAAACAGACAACTGAACGAGCGGCCTTGCAAGTACTCGCGGATAATCCCGTAATCACCGATACTGAGGAATATTGCCCGTCCACTTATACGAATCAAACCGATGACTGGATCACAAACGTAAGATTTAATACTATAGATAATTCTTCGGGCCAGGACGGTCCTCAGAGTTACGGAGATTATACCGACATTTCCACGACTGTCGTTCCCGGCGAAACCTATACGTTAACCGTCACATTTGATTCTCAGGGCCAATGGACTGAACACACTCGGGCCTGGTTCGATTGGAACGCGGATGAAGTGTTTGGGGTATTCGAGAGTTATTATCTCGGCAGCGGCATCGACGCGACGCTATCGGTTGAGGTCACAGTACCAAACAACGCTGAGCTTGGCGAGTCCAGGTTTCGTGTTATTGAGCAGTATGATACCGACCCGGCCGCCGGGGGCGCTTGTGATGGTCAGGGCGGTCATACAGCAACATATGGTGAAACAGAGGATTATTCGATAATAATCGGTACGCCGGCGGAGTTTGACGCCTCGCCTACCGTATTTCTCGGACCTACCGGAATCGGTGAAGTAGGCCAGGCGTTCACGCCGATCGTAACTTACTCGAATCTGGGCAGTCAGACTATAACATTCGATATCAATCTCGAAATAGAACTTGATGGTTCAACCGTATATGAAGACAGCGGATCGATTGCAAGTTTAGAACCGGGCATTTCTAACGATTTCGAATTTACCGAGTACGTACCGGAAAATCCGGGCTTATTTAGTCTGCTCGCTTATTCTCAGCTGGAGGGCGATGAGAATCCCCTAAATGATATGTTAGAACTGAACTATCTTGTCATCCCGGACCTTTTACCTCCCGCCAACCTGACAGCTACCGGTAACCAGGATGGTATCGTGCCGCTTTTATGGTTTGAACCCGGCGCGCCTCCCTGCACTTTACTGTCTTATGACAGCGGATTGGTTAATAACGCCTTCTTCTACCCATCTCCCGAAAATTTAATAGCCAATATGTTCTCTGCAGTCGCACCGGTACAGATTTGTACCGTGTTCGTGCGCGTCCTAACCGAGGGCGATCCCTATTGGCCCTGGCCCGACGACAGCCATGATCCGATCGAGATAAGAATCTGGGATGGCGCAAGCATGCCCGAAAACGAAATCGGCTATAGTTTGACAACGGCGACTCCGGGAGAAGATATCCAGGTTGCTTTTTTCCCGCCGCTGATCTGCAACACGAATAGATTCTGGGTATCGTTTAACAACGTTAATGATACCTCGCCCTGCGATGCTATCTGCGTTGATTACTCTACCAATTACCCGAACGCGAAATGGGTTCGCGAAGACGGTGTCTGGCAATTGTTGGAGTTATACGAAGGCGACAGGATGATAAGAGCGAGTATAGTAGTCGATGATAGAAACCTGCTTCTGACGGAAAACAACCCGAACATGGATGAACCGATTATCACCGATACGCAGGAATTGATCGGCTACAACCTGTATCGCCATACCGAGCCGGGCGTACCGGTTGAAGAAGCTTACCGAATTGTCGAAGAGATAGCCGAACTGGAATACGATGATGAAGATGTAACAAACGGCACCACTTATTACTATGTCGCAACGGCTTTATATGATGATGGCGATATAATCGAGTCGGCCCCGTCCAATGAAGTTTCGGCCAGACCAGCAGGCGGCGGTATGCTGGAAGTGGATCCTGACGAAATTTTGGCTGAAGTTTGGTTAGGCAACGCTGGTCATTTCGATCTCGAACTGATAAATAATGGCGATTTGGATGTGTTGTTTACAATCAGGCCATCCTCGTATAGAGGATTTTCCGTAGCTCCGGAAAATCCTTACTATGACGGTACAATATCAGCTAAATTTTCCAGCAATGCTGAAAACCATAATAAGTCAATGGCCATTTCCGATAACAATAATTTCCCGCCGGTGATAACCGGTCAGGGCGGCCCTGATGAATTCGGTTATGAATGGATTGATTCCGAGGAGTCCTCTGGTCCAACGTTTGGTTGGATCGATCCCAGCGATCATACTCCGCTAACTATGGCCGATGACGACAATCAGGGTCCATTTGCTTTACCATTCAGCTTCCCATTCTATGGCCAGGTTTTCAGTTCATTCAGGGTATGCTCAAACGGCTGGATATCATTCACAAGTTCAGCGACCGCTTATTCCAATCACGAAATACCCGGCGCAAGCGTGGAAAATCTCGTTGCTCCATTCTGGGATGATTTGTCTCCCAACAACGGTGGTAACATCTACTGGTATGCCAATTCCAATATGGCGGTGATATCATGGGTCGATGTTCCGGCATACGACTGGGGCTACGGTCTTGGTCCGTTTACGTTTCAGATAGTTCTATACTCCGACGGAGGAATTCTTTTCCAGTATATGGATATGAATGAACCTCTGGATCACGCGACTATCGGTACACAGGACGCGTCGACAACTATCGGTTTGCAAATAGCGTTCGATCAAGCCTACGCTTACGACGGGCTTGCTATATTGATTAAAGCCGGCTGGCTAAGCGTTGATCCAATCGTAGGAACAGTTCCGGCTGGCGGCCAACTCACGGTCGATGTGATCATGAATACGACAAATTTATACGCCGGCGTATTCGAAGGCCAACTGACTATCAATTCCAACGATATCAACGACGAACTGCCGGAGATCGAAGTGCCGGTCACACTCGATGTGTTAACCGATATCGATGAGGTTATCGAAATGCCGCGTACCTTCGCCCTGTCACAAAACTATCCCAATCCGTTCAATGCCAGTACCTCGATTGATTTCGCTCTACCTGAACCGGCCATGGTCGATCTAAGCGTATATAACATGCTGGGTCAAAAAGTGGCCACACTGGTATCCGAGGAGTTAGCCGCCGGTTATCACTGCGTGAACTGGGATGCTTCCGATATCTCATCCGGCATTTATTTCTATAAGATTTCAGCCGGTGATATAACCGAAATTCACGAAATGACACTGCTAAAATAAACTGGGTTTATTAACTCCGCAGGGGCAGGGCATGCCGTGCCCCTGCGGAGTTTTCTTATACCTCATATAAATTTGACGTCCGGGCAGGTATCGAGTATAATTATTACATGCAAGAGATAGCCGAACTCTACCTGGAAAGCCTTCGCCTGGAAAAAGGAGCATCGCCCAACAGCGTTGAAGCTTATAGCCGCGACCTGGCTCGTTTCGTTAAACATTTCAAGAGCAAGAAGCCCGATGATTTATCCTCATTGGATATAACTGATTTCATATTGAAACTTCAGCAAGATGGTTTATCTACTGGTTCGATAGCTCGCAATCTCAGCGCTATTAAGGGCATGTTCAAATATGCCATAAGGACAGGCATGTTCAAATCCAATCCGGCCGCCTCGATAGCCGGACCGAAAATATATCGAACACTGCCGGAAACACTGACAATCGAGCAGATAATCAAAATCCTGTCTTTACCGGATCTATCCACGAAATTGGGGCTTCGCGATAAGGCTCTGCTCGAATTTCTATATGGTACAGGCGCCCGAATATCCGAAGCTTTGATATGCCGAAGCGATGACCTGATACCGGAGATGAAATTGGTCAGGCTTTTTGGCAAGGGCAAAAAAGAGAGAGTCGTGCCCCTGGGCAAAGCCGGCTGGCAAGCCGTAGATAATTATATCGGTGAAGCGCGGCCAAAACTGGTTAATGAAAAAAGCGCCGATTATATCTTCCTTGGCCTTCGCGGCAATCCTCTCAAGCGTATGGCGGGCTGGAGTATAGTAAAAAAGTATTGCACAATGGCCGGGATACTGAAAAATGTCTCTCCCCACACCTTTCGCCACAGTTTTGCCAGCCATCTTCTGGCCGGCGGGGCCGATTTATTGGCAGTACAGGAACTGCTTGGACATGCCGATATATCAACTACGGAGATTTATACTCACATTGATAGCGATTTTGTCATCTCCGAACACAGGGAATTCCATCCGAGGGAGAAATGGAAGAACTGACCGTGAAAAGTACGCCTACGGCAAATACTAAAAAACGCAAATCGGGAACGAATTTTCACTGTGCCTTGATTCAGCGAGGTACGGCAGTCGAGGACAGGATACTTAGGTCTATCAAGCCATATAACGTCATAATCCATAAATTCGCATCCATCGATGAACTTTACACTCACGGCCAGCGAGTCATGCTGGAGATGATCGTAATCGCCGGCAGCGGACCTACCTCCTGGATGATGGAATTATTGCCCCGTATAAAGCGCGATTCAGCGCTGCAATTCGTACCGGTGGTTCTGTTCCATCCCGGGCCGGAGAAGGATGTCATAATAGAGGCGTATCAAAGGGGCGTCGATGAGGTAATCACCAATTTCTGGGATTTCGAATTGGTGACGGCCAAGATGGAGATGTTGATTGCTCGTTCCAAACGCGATCTCGGAGTTAATCCTACAACAAGACTGCCGGGGCCGGCGGCTATAGAACACGAGATAAACATTCGTCTTAAAAATGGCGAAAATATCGCGGTCTGCTATGGCGATCTGGACAATTTCAAAGCTTACAACGATTACTACGGCTATATCTATGGTGATAAAATTATTCTCATAACCTCGCATATCATACGCACGACCGTTCACGATCTGGTACCCAACGGTTTCGTCGGTCATATCGGCGGCGATGATTACATATTCGTGATACCGCTTGCCAAGGTCGATATCGTCTGCAAAAATATACTCTCGACTTTCGACAAGATGATCCCTTTCCGCTACAAGGAGGAGGATCGCGAACGCGGCTATATCGATGTGGCTAATCGGATGGGCGAGATGGAACGGTTTCCGCTTATGACTTTATCGATCGCGGCAATCCCGAATCAGGATCGAGCCTTCACCCATGTCGGCGAGATGTCGCATATGATGGCTGACCTGAAAAAATACACCAAGACCCAACCCGGCTCGAACTATATGATTGAGAGACGGAAGAAGTATTAGTAGGTCAAACATTCCTGTTTGACTCTTGCGGTAGGTCAAGCTCACTCGGGGCTTGATATTATCCACCCCAAAAGCTGTCTTTGCGAGGAACGAAGTGACGAAGCAATCTATATGTATGCTAAGAGAAGTTCGTTGAAATTCAATAAATAGTTGTGTTGTCAAACATACAGATTGCCACGTCGGTCTAACGACCTCCTCGCAATGACTGCCTAAATGTAGTGAGGAGGTAGGTCGAACATTTCTGTTTGACCGGACAAGCAGAAATGCTTGTCCTACTTCAACAACAGCATCTTCTTAGATTCGATATAATCCCCGGCCTGAATCTTATAGAAATACATCCCCGAGGAAAAATCATCCGCCTGCCAGATAGCCTGATGGTACCCCGCTTGCTGTTGCCTATCGATAAGCGTAGTCACCTTACGTCCTAATATATCGTAGATATCGATTGTGACACGCGCTTGATTCGGCAACTCGTATTTGATCGTGGTTGAGGCGTTGAATGGGTTGGGATAGTTTTGAGCAAGGGTATAACGCAAAGAAATCTGAAATAAATCATCAATACTAACAGTCTGATCAAAGAATAATGCTCCCATATCAGCTCTGGTACTATCTGGATCAAGCGGCGAATTAGGATCGCCGGTATCGATGCAAGGCGATCCCGGCAGCAGATGGAAATCGCTGTTTTCTGGATCGACAAACAATGGATTAAGATTTATATTTTCTTCTCCATTGTAGCTGCCTTTTATATCACTGTATGAAACGACTGGGTAAGGAGCCCAACCAAATATTACTTCATCTTGCCAGCTTGACCATATAATTGAGTTGATAATAGTAACATCGCTATTATAGTGTTCTAGCTCATATCTAGCTGCATATGGACCAAAAGTATTATCCAATATAGTATTATTTAATATAACTATTTCTGATGCATAGACGTAAATGCCACCCCCCTGTGGAACACTGGCAACGGCTCTATTATTATAAAAAACATTATTAGATAATAAACATTCGCAATTTTCAAGGCAGATTCCTCCGCCTTTTGACCAGGAGTAGTCAGTAGCAAAACCCGTGGAATTGTTAAGAACTAAGTTATTTATAAATTCACAACTGCACGAAACACCATAAATTCCCCCTCCATTAACATTACTTACATTTGGGAAATTATTTTTAATTATATTTCCATGTATTTTACCATGATGATTACTTAAATATATTCCAACGCCTAATCCGTAGTCGTCTGTAACATTTAGTGTTATTATATTATTGCTAATTAGCGGACTTGAGGAGTGGCAATATATACCGCCACCCATATGATTATAGCCATGTAATAACTTAAATCCTCTAATAGCAGCTGTACTATCCTCCCCGCTCTCAAACGTGACAACCGAACCTGCAGAATTCCCATCAATTACCGTCTGCTCAATATAACTCGCATCCCCCGTAGTCAAAAACAGCGAGCCCAGCACGATGTTATGCCCGTTGAAATTGATATTCTCCACATAAGTCCCCGGCTGAACCAGCACCGTATCGCCATCTACGGAGGAATCGATGCCAGCCTGGATCGTGGTATAGTCATCGGGGATATTGATTATTGTAGCGGAGGATGGCGAGAACAGTAACACCGCAAAAGCAAGTAAAACCGCAAACCTCGTTGCGAAGCGCTGCTTCGAAACGTACTTGTTCACAAGCGGCGCTTGAGAACAAGTAATATTGGCTCTAAGCGCGGCAATTATAACATAATTAAAGCGGTTCATAAATCCCCCGGATTAGTGATTACTCCGGTATACATTATAGAATTAGAATTAACAATTCATCTGTATTCGATTAAAATATCGCACAATAAAATATATAATCAAGCGAAATATCCATGTTGACTACGAGAATGCCCCTCTCTACCCGGCCCCTGGATACCCGTTTTCACGGGTATGACAGTGGAGGGTGACATACTGGATACCCGTCTTCACGGGTATGACAGTATAGTGAGTTCGTATTTACGGGTAAAAGATTTTTAAGGTAGGTCAAGCCCACTCGGGGCTTGAAATTATTTTTGAAACAATGTAGGTGGTCAGTCGCCGGGATCCAAATGGACTTGCTGGCCTGTGGGGCAGGGCGACAGGCTGCGGACATTTGGGAGCAAGCTCCCAACCTACGGCTTGATATTATTTTCACAGTAGGACAAACATTGCTTCGCACCTCCGGCGCCTGTCTATCCAGTCAGGCTAAAAGTCACCAGGACCTTGAGGCCTGACCTACTTCAGAAGCGTCAGCTTGATACTCTGCGAAGCCTTATCACCGGCAATCCGGGCATAGTAAATACCTGATGGTAAATCATCAGCCCGCCAGTTAATCGTATACGTCCCGGATAGCTGGTAGCCATCGAATACAGTCTCGACCCGTCGGCCGAGAATATTATAAATATCAATCCGTACCGATGATGGCTTTGCCAATGAATAATTGATATTGGTCGAGGCGTTAAATGGATTAGGATACGCTTTTGCCAACTCTATCGATTCAGGTTTGGCTATTTCCTCCTCGATATCAACGGCGAGGCTAACCTGATAGATTACGTTGTCTCCCCCGTACTCAGCCTTACTCGAGACATTGTGAAAGTATTCGCCATCCCAATAAAGTCCCAGAGGATAAGGCACCTCCCAGGGATAAGTATCCACCACGTTGCCGCTATCGGGATTCATCCGGTAGAGAATGCCATCAACCATATCCACGCCGCAGATATAGGGCGGCGCCCAGGTTATCCCCAGCATAAATTGCGCCGGTGAAGCGAACGAATCGACAACCGCGCCGGTTGCGGTATCGAGTTTAAATATCATCGCGTCTACGCCGTACTGGCTATGCCACAGATATTGCCCATCCCAGGCAAGTCCCCAGGCGTGGCGATCTATTCCGGCCGAATCCGGTACCGGCAGATCAAGCGAATCGATTCGTGTGCCATCCTCCATATCGATTTTATAGAGCATGAAATCGCTCTCATAAACAGCCCACAGATTTACTCCATCATACCCAAGCCCGGCATACCCATGCAATAGAGCATCGAATTCCGTTAACGTCCAGAATTTGTAGAGTTTGCTTGAATCGGAATCGCTGGTCCAATAGAAAACACCATCATCGACAAGTCCTGTCGGCCAGGTACCCGGCACCGGTATGGTATCGAGTAAGCCCTCCAGTGTATCGAGAGTCGAATGCAATTGGGGCTGGCCGTTTTCATCGAAATAGATGCCGTTTAAGTAGCCATCGATTATATTCTCAGCTCGGCTACCGCCGGTGAACAACAACATTACGCAGACAATCAACGCGACTGTTATTGAGCGTTCCGGTTTGATATTCGCAATAAACTTCATCATCGTGTTTTAATTATAGAACCCAATAGTTATCTGTCAACAACAAAATAATCCCTGCCATGCTTATTAAACGATTGAGACAGGGAAATGTTTAAACGCGGATTACTAATTTGAGGAATTAAAATGCGTGGGTTGGGCGTTTCCCTGATAATACTCGTGCAAAACGGGTCTGTCGTGAGACGCCAGAAAATCGATTTTATGTACTGATTCGATAATCGAGGAGAATATTTTGCCGTCATCCTGACTCATAAACCCGGTGGAGACGATATGCACTGTGGAATCGGCGAGGTTTATCTTGTCCCAGGCAACCTCGAAACGGGCGCCATTGGCGTAATATTGACCGGGCAGTCCACCGCTTTCGGTTATACCATGGCATTCGATATGGCCACGGGCCGCGTCAATACCGGCCAGGGCCGCGGTCTCGGCTTTACCGACAGGATCTGTCAAAGATAAATCTTCAGCGCCGAAGGGATCGGCCTGTTTTTCGGTTGATATTGTGGCGATTGAAATGCCCCCGGCTAAAACAATTGCCAAAAGCGCGAAAAGGGTAACAACAACATCGCTTCGGCTGCCGTGTCTATTATTAAAAAGTCCCATTACTATCCAACTCCGTTTGCATACTGTGAAATCGTTTTCACCTTTTTGACTTATTGAATGATCTTAACCTGTTGCGGTACAATCAAAAAGGGCGTTTTCCCATTAATTTCACCATACCTATAGCGCAAAGATAATGCCCAAAAAAACATATAACAATAGGAAAATATAAATGGTTTAAGGTAGGTATTGGAATTGGAGATGAATCCCCAATTGATTCCCGGTATACTGCATGGGCAAAGGCGGCGGGCTGGATGATATAACCGCCCGCAGGGCCGACTGATCGAAAGCCGATATCCCCGATGATTGTTCGATAATGGCATCCACAACGGTACCATTACGCAAAATTGTGAAATAAATCGTACAGATTACTTTGCCGGTCCCCTGATAGGGATTATCCCACCGGGTTTTTATTTTGGCGAAAAGGATATTTAAAAAGGTCGGCGTCTCGAAAGGATCGCCCTCAAGCTTAACACTGCCGAATTCGCTGCCATAATCGACCCCCTCAGGCAAGCCGAACCGCTCATCCCCGGCGCCCGGTTGATCGGTGTTTTTGGTTTTTTTCTCGTTATCGGCTTTTTCGGTTTTGGTTTGTGGCTTTGGTTTTGGCTTCTTAGTGTTGGTCCTTTTGCGTTTCTTAACTTCGGCGACACGCGGCGTTGTCGGTTTCTGTTCCACTTTGGTCTGAGCTTTGGGCTTTGTCGCTTCCACTTGTGGCGTCCCCGGCGTTTCCGTGCCCGTATTGACCCCTCTTGAAATAGGCGGCATCGAAACCAGATCGACAGTCATGATAGCCGGGTAGGCGTCTTTCTGGCCTCGCTTCTCGCCCCAGAACAGATAGGTGAAGATCAACATATGCAAAACCAGGGATATTACGATGGCTAAGTTCAAAGCTTCGACTCCGGCTCGGTAACCAGGCCCACATTCTGGATACCCATTTTCTTGATTTTGCTCATGATATCCATAACCACGCCATAAGGCACAGTTTGATCGGCCCGGATATAGACCGGTCTGAATTTCTTGACTTCGCGGATCGTTTTCAAGCGGGCTTCGAACTGATCGCTGGGGATTTTATAGTTATCGATATAAACCTGCTGAGTCTTGGTAATCGAAACCACGATACCGGTCGAGACATCCCGCGGCGATTCGCTGGATTTCGGCAGTTTGATATCGACCCCCGATTGCATCATCGGCGCGGTAATCATGAATATGATCAACAATACCAATACCACATCCACCAGGTTGGTGACATTGATCTCGGCCATCGGATGGTATTCACGTCTAAACTTGCGCAAGTGTACTCAACTCCTTTTTAATGGCCGAAAACAGTTCTGACTTGAAATTGTCAATCTCCGAGGTGATAAAACGCAGTTTATTGGTAAAATAGTTATAGGCGATAACCGCCGGGATAGCGGCTGCCAGACCGGCTACGGTGGCGATCAGGGCCTCGGCGATACCCGGCGCGACTACCGCCAGCGTGGCGGTACCCATCACACCTATTTGCGCGAACGATTCCATGATACCCCAGACCGTTCCCAGAAGCCCCAGAAACGGCGAAGCGTTGGCGGTGGTAGCCAGGAACACCACGTTTTTCTCCAGACGGCTGACTTCGCTGGTGGCGGTTCGATCGATAGCCTCGGCGATATGCTCCAGGCCCTCATCATCGATAGCCACCTGCTCGCCCCGGCCGCCTGATGAGACCAGCGATTCGAGTTCGACGAAGGCCGCCCCGAATATCGCGGCAAAGGGCGTCGGTTTCATCTTGCTTAAAATCGAGAAGCTTTTCTCCAGGCTTCTCCGGCGGCGAAACTCCCTGAGGAAGGTTTCGTTGGTGGCGATCACCCGCTTATATTCGAAATACTTATAGATCATGATGGCCCAGGATATAACCGAAAAGGCGACCAGCACCAGCAGGATGATCTTGGCGAAAACGGATGATTCCATGATCAGGTCGGTCAGTTTTTTCCCGGCGACGGCATCCGGCATTAGCAGGAACATTGTAATTTTATCCAAGCAGTTCTCCTTTTGCTATTTTTAGATAATTCTAAGCCAGCCAAGCGGCCATGTCAAGGCCATAGTTATACTTGTGTTAATACGCTTTTGGAACGGTTTGCGTTCCGGGAATTTAGTAATAACAATATAAAGCTCATTCCTGTTAATATGAATCAATGGATACATGGGGAATTTCGGGCCGGGTGCCCCACTCCCGTTTTAGTTGGGAACAGGAAATCACGCTCAAGGTTTTTGTTTAGGTTTTCTGATGGAACATTTCGTTGTTTAAGGCGGGAGTGGGGCACCCGCCAGTTGACCCGCCGGTGGGCTGGCCGAATTGCGAAATTGTGACGACTGGGAGAGTTGCTCCCTCTGAAACCAGAAAGTAATACACACATTTAAATTGATAGCCCAAAAGGCGGCCCCGGCCGCCTTTTTTCATTGACTTCCGTCGATATTTTCGTAAATTTAGATAAAATAATACACCTTGCATTAACCTCAAGGAGGAATAATGAAAAAACTAGCTATCGCTCTTATTGGTATCGGTCTTTTAGTATTGCCGTTAATAACGGCAAAAGCCGAGGTATCCGAGGAAGTGAAACAAATACAGCAAATGATCGCCGATAAAGGCCTTCACTGGACCGCCGGCGAAAATTCGATGACCAAGCTAACGCCCGAGGAACGCCAGATGCGCCTGGGCTTGAATATCCCCGAGGAGGTCACACGTCGATTTGCCGAATTGGATAAATTAGATCCACCCGTTTTACTCGACACGCAGGAGATATTCGACTGGCGCGATATGAACGGCGTTACGCCGGTCACTAATCAGGGAGGTTGCGGTTCCTGCTGGGATTTCGCGGCCACCGCGGCATTCGAATCGGCTTATCTTATCGCCGAAGAAATAGTCCTGGATCTATCCGAACAGCAGGTCTTATCCTGCAACTCCGGCGACTCCGATTGCGAAGGCGGCTGGATGGAGGACGCCTATAACTTATTCATGTCCTACGGCGCCGTCGGTGAAGCCTGTATGCCCTACCAGGCGGATGACACGGTCCCCTGCACCCAGGATGAATGCGATGTGCTGGCGACGCAGATCGGTTATAATGATATCCCCAATAACGTAGCTTTCATAAAAAACGCCCTGTTGTCAGGTCCGGTATCGACGACTTTCACGGCCTATAACGATTTCAATTCCTACAACGAGGGTTGCTACGATCATGCCGATGTCGAGCCGCTCAATCATGCCGTCATCCTGGTGGGCTGGGATGATACTCAATGCGAGGGTGAAGGCGCCTGGATCATGAAAAATAGCTGGGGCGAAGGTTGGGGCATGGATGGTTTCTGTTATATAAAATACGGCGCCGCTGGAATAGGTAATAATTCCCAACGACCGGTTTACACTTACGCCGGCTTTCCCGAGGCGGTGTTTTCCGAAGACACGATCGTAGTCGATGTGCCCCTGGGCGGCCAGGCAAGCATTGATTTCAATATCGCCAATATCGGGGACGGGGACCTGATCTATGTGCTTGAAGCATTGAACCCAGCCAACCAGGATTCATTCGGCTACACCTTCGAGGATATCTACTCACCAGAAGGCCCGGAATTCGACTGGATCGACATCACGGATATCGGTGAAGTGATTGATTTTGGCTTTGATATCGATGACGGCAACTCCGGCAAGATTGCCCTGGGTTTTGATTTCACTTATTACGAAAATGTTTATGATTCGATCTGTGTCTGCACCAACGGTTGGGCGTCATTCACCGATTTCTACACGACTGAATTCGGCAATGTCGGTATACCTGATGCCGAACCGCCGAATAATCTACTGGCCGTATTCTATGACGACATGAATCTCGAAAACGGCGGCACGGGATATTTCTATACTAATAATACCGATATGGCGGTCATAACCTGGCATGAGGTCCCCGATTGGCGTCAGGAGGGCATATTCACCTTCCAGATAGTCCTGGAGGCCCCCAATACCGTCAAGTACCAGTACCTGAGCATGGGACCCGGCCGCCTGAATGAATGTTCGATAGGCATGGAAAATTTCAGCGGCACCCATGGTCTCGAGGTCGCTTGCGATATGCCTTACATGGAAGATAATCTGGCGGTCGAATTCACACTCGGCGACGCGCCTGCCCCACCCCAAACATGGATATTATGCGCGCCTGGCAACGGTATTATAGCTCCGGAGGAAAATATCGATGTCGATATTACATTCAATGCCGGTAGCCTGGAGGTTGGCACATATAATGCCGTGCTTCGGCTTTTGACAAACGATCAGTTAAACGGTATTACCGATATTGAAGTGGTCCTGAATGTCGGGGCTACCGATATCACCCAACCGGATGCCGAGATTCCGACCTCGTTCGCATTGAGCCAGATTTATCCGAATCCGTTTAACCCGGCTACCACTGTCGGCTATAGCCTGGCAACATCCGGCCCGGTCGTAGTCGAAGTTTATAATATCCTCGGCCAACAGGTAACCACGCTGTTTGAGGGTGTTCAGCCCGCCGGCGAACATTCGCTGAGATGGGATGCCTCGGGCATGTCATCCGGTATGTACTTCGTCAGGCTGGCAGCCGGCAATTTCGAAGATGTCAAGCCGGTAGTGTTATTGAAATAAGACAATAGATATTCAAACAGATCAGGCCATACCCATCCGGGGTATGGCCTGTTTTTTTTCAAAATCGGAAACGATCAAAGAGTTCAGTCAGGCTGTAGCGAAGCTTGACCTGACGCGAATATCCGCCATGCTTAACCTAATGGATTCAGTATTGCTGAATAATAAAAAAAGGCGCGTCAGCCAAAGCCGATGCGCCATAGATTTATTAAATTTCTATCAATTATCTCAGTAATGTCATTCGCTCAACCTGGCTGGTTTCGCCCGTGTCGAGTTTATACAGATAAACTCCGCTGGCTACATCATCGCCGGAATCATCGGTGCCGTCCCAGATTATTTCATGCCCGCCGCTTGCCAGGTTTCCTGACTGCAGTGTTTTGACTTTCTTACCCAACAGATCGTAAATATCGAGATTGACGAGCCCCGGTTTGGCTAGCGAAAAACCGATTATGGTCGATGGATTAAACGGATTGGGGTAATTCTGATTTAAACTGAATCGTTGGGGAATATTTCTGTCGCCGTCAGCAATATCTGTCGGAGCTTCCCAGTCAAGATAAAAATCATCGATATTGATACCATCGCGGGGGCTACTGCCATCAGTAACCATGCGGAATCTAAATCTCAGCGAACTACCCAGATAGTCAGCCAGATCGATTTCTGTTTCCGCGAAATTAAATTGCGATCCGGTAATAACCGGTCCCGGCGCTTCCCAGGAAACGCCATCATCCGTGGAGACTTCAAAATAGACCATATCCAGATTTGTTTGAAGTATATGACGGGCTTCGAAACTTACCGAGGCGGCCTCGGCATCATAAAGATCCAGCTTGAACTTGCTGGTTAAAGTCAATTCGGCGTCATTATAATAATTACGATAGGGGCTATCGGCAACCGACACATTACCGGTAGCCGATCTTTCGGCGGTCACCGACCAATTGCCAAAGGTGCCCTCGGTCATCCAATAGTACAAGCCATTCTCGAAGGAATCGAAGAACTCGGTACTGTTGATCTGCACTTCGAGGAAATTATCCGGTCCGCCATATGGATAAGTTGTATAGATCCCGTTTACATCCTCGGCATATATATAGTATTGCATAAAACCCTCATCGAGGCCGGGTACGACCGCCTCGAAATAGTCCTCTCCCCCGGCTATCATCTGGGATTGGATGAATTCTTCGGCATAATCGGTTCGCCAGTAAAGATAGACTTCGGAGTTATTTATATCAGCCCCACCGGTGATTATAGCGGAAATGATATTGTTATCGAGGCCGGCGGGGAAAAATATCATCGGCTCATGATCCACGATAATATCACCTTCGGGATGATAGAATAAAGCCTCGCCAACATCGAGAATTCCCCAACCATAATGATTATCGGGGAAGTCGGTGTAATGGCCGCTTGCTTTGAGTGCTTCAAGTACCATCATGGGAGTCCAGTTGGGATGGGCCGAAAGCAATACGGCAAGCGCGCCGCCAACTAACGGAGTCGACAGCGAGGTCCCTGAGGCTGAACTGAAGCCATTCAAATCGGATGGATCGGCGCAAACAGTACTTACGCCTCGAGCGGAGATATCCGGTTTGGTTCGGCCGTCATAAGTCGGCCCCCACGCGGAAAAGGAAGCGATTTCATCGGCTTCATTTACGGCGCCAACGCCAATCACTGAATCGCCATCCGCCGGAGCGATAAGCGATCCTCCGCCCAGGCTACCATCGTTGCCCAGAGCGGCCGCCACAGATATTCCCCGTTGAACCGCCATGTCCGCCGCCATCGTGACGATCGTATTATCACCGTTCATATCAGAATATTCATAATCCTCATCGGGGTAATCGAAACTATAACGATAACCCAAAGAGGTTGAAATCACATCAGCACCCAGTGAATCGGCCCATTCGGCGGCCGCGGCCCAATTGTCTTCCTCGCCATGATACTCACCTTGAGTGTCCTCGGTTTTACCGAGTATAAAGTCGGCTTGATAAGCCGGGCCATAGAGGTTGCCCGCGGATTGTCCACCAAGCGCGGACCAACATAAGGTACCGTGACGGGCCTGGTTTTCGCCATCCTGGGAAGGATCATAATCCGTGTTGTCGTCGTTATTGATAAAATCATACTGGGCCAGCATCCGCTCTTCATTCATAGCGTCCTGAAAGGCTATATGGCCTATTTTATAGCCGGTATCCAACATGCAAACCAAAACATCCTGACCGGCAAAACCAAGTTCATGCGCGACGGTTGTATTTATCTGTTCAAGCTGTAATTGCGACATGCCGTACTCCAGAGTTGTGGTTGCGACAAGCGGTATATCGATATTAACCTTTGTTTCTTTAGTATAATCTTCCGGCAATCTCGATGAACTGACCGGTTTGAATTTATGGATAAATGGAAGTTGAGCAATGCGATTCAAAGTCGCTACATCGGCTTCGATTGTGACCGCGTTAAACCAGCGCAAAGTCCGGCGTAGTTTCGCCCCCGTATTCACGACTTCTTCAATATAGTACTTATAGACTGGGATATCGTGAAAATCGACAAGATTGTATAGCCCTCTCGCCTTGAGACGGCGTTTTTTAGCCCGTTCGGTTAACGCGTTCTCGGCGCTCTGCAGATTGATATCATATTCTGATAAATTGAAAAAACCTTTATCGGTGAAAAACACCCAGGCTTTTACGACTTCATCAGATTTAAACGCGGATATAGTCCTTTCAAGGCTGGCTTGAACCATAACCTCATTTTTGGGCTGAACCAATTTATCCGGACTGTCATAAGCCAGAACTGAGGATACTAACATAATAACAATCAATGTTGCTGCCGATAATCGCATAAAACCTCCAATAATAATTGTATTACTCCCCCAGCACTTTATACTCTTAATTTATAATAAGTTCCGAGATAAGCAAGCAAAATAATTACATCGGCAAAACGCCGCCGCGTCGTTTCGAAATATCATCCGCGTTTTTTATATCGAATTTGATATCGACGGTCGGTTTCATAGGCGGTGTACCAATTAGGCCATGATAAGCGGTGTTATCCTGTTCAGGGATCCAGTGAATCTTGAAATCGAATTTAGATTTATAGGTTTGAACCATGCGATAATAGGATTCCACGCTTTTATATACAAAAGCATTCTTTGATAGTTGATATACTACTACCGAAGCATCGGAGAGAATCTCGACTTTGTCGTCTTTGAGCAATTTTTTATTCTTCTCGAGAAACTGCATAAGCGACAACAAAGCCGCGTATTGGCAATCCAGTAAATTTCCTACCCAGCGACTCCGAAAGATAATCCCGATGTCGGGAATGGCAAAACTGACAGTTCCCATCTGTTGTAAAAGCTTATCCTCGCCGTTAACCGAGCCATGAAAGTAGCATTTCATCCTTTTCCTCCCAATTTTCCATCATGAAAAAGCAAAGAGTATGCCTTGATATGAACAGATGAAACAATCCCATGAATTCTCTCCTATATAACTAATTAATAACAGGTTACATTTACAAAGCTCTGATGTCCCGCATATCCGATAAATTGACTATTAATTATATGCGCATAGGAATGCATATAGATAACATGTGAATTGTGTCTGCAAACAATAAAAGCGCCCAAATGGGCGCTTGTGAGGTATTAATACTTATCAAATATTAAGCGAAATCTAAAAACTATCCCGCGCCAATTTCACCATGATTGCTTTTTGCATATGAAGTCGGTTTTCGGCCTGATCGAATACTACCGAATGCGGGCCGTCGATAACCTCATCGGTAATCTCCTGGCCGCGATTGGCCGGCAAACAATGCATGACAATGACTTCCGGATTGGCACTCTCGAGAAGACCGGAATTGATCTGGAAAGCCTTCAGATGCTTCTCTTTTTCAGCCTGGAGATGTTTCTCGCCCATCGAGGCCCAAACATCAGTATAAATGACGTCGGCGCCGGCGACTGCTTCCAGCGAGTTCTCAGTAACCAGTATTTTCGATTTAGCCGCCTTTTGGGCCTCATCGAGTATTTTCGCGTTTGGCGGCGTATTTTTACTGGTGCCGATACGTAAATCTAAAGGCAACCGGCTGGCGGCTTTCAGCCAACTGTTGGCCATGTTGTTGCCATCCCCAAGATAGGCGATTTTCATATTGTCGATTTTGCCCTTATGTTCGGTAATAGTCTGCATATCCGACATAATCTGGCACGGGTGCAGAAGATCAGTAAGACCATTAATTACCGGGATATCGGCATGTTTGGCCAGTTGTTCGACATCACTATGAGAGAAAGTCCTGATCTCAATCATCCCCAGGTAACGTGATAAAACTTTGGCCGCGTCATATATGGATTCGCGTTTGCCGAGTTCTATTTCTTTTTCGGTGATATACAGTGAATATCCGCCAAGTTCGTATATTCCAACTTCAAAGGAGATGCGTGTGCGAAGTGAAGCTTTGTGGAAAATACAACCGACAGTTTTACCGGCTAAAACATCAAGTCGCTGCGGCTTCCTTTTCATATCGATTGCCAGTTTGATCGTTTCCCGGATTTCCGATTCGGAAAAATCGGTTATGGCTACAAAATCACGTTTAGTTTGTGTCGACATCTATTCCTCCAATTTGAATTATTTCTTTAAATCGCGCCTAATATAGTCGCTGTACGAGGGGAAATCAATAGAAGTTTCAGGGATTATTAATCAATATTTCTATTGCGATTCGAGCCTGTCATCGGGAGGCGATTCCGGCTGAAAAGTCACTGAATCGACTTCGACCGACGGCAAATCTTTCTGCTGTCTGAGTTGCTCGATTTTCTCCAGGATTTTCTCGAATTGAGTGCGGCGGGTAGTTACCAGCTTATTGAATTCCTTTTGAGCGTCGTCAATGCGCTTGCCCATCTTATCCTGGCTATCGACATATAGCCCCCATTGCTTATAAAAACCACCCATCAGCGATAATATCTGGTTGGCCGTACGCTCGATATTGAAATTATCAATAGCCTGACGGATAACCGCCAGGATCGCGAATAGAGTCAGCGGTGAACAAAGAGCGACCTTGTTCTTTATGGCGTCGTCGAGGATAGTGTTATCGTTTTCGTTGATAAACGCGTAAACCTGCTCGTTGGGGATAAACATTATCACGATATCGACAGTGTTATCATCGGGGTTGATATAATCACGAGAGGTGAGTTCCTTGATCCGGCTTTTTACATCTTTTAGAAATTGTTTTTTGTATTTATCCTTCTCATCGGGGTTTTCGCTCTCCAGGAAAAGCCAGTAATTGTTGAACGGAAATTTCACATCCATATTGACTTTCTGATCGTTGGGCAATACGAATGTGAAATCCGGCCGTTGGGCGGATTCCTGAAGTGTTTTTTGCTTATAGTAGTTTATGCCGTGAATAAATCCGGCCAATTTTAAAATATCCTCAGCCATCCGTTCGCCCCAGTTGCCTCGAACCCGTGACCGTACTAATGCCGTAGTCAATTTGGATGTTGTATCATGGAGGCGGTTGAGTTGGTTGCCGGTACTGCTTAGAAGATTCGACAGTTCGCCATACTTTTTCTGACGATCACCTTCGAAATCCTTCATCAGGCCGCTTACTTTCTCAAGTTCGGCTTTCATCGTGTTGAATGTCTCGAATATAAGCTCTTTTTTGCCTTCAATATCCTTCTTGCCCACCGCCGACTGTTCCGATAGGGCGCCCTTGGCAATCGCCAGATGCTGTTTCAGGCTTTTATCCAGCGCCTCCATCGAGACCGAATCGAATGACTCCTTGACCCGGCCCAGGAACTGCTCCAGGTCCTGAATCTTCTCGCTATTGGCCTCCGAGGCCAATTCGCGGGCCAGGGCTTTCACATCACTTTTCTGGCGACTATGGATGATTATGGTGATTGCGATACCGACTATCAGGCCGGCGGCGAAATACAAGACCGCTGTCATCTTACGCTACACTCTCTATTCACTGGGTTGTTCATCTCATCACTATAATTAAAGGGGCTTTTGCCAAATAATCCTATCATTATTTTCTTTTTCCCATTCCATAATCTTTTTTTCAATTGCTAAGTAATCTAGAGACTTATAAGAAATCCTTACACGTCTATTGCTTGCAGTTTTAGGATCTGTAATTTCATTATTAGACGAACAGATATCAATACTTATATTCGAACTATAATACCCAAAGTAATTAAATCTATCAACCAACATCCTACAAGGATCGCATTCATGAAAATATACATTTACAAGGTCTCCCCAATCAGCATAAATGGTATCTCTATCAGTATTAACAATTTTACTTATATTTGAATCCAATATATAAGTATTTAAGCTATCAATACTCATATCAATCCATAATGACAATAGCTCGTCATCCAGAATTCTTATATGATTACTTTCAGTATTAATAGCTGAATCACTAGAATCATAAGTACCTAAATCCGGCAAAGCCATCGCACCTGATTCTTCAATACTTGGATAAGGTATAAATACGGTTGAATCATCAAAGAATGTAAATTCTAATTGGGTAATTAATAGCGCGAATAAAGAATCGTTCCAAAAATAAATTTCGACAAATCTATCATTGCCCAAATATTCACCTAATAATACGCCGTGGGTAAGACTTCCATATTGATATGGGCTTTTATCTACTCCTAATTCATCAATATTATTGCCCTTGATTAATTCAGTGACTTCACTAAAAGACATTCCCCATTCCAATCCAAAAGGTGGATTGAGGCTATTATCAATATTATTACAGCCTAATGCAAAGATTGCTAGTAATGAAATGACTGTAAATATTGATATTTTGAGCAAATTCACCTCGGTGTTTAAAAACAAACAGTTGGTGAGGATTCTTACAAAATCGCCTTACCCTCGGCGATACTCTTTATCGAAGTCAATTGGTAACTGGAAACCCAGTAATCGCCGAGTTCGATAAGGTATTTAGCCGAGAACCAGGCCAGGTAACCCTCGTAATCAGCCTTTATTTTCATAACGATACGGGTTTTATCACGGCCGTCACGGCGAAGGTAATAACCGGCGCATATCTTGTTGAATTTGCTCCAGGGGAAACGGTCGCGATTTAATTCGAGAGTCAGGCTTTCGTTTTCTTTTGATTCGACTATCTCGCCGATCAGGTAGCGATCCCCGATATTAACAGTCGGGATATCCTGCAAGACTATCTGGGCCGGTTTGTTACTGATAAAATCGAGAATGTTTATATCAAAATTCAAAACACCTTCGGTGGCCAATTGTTTTATCCAGGGGAATACTTCTTCTATAGGGGCTTCGATTGTTATTGCCCTGAAAGCCACCGTTTTCGATTCGGGCAGAAATTCATCAATTGGGTATTTGGCCTTTAATTCCTTTTCGGTGGCGCCCCAACTATTAAACGAGGGCACAATGGACGCCTGATAGAACAACAGTCCAGCGCCTATAACTATGACAATGAAGAAAAAGTAACTGCGGGCCGATACTGTCGGCAGGAAAATACCGACAATCCATTTCCAGACGAATTTCACCGCCCAGCCGACTATCAATACCGCGCCCAGAAGTACCCAAAAGGCGAACAATTCCGGGCTTTTAGCGATCAAAAACGCGGCCGCGACAATCGCCCAGATAGCGGCTGATATAACATGTTTCAGAAGACCAAACATTTGCCCTATTATCCCCTACGCTTTACTTTTAACTGACTCAAAGTCTTAATAGCTATCAGGCTGGCTGATTGCAATCAAAAAATAGTTTAGTTTCATACTTCGGGGAAATATATGAACCTGAATTCTCAAGCGCAAGGGATAAATCGACTGGATTAACTAAACTGATTTCAAATTAACATTTGAAAAAAGGATACAAGGTAATTGTATTTTACATGTGCCACGATAGATAATTTAATCTATCTTCGCGAAAACTTCCTCGTTAGTAGGGAATCTGCCGGCTTTTTTCTTAGAGAAAATTAGTTCGTCGTCTTTGACAACCTCGAACACGCCGCCTCCGGATTTTATCAATTCGGCTTCGACTCCATACCGATCTTTCAATGCATCGGCCAAACTGGCCGCCTGCGGATCGTAGTTTCATTCTACGCAAAATTCGATAGATATCTTCATTGTTTTTCCTTTCGACAAATCAAATTAATTTTCAACACAAATTATTAAAGATTCTCCGCGGAATTCAGTCGCTCTTCATATACTTCAGATTCTAAGACTTCCTCAGTCCCCTCTTCATCCTGATTTGATTTCAACTCTTTATCGCCGTCAGTTGGTTCCAGAAGATCGAGATTAATGATTCTGGGGCTTTTCGCTTCAGCGGCCGCCTGTTTGAACATCTCGATTTTTTTCCTGTCGTCATCGTTAAGGATTTCCTCGGCCAAAGTCCGATAATCCTCGGCGCCATGAGAGGCCGAATAGCGCGTCACTGCATAACCCATCGATGGCGTTTCGGCCAGTTTCACGTTTTTGCGGATAAATGTCTTAAACATCAACGGTCCTAGATGTTCGGAAGCCCGCATCTGATCCAGGATGGCTTTCGACAGATTAGTCCGCGAATCATACATATTGGGCAAAATACCGGCGATTCTCAGTTTGGGGTGGAATCGTTTCTTTATCTCACCGAGTGTCTCGAAAAACGGAATTGTGCTTTCCAGCGACAAGATTTCCGTCTGAAGCGGGATGACTATTTCATCCGACGCGCAGATCGCGTTGATCGTCAGGAGGCCATATGACGGGGCGCTGTCTATCAGGATGAAATCGTAATCGTTGAGTCGCTGTAATTTCGGCCTAAGAACATACTCTCGTTGGCTGACTGACAGAAGCTGCGTTTCAATCGCCCGTAAATCGCGTCCGGCAGGCATAACCCAACACTTGGCTTTACTCCACTTGACTAAAGTCTGTAAAGGATCCACTTCTCCCGTGAGTACGTCTCCCACTGTCGGCCATTGGTTGATTCCGGCCCAGCCAGTAAGACTTTTCTGAGGGTCAAGGTCGACCAGTAATACTTTAAATCCATATAAGGCCAAAGCGGCGCCAAGATTGACGCATGTTGTTGTTTTGCCAACGCCCCCTTTAAGATTTACGATTCCGATAATTCTAGACATCGTGGCTCCCTTTTAGACTGTTTCCATTAACGGTAAGACAAGCATCAGGTGCAGATCAATTAATTAGTTTTACCCATAGGGTGTGGACCTTCAATAGACCTGGTGTATATGTCAAAGAGCAAGTATCCGGCTATTTTGCCAGGCCGGGACGAAAATTCACTAACATGCATTCCGTCGATCGGAACGCCGCCTGCTAAAAAAATTTATTGTCTTAACCAGGATTGAGGCAGCGAAACTGCCTCGCACTTGAGGTTTCTCTGGTTATCAGTTTTAAATCGAAACGCCGCTATTATCAAGCAAAAACTTCGGCTTTAATAAATTATTCGAAATAGCGATCTATCCAACCATTCGATTAGGAATCGACTATAATGTCAAACTAACCGCTCATCAGGTCTCAATCAGATTGGGTCTCGGGCGAATCGTTTGAATCTTCCGCTTTTCTTTTAGCAACTACTACTTTCGACGGCCGTAATACTTTGCTGTTGAGAAAATAACCCTTCTGAACTTCTTCTATTATAATCCCATCATCTTTGTCTTCAACTTCGAGCTGCATAACCGCCTCATGAAAATTGGGATCGAAAACTTCGCCCACCGCCTTTATCTCCCTCAGACCTTGCTTTTGCAGGATTTCGCCGAATTTACTATAAATCATTTCGGTTCCCTGTTGGAAATTAGCCAAGTCATTTTGGGGATGGTTCATTGCTCTATCCATATCATCCACTACCTGGAGGAACTCAAGAATCAGGCTATTTCCGGCACTTTCAATTATTCGACTGAATTCCCGGGCGCTGCGCTTTTTGAAATTTTCAAATTCGGCGGCCAGTCTTAAATACTTATCCTGAAGTTCTGTATATTCTTCAGATTTCTTGATATCAACGACCGTCTTTGGACTTTTTTTCGCCGATTTGGATTTACCTGATTTTGGATCGTTTTCAACTGGGGAATTTTCTTCGGCAATTCGTGATTTATCGGAGGTTTTACTTTTCTTGGACATTTTCCCTCATATTTCGGGTTCGACGCAGAGTCTTTAATATTAAAAATGAATAGTCATGTCAAGACTAATCGGAGAGAATTTCAGACAGCATCTTCGAAGTGTAATCAACCAGACTGACCAACTTCGAATATTGCATTCTGGTTGGCCCGATAATGCCAACAACGCCTTTAATTCCGCCCATATCGTAGCTGGATGAGAGCATCGATAACTGCTCATCTTCTCCTTTTTTGTTTTTATGGCCAATCGTGATGGCAATTCCCTCGGAGATTCCGGTACGGGTCAGCATCTTATGGATTGCCTTGCGATCCTCGATTAGTTCAACCATTTTGGTCATATCCTGGGGATTTCTAAATTCTGGTTGCTGTAAAAGCTTGGACGCGCCTCCGAAATGGAGTTTCTCGTCAGATGGAAACTCCCATATTTCTTCCGGTCCCTCTACAAAAAGCTTAATCAGCTTGGGATCACCGGCATTAGCGCCTTTTACCCTCTCGCCGATAGTCGCCTTAATCTCCTCCAGTGTCAAACCGCACAATCGCTCATTCAGAACCTCGACAGTTTCATTAATCGCCAAATCGGGCAGATTCGATTCAACTTCGATTAAAATCGATTTTACCAGCCCTGATTTAACGACCAGAACAACCATAAGCCTATTGGCGGCAACCGGGATCAATTCAAGCTTGGTCAAGATCGCCGAATCCAACTGGGGCGTTATGGTAACACCCAATTGCTGGGAAAGATTGCTTAAAACCCTGGATGTCTGTTCGAGAATTTGCCCGACGGCTGTGAATTCGGTTTTCATTTTATGCCGGATGAATTTTTTCTCCGATTCATTCAGATTTTCCGGAGTTAAGAGGTAATCGACATAACTCCGATAACCCAAATTTGTCGGCATTCGGCCGGCGGAAGTATGAGGTTGTGAAATATAGCCCATCTCCTCGAGGTCTTTGAGAGTATTCCTGATACTGGCGGCGGACAAACCGAAATCATATTGTTTGGATAAAGTGCGAGAACCAACCGGCTCGGCCGTATTGATATAATGGTCGATTAAAGCTTTCAGAATGTCTTTTTCGCGGTCGTTTAAATTCTCGAAACTCATAACCTTCTCCAACTAACAAATTAAAGATTAAGACCCATCCACGCAATAACTTTATCTATAATAAACCCTTAAAAGTATAAATGGTTTCGGCCGAAACACTTATGTTATACCCCTAAATGCCTGTCACTGATATAATTTCGGATGACAATCGACAGCAATGAAAAGAGTCAATTCAGTATATGGAATTCAAATATTAATTTATAACTTCCCCGACCTTAAAATAGAAATCACCAGGAGTATCCCTAAAATGCCCGCGAAAAGGTAACCGATTAAACCAAGTACCGGCAGTTCGAATATCATGACACCTTTATCGACTGTCATGATCATGGAGGAGCCGACAATTAGGGCCGCTACCAGAAGCGAAACCGAGAGACGATTCGAGGAGCGATCCATCTCCTTAATGAAAGTCTCCAGGCCGATATGCTGCATCTGAACCTGCAATTCGCCGCGGCTTAATTTGTCGGTGATCAGTCGCCATTTCCTGGGCGACTCGACCATTATCCATCTCAATTCGTCGATAATCCGCATGATATCTTTGAGAAAATTAGTGGGTTTGAATTTCCTGGCGGTTAGCTTCGTCAGATATGGCCCTATCTCGGCGACAAAGTTATATTCAGGGTAGAGCATTCTGGCCAATTCTTCATAGGTCATCAAGGCCTTGCCCAAAAGCATAAACTCCACCTGGAATTTTATTTCATATCGATGGGAGATCGCGAAAAAGTCATCAAGGGCCGATTTCATATCTATATCCGTAAGCGACATTCGATAATACTTGACTATCATCTCGCTCAAATCCTGTTCCAGCGCTTTGAGATTGGCTTTTTCGGGAACCACACCGCTGTTTTGAAGGACCCTCACGATATCGCGGGCATCTCGAGACATAACCGTTACGACAAAATCCGCTAGCTCGTTCATTTGCGATTCGGAAAGGGTGCCCATCATCCCGAAATCGACCGGCGCTATAACTTCGTTTTCGCAAACAAACAGATTTCCCGGATGGGGATCCGCGTGGAAAAAACCATCCTCGAAAATCATCTTCAAGACCAACCGGGAACCGTTTTTGCAGATCTGCTCGGTATCGTAACCGGCCTTTTCCAATTCGTCAACATTGGATATTTTAATGCCGACTATTTTTTCCAGAGTTAATAGTTTTGGAGTAGTGAATTTTCGATAGACTCTGGGTATTTTTACTCCCGGTTCATTACTGAAATTCTCGGAAAAAATCTCGATGTTTCGGGCTTCGTTGAGGAAATTGATCTCCTTGCGGGTAGTTCTGGCCAATTCTTCAACAACGCCTCGAGGGTCATATTGACGGCTTTCCTGAATGTTTTTTTCCAGGAGGTCAGCCACATCGTAAAGGATATTCATATCAGAATCGATGATCTTCCGAATACCTTCACGCTGAACTTTCACGACCACCGGGGTTCCATCCAGGAGCCGGGCGTCATGCACTTGTGCCAGTGAGGCGGACGCTAATGGAACTTGATCGAATTCCTTGAAACACTCCTCAATCGGCCGGCCTAATTCGCTAACTAACATTTTTGAGGCTTGCGGCCAGGGCATGGGTTCGACCTGATCCTGCAGTTTCGATAATTCCAATATGTAGTCAACAGGCAATAAGAAGGGGCGCGTGGAAAGAACCTGTCCCAGCTTGACGAAAGTAGGGCCGAGTTCCTCCAGAGCCAATCTGACCCTTACCGGAGTGCTTTTTCCGATGCTTGTTTTTTTTCTGGCTTTGCCCGGCCTCAATGGCGAAACCAGATTCATCCGGTAAACGATTTCGCCGAAACCATATTTTATCAGAATCCTGGCGATTTGCTGATATCTTTTAAGGTTCTGTAAGCCTTTATCGGGTCTTGGCAGCGGCATAAGTATCCTTTCAAGCACTGGGCAAGTTTATTTTATTGCATACGGTTATACTTATATTATCGAAAAGAATGAAGGTTTTATCAATATCTTTTGTTATTATTATTGCAAAATTATGATAAAACCCGGCTCCCCAAAGGGATTATTGTGACAAGTAACTTAAAAAACTAATTACTTTCCATTTTTTTAGATATTTCCTCCAACTTGGCTGTCAGGTCTTCAATCTTCTTATTCAACTCATCGACCCTTTTGCCTAAATTGATTTTGTCCTTCACCTCAGTTACCTTGGTTTCGATACTATCTTTAATTTTTCCGGCTGACGTTTCGAGCTTATCGGCCATTTTTTTCATAGCTTCGGTTTTCTCACCTGATGTCATCTCGCCTTTTTTAACCAGTTCATCAAATATCTCTTCAATCTTCTCCTTGGACAGATTGGCCGCGCCGACCGCGGCTAACATCAGCTTTTTCATGGCATCCATTACATCGGCCCCTTTCTCTGAAATAAGTTTTTGGATTATATTTTGATTTTTCGTCAGTGATTTCTTATCATGGGTCGAACTCGACAGCACCGTCACCAGCGTTTGCACGGTGATATCATTACCGCTTGCGTTATCGATTACCTTGACTTCGACGCCATCATCGATATATCGTCTGACATCTACGAGTTTGATAATTTTCTTTAACTCAGTATCGTAAAGCCGCCGATTCTTATATCTTTTGATTAATTTCAATTACCGCGTCCTTCTGTATATATATTATAGTGCACTGCACCATAAAAGTTGCAAAAAAATATATATTTCTTACCAGCCCCCGGAGGCGCCTCCGCCACCGCCCATACCACCGCCGAAGCCACCGAAACTGCTAAATCCGCCCGAACTGCCGCTGGAGCCGCCAAAACCGCCTGTCCGGCCCATACCGAACCCGGTCATGAACCAGAGAAGGCCCAGGCCGCGCCCCCGGCGTCGCCCTCTACCGAAAATAGAAGAGATTATCATAATCAGAAAAAAGACCAGATATATCAAACTACCCAAACTTTTCCGACGTCGTTTCTTTGACGGATA